>NZ_LQPH01000156.1 GCF_002102255.1 Mycobacterium nebraskense
AAAGCCATACCCGACGTCCCTGGGCAGTTCGAAGCCTACGGCCGAGGGCAACAACCACCCTGCAAGAAAGGTAAGGAAGACATGCCTGAGGGGTTTTACCGGCTGTGCGAGTGGATCGTCCCGCCCCTGGTCGCGATGCAGGGGACCAAATTCACGTATCGCGGCCTGGAGAACATTCCCGAGCGCGGCGGCGCCCTGCTGGCCCAGAACCACACCAGCTACCTGGACTGGCTGCCGACGCTCCTCGCCGTGCGTGAGCGGCGTCGGCGCGCGTACTTCATGATCAAGGCGGAAATGGCCGACGTCAAAGCGGTCAACTACGTCATCGAGCACGCCAGGCTGATCCCGGTGGACCGCAGGACCGGGCACGACGCGCTCGATGTGGCCGTGCAGCGGCTGCGGCAGGGCGAGCTCATCGGGATGCACCCCGAAGCCACGATCAGCCGAAGCTTCGAGCTTCGGGAGTTCAAGACCGGTGCGGCCCGGATGGCGCTGGACGCGCAGGTGCCGATCGTTCCGGTGATCGTCTGGGGTGCGCACCGGATTTGGCCAAAGGATCATCCAAAGAAGGTGTGGCGCAACAAGGTTCCGATCACCGTCGCCGCCGGGCGGCCGCTGCCGCCGCACGGCACGCCCGAGCAGCTCAACGCGGCGCTGCGCGAGGCGATGACGGCGTTGCTGTACCGGGTGCAGGAGGAATACCCGCATCCGGAGGGCGAATTCTGGGTGCCGCGTCGGCTCGGCGGCGCCGCGCCCACCCAGGAAGATTCGCGGGCGATCCGCCTGTCGGAGCTGCAGGCGCGGATGCAGAAATACGGCACCGACGGCGTGACCCGACCGGGACAGAACCAGAGCGGAGTGCATTGATCACACCGGCCAGCTGCGAAGGCCGAAGCGCCCGAATGACTTCAACGTGACTCAGCCGGCGCTCATAGCCTGCGACGTCGACGGCACCTTGTTCGACGAAAACGAAACCATCACCCCGCGCACCCGCGATGCCGTGCGGACCGCCGTCGCCGCCGGCGCGACATTCGTCGTGGCGACCGGCCGCCCGCCGCGGTGGATACGCCCGGTCGTCGACGCGCTCGGCTTCGCGCCGATCGCGGTGTGCGCCAACGGTGCCGTCGTCTACGACCCGGCGACCGACCGGGTGGTGTCGACGCGCACGCTGCCCGTCGACACCCTGGCCGAGTTGGCGGAGCTCGCGACGCGCGTCATCCCGGGCGCGGGCCTGGCCGTCGAGCGAATCGGCGAGAGTGCCCACGACACGGCGACCCCCCAGTTCATCAGCTCGCCCGGCTACGAACATGCCTGGCTGAATCCGGACAACACCGAGGTGTCGATCGAGGACCTGCTGAGCGCGCCGGCGATCAAGCTGCTCATCCGCCGAAGCGGGGCCCGCAGCGCCGACATGGCCGCCGAACTCGCCAAGCATGTCGGCATCGAGGGCGATATCACCTACTCCACCAACAACGGGCTCGTGGAAATCGTGCCGCTGGGCGTCAGCAAGGCCACCGGTGTGGACGAGATCGCCAGGCCTCTGCAGATCACCAGCGGGGAGGTGGTGGCGTTCGGCGACATGCCCAACGACCTACCGCTGCTGCGCTGGGCCGGTCATGGCGTGGCGATGGGCAACGCCCATCCCGACGTGCAGGCCGCGGCCGACGAGGTCACCGCCGCCAACAATGACGACGGAGTGGGGCGGGTGCTGGAGCGCTGGTGGCTCTAGGTGGCGGACGGGTGCGCCGGTAGCGAGAAGTGTTCGGGGGGAACGGTCGGGCCGCTCGGCGATTCCGTCGACAGCGGCGTCGTGATGCCTTCGGCGACCTCGGTGACGTTTCCGGTGAGCCGTTCGTAGTTCAGGGTTCCGTGCTGGAAGTTCTGCGTAATCTGTAGCGGCTCTTGAAGTTCCGCGCTCGTTGGCAAGCCGAGCGGACCGCGTTCGTAACTCAGCGACGCCCAGGCGTCGTAGATCGCGCCGGTCACGGGTTGGGCGCCGGTTTCCGGCGACCAGTACATCGCACCCCTGGCGAACGTGACGTACCGCGCGTCACCCTCGGCGCTGTCCTCCGGAGAGGTCGGCGCGCCCAGCGCGCTGTTCATGCCGCCGATCGCCTGCCAATGGTCGTAGATCGCGCCACCCTGCAAGGCCTTGATCAATTCCTCCGGCGGGTCGTTGAAATGCGAAGCGATATCGCGTACTTCGTCCATCAGGGCGTAGGCGGCGTTGCCGGGGCAATCGGTGTTGCCGACGTCGCGGTGGGTGAAGATCGTCGGCAGCGTCGCGATGGAACCGGCCGCGAAGGTGGTGTAGTGGCTACCCGCCGACTCCAGGGCCACCGTGCCCTTGGGGTCGACGCCGTCCAGGCCCAGCCGCCAGCCGAGCAGCCTGCCCAGGGTGCGCAGCTGGATCGGCGTGGGCGGTACGTCGTCGAAATTGCCGATCATCGCCACGCCCCAGGTGTTGCGGTTGAACCCACCGGTGTGGAAGGCCTCGACCGCTTTGGTCAGCCCCCCGGCGCTGCCCTCGAACACCTGGCCGTACTTGTCGACAAGGGCGTTGTAGGCGATGTCGCACCACCCCAGAGTCTTGCTGTGGTAGGTGTAGATGGCCTTGACGATCCCGGCCGATTCCAGCGGCGAGTAGTCGTTGCTGCCGGCGGTGTGGTGCACGACCGCGGCACGAATCCCGTTGTCGTACTGCGGACTACCGCATCGCAGCGATTCGTCGGCGCCCCATTCCGCCCGGCTGATGATGGCGGGGGCCTGGCCGGGCATCAAGACCCCGGATGGCGGCGTCCACTGCGCTTTCGCCGGCGCTTGCGGTGGCGAGATGAGGATGGCGGAGATGTTCTGCCCGAAGGGTTGTTCCCTGGACGCCGGCTTGTAGCCGAGCCCGGCCTCGTCGGCCGGGTCCTTGGGGGGTGCGGGGAGTGTCCCCAGGGTCACCGGCGCGTCGATCGGTCGGGTGACGGCGATCTGGACGGTCGTGGTGGTGCCGACGAACACCGGGTCGGTGCCGCGCGGCCCCTCGAGTGACCCGGCCGCCGTCGCCCCGTCGGGCGCCGCGGTTTCGTACTCGGTCTGGTACCAGGGCCCCCACGAACCGTCGGGGCGCTTCGCCCGCACCCGGGTCGACGTGCCGGCCAGGTCGCCGGTGAGGGCGACGAGCGAGAACGGGGTGTCCTGGCTGATCTCGCGAACCGTGACGCCGCCGCCCAGCCCGATCAGCGGCTGTTCGGCCAGTTGGGTGTCGTGGGCGGGCGGCGGGCCGGCCGTCCCGCGGTCGCGCGTCGTGTCCGCCACCCAGGACACGATGACGACGGTCGCCGCGATGGCGGTGAGCAACGTCGTCGGCCCACGACTAGGAGACACCAGGCGATGTTACTTGTGTTTCTAATGTTAATGATGAGACGACACGAACTGGCCAGGGGGAATCTGAGCGAAAATCGACGGCACCGCAGAAAGAATCTGCGGTGCCGTCTGGTTGGAGGGTTCCCCCGAAGGTCTAGACGGGAGGCAGGACCGGTGCCGCACCGGCGGCAGCCGGTAACGCGCCGGCAGCACCCGCGGCGGCCGGCAGGGCACCCGCGGCGCCCGGCAGAGCACCCGCGGCGCCCGGCAGAGCACCAGCGGCACCCGGCAGGGCACCGGCGGCACCCGGCAGGGCACCGGCGGCACCCGGGAGCGCGCCCGCGCCGCCACGCATACCCTGCGTGATCGCCGGCATCACCAAGCCCTTGAGCAGATCGATGGCCTGACCGGCGCCGAGCTGGTTGGCGGCCTGCATCACGTCGTTGACCAGACCACCGCCGCCGCCGCTGGAGCTCCCGCTCCCGCCGCCGAGGCCGGTGCCGCCACCGATCGGTGAACCGTTGCCGAAGGACGACGGGTCACCGAGGATCGGGTAGGTGCCGTCGGCGCCCGGGTCCAAACTGGCCGGAGCCGTGATCGGCACCTCACCCTGAGCGGCCGTCGGAGTGCCCAGTCCGGGCGCGATGCCGGCCGGGCTGGTCAGCCCGGGGTTGGAAAGCGCGGGGTTGAGCCCCGCACCCGGGGTCGCCACTCCCGCGCCCGGCGTGGTCGGCAGCGCGCCGGGCGCGGTGAGCCCTGGCGTCGTGGGCGCCAGGCCCGGGCTCGCCAGACTTGGGCTGGTCAGGCCGGGGCTCGTCAAGCCGGGACTGGTCAGGCCGGGGCTCGTCAACCCCGGGCTCGTCAAGCCCGGACTCGTGAGTCCCGGTGTCCCGAGGCCTGGAGTGCCCAGGCCGGGGCTGGTCAGCCCCGGAGTGCTGGTCGCACCCCCGCTCAGCGCGGGCACGGGGGGCAGATTGATCCCGAATTGCGACAGCCCCTGCGACAGCGCGCCCATCAGCTCACCGGGCAGGTCGCTCATCACGGCCGCCTGCTTGAAATCGTGGTGCTCGGGCGGCTTGCTGCCGGCCGTCGATTCGTAGACAAGGAAGTATGCGCAAGGACTCGCCACTGCCACAGCGGCGACCGCGCTCATGGCTGTCGAAAGCTTGCGTCGGCGTCGGTTCGGCACGGAAGTCTCCTCAATCTGGACAACTCAATCTTCAACTGTGTTGTGTCGGTGCGGCCCGCCGTTCTAGCTGGCGAGAACCACACAGAGTCGATGGTACGAGTGAGATTGCTGTGACTAGAGTGGTGATATTGAATCGTGAGGTAATTGCGACTCCGACTGTGATCGCCGAGCTGACGCGTCCTGAGTCCGCCGTCATTTGGCCGAAGCCGGACTTCCTGGCCTCGCCAAATGGGTTAGGCCCACGCGGTCGGATACCCTAAGCAACCGATGACCGCTCGTTTCGATCTCCTCGTCGTCGGCTCTGGATTCTTCGGCCTGACCATTGCCGAGCGCGTGGCTACCCAACTCGGGAAGCGCGTGCTCGTGGTGGAACGCCGCCCGCATATCGGCGGCAACGCCTATTCCGAGGCAGAGCCGCAGACCGGCATCGAGGTCCACAAATACGGCGCCCACCTGTTCCACACCTCTAATAAGAGAGTCTGGGATTACGTGCGGCAGTTCACCGACTTCACCGACTACCGGCACCGTGTGTTCGCGATGCACAACGGGCAGGCCTACCAGTTCCCGATGGGCCTGGGCCTGGTGTCGCAGTTCTTCGGCAGATACTTCACCCCGGACGAAGCGCGCCGGCTGATCGCCGAGCAGGCCGCCGAGATCAAGACCGAGGACGCGCAAAACCTCGAGGAGAAGGCGATCTCGCTGATCGGCCGACCGTTGTACGAGGCGTTCGTCAAGGGATACACCGCCAAGCAGTGGCAGACCGATCCCAAGGAACTTCCCGCCGCCAACATCACCCGGCTGCCGGTGCGCTACACCTTCGACAACCGATACTTCAGCGACACCTACGAGGGGCTGCCGGTCGACGGGTACACGGCGTGGCTGCAGAACATGGCCGCCGACGACCGCATCGAGGTCAGGCTGGACACCGACTGGTTCGACGTCCGCGACCGGCTGCGCGCCGACAGTCCCGAGGCGCCGGTCGTCTACACCGGCCCACTGGACCGCTACTTCGACTACACCGAAGGCCGGCTCGGCTGGCGCACACTGGATTTCGAAGTAGAGGTGCTGCCGATCGGGGACTTCCAGGGCACGCCGGTGATGAACTACAACGATCCCGAAGTGCCCTTCACCCGCATCCACGAATTCCGGCACTTCCACACCGAGCGCGACTACCCGACCGACAAGACCGTGATCATGCGGGAGTTCTCGCGGTTCGCCGAAGACGAGGACGAGCCCTACTATCCGATCAACACCGAGGCCGACCGCGCCCTGCTGGCCGCGTACCGAGGGCGGGCGAAGGCCGAAACCGCGTCGTCGAAAGTGCTTTTCGGTGGCCGGTTGGGCACCTACCAATATCTGGATATGCACATGGCGATTGCCAGCGCACTGAACATGTACGACAACACCCTCGCGCCGCACTTGCGCGACGGGAAAGCTCTAGTGGAGGAAGGCGCGGGGGGATGCGCGCCGGCGACGATGCAGTGGGGGCACCTCCCGCTTGCGGGGGACGAAGCGAGGGGGAGGAGCGGCGCCTAATGACTGCTGTAAGCCTGCTTTCCAGAATCATCCTGCCGCGTCCGGGCGAGCCCCTCGACGTGCGCAAGCTGTACCTGGAGGAATCGACCACCAATGCGCGGCGCGCGCACGCCACCAGCCGCACCTCGCTCGAGATCGGCAAAGAGTCCGAGGTGTCGTTCGCCACGTACTTCAACGCCTTCCCGGCCAGCTACTGGCGCCGCTGGTCGATCTGCACGTCGGTGGCGCTGCGGGTCGAGCTGACCGGCACCGGCCGCGTCGACGTGTACCGGACCAAGGCCACCGGGGTGCGGATCTCCGTCGAGGGCCGCCAATTCGTCGGCACCGACGATCAGCCGGCCATCGTCGAGATCGAGGTGCCGCTCAAGCCGTTCGAGGACGGCGGCTGGATCTGGTTCGACATCACCACCGACACCGCGGTCAGCTTGGTGAGCGGTGGCTGGTATGCCACCGAGGCCGCCCCGGGTACGGCCAACATCGCCGTCGGCATCCCCACGTTCAATCGGCCCGCCGATTGCGTCAACGCCCTGGCCGACCTCACCGCGGATCCGTTGGTGGACGCGGTGATTGGGGCCGTGATCGTCCCGGACCAGGGCGTGCGCAAGGTGCGCGATCATCCGGACTTCGCGGCAGCGGCCGCCGGCCTGGGCAACCGGCTGTCCATCCACGACCAGCCCAACCTCGGCGGTTCCGGCGGTTATAGCCGAGTGATGTACGAGGCGCTGAAAAACACGGACTGTCAACAGATTTTGTTCATGGACGACGACATCCGCATCGAGCCGGACACGATCCTGCGGGTGCTGGCGTTGCACCGCTTCGCCAAGACGCCCATGCTCATCGGCGGTCAGATGCTCAACCTGCAGGAGCCGTCGCACCTGCACATCATGGGCGAGGTCGTCAACCAGTCGAACTTTATGTGGACCGCCGCGCCGCACGCCGAATACGACCACGACTTCGCCGAATTCCCGTTGAACGACAACAACGCTCGGAGCGCGCTGCTGCACCGGCGCATCGACGTCGATTTCAACGGGTGGTGGACGTGCATGATCCCGCGGCAAGTCGCCGAGGAGCTGGGACAGCCGCTGCCGCTGTTCATCAAATGGGACGACGCCGAATACGGTCTGCGCGCCGGCGAGCACGGATATCCGACCGTCACGCTGCCCGGCGCGGCGATCTGGCACATGGCCTGGAGCGACAAGGACGACGCCATCGACTGGCAGGCGTACTTCCATCTGCGCAACAGGCTGGTGGTCGCCGCGATGCACTGGGACGGTGATGTCACCGGACTGGTTCGCAGTCACCTGAAGGCTACGCTGAAACACCTTGCTTGCCTTGAGTATTCGACCGTGGCGATCCAGAACAAGGCCATCGACGACTTCTTGGCCGGCCCGGAGCACATCTTCTCGATCCTGGAATCCGCGCTGCCCGAGGTGCATCGTCTGCGCAAGGCATACCCGGACGCGGTGGTGCTGCCGGCGGCGAGCGAACTGCCGCCGCCGGCGAACAAGACCAAGGCGATGAAGCCGCCGGTGAACCCGCTGTCGATCGGTTACCGGCTGGCCCGCGGCATCGCGCACAACGCGACCAAGGCCGACCCCGAAGCCCACCAGCGCCCGGAGTTCAACGTGCCGACCCAGGACGCCCGCTGGTTCCGGCTGTGCACGGTCGACGGCGTCACCGTGACGACGGCCGATGGGTGCGGCGTGGTCTACCGGCAACGCGATCGGCGCAAGATGTTCCAGCTGCTGTTCGCCTCGCTGCGCCGGCAGCGCCGGCTGGTGGGCCGGTTCGACGAGATGCGCAAGACGTACCGGGGCGCGTTGCCGGTGCTGTCGAGCAAGCAGAAGTGGGAGACGGCGCTGCTACCCGCGCACGCCGAGCGAGAGCATGCCTGAAGCCCCTCCTTCCAGGCCCCCTACTGGGGAGGTGGCCGCGCTCGTGGCCGTGCAATCGGCCTTGGCCGATCGCCCCGGTGTGCTGACGGCGGCGCGCGGGCTGTCCCATTTCGGCGAACACAGCATCGGCTGGCTGGTCGTGGCGGCGGTGGGCGCGCTGTTGATGCCGAAACGGAGCTGGGATTGGCTGGTGGCCGGGGCCGGCGCGTTCGCCGCGCACGCCGCCGCCGTGCTGGTCAAGCGGGTGGTGCGGCGCAAGCGGCCGCACGATCCGGCCGTCGTGGTGAACGTCGGCACGCCCAGCCAGCTGAGTTTCCCGTCCGCGCATGCCACCTCGACGACGGCCGCGGCCATCCTGATGGGCCGGATCACCGGTTTACCGCTGCCCGCCCTGTTGGTTCCCCCGATGGCGTTGTCGCGCATGCTGCTGGGGGTGCACTATCCCAGCGACGTGGCCTGCGGCATCGCCCTCGGTGCCACCGTCGCGCGAATCGCCGTTCGGCTTGAAGGCCCGGCGCGGAAGGTCTGGGCGAATGAGTGAAGACGTGGTGACCGGGCCCTCGGGCAACGTGGTGGTCGGTGTGGTCAAGGCGATGCGCCCGCGGCAATGGGTGAAGAACGTCCTGGTGCTGGCCGCGCCGCTGGCCGCGTTGGGCGGCCCGGTCCGCTACGACTACGTGGACGTGCTGACCAAGGTGTCCGTGGCGTTCGTGGTGTTCTGCCTGGCGGCCTCGTCGATCTACCTGGTCAACGACGCGCGCGACGTTGACGCCGACCGCGAGCACCCCACCAAGAGATTCCGGCCGATCGCGGCCGGCGTGGTGCCCGAATGGCTGGCGTACACCCTCGCGGTGGTTCTGGGGGCGGCCTCGCTGGCGCTCTCCTATTGGCTGACGCCCGACCTGTCGGTGGTGATGGCCGTCTACCTCGGCATGCAGCTGGCATACTGCTTCGGCCTGAAACACCAAGCGGTGATGGACATCTGCATCGTGTCGTCGGCCTATCTGCTCCGGGCCATCGCCGGCGGCGCGGCCACCGGCATCCCGTTATCGCAATGGTTTTTGCTGTCGGCGGCGTTCGCGTCGCTGTTCATGGTGGCCGGCAAGCGCTACGCCGAGCTGCAGGTCGCGGAGCGCACCGGCGCCGCGATCCGCAAGTCCCTGGAGAGCTACACCAGCACCTATCTGCGGTTCGTCTGGACCATGTCGGCCACCGCGGTGGTGCTCTGCTACGGGCTGTGGGCGTTCGAGCGTGACCGCCACTCGGGGTCCTGGTTCGCGGTGTCGATGGTCCCGTTCACCATCGCGATCCTGCGCTACGCCGTCGACGTCGACGGCGGGTTGGCCGGCGAGCCTGAGGACATCGCGCTGCGCGACCGGGTGCTGCAACTGCTTTTTCTGGCGTGGATAGCGACGCTTGGAGCCGCCGTTGCCTTCGGCTAGCCCCGAACTGCAGGCCCTCAAAGCGCGCATGATGCGCGGCCGGCCGGTCATCAGGAGGTTGGGCTGGCCGGTATTCCCGTACACCTCCATGGTGCGGGTCAGCCTGTGGATCAGCGTGGCGGTGGTCTCCTTCCTGTTCGGCTGGGGCGCTTGGCAGCGGCGCTGGATCGCCGACGACGGCCTGATCGTGTTGCGCACGGTGCGCAACCTGCTCGCGGGCAACGGCCCGGTCTTCAACCAGGGCGAGCGGGTGGAGGCCAACACGTCCACGGCCTGGACCTACCTGATGTACGTCGGCAGTTGGGTGGGCGGGCCGATGCGCATGGAATATGTGGCGCTGGCGCTGGCCCTGACACTTTCGGTGGTGGGCGTGGCGCTGCTCATGCTCGGGGCCGCCCGGTTGTATGCACCCAGCCTGCGCGGCCGCAGGGCCGTCATGCTGCCCGCCGGCGCGTTGGTCTACATCGCGCTGCCGCCCTCGCGTGACTTCGCCACCTCGGGTCTGGAGAGCGGGCTCACGCTGGCCTACCTCGGGTTGCTGTGGTGGATGATGGTCTGCTGGGCCCAGCCGGTGCGCAACCGCCCGGATCGCAGGCTCTTCATCGGCGCGCTGGCGTTCGTGGCCGGCTTCAGCGTCTTGGTCCGGCCCGAGCTGGCGCTGATGGGCGGGCTGGCGCTGATCATGATGCTGGTCGCGGCGCGGACGTGGCGCCGTCGGGTGTTGGTCGTGGTGGCCGGTGGATTGCTGCCTGTTGGCTACGAGATCTTCCGGATGGGCTACTACGGCCTGCTGGTGCCCGGAACCGCCCTGGCCAAGGATGCGGCCGGCGACAAGTGGTCCCAGGGCATGATCTACCTCTCGAACTTCGACGCGCCCTATGCGGTGTGGGTGCCGGTGGTGCTCCTCGTGCCGCTGGGGGTGCTGCTGTTGGCGGCACGCCGCCGGCCGTCGTTCCTGCGCCCCGCGCTGGCGCCCAACTACGGGCGGGTGGCCCGGGCGGTCCAAAGCCCGCCGGCCGTCGTGGCCTTCGTTCTGGTGAGCGGTCTGCTGCAGGCGCTCTACTGGATCCGGCAGGGGGGCGACTTCATGCACGGGCGGGTCCTGCTGGCGCCGCTGTTTTGCTTGCTGGCCCCGGTGGCCGTCATCCCGGTGGCCATACCGGACGGCCAGGACTATTCACGGGAGACGGGCTATTGGGTGGCCGGCGCAGCCGGCGCGCTCTGGCTGGGTGTGGCCGGTTGGTCGCTGTGGGCGGCGAATTCACCGGGTATGGGCGACGATGCCACCCACGTCACCTACTCCGGAATCGTCGACGAGCGGCGCTTCTACGCCCAGGCGACCGGGCACGCACATCCGCTGACCGCCGCCGACTACCTGGGGTATCCGCGGATGGCGGCCATCCTGACAGCGCTCGACAACACCCCGGACGGCGCGTTACTGCTGCCGTCGGGCAATTACATCCAGTGGGACCTGGTGCCGATGGCCCAGCCGCAGCCGGGAAGCACCGACAAGTCACCCCAAAAACCGCAGCACACAGTGTTTTTCACCAACCTCGGCATGGTAGGCATGAATGTCGGGCTCGATGTCAGGGTGATCGACCAGATCGGATTGGCGAATCCGCTTGCGCAACACACGGAACGCTTGCAGCACGGTCGCATCGGGCACGACAAGAACCTCTTCCCGGATTGGGTGATCGCCGACGGCCCGTGGGTGAAGGTGTACCCCGGTATTCCAGGTTATTTGGACATGCAGTGGGTCGCGGAGGCGGTAACGGCCCTGAAATGTCCCGAGACGCAGGCGGTGCTGAGCTCGGTGCGCGCACCGATGACCCCGCACCGATTCCTCTCCAACCTGTTGCATTCCTATGAATTCACCGAGTACCGGATCGACCGGGTTCCGCGCTACGAGCTAGCCAGGTGCGGGCTGCCGGTGCCCGCAGAGGCCCCGCCGCCGCCCCGCGAGTAAGCCCCGCGCAGTGGAATTTTCGACCAATCTCAAAATAGCCACGACCCGCGCCCCCTTGAAAGATTGCCAGCAACTTCACATTTGGGCCTTTACCTGCTGGCAATATCGCTCAGGCACATGCGAAAACGCCGCCAACGGCGTTGATGTTTCGCTTGGAAAACATTGGGTAGTGAGGGCCGATTGACGCTTTGCGGGGCCTCCTCGATGCGACCCGGCGGCTGAAGGTGTGGTTGACTACACGGGCACTGCTGCGCGGAGATCGCATGCAGTACGACCCAAGTCATGGACGCGTCCGGATGATGGGCGCGCCGAAAGGATGAGGAAGCAAGGATGACGCTTGTCGACAGGTTTCGCGGCGCCGTGGCGGGTACGCCGCGGCGGCTCGTGGTGGCGGCCGCTGGCGCGGCCCTGCTCTCGGGCCTGATTGGCGCCGTGGGGGGCTCGGCGACCGCTGGTGCTTTTTCGCGCCCCGGTCTGCCGGTGGAATACCTGCAGGTTCCTTCCGCGGGGATGGGCCGCGATATCAAGGTTCAGTTCCAAAGCGGTGGCGCCAACTCGCCCGCGCTGTACCTGCTCGACGGTATGCGCGCGCAGGACGACTTCAACGGCTGGGACATCAACACCCCGGCCTTCGAGTGGTACAACCAGTCCGGCATTTCGGTCGTCATGCCGGTCGGTGGCCAGTCCAGCTTCTACTCAGACTGGTACGCGCCCGCCTGCGGTAAGGCTGGCTGCACCACCTACAAGTGGGAGACCTTCCTGACCAGCGAGCTGCCGGCGTACCTGTCGGCGCAGAAGCAGGTCAAGTCCACCAACAACGCCGCGGTCGGGCTGTCGATGGCCGGGTCGTCGGCGCTGATCCTGGCCGCCTACCACCCGAACCAGTTCGTCTACGCCGGCTCGCTGTCGGCGCTGCTGGACCCGTCGCAGGGGATGGGCCCGTCGCTGATCGGCCTGGCGATGGGCGACGCCGGTGGCTACAAGACCAAGGACATGTGGGGTCCCAAGGAGGACCCGGCGTGGGCCCGCAACGACCCGTCGCTTCAGGTCGCCAAGCTCGTCGCCAACAACACCCGCATCTGGGTGTACTGCGGTAACGGCAAGCCGTCCGACCTCGGTGGCGACAACCTGCCCGCGAAGTTCCTCGAGGGCTTCGTGCGGACCAGCAACCTGAAGTTCCAGGACGCGTACAACGGCGCCGGCGGCCACAACGCGGTGTGGAACTTCGACGCCAACGGCACTCACGACTGGCCCTACTGGGGCGCGCAGCTCCAGGCGATGAAGCCTGACCTGCAGTCGGCGCTGGGTGCCACCCCGGGCGCCGGTCCGGCCACCGCCGCTGCGGCGGCCGGGAACGGCCAGGGCACCTAAGCCCTAGAACCACGCGACTGGCGGCGGAAACCCTTCGGGGTTTCCGCCGCTGGTTGTTTTGGTGTGTGATTTGTTTCACTACCCCGCGGGCGGGGCAACTACGGCGCTGGCTAGTGTGCAGACAGCGACTAGAGATGGAGGGTGGACATGAGGGTCGTGCGGGGTATGTCAGCGCTTCTTCGGGTGTTCTCCGTAGCCGCGCTGGCGGTCGGCTTGATCGGTGTGACGGTGACGGGCGGACCAGCCGGTAGGGCGAGGGCGGCCGGTTACGAGAGCCTGATGGTGCCGTCGGCGGCGATGGGCCGCGACATCCCGGTGGCCTTCCTGGCAGGCGGCCCGCACGCGGTCTATCTGCTGGACGCCTTCAATGCGGCCCCGGACGTCAGCAACTGGGTCACCGCGGGCAACGCGATGAACACGCTGGGCGGCAAGGGGATCTCCGTGGTGGCGCCCGCGGGCGGGGCTTGGAGCATGTACACCAACTGGGAGCAGGACGGCAGCAAGCAGTGGGACACCTTCCTGTCCAGCGAGCTGCCCAACTGGCTGGCCGCCAACAAGGGCCTGGCGCCCGGTGGCCACGCCGCCGTCGGCGCCTCGCAGGGTGGCTATGGCGCGATGGCGCTGGCCGCGTTCCACCCCGACCGCTTCGGCTTCGCCGGCTCGCTGTCGGGCTTCCTGTATCCATCTAGCACCAACTACAACGGGGCGATCCTGGCCGGCCTGCAGCAGTTCGGCGGCGTGGACGGCAACGGCATGTGGGGCGCGCCGCAGCTGGGCCGGTGGAAGTGGCACGACCCCTACGTGCACGCCTCGTTGCTGGCGCAGAACAACACCCGCATCTGGGTGTACAGCCCGACGAATATGGGTGGCGACGACGCCGCGATGATCGGCCAGGCGGGCGCGGCGATGGGCAGTTCCCGCGAGTTCTATCAGCAGTACCGCAGCAACGGCGGGCACAACGGTCACTTCGACTTCCCGGGTGGCGGCGACAACGGCTGGGGATCGTGGTCGGGGCAACTGGGAGCCATGTCGGGCGACATCGTCGGCGCGATTCGCTAGCCGGGCGCCGGGATTGTTGCCCGGCTGACCCAGTCAAGCGAGCCGGTACCGTGTAAGGGGTGCGGCAGGGGTCGGGAGGACCGCCTCGCTGCGATCTACCGACTCTGCTAGCAGGAGAAGATGGCTTCCAACGCCCAGCGCAAGCGTCACCGAGTCCTCGCCTGGACCGCCGCCCTGGCAATGGCGGGCGTGGTGTTGTTGGTCATCGTCGCCGTGGTGGTCATGTTGCGCGGCCGTGAGGCGCCGCCCAGCGCGGTGCCGCCCGGTGTCCTGCCGCCACCCTCCACGACCACCCACCCGCACAAGCCGCGGCCCGCTTCCCAAGACGCGTCATGTCCCGACGTCCAGTTGGTCAACATCCCCGGCACCTGGGAGTCCGCCCCGCAGGACGATCCGGTCAACCCGATGCAATTCCCAAACGCATTGCTGCACAAGGTGACCACGGCGATGACCCAGCAGTTCCCCGCGTCCCGGGTGCAGGAGTACACTACGCCCTACACCGCGCAGTTCCACAACCCGCTGGGCGGTGACACGCAGATGTCGTACAACGAAAGCCGCGCCGAGGGCACCCGCGCGACAGTCCAGGCGATGACGGACATGAACGCCAAGTGCCCGCTGACCGGTTACGTGCTGACGGGTTTCTCCCAGGGCGCGGTGATCGCCGGTGACATCGCCAGCGATATCGGCAACGGCCGCGGACCCGTCGACGACGACCTGGTGCTCGGTGTGACGTTGATCGCCGACGGTCGCCGCCAGCCCGGGGTGGGCAACGACATCGGGCCCAACCCGCCCGGGCAGGGCGCCGAGGTCACCTTGCACGAAGTCCCCGTGCTGTCCGGTCTGGGTTTGACCATGACCGGTGCGCGGCCCGGTGGATTCGGCGCGCTCAACGACAAGACCAATGAGATCTGCGCACCGGGCGACCTTATCTGCGCCGCGCCGGACGAGGCGTTCAGCGTGGCCAACCTGCCCAACACGCTCAACACCCTGGCCGGGGGTGCCGGCCAGCCCATCCACGCGTTGTACGCGACGACACAGTTCTGGAACCTGGACGGGCAGGCGGCGACCGATTGGACGTTGAACTGGGTTCAAGGACTGATCAGCAATGCGCCGCACCCGAAACATGGATGACCGGCCGCGGGACACAGCCGTCAGTAGCCCGTTGCCGGTGCAGATCAGCGGTACCTTGTGATTTGGTGTGCCGCGGGCCGCCCCTTAACATTAAGAGGAATTTAAGAGCTATAAGACTTTGTTGCGGACCCGATCCTGGTAGAAGCCGGCCTGGGATGAGCAGGAGGCTGGCGCCCGTGGCGCCGCGCGAGGACTGGCCCGCGTAGAAATGGAAACCGTCGGCCTGGCCGACCAGAGAACAAAACGTCGGCGCACGCCGACCTAAAACAGGTGTGACAGGAGAGCGGAATGCCGTACCACAACCCGTTCATCGTGAATGGAAAGATCAGGTTCCCGGACAACACCAACCTGGTCAAGCACGTTGAGAAGTGGGCGAGGGTTCGCGGCGACAAGCTGGCCTATCGATTCATCGACTACTCCACCGAACGGGACGGTGTATACCGCGACATCATCTGGCGCGATTTCAGCGCCCGTAACCGCGCCGTCGGAGCCCGGCTGCAGCAGGTCACCCAGCCCGGCGACCGCATCGCCATCCTGTGCCCGCAGAACCTGGACTACCTCGTCGCCTTCTTCGGCGCGCTGTACGCGG
Organism: Mycobacterium nebraskense; assembly: GCF_002102255.1. Taxonomy (GTDB): domain Bacteria; phylum Actinomycetota; class Actinomycetes; order Mycobacteriales; family Mycobacteriaceae; genus Mycobacterium; species Mycobacterium nebraskense. The sequence continues at coordinate 15,533 of NZ_LQPH01000156.1, forward strand.
GCCGGATCGCGGTGCCGTTGTTCGACCCGAGCGAGCCGGGCCACGTCGGCCGCCTGCACGCGGTGCTGGACGACTGCAGCCCCTCTACGATCCTGACCACCACCGAGGCCGCCGAAGGTGTCCGCAAATTCATCCGCTCCCGTTCGGCCAAGGAGCGGCCCCGGGTGATCGCGGTCGACGCGGTACCGACCGAGGTCGCCTCCACCTGGGAGGAGCCGGTCGCCGACGAGAACACCATCGCCTACCTGCAGTACACGTCCGGTTCCACGCGCACCCCGACCGGCGTGATGATCAGCCATCTGAACCTGCCCACCAACGTGTTGCAGGTGCTCAATGGGCTGGAAGGCAAGGAAGGTGACCGTGGCCTGTCCTGGCTGCCGTTCTTCCACGACATGGGCCTGATCACGGCGCTGCTGTCACCCGTGCTGGGCCACAACTTCACCTTCATGACGCCGGCCGCGTTCGTACGCCGCCCCGGCCGGTGGATCCGCGAGATGGCGCGTAAGCCCGACGACGAACCGGGCTCCGAACTCTTCACCGTCGCGCCCAACTTCGCGTTCGAGCACGCCGCGGTGCGCGGCGTCCCCAAGGAGGGCGAGCCGCCGCTCGACCTGAGCAACGTGAAGGGGATCCTCAACGGCAGCGAGCCGGTGTCCCCGGCGTCGATGCGCAAGTTCTACGAGGCGTTCGCACCGTATGGCCTGCGGGAGACCGCGATCAAGCCGTCCTACGGCCTGGCCGAGGCGACGCTGTTCGTGTCCACCACCCCGATGGATGAGGTGCCGACGGTCATTTACGTCGACCGCGAGGAGCTCAACAACCAACGGTTCGTCGAGGTGGCCGCGGACGCACCTAACGCCGTCGCGCAGGTGTCCGCGGGCGTCATCGGCGTCGACGAGTGGGCGGTCATCGTCGATCCCGACACGGCCACCGAGCTGCCGGACGGGCAGATCGGCGAGATCTGGCTGCACGGCAAGAACCTGGGCCTCGGCTACTGGGGCAAGGAGGCGGAAACCCAGGAGACCTTCCGCAACATCCTCAAGTCGCGCATCAGCCAGTCGCACGCCGAGGGGGCCGAGGACGACGGGCTGTGGGTACGCACCGGCGACTACGGCACCTACCACAAGGGGCACCTCTATATAGCGGGCCGGATCAAGGACCTGGTCATCATCGACGGCCGCAACCACTACCCGCAGGACCTGGAGTACTCGGCGCAGGAAGCCAGCCGGGCCCTGCGCACCGGTTACGTGGCCGCGTTCTCGGTCCCGGCGAACGAGCTGCCGCAGGTGGTGTTCGACAACCCGCACACCGGCCTCAAGTACGACGCCGAGGACTCCTCCGAACAGCTGGTGATCGTCGCCGAGCGTGCCGCCGGTAGCCACAAGCTGGACTACCAGCCCATCGCCGACGACATCCGGGCGGCGATCGCCGTGCGCCACGGGGTGACCATTCGCGACCTGCTGCTGGTGCAGGCCGGGACGATCCCGCGGACCTCCAGCGGCAAGATCGGGCGCCGCGCGTGCCGCACCGCCTACCTCGACGGCAGCCTGCGCAGTGGTGTCGGTTCGCCGACCACCTTCGCCAACTCAACAGACTGAATTCACGAAAACCATGGCTGAGACTGATCATTCCGAGAACGACGAGAACACCGCTGGGGACGTCCCTGCCAAGAAGCCCGACCTGACGGTCCCCGAGATGCGCGAGTGGCTGCGCAACTGGGTGGGCCGGGCCGTCGGGAAGTCACCGGATGACGTCGACGAATCGGTGCCGATGGTGGAGCTGGGCTTGTCGTCGCGCGACGCCGTGGCGATGGCCGCCGACATCGAAGACATGACCGGTGTGACCCTGTCGGTCGCGGTGGCCTTCCAGCACCCGACCATCGAGTCGCTGGCCACGCGGATCATCGAGGGCGAGCCCGAGATAGACACGAGTGGGGACGACGTTTCGGACTGGACGCGCAACGGCCCGGCCGAGCGTGTCGACATCGCGATCGTGGGCCTGTCGACCCGGTTGCCCGGCGACATGAACAGCCCCGAGGAGACGTGGCAAGCGCTGATGGAGGGCCGCGACGCCATCACCGACCTGCCGGAGGGCCGCTGGGAGGAGTTCCTGGAGGAGCCGCGGCTGGCCGAGCGGATCGCGAAGGCCCGCACCCGCGGCGGCTACTTGAAAGACATCAAGGGTTTCGACTCCGAGTTCTTCGCGGTGGCCAAGACCGAAGCCGACAACATCGACCCGCAGCAGCGGATGGCGCTGGAGCTGACTTGGGAGGCTCTCGAGCACGCTCGCATCCCGGCGTCGAGCCTGCGTGGCGGGTCCGTCGGCGTGTACGTAGGCGTCTCCAACAACGACTACAGCTTCCTTGCGGTGTCCGACCCGACCGTCGCGCACCCATACGCGATCACCGGCACCGCGACGTCGATCATCGCCAACCGGGTGTCCTACTTCTACGACTTCCGCGGTCCGTCGGTCGCCGTCGACACCGCCTGCTCGAGCTCGCTGGTGGCCGCCCACCAGGCGGTCCAGGCGCTGCGCAACCGCGAGTGCGATGTGGCCGTCGCCGGCGGCGTCAACGCGCTGATCACGCCCGTGGTGACGCTCGGTTTCGACGAGATCGGCCAGGTGTTGTCGCCCGATGGCCGGATCAAGTCGTTCTCCTCGGATGCCGACGGCTACACCCGCTCCGAGGGCGGCGGCATGCTGGTGCTCAAGCGCGTCGACGACGCGCGCCGCGACGGCGACCAGATCCTCGCCGTGATCGCGGGCAGCGCAGTCAACCACGACGGCCGGTCCAACGGCCTGATCGCGCCGAACCAGGACGCGCAGGCCGACGTGCTGCGCCGGGCCTACAAGGACGCCGGCATCGACCCGCGCACCGTCGACTACATCGAGGCGCACGGCACCGGGACGGTCCTCGGTGACCCGATCGAGGCCGAGGCCCTGGGTCGCGTCGTCGGCCGGGGCCGCCCCGCCGACCGCCCGGCGCTGCTGGGCGCGGTGAAAACCAATGTGGGCCACCTGGAGTCGGCCGCCGGCGCGGCCAGCATGGCCAAGGTGGTGCTGGCGCTGCAGCACGACAAGCTGCCGCCGTCGATCAACTTCGCCGGGCCCAGCCCCTACATCGACTTCGACGCGATGCGCCTGAAAGTCATCGACACCGCGACCGACTGGCCACGCTACGGCGGCTACGCGCTGGCGGGGGTGTCCAGCTTCGGCTTCGGAGGGGCCAACGCGCACCTGGTGGTGCGCGAGGTGTTGCCGCGTGACGTCATCGAGCGCGAGCCCGAGCCGGCGCCCGAACCGCAGGCCGCCGCCGAAGCCGCCGAGGCCCCCACCATGGAAGGCCACGCGCTGAGGTTCGACGACTTCGGCAACATCATCCCGGACGCCGACGCGCCCGAGGAGGAAGAGTACGAACTGCCGGGCGTCACCGACGAGGCGCTGCGGCTCAAAGAGATCGCGCTGGAAGAGCTGGCCGCGCAGGAGGCCGCGGAGCCGACCAAGCCCCTGATCCCGCTCGCCGTGTCCGCATTCTTGACCTCGCGCAAGAAGGCCGCGGCCGCCGAGCTGGCGGACTGGATGGAAAGCCCGGAAGGTCAGGCGTCGTCGCTGGAATCGATCGGACGGGCGCTGTCGCGGCGCAACCACGGCCGCTCCCGCGCGGTGGTGCTGGCCCACGACCACGAGGAGGCCGTCAAGGGCCTGCGCGCGGTAGCGGAGGGCAAGCAGCGCCCGGGCGTGTTCAGCGTCGACGGGCCGGTGACAAGCGGCCCGGTGTGGGTGCTGGCCGGGTTCGGCGCGCAGCACCGCAAGATGGGCAAGAGCCTGTACCTGCGCAACGCGGTCTTCGCCGAGTGGATCGAGAAGGTCGACGCGCTGATCCAGGACGAGCTGGGCTACTCGGTGCTCGAGCTGATCCTCGACGACTCGCAGGACTACGGCATCGAGACCACCCAGGTCACCATCTTCGCGATCCAGATCGCGCTGGGTGAGCTGCTCAAGCATCACGGCGCCAAGCCCGCCGCGGTGGTCGGGCAGTCGCTGGGCGAGGCCGCCTCGGCGTACTTCGCCGGCGGGTTGTCGCTGCGCGACGCCACCCGAACCATCTGCTCGCGCTCGCACCTGATGGGTGAGGGCGAGGCGATGCTGTTCGGCGAATACATCCGGCTGATGGCGTTGGTGGAGTACTCCGCCGACGAGATCAAGACGGTGTTCTCCGACTTCCCGGACCTGGAGGTGTGCGTCTACGCCGCTCCTACCCAGACCGTCATCGGCGGGCCGCCCGAGCAGGTGGACGCGATCATCGCCCGCGCGGAGTCCGAGGGCAAGTTCGCCCGCAAGTTCCAGACCAAGGGCGCCAGCCACACCCAGCAGATGGACCCGCTGCTCGGCGAGCTCGCCGCGGAACTGCAGGGCATCAAGCCGATGAGCCCGACGGTCGGGATCTACTCGACGGTGCATGAGGGCACCTACATCAAGCCCGGCGCCGAGCCGATCCACGACGTCGACTACTGGAAGAAGGGCCTGCGGCACAGCGTCTACTTCACCCACGGCGTCCGCAACGCCGTCGACAGCGGTCACACCACGTTCCTCGAGCTGGCGCCCAACCCGGTGGCGCTCATGCAGGTTGGTCTGACGACGGCCTCGGCCGGGCTGCACGACGCGCAGCTGATCCCGACGCTGGCCCGCAAGCAGGACGAGGTCGAGTCGATGATCTCGACCATGGCGCAGCTCTATGTCTACGGCCACGACCTGAACATCTGGACGTTGTTCACCCGCGCATCTGGGCCGGCAGGCCCAGAAGATTTTGCGAACATCCCGCCGACCCGGTTCAAGCGCAAGGAGCACTGGCTGGACGTGCACTTCGGGCACGGCAGCAGCTCGGTGCTCGTGCCGGGTAGCCATGTCGCGCTGCCCGACGGCCGGCACGTCTGGGAGTACAACCCCCGCGGCCTGACCGACCTGCCCGCGTTGGTGAAAGCCGCTGCGGCCGAGGTGCTTCCGGACGCCCAACTCGCGGCCGCCGAGCAGCGTGCGGTGCCGGGCGATGGCGCCCGACTGGTCACGACGCTGACCCGCCACCCCGGCGGCGCCTCGGTGCAGGTGCACGCCCGCATCGACGAGTCCTTCACGCTGGTGTATGACGCGTTGGTGACCCGGGCCGGGGAAGCGGGCATTGCCTTGCCGGCCGCGGTCGGCGCGGGCGCGGCGATCGCGGCTCCGTCCAACGGGGCGACAGCCGTGCCGGAGGCGCCCGCCGATGAGGCCGAAGCCGAAACCCTGACGGACAGCCTGACCAACCGGTATTTCTCGGCCAGCATGGGCAAGTGGTCGCCCGACTCGGGCGAAACCATCGCGGAGCGCTTGGGCATGATCGTCGGCGCGGCCATGGGCTACGAACCCGAGGACCTCCCGTGGGAGGTGCCGCTGATCGAGCTGGGCCTGGACTCGCTGATGGCGGTGCGCATCAAGAACCGCGTCGAATACGACTTCGACCTGCCGCCGATCCAGTTGGCGGCGGTGCGTGACGCCAACCTCTACAACGTGGAGAAGCTGATCGAGTACGCGGTCGAGCACCGTGACGAGGTCGAGCAGCTGCACGACTTCCAGAAGGCGCAGACAGCCGAGGAGATCGCTCGGATGCAGGCGGAGATGATCAGCGGCGCGACGCCCGGCACGGTGACGGCGCCGGCGCCCGACCCCCAAGCGGAGCCGGATTCCCAGAAGGCGCCGCCGGCCTCGGACGTTCCCATCCCGCCGCCACCCACGGACCCATCGGGACCGAAGGGCGCCGAGGCCAATGGGGCCGCGCAGCCGAAACCCAACCTGGCCGGAGCCGCCGAAGCGCTCAACCAGCAGGCGGTCGCCGCGGCGCTCAACTCCGACGTGCCACCGCGCGACGCCGCCGAGCGGGTCACGTTCGCGACGTGGGCGATCGTCACCGGCAAGTCCCCGGGCGGGATCTTCAATCCGCTGCCCAAGCTGGACGACGAGCAGGCTGCCAAGATGGCGAAGCGCCTCTCGGAGCGCGCCGAGGGCCCGATCACCGTCGAGGACGTGCTGACGTCGGAGAACATCGAGGCGCTGGCCGAGAAGCTACGGGAGTACCTGGAGGCCGGCGTGATCGACGGATTCGTCCGTACCCTGCGGCCGCGGCCCGAGGGACCCGCGGAGGCGTCGCGGGTGCCGGTGTTCGTGTTCCACCCGGCGGGCGGCTCGACCGTCGTGTACGAGCCGCTGCTCAACCGGCTGCCGGCCGACGTCCCGATGTACGGCTTCGAGCGCGTCGAAGGCTCGATCGAAGAGCGTGCGGCGCAGTACATTCCGAAGCTGATCGAGATGCAGGGCGACGGGCCCTACATCCTGGCGGGCTGGTCGCTGGGCGGCGTGCTCGCCTACGCGTGCGCGATCGGACTCAAGCGGCTGGGCAAGGACGTCCGGTGGGTCGGGTTGATCGACGCGGTCCGCGCGGGCGAGGAAGTCCCGCAGACCAAGGAGGAGATCCGCAAGCGCTGGGACCGTTACGCGCGGTTCGCCGAGAAGACGTTCAGCGTCACCATCCCGGAGATCCCCTACGAGCAGCTCGAGGAGCTCGACGACGAGGGCCAGATCCGGTTCGTGCTCGAGGCGGTCAGCCAGAGTGGCGTGCAGATCCCGGCCGGGATCATCGAGCACCAGCGCACGTCGTACCTGGACAACCGGGCCATCGACACCGCCCAGATCCAGCCATACGACGGGCATGTCACCCTCTATATGGCCGATCGCTACCATGACGACGCGATCATGTTCGAGCCGCGGTATGCCGTGCGTCAGCCGGACGGCGGGTGGGGCGAGTACGTGGCCGACCTCGAGGTCGTGCCGATCGGTGGGGAGCACATCCAGGCCATCGACGAGCCGATCATCGCCAAGGTGGGCGCACACATGACCGAGGCTTTGAAAGACATCGAGGCGGGGCGCCGCCGGACGAGTGAGGTGGGCAAGTAGTGACCGGTGCGGAGCCTTCTCGCGCTCACACGACCGCCGAAAAGCTGGCCGAGCTGCACACTCGCCTGGAGCTGGCCAAGGAGCCCGGCGGCGAGAAGGCTGTCGCCAAGCGCGACAAGAAGGGCATCCCCAGTGCCCGCGCCCGCATCCACGCACTGGTCGACCCGGGCACCTTCATGGAAGTCGGGGCGCTGGCCAAGACGCCGAACGACCCGAACGCGCTGTACGGCGACGGGTGCGTCACCGGACACGCCATGATCGACGGCCGGCCGGTCGGGGTGTTCTCCCACGACCAGACGGTGTTCCAGGGCACCGTCGGCGAGATGTTCGGCCGCAAGGTGGCCCGGCTGATGGAATGGTGCGCGATGGTCGCTTGCCCGATCATCGGCATCCAGGACTCGGGTGGCGCGCGCATCCAGGACGCGGTCACCTCGCTGGCGTGGTACGCCGAGCTGGGCCGTCGTCACGAAGCGCTGTCCGGCCTGGTGCCGCAGATCTCCCTCATCTTCGGTAAATGCGCTGGGGGAGCGGTATATTCGCCGATCCAGGACGACCTGCTCGTCTCGGTGCGCGACCAGGGCTACTTCTTCGTCACCGGCCCGGACGTGATCCGCGAGGTCACCGGCGAGGAGGTCACCCTCGACGAGCTGGGCGGGTCTGACGCGCAGGCCCGCTACGGCAACATCCACCAGGTGGTCGACTCCGAGGCCGAGGCGTTTCAGTACGTGCGCGACTTCCTGTCGTTTCTGCCGTCGAGCACCTTCGGCACGCCGCCGATCGTCAACCCCGGGCTGGAACCGGAGATCACCCCGAGCGACCTGGAGCTCGACGCGATCGTGCCGGACTCCGACAACGCGGCCTACGACATGCACGAGATCCTGCTGCGGATCTTCGACGACGGCGACTTCCTCGACGTCGCCGCGCAGCACGGCCCGGCCATCATCACCGGATACGCCCGGGTCGACGGCCACCCCGTTGGGGTGATCGCCAACCAGCCCATGCACATGTCGGGGGCGATCGACAATGAGGCGTCCGACAAGGCCGCGCGATTCATCCGGTTCTGCGACTCGTTCAACATCCCGCTGGTCTTCGTGGTGGACACGCCCGGGTTCCTGCCGGGTGCCGAGGAGGAGAAGAGGGGCATCATCAAGCGCGGCGGGCGGTTCCTCTACTCGGTGGTCGAGGCCGACGTGCCGAAGGTGACCATCACCGTGCGCAAGTCCTACGGCGGCGCCTACGCCGTGATGGGCTCCCGGCAACTGACCGCCGACTTCAACTTCGCCTGGCCCACGGCGCGCATCGCGGTGATCGGCGCCGAGGGGGCCGCGCAGCTGCTGATGAAGCGGTTCCCCGACCCGACCACGCCCGAGGCGCAGCAGATCAAGAAGGACTTCATCGAGGGCTACAACCTCAACATGGCGATCCCGTGGACCGCCGCCGAACGGGGCTTCATCGACGCGGTCATCGACCCGCACGAGACCCGGCTGCTGCTGCGCAAGTCCATGAAGTTGTTGCGGGACAAGCAGTTGTGGTTCCGCACGGCCCGTAAGCACGGGCTCATCCCGGTCTAGATCGGCTGCGGCGCAGTCACATTCGTCACTCCGGCCCCGCCGGGCCGACCATGTGGTGACGCTGAAAAGCGATAGCGCATCCGATATCGGATCTGCGGATCGGGTGGTGGTTTCCTCGCCGTGACGCGAGTGACTTCTAGCCCGTCAGCGCGCCGTCGACGAGTTCGTCGAAGCGCTCCAGCGCCTCGTCGGAGTCGGCGTCGATGCCGCGCAGCGCCCCGCGTTCGCCGAGATACCGGCGCGCGTAGAGCCGGGCGACCAGCGCCTTGCGTTCCCCGCTGCGGGTGGCGCGTTCCCAGGCAGCCTGCTCGGTGAGCAGCGCCCCGGCGTACACGTCGCCCATGAATTGGGCCAGCGGGAACAGCCGCGCCTCGGCCACGTCGTGGTCCAGTTTCGACCACGCCGTGATCGCCGCGTCCAGATCCTCGATGCGCCCGGCGACCAGCCGGGTGGTGTCGTCGTCGTCGGAAACGGACACCGCGTCGTGCAGCCGCGCCAACAAGGCCTCATGCGCGCGGGTTTGCTCGATGCCGCGCCGCACATCCAAACAGAGGATGTTGTCGGGCCCCTCCCAGATGGTGTTGACCTGCGCGTCGCGCAGCAGCCGGGCCACCGGCCAGGTCTCGATATAGCCGTTACCGCCGTGGATTTCGATCGCGTCGGATGCCGCGGTGATTCCGAGCCGGCAGGCTTTGAGCTTGGTGACCGGCACGGCGATGCGCTGCCGCATGTTGCGGGGCTGGCGATGGTTGGTGGCGCCGGTGCCGTCGAAAACCATTGCCTGCGCGGCTTCGACGTCGACGATCATCTCCGCGAGCTTGCGCCGCATCAGCGGTTTGTCGATGAGCGCGCCGCCGAACGCGTGCCGCCGCCGGGCGTAACACAGCGACTCGACCAGGGCACGGCGCGCGTTGCCGAGCCCGAACAGGGCGATGCCGAGGCGCGCGGCGTTGGTCAGCTCCATCATGCGGCCCAGCCCTTTGCCGTCGGATGGGCCGGCCTCGTCCGTGGGGTCGCCGGACAGCAGAAACGCTTCTGCATCAACGAATTCCACCTCACCGGAGGCCACCGAGCGGGTGCCGAGCTTGTCCTTCAGGCGGCGCACCCGTACCCCGTTGCGCGACCCGTCGCGGCGGGTGCGCAGCACCAGGAAGTTGGCGACGCCCCGCGTCGAGTCGGGCGCGCCCTCCGGCTTGGCCAGTACGACGAACGCCTCGCCGGCGCAATTGGAAGCAAACCACTTGAAACCGTTGAGAATCCAGGAATCACCGGCGCGCGTGGCCGTCGTCTCGAGCGCTCCCAGGTCCGAGCCGCCGGTGCGTTCGGTCAGCAATTGTGCTGTCTCACCCTCCCACTCGCCGGAGGCGAACTTGGCCAGCACGTGCTCTCGCACGTCCGCCGGCGCGAAGGAGGCGACCAGCGACTGGACCATGCCGCCACCGGTGCCCAGCGCGCAGCCCATCCCGATGTCGGCCTGGTTGAGCAGATAGTTGGACGCGAACAGGCTCAGGCCCGAGCTCACCTTGGCGGCGCGCGTGTCGTTGCGCAGGGCCTGCTGCGCATCCAGGACCGCGCGCTTGGACTGGGTGAACGACGCCGGCATGACGACCTGGCTGATGTCGTGTCCCCAGCGGTCGTAGCGCTCCAGCCGGGGTGGGTTGCGGTCGGTCTCCTCCGCCCATCGCGCGACGGGACCGCCCATCAGCTCGCCCATGCGCGCCAGATGCGGCTCTACGACGGCCAGTTCGTCGGGCTGCAGGTAGTACGCCATGGTGAACTGCAGGGTGGGATCGGTCAGGTACCAGTTGAGACCCACGGCCCCGCGGTAGTTCTCGGTTTGGTAGCGCTGCGACTTCTCCTCGTTGGAGAAGGGCAGCCTGTCCACCGCCTCTACGGCGTAGTCGCTCATCGGAGAGACGCTACGCGCCCGTGAGGAAAACCAGACGGACCCGGCCGATCTGGATTTCGTCGCCGTTGGCCAGCACCGCCGAGTCGACGGGCTCCCGGTTGAGATAGGTGTGGTTCATGCTGCCCACGTCGACGATGCGGAATTGGCCACCCTCGCTGCGCAATTCGGCGTGCCGGCGGCTGACGGTGATGTCGTCGAGGTAGATGTCGCTTTCCGGATGCCGGCCCGCGGACATGACGGGTTGGGTTAAGGCAAACCGTGAGCCGGCGTTAGGCCCGCGCTGGACGATGAGCAACGCCGAGCCCGGGCTTAGCGTCGGCGTGTCCTCGACCGCCGCGTTGGTTGCCGGTGCGTCGAACTCGGCGGGCACAGCGCTGCCGATGTCACCGGTGAGTTCTTCCGAGCCTTCGCACCCAGTGGGCTGGTGCGGCGTCGAACCCGTGCTGCTCACGCGGCTCGCGGGACATCCGGGTTGGCCGCCGCCGCTTGCGATGTCGGCCGCGTCGGCGCCGGTGCCCAGCCGACGTAGCTCAGGTAGAGGCCGACCAGAGCGAAGACGACGCACGCCGTGATCCACCAGGCTTGCGCGCCGATCATGTCTTTAGCCAGCGAGGCGAAGAACTTGGGGAAAGCCACCAGCAGCAGCCCGCGCAGCACGATCACCCAGCCGATCAGGGAAACGATGATTGCCGCCGCACCGTGCCAACTCTGGTGAGCCGCAACGATGGTCAGTCCGAGCAGCAAGACGAAGGCGCCGGTGACGAAGGTCCACATGGAATTCGCCTCGAACTGCGACAGCAACGACTGCATGTCGGAGACACGCGCCACCGCCGTCACATCGACGACGACGAGGAATGGACCGAGCACGCGGGAGAAAAAGCGTGTCGCGGCCTGCGACTGTTGTGAAGCGTCCATTGTCGTGCCTCTCATCTGACGCCGGTCATTCGGCGATCCCCTTTATCGGAGCACTTGACCGCGGCGTCGAGATAGGGACTTATGGCACTGCTTCGGCGGACCGGGGTTATACCGGCGCCACGAACTCGGAGGTGTAAAACTCCGCTGGATTCTGCGAGTTTCCGTTGGCCCGCTCGATAATCACCCACACGCCCGTGGTGCCGGGCCGGATGGTGTCTTGCACGGTTGCCGTTCCGTTGCCCGCCGCGTCGATGTCCATGCCAGAGAAAGCGGTGCCGGGATCACCCGGCCCGCAAGTGCTCGACGCCGGCCGGGGCATCTCGATGAGCCCCACATCGAAGTGGGTGCCCGGCTCGGGCTCGTCGTACAGATGGACCTCCGCGATCGCTTTTGACCCGGAGGTACGGATCAGGGCCGAACCGGTGCCCAGCATCGGGCTCGGTACCTTGGGGGCGACGCCGACGCGGCTGAAATCGCAGCGCCGCAAATAGTTGTCCAGGGCGACCGTGGTGCCGCCTTCGGCGCCGGCCTTGGTCGCCCCGAATGTCACCGCCCAGGTGATCAGGACACTGATCACGGTCGCACATGTTCGTAAGCGTGTCAGCGTGCACATGGGCCCACCCGTTTCTCCGTGTGAACTGGATTACAGCGGATTAGGTATTAGCCCGAGTTCGGTGGAATTAAACCTATTGCCGACAATTACTCAATCGTTAATTTGAGCGGCTATTTGGCAGTTGACCAATTGCGGCGAAACCCTTTATAAAGCCGCTAGGGCTTAATGCGGATCTGGCCGGGCGACCACCAACCGCTGCGGGTCGCGGTGCCGAGGTCGAGCTGCGCGGGCTGCGCGTCGGCGATGTTGTCGAACTTGCGCAGCGATCCCCAGTCCCGGCCCCAGTCGTGGGACAGGTAGGTCGACATCACATGAGCCCGTAGCAGCAGATCAGTGATGCCCAGCAGGCCGCCGTTGACGCCGTCCTGCCAGGTGTCGGTGTCCTGCTTCTTGGCGTTGTAGTCCGGAGTTATGCGGAACTTGGGGATCTCGGTGACGCCGTTGACGTGCAGCATCGGCTGCTGGCACGGGAAGGCCAGCCCGACCGCCCAGTCCATCAGCACCGGCTGTGTCGAACCGACGTACTCCTGCAACGAGCGCAGTTCCGGCACGCGCGGCGGGGTGAGCGCGATCCAGTCGTCCGGCGTCAGGGACAGGTCCTCGGCGACCACCCGCACCGCGACCGCGTCGGCGGGCATCTGGGAGCGCGCGAAGCGCAGGTTGCGCCACACCTTCGGCTGCTCCCCGTACAGGTCGTAGGGCACCAGGCGCCCGGCCGGCAGCACGTCGCCGGCCGGCCCGGGCTTGCCGAATTCCAGGACCACGGTCTGCCCGCTGGTGTGGTGGTGCAGGATGCTGTTGCCGGCGATCGTGCCGGCGGCGGTCACCACGACAAGCGGGTGTCCGGGGTCGGGTTTCGGCAGCTGGTACCACGCCGAGGTGAGCTTGCTCTGCTGTTGCGCCCCGGTTGCGTAGCTGCCGGCCAGCGGAACCTGGTCGGGGTTGAGGCCGTACGGCAGCGGCACCGTCGATCCGTTGATGCCCGGCGCCTTCAGCTTGGTCGGAGCGTCCCAGTCGTAGTCGGTTCCGGGCTGTGGGACCGACGTCTCCTTGACCGACTCGGCCAGCGTGCGGTCCGGTACGCCGTTGGGGGTGAACCCTGTTGGGTTCACGCCACCCAGCGGGCCCAGCGAGCCATAATTGCCGGGCAGCGGCGCCATGAAGCCGGCGTTGCTGTCCGGCTCGACGAGCACGTCGTCGGCCAGCCCGCAACCTCCGCTGAATTCCCGCAGGTTGTCCCAGGCGTTGGAATAGGTCGGGTACTGACGCACGATGCCCGCCACCATCGACGCGATGAACACCAGCGCCATGAAGCCGGCCGCGACCGGCACCGGCGCGGCCGTCACCGTCCGCGCCAGCCGGCCCTCGCCATGGCTGGGGTCCACGAAGTGCAACCACGCCGCATACACCGCCGCGATGGCGAATAGTGCGAAAAAGATTGCGCTGATAGTGATTCCGCCGATTTTCGGCATGCTGCTGTTGAACGGCACGCCGTAGCTGGAGACATACCACCAGCCGTTGGTGGTGGCGAAGCACAGCGCCAACACGAACATCACCGCCGCCAGGAACGCCATCCGGTTGCGCGACCAGCGCAGCACCTTCGGCGACACCAGCACCGTCGTCAGCGCGGCCATCGCGGCGCCCACCGCCGCGAACAGCCCGAAGTGGTGCACCCACTTGGTCGGGGTGAACATCAGGAAGAACATGGTGCCGAAGATGACGCCCATCAAACGCCAGGCCGGCCCGCGAGCAACTCCCGGAACTCGCTTGCGCCGCAACATGATGAACACGGCCGTGAAGAGGCACAGCGCGGTGATCAGGAAGCCGAAGCGGCGCGAGAGCGAGCCGTCGACGGTGGGCAGAATCAGATAGTAGTAGCGCAGGTTCTCGGTGTACCAGGCCTGGCTGGGCCCAATCGCGGTCCGAATCCTGGTGGCTTCCAACACCGTTGACAGCGTCTGATCGGCGAATACCACGGTCAGGATGACCGTGCCCGCGGCCAGCATGGGTGCCACCAGCGGCAAGGTGCCGACCAGCCGATGCCGGCGGACCAGAATGCGCAGGATCGGACGCCCACCGGCGACCAGCGCGGCCACCGCGATCAATCCGGTGGGCTGGACGCCGAGGGTGAATGCCGCGGCGATGACCGCCAGCGCGGCGGGTGTCAGTCGGCTGTAGCGCATTGAGCGCTCGATCAGCACATAGGTGATCAGCGAACCGACGGCGATGATCGGCTCGGGGCGCAGGCCGTTGTCGAATGGCATCCAGGCGGTCAGCAGGACCATGCCCGCCGCCCAATTCGCCGGCTTGCTGGCGGCTACCGCGGGCCCCAGCCGGGGCAGTACCTCACGGGAGAGCAGCAGCCAGCACACCACCCCGGCGATCAAGTCCGGCAACCGCATCCACAGGCTGGCATCGCTGACATGGGTCATCAGTGCCAGCAGGTTGTAGTACCAGCCGAAGGGGTCCTCGGGGCTGCCGAACCAGCGGAAGTAGTTCGACATGTAGCCGGCGTGGTCGGCGACCCGGGCCATGCCCAGGATGTAGCCATCGTCCGACGAGTTCGCCCCGATCACGTGCCAGAGCACGAAGCCGAAGATCACTGTGATGTCGGCCAGGGTGAACGTGCGCCAGTTCGCGGGGATGAGCCGGCGCATCCGGTGACCGTCCAGCTGGTCGAGGCGCCACAGCGCGACCAGCGCGACGATGGTGGACACGATGGCCAGCACCATCGCGGTGAGCTTCAAAGTCGTTGGGGTGGTGGAGAACCGGGTGTCGATGGTCGCCGACAACTTCAAATCCGGCGGGGCGGGCCCGGTGAGGTCGGTGAACACCCCCACGATCTGTGGCCGCAGGTTCGGATCGGGGAAACCGCCGCTGATCGGTTTGCCCGCTGGATCATTCAGTCCGACAAAGGTGGCGAAGGCGCCCGCTTTTGTCGAGGTGATCTCGATGTGCTGACATTGCGGGGACGCCACCTGGTCACGAGGCGCGCTGGCGATCACCACATTGCGGTCGGTGACGTCGACGCGCTTGCCGTTGACGACCACGAACAACGCATTCAGCGCGGCATCCTTGCCCTTCTTGGGCGCCGTACTCAACACGACCCCGCCGTCTGGTGGCAGGGCGCGCACCGCAGAGCAGGGCACGGTTGCCGTCACGTCGACCGGGGTCAGCGAAATCAGCGGTGCGGTAACGCTATTCAGCTGACCGTTCTGTGGCCAATTCAGGGTCGCGGTGGTCTGCACGACGGGCAACAGGGGAGTGGCCACCGACAACACGAACCCGACCAGGCCGGCGATGGTCGCCACCCAGCGCGTCATCCGCACGTCCTTGCCAGCCGTCGTCACGCTCATGGCAGTGCCCGAATCGGTCCCTGCCGGCTCCAGCCGTGCACTGTCATCACACCCTGTTCGACAACGGCGTCCGGCGCCTGATCAGCCGGCACCAACCGGAAGTACTGCTCCACGGATCCCCAGTCGCGATACCAGTCGCCACGCAGATACGTCGAGATCGTCGAGGTACGAAGCATCGCCTGAGTGAACAGGAACGGACCGCCGGCCTCGCTGGCCTGCCACCCGTTCGACGACGACGCCGTCTGCTTGTGGTCGGGCAGGATCCGGTATTGCGGAAGTTCGGCCACGCCAAGGTGTTCGGAGAACGGCCGTTGGCACGGAAAGTTGGCGGCGGTCGCGATGTCCATCAGCACGGGTGTGTGCGAACCGATCAGCTGCTGCAAGGGTTCCAGCACCGGAACCCGCGGCGGCGTGAACGCGAACCACTGATCCGAACTCAGGTTCGGGTCGTAGGCGACGATGCGCGCCACGTTGGCCTCGGGCGGCGCCCAGGTCAGTGGGAACCGCAGATTGCGCCATGCCGGCTCCGGTCCGATATCGATCGGCTGCACCTCCGCCAGCGGCTGGGTGGTGCCGTCGGGGCGAGCGACTCCCCATTGCAACTTCAGCGACTGCCCGTAGGTGAAGGTGCCGTCCTCTTTGTACGACCAGATCGCACCGGACGCCGACACCACGACGATCGGGCGGTCCGGGGTGCGCTGCGGCAGCTGATACCACGCCGAGGTGGCGGTGGCGGCCAACGAGTTCTCGCCGTAGCTGCCCATCACCGGGGTGCGGGCCGGGTCGAGACCGAACGGCAGCGCCGCGTGCGAGCCGTTGACCCCGACGGGGCCTTTCCCGCCGGCCGTGCCCGCCGAGTCGCTCATCGCGGCGTTTGGCTTGTTGGGTGACGCGTCGGAATTCACCACCCCCGGTTTGGTCACCACGGGGTACGACCTCAGGTCATCGCCCACGCCGTCGGGTTTGAAGCCGACCGGGTTGCTACCGCCGAGCGGGCCGCCGGGGCCGAAGGTCTGCCCGGGCGCCGGCTGCAGCATGCCGGCATTGGGGTCGGGCTCGGTCAGCACGTCGTCGGCCATCGCGCAGCTTTGCGGGGAAGTCCCCGCAAGACCCGAGGTGATGGCGGCGAGATTGGCCTTGCCGGTGGTGTAGAGCGGGTAGCGGAACACCGCGCCTTTGGTCAGTGAGGCGACTTCGCCGACGACCATGATGGTCGCGACCACGAGCAGGGGCGTCGACGCCAGCACCCGGTTGCGCCGGTTGTCCTTGACTTCGGTGTGGCCGGCGTAGTCCATCCGGAAGTGCTGCCACGCGGCCAGCAGGCCGGTGAGGATCGACAACGTCAAGAACATCGACGTCACCGGATGGCTCGCGATGACCGGCTGGATGTCGTACCAGGGCACCCCGTAGTTGCCGACGTAGAACCAGCCGTTGATGCCGGAGGTCGCCACCGCCAACACGAACAGCAGTGCCGTCACGTACAGCGTGAGGTTGCGGCGGTTGTGCAGGCCGATCCGCGCAAGGGCGAACGCGGTGACCGCACCCAGCGCCCCGGCCAGTCCGGCGAAGGCGCCGAACTGGATCGCCCACTTCGTCGGGGTGAACGTCAAGAGCAAGAGGCCAAGGGCGGTGGTGCCGATCAACCGCCAGGCCGGGCCGCTGGCGACTCCCGGCACTCCACCCCGGCGCAGCAGGATGACCAGCATCCCGAACAGGCACAGCAACAGCACCAGGACCGCGAATCGCCTAGCCATGGACCCGTCGGGGTTGGACTCCACCGTGAGGAAGTAGTAGCGAAGCCCCTCCTGGTACCACGCGATCGTCGGCCCGACTTTGTATTTGATGCGCGCAGACTCGGCGATGGTGGCCAGCGTCTGGCTGCGGAACACAACGACGGTGATCAGGGACAGCGACGCCGCCAGCACCGCCAGCGGCGCGAGCAGCCCGTCGGTCGCCCGGCGCCGCCGGATCGTCTGGGCGACGGCCCGCGATCCGGTCAGCAGCGCGGCGACGGCGATCAAGCCCTGTGGCGCCAGCGTCGCGGTGAGCATGGCGACGAAGATGGCGACCGCGGCCGGGGCCAGCCGTTGCAGCGCGATCGCGCGTTCGACCAGGATCCAGGTGATCAGCACGCCGAGCGCGATCAGTGGCTCGGGCCGCAAGCCGTTGTTGAACGGCAACCAGGCGGCCAGGAACACCGCACCCGCGGTGAACACCGCCACCCGGTTCGCCGCCAGGCCGCCCCTGCCCGGCCCCAGCCTGCGCAGGATCCAGTGGCTGATCACCAGCCAGCAGGCGATCCCGGCCAGCGTGGCCGGTAACCGCATCCACACGCCGGCGGTGCTGACCGACGCCAGCCTGGACAACACCCCGAGGTACCAGTCGAACGGCGCGTCCGTCGCGCCGAAGTAGCGGTAGTAGTTGGCGATATAGCCGGCCTTGGGGGCGACACGGGCGATGGTCAGGTTGTAGCCGTCGTCGGATGAGGTGGCGCCGATGACGTGCCAGAGCAGCAGCGTCGCGATCACTCCGGCGTCGGCGATCCAGGTCGCCACCCCTACCCGGCGCCACGAACTCCACCGCGCCCGGGGGCGGTACCGGGAGAGCCAGGCGATCGGCGACCGCCAATTGACCAGCGTGCCGCCGCCGCGACTGCGACGGTCCAGCGCGGCCAGCGCGATCACGGCCGTCAGGACGGCCAGGGCGCCCACGACCATGGCGAGCTGTTTGAGGGCGGTGGGGGCGGTGATGAACCGGGTGTCGATGTCGACGCGGGCGGACAGTCCGGGTTGGGCGGGCACCTTCAGGTCCGTGAAGATCCCGCCGACTTGGGGCTTCTTTTCCGAGGACAGCATCCCGGCGGCGCCCGGCATGCCGACGAACTCCGCGCCCGCCGAGCCCGCGTCGGCCCAGGCGTGCAGCACGCTGCAGGCCCCGCCGGCGACCGCCTGCCGCGGCGCTGCCGCGGCCACGGTGTCGCGGAACGCGACGACCACCAGGTCCTTGTCGGCGCGCACGAACAGACCGTCCTTGCCGGCGTCTATCCCGCCGGCGGGCAGGGTGGAGACCACCAAGCCGCCGCTGGGGGGCAGGGTGGCGATCGCCGCGCATGGAATGGAGATGTCCAGTGCCCGCGGCGCCCCGGACACCAGGGGCGCGGTGATCTGGGTGACGTGCCCGTCGGTGGTGCCCTGGGGCCACAGCACGGTCGCGGTGGTCTGTCGAACGGGGAGCAACGGGACGAGCGCGCACAACAGCAGTCCCACGATCCCCGCGACGGCGGCCACCAACCGGGGGATCCGCTGCGATCGCTGATTACCGTCGGGGGGCACGAGGCTCGATCGTAAGCGAAGCCGCTTTGTCCGCCGAGGACGCGGGGCCGCGCGCGGGCCCGCGGACGGTCGGACATTGAAGATTTTGTCCGCCGAGGACGCGGGGCCGCGCGGGGCCGTGCAGCGTCAGCGGGTGAGCCGGGCGGCCAGGGTGTCCAGGCCGGGGCCGTCGAGGTCGGCGAGCGCAGCGGGCCGCCCGGACATCGCCATCAGAAGCGCCTCCCCGGGCCCGGTGACTTCCGGGCCGTGGCCGTGTTCCCAATCGAGGTCGGTGGCGCGCAGCCGCAGCCCTCTGATCCGGCGTCCGGCGCCGAGCCTGGGATTGCCGGGCACCAAGCCGAGGACCCGCTCGAGCCGATCGACCGGCACGCTGCGCGGTCGCCCCAGCGCGCGGCGGATGTCCTGGTGGTGGATGGTGCCGTCGACGAGTGCGATCATCCCGCCGAAACCCGCTGTCAGGCCGCGTGGTTGGAGATGGGTACGCAGAAAATACAGCAACTGTTCGGGACTCAGGTCCGCGAACTCGTCGACGCCGACCTGGTTGGCCCGGACCAGCCAGCCCTTCGCGAAGCGCTTCAGCAGCCCGAGGGCGCCGAGCTCTTCGTAGCTGATCACATGCGCCACAACGTCTTTGACCGTCCAACCGGAACACAGGCTGGGCGCGTCCCACTGCTGCGGCGTCAGGGTGGCCAGGAATTCCGCCAAATCGGCCCGCTCGGCGCCGGCCATGTCCATCAGGGTGGCCGTCATTTCCGGGCCCCGGCGGGCAGCAGGCGGGCGTAGCGATCCAGGTACAGCGGCCAGCCCGCCTCGCCGTCGACACCCTCGGCGACGGATTGCCATCCGGGACCGTGGCGGTCCAGGTGGCGGTGTTCGAGGTCGACCCGGGTGCGGGCGTCGGACTCCGCGGTGAAGCGCACCTCGACTTCGCTGGTTTTAGCCTGGTCGGACTCCAGCTGCCAGGTAGGGCCGATATCCCAGCTGAACAGGAGCCGGTGCGGCGGCTCGTAGGCCAAGACCCGCGCCCAGCGGCACACGCTGCCGTCGACGCCGCGGTCGTAGATGTGGCCGCCCGCCCGGGGCTCGAACACCGTCTCGGCGATCGGGACCGCCAGCAGGTTATGCTCCCGGGGCTTGAAGGCGCCGAACTGCTCGGTGAAGACGGCGAACGCCCGCTCGATTGGCGCGTTGACGACGACGTGGTGGGTGACGTTGGGAATCCGTTGCATCACAGGGCTTCTCCTTCACTCTCGTCGATCCTCTGGGCGTAGCCGGCCAGCGCCTGCGTCCAGAACCGGTCGAGATCGGCACGCAATGCCTCCAGGCCAGTCGGGTCGAGTTGGTAGACCCGGCGGGTCCCCGCGGCGCGGTCACGCACCAGCCCGGCGGACTTGAGCACTTTGAGGTGTTGTGACACCGCCGGCCTGCTGACGGGCAGGTCGCGAGCCAATTCGCCGACCGCCGACGGGCCGTGCGCGAGACGTTCGACGATGGCCCGCCGCGTCCCGTCGGCCAGGGCCAGCCACACGTCACCGCTTTGGTAAGTGACCACGAACGGTAAGCATAGGGTTACGGATAAGGGTCGGCAAGACCCGGCCGACGGCCGAGGCGATGCCTAGGTCTTGCGCAGCGGTGCCGGGTTCCACAGCCCGCTGCGCGTCGCCCGCCCCAGCTGGAGTTCGGCGGGCTGAGCGTTGGGGTAGTAGGGCGTCAACCGTTGCAGCGAGCCCCAGTCCCGAGACCAGTCGTCCTTCAGATAAGTGGCCACCGTCGTCGGCTTCACCAGCAGTTCGGTGACCCCGAGCGGGCCGCCGCCGTTGTTGTCCATGACGGGCGAGTTGGCTTCGGCGCCGAATCGGTCCGGCAGGATGCGCCATTTCGGTGTCTCGTCGAGGCCGTTCTGATGGCTGAACGGCCGCTGGCAGGGGAACGCCAGGCCGACCAGCCAGTCGAGGAACACCGGGTCTTTCGAGCCGACCACGTCCTGCAGCGTGCGCAGCTGCGGAATCCGCGGCGGCGTGAGCGCGATCCAGTGCTGCGGGGCCAGGTCTTCGTCGTCGGCGACCAACCGGACCTGGGTGGCACTGGTGGGGATGGCCGACAGCGGCAGCCGCAAGTTGCGCCACGCCGGGGAGGCCCCCACGTCGGCGAACTGGAACGACCCGCCGGGGTGTCCGCTCGCCGCCTCGTCATCGGTGGCCCACTGGACCTGGACCTCGCGGGGGTCGAAGCGACCGGCCGCGCTCACCACCAGCAGCGGCCGCGCCTTGTCGCGGGCGGGCAGTCGGTACCAGCCCGATCGCAGGTGGGCGGGCACCTGGATGCCCGGGCGCCAGCTGCCCAGGACGGGCGTGCGCGACGGATCCAGGTTGTAGGGCAGCTGGGCGACCGAACCGTTGATTCCCGGTGCCGGATTGGTGCCGCCCTCGGTGCCCGCCTCGGCGCCGGTGACCAGCTTGTCGTCGTTGATGAAGCTGCGGTCACCGGGACGTTCCATCACCGGGTCGGCGCGGACGTCGGCGGGAATGCCGTTGGGCGTGAAGGCTTCCGACAAGCCCGCTCCCAGGGCGTCACCCACCGTGGGGGCACCTCCCGCTCGCGGGGGAGCGCTCACCGGCGACAGCGCACCGGCGTTGGGATCCTGTTCCACCAGCACGTCCTCGGCCAGGCCGCAGGACTTGCCCATCAGGGCCTGCAGGTTGGACCGGCCCACCGACCACGCGGGGTACTGCGCGGTCATCGCCAGGGTCAGCGACGCCACCTCGAACACCACCAGCAGCCACGTCGCAATTGCCAACGGGGACTGGACGATTCCGGCCACACGCGCCCCGTACCGGGTCTTGGGCGGCCCGTTATCAGGCGAAACGAAATGGAACCACGCCGCCAGCAGCAGCACCACTACGGTCAGCCCGAGCAGCGCGGTGGCGAAGGCGTAGTGCCACGCCGGAAACGAATTCGACCATGGCACACCGAAATTGGACACATACCACCAGCCGTTGACGCTGGCGAACGACAGGGCTACCAGGAACAGCACGACGGCGGCGAACATGGTGCGGTTGCGCCGGGATCGCATCGCCACGGAAGTCACCGCAACGGCGGCCAGCGCGCCCAGTGGTCCGGCCAGCCCGGCGAACACCCCGAAATGGTGGGTCCACTTGGTGGGGGTGAACATCATCGCGACGAACGAGATGATCGTGATCCCGACGATGCGGCGGCTCGGACCGGCGGCTGTGCCCGGAATCCGGCCCTTGCGCAACGACATTGCGACCGTGATCCCGAGCGCCAGGACCAACGCCAGCACGGCGAAGCGCCGGGCGACCGACCCGTCGGGGCTGGCCATGAACAGGCGCTCGTAGCGGATGTGTTCGTCGAACCAACTCAAGCTGGGCCCGACGGCACGCTTGAGCATGCTGGCCTGGACCTCGCCGGCCAGAGTCTGGTCGCGGAAGATGAGGATGGCGGTGACGGTGACCGCGGCGAACAGGGGAGCCACCAGTGGCAGCGCGCCGAACCGTTTGGACCGGCGGTGCAGGATGGTCCGCAGCGGCCCGACGGCGACC
Source organism: Mycobacterium nebraskense (assembly GCF_002102255.1). Lineage (GTDB taxonomy): Bacteria > Actinomycetota > Actinomycetes > Mycobacteriales > Mycobacteriaceae > Mycobacterium > Mycobacterium nebraskense. The sequence goes on from NZ_LQPH01000156.1 coordinate 37,773, forward strand.
AGCAGGGCACCGATCGAGGCGATGCCCGTCGGCCCCGAAAACAGCGTCAGCGCACCGATGATGCAGGCGGCCGCCACCGGCAGCAGCCGGCTGGTGGCCACCGCGCGCTCCACCGAGCACCAGGTCAGCAGGATGCCCAGCGCGATGATCGGCTCGGGCCGCAGCCCGTTGTTGAGCGGCAGCCACACGGCCAGGAACATGCCGGCCGCCGTCCACGCCGCACCGCGGTTCAGCTTGACGGCGTGACCCAGGCGCGGCATGACTTCACGGCTGATCACCCACCAGCACGTCAGCGCCATGACCAGGGTGGGCAACCGCATCCAAATGCTGGCCGTGCTGACGTGGGCCCACAACGCCAGCAGGTCGTAGTACCAGCCGAAGGGGGCCTCCGGCGTACCGAACCAGCGGTAGTAGTTCGCCATGTAGCCGGCGTGCTCGGATACCCGGGCCATGGTCAGGATGTAGCCGTCGTCGGAAGTGTTGGCGCCGACGAACTGCCACCACACCAGCACTGCGATGACCAGCCCATCCAGACCGGTGACAGACCACCAGCGCGACGGCAGGAAGCGGCGGTGCCGGGTGCCGTCGGCGGTGTCGAGCAGGTGCAGCGCGACCAGGGCGGCGGCCGTCAGCACGACCCCGAGGATCATCGCCGCCATCTTCAGCTGGGTAGGGCTGCTGCTGTAGCGGGTGTCGATGGTCGCCGAAAAGCTCAGACCCGGCGGCGCCGGCCCAGCGAGATCGGTAAACACGCCGACGATCTGAGGCCGGAAGTCGTAACCGCTCTTCTCCCCACGCAGCGGCGAGCCGGGGTGTTCGGCGTTGGGTCCCTGGGTCAGCCCGACGAACTCGGCGGTGACCCGGTCGGCATGCGCGGTGAACGTCAACCGCTGACAGGCCGGGCTGAGCACCTGGCTCAGCGGGGCGGTCACCACCGCGACGTTGCGGACCACCACGACGAGGTAGTCGTTGGCGCGCTGGATGAGCAGGCCGCGGTCGACGGCCTTGGGGGCCTGCTTGGGCACGGTCGACAACAGCACCGTCTTCGCAGCGTTCTGCGGACCGGCCAGCCCGGCGGCGGCCTGACAGGGCACGGTGACGTTGAGGTCGGTGGCCACATACCCGATCAGCGGCGCGTCAACGCTCTCGAACGTGCCGTTCTGTGGCCAGTTGAGCTGCGCGGTGGTCTGGTTGACCGGCAGCAGCGGGGTGGCGATGGCCAGCAAAGCCCCGAGGAGCCCGGCGACGGTAGCAACCAACCGAGTGATCCGGTGGTTCGCTCCCGTGTCGGTCACGGTGGTAGATGCTAGTTCTTCGACGCTTGGCGGCGAGGTGTCGGTGCTCATCAGCGGGTTGTCACGGGCTTGCGGATGGCCACCACGAACGGGCCGGCGCTGTGGACGACGAACTGCGGGCTGTCGAAGAGGGCGGCCCGCAAGTCGACGGTGTAGCGGCGGACGTTGGGCTGGTTGGGATACACGTCCTCGGCCAGCCGCAGCGTGTAGTTGCCGTTCGCGCCGCGGCGCATGAGGAACACCGTGGGCGGCGGCCAGGGACAGGTGTCGAGCGCGTGGGTGAGCTCGTCGGCGGACTTGAGTTTGGACCACTTGTTGATCTGGATTGCGCGCAGGTCGAACTGCGCCAGCGGGTTGGCGTAGTGCGACGTCAGTCCCTGAAATCCCCAATAGGGATAGAAGGACAGGAAGCTGTAGTCGGCGGTCATCACGACGGTCTCATCACGAGGCCTGCCGGTCACGGTCGTGATGGCGTGGTCGATGTCGGGGTAGAACTTCTCCGAGCTGGGCGGTCGCCGGTCGCCGCGCTGGCCGTTGCCGTCGGTGTCGGTGTAGGCGATGGTGAGATCCGGGCGCAGCACGTCGGGAATGTCCTGACTGAACGCGATCGCGGCGGCCAGGCCGACGGCCCCGGCGACGGGGAGGACGGCCCGGCCCCGCTCGGACAGCGCCCGCACCGCCTCGACGAAGCCGAACGCCCCGGCGGCAACCAGCAGCACGGTCAGGGTGGGCTGCAGCCGGAACGACAGCAGCGTGGTGCGCGCCAGCGTGGTCAGCATCGACAGCAGCGACCAAAGGTAGACGGCCAGCACGCCGACGGCCAGGGCGCCGGCCCGCACCGACGTCCGGGCGCGCACCACCAGCCATAGCGCACCCAGCAGGCAGACCGCGCCCAGCAGGGAGAACTGCAGCATCGGGAAGGTCAGGACGGCACCGTCGGCCGGCAGGTAGTGCTGGGCGCTGCCGGAGTTGCTGACCGGGCTTCCGGCCGCCCGCAACAGGAACGGCAGCCAGGTGGTGCTCGCGATGGCCGCGGCGATGACGGCGATGACGGCCAGCCGGCGCAGCGGGTCGAGCGCATTCTTGACGCCGCCCTGCCGCCAGCGCAGGCCGGCCAGCCACAGGGCCATCAGCAGGACGGTGAACGCGCCGAAGGCGAACAGCAGCAGATACCAGGTGGCCGTCCAGCCGACGAATATCCCGGCGCCAACGACCGCGGCCCAACCGCCCCCGCGTTCGCCGCCGCGCAGGCCCGACCAGGTCAGCACCAACACCGGCGGCAGCAGCACGGTGATCATCGCCGCGTAGGGTTCGGGTGAGCCGTAGGCGAGCGTTGCCGCCGCCGTGGCGGTGGTGACGATCAGCGCGTACTCGAAACGGACCATCCGCCACCACAGCACCAGGGCGACGGCGACCGCGACGGTGATCGAGGTGACTGCCCACGGCTTGTAGATCTCCCAGGCCGGTGTTCCGCTCAGCGCCGCGGCCCGCCCGCCGATCCAGAACCAGCCCGGCGGGTAGAAGGGCGGCAGCCCGATGTAGGTCATGTCGCGCAGGGCCGGGCTGTCGGCAAGCCGGGTCAGGTACTCGGTGCGAAACTGCTGGTCGACGGAGATGCCGAACAGGTACAGCTTGGTCGCGCCCAGCGGCATGCCCAGCGTCACAACGGTGAACGCGGACACGAACACCAGCCCACCCAACTGGGCCGGCCACCGATGTCGGCCGGATCGTCCCCACGCCCAACCCGCGGCGACCAGGCCGGCCAGGCAGCCGACCTGCCCCACGGTGGTCAGCGCGTGCAACTGGTTGGACGACGGAAAGGCCGGCCACTGCACGCGAGAGATGGCGACCAGCGAGACCACCGCGACGACGACGGCCACCGCCACCGCCAAAGCCATCTGGCCCAGAGCGGCCAGCGCGTTACGCATGATCAGATTGGCAGCTTGCGGAAGACGCTCCGCGGGATGTGTCGCAACACCATCATCACGTAACGGAATGCTGCTGGCGCCCAAACCAATTCCTTACCCTTTGCGGCCGCGGTCACCGCGAGGTTGGCGACATACTCCTTGTCCACGGTGAGCGGGGCCTCCTTGATGTGTGCGCTCATCCGGGTACGCACCTGGCCGGGACGGATCACCAGAACGCGAACACCGTACTCGCGCAACGCCTCGGCCAGGCCCAGATAGAAGCCGTCCAGCCCCGCCTTGGTGGACCCGTAGACGAAGTTGGACCGCCGCACCCGCTCCCCGGCGACCGTGCTCATCGCGATGATCTGGCCGAAGCCCTGGGCGCGCATCTTCTCGGCCAGCAGCACTCCCACCGAAACCGCTGCGGTGTAGTTGATTTCGGCGATCTGCACGGCTTTGCGCTGGTTCTGCCACAGCTCCTCGGCGTCGCCGAGCAACCCGAACGCCACAATGGCCACGTCGACGTCACCGTGGGCGAACGCCTGGTCGATCATCTTCGGATGACTGTCTGGGTCGGTGGCTTCGAAGTCGATCAGCTCCACCGACCGCGCGCCCGCCGCCTTCATCTGGGCAACAGCGGTGTCGCGGCCCGGGTCATCGGGCATGGCGGCCAGCACGATACGGGCGTGCGCGTTCTGCAGGTAGCGCTCACAGATGGCCAGCCCGATCTCGGAGGTGCCCCCAAGCAGCAGGATGGTCTGCGGATTCCCCACGGCATCTAAAACCATTGGCGCACCATTTATAACAGCTCCAAACGTCGGGCCATGTCGGAGGCGAACACCCCCGAGGGATCCACTTTGCGGCGCACCGCGATCCACTCGTCGATGCGCGGGTACATGGCGTGGAAGGTCTCGGCGCTGACGCGGGAATCCTTGGCGGTGTAGACGCGGCCGCCGAATTCCAGTACGCGCCGGTCGAGTTCGTTGAGGAACTCGTTGATCCCCGGCTTGTTGGGGAAGTCCATCGCGACGTTCCACCCGGCCATCGGAAAACTCAGCGGCGCGCGGTTGCCCGGGCCGAACAGTTTGAACACGTTCAATGCAGAGTAGTGGCCGCGGGTCTGGATCCAGCGGATGATGGCCTTGAACTCGTCCATCGCGTCCGGCGGAACCAGGAACTGGTGTTGTGCGAAACCCATTGGGCCGTAAGCATTGTTCCAGCCACTGACCAGGTCGAGCATGTGGTAGAACTGCGACAGATTCATGATCTTGCCGGTGTAGGTTCCACCCAGCCGGTAGTACACCTCGCCGATGGCCATGAATGACAGCTTGTTCATCGCGCTGACCGGAAATATGTTCGGCACCGTCAACAGCTGCGGCGCATCGAATTTCAGCGGATTCTTGGCCAGCTTCTTGGGCAGCTGGTCCAGCTTCGCCAGGCTGCCGCGGCTGACCGCGGCCCGGCCGAGCTTCGGTGGCGGACTGATCAGGTCGAACCAGGCGCTGGAGTAGGTGTAGTTGGCCTCGCTGCCGTCGAGGTGAACGGCGACCGTCTCGTCGAGGTCCTTGGTGGCCACCCCGTCGGCGATGAAGTACGCCGTCTCCGTCGGCGTCATCTCGATGGTGGCGCGCAGGACGATCCCGGTCAGGCCGTTGCCGCCGACGGTGACCCAGAAGAGTTCGGCGTCCGAGCTATCCGGGCCGTCGGGGGTGATGGTGCGGATGGTGCCGTCGGCCATGAGCAGGTCCATCGAGCGCACGTGGTTGCCGAAGCTGCCCGCGCTGTGATGGTTCTTGCCGTGGATGTCGCAGGCGATCGCGCCGCCGACGGTGACCTGGCGCGTGCCCGGCAACACGGGAACCCACAGCCCGAACGGAAGTGCCGCCTTCATTAGCTGGTCCAGGCTGACGCCGGCGTCGACGTCGACCAGCCGGGTGTCGGCGCTGATCGAGTGGATGCGATTGAGCCCCGTCATGTCGATGACCAGGCCGCCGCCGTTTTGGGCGTTGTCGCCGTAGGACCGGCCCAGCCCGCGCGCGATGACCCCCCGTCCGTTCGGGCCGCCGGATTCGGCGACCCGGGCGACGGCCTTGGTGATCACCTCGGGATCGCGGGTCGAGAGCACCTCGGCCACCGACGGCGCGGTGCGGCCAAAGCCCGTCAGCCGGGTGGTGGTGGTCGAAACGTCGGTGCTCAACATCGTCAAAGAGGGTACCGCTTGCCAAGGTCGGCTCAGCGGATGCGGAAGATTACCGCCCGCTGCACGATGAAGTTGATGACGGTCGCGGTGCCCTGCGCGATCACGAACGCGACGGGTATCGCCCACCCGCGATAGTGCAAAAGCGCAAGGCACAGGTGGTTGAGTCCGACCTGCACGGCGAAGGTGATGCCGTACAGAACCATGACGGCAACGAAGCGCGCGGTGCTCGGGGCCGCCTGGAACGTCCACCGGCGGTTGATCAGATAGGCGGTGATGGTGCCGACGACGAAGCTGATGGCCTTGGCCAGGTCCACCTGGACGCCCACCGCTTTGTACAGCACCAGGTACAGGCCGAAGTCCACGATCCCCGCCAGACCGCCGGTGACGACGAATCGCGTGACCTGTGCCTTCAGACTCAACTGCGGGCTCGGTGGCGCGGCATCGGGCAGCGGGGCAACCATTGGGGGGAGTCTAACCGGGCCGACGGGCCTCCCCGGGAAGCGTCGGGACGCTTCAGCGGGGCAGCTTGACCGCTATCAACTCGACCTGATCCTCGCCCTGCGGCGTCGAGTAGGTCACCGTGTCGCCCGCCTTGTGTCCGGCCAGGGCCTGGGCCAAGGGGCTGCGCGCGGTCAGCGTCTCACCTTCCCGGCCGACCGGCGTCTCTTCCACGATCGAGATCACGTGCATCGTCACCACTTCGCCGTCGGAGAACCGCAGGGTCACCTCGGTGCCACCGGGCAGCGTTTCCGACGCGTCGGGCTGCGACGGCCCGGTCCGCATCCGCCGGTCGAGCTCGTTGATCCGGTCGCTGAGTCCGACCAGCTCCTCGGCGCGCTGGATCGCCTCGGCCGCGTCGCCGTGATCGCCCACCATGCCGCGGTCGTTCCTGACTTCGCCCTCGAGGCGGTCCCGCCGCTGCCGCAGCCGCTCCAGCTCAGCGGCCAGGTTCTCCCGCGCCGCATCCGCCGCTGATTGGACCTTCTTGCTCACGTCGGTGGACCTTTCGCCCAGTTTGCTCAAGTGGCGTTCCAGTGTTGCACCACGGGGAGGCGGCCGCCACCGTTATTGGACAAGAGGCGAGTCCTCCTTCAGCGGGTGGTCGAGCCGGATTCGGAGTTGGTGGTGATCGGCGGTGCGCCGTCCTCGTCGTCGTAGTAGTCGACGGTGCCCCGCAGGGCGTCGAAGATGGCCCTGCCCTGTGCGACCAGGCCGCTGGCCACCTCGGTGAGCCCTTCGGCGCCGTTGAGCACGGTCACGTTCGCGTTGGCGAGCCCGCGGGCGGCCTTCTCCACGATCTCGGGCAGCTGGTCGATGAGCGCCTTGTCCAGCGCCACCCGGTCGTGCGACGCCGCCGCCTCGGCCAGGATCTTCATCTTCTCCGCGTCGGCGATCGCCAAGATGCGGACGCGCTCGGCGTCGGCCTCGGCCGGCTTGACCACCTCGGCTACCAGTTCCTGCTGGCGCAGTTCGGCCGCGCGCTCGGCCAGCTCGGTCCGCATCTGCAACACCTCGCGCTGGGCCTGCGCCTCGGCCAACGGCCCGGCCTGCGCGGCCTGCGCCTGCGCCGTGTCGACCTCGGCCTTGTACTGCGCCTTGACGATGGCGGTTTGACGGGCGAACTCGGCCTGCTTGCGCTGCGACTCCTGCTCGGCTTCGGCGGCCGCCTGGTTGGCCTGCGCCTGGGCGATCTGCGCCTGCTGCTGGATCGCGGCGTTGTGCGGGGCCGACATCGCCTCGATGTAGCCGAGCCCGTCGTCGTCGATGGACTGGATTTGCAGGGCGTCGACGGTGAGGCCGATCCGGGCCATCTCCTCCTTGGAACCGTCGAGGACCTCGGTCGCCAGTTTTTGGCGCTCCCGGATGATCTGCTCGACGGTCATCGAGCCGATGATCGAGCGCAGGTGCCCGGCGAAGATGCGCCCGGTCAGCACGGACATCTGGTCTTGCTCGGACAGGAATCGTTGCGCGGCGCTGATGATGCTCTCCGTGTCGTTGCCGACCTTGAACGCAATCACAGCCCGGACGTTGAGGGTGATGCCCTGCTGGGTCACGCACTTCTCGGCCACCTCCGCCTCACACATCGCCAGCGTGAGGAATCGAGCCTTGCGGAACACCGGCAGGATGAAGGCGCCATGACCGGTCACGACGCGGAATGGTGCGTTGCTTTTGGTACGGGCACCGGAGATGAGCATCGCCTCGTCGGGGGCGGGCACCTTGTAACCGAGCATTGGGGGGACTCCTTTTCGGGTTTCGCTGTTGTATATCGGGCGATCCGGGCCGTCAATTCAGATCAGGCAAGGCCCTGCCAGGGCTCGACGACCACCGTCCGGGCGCCCCTGACGTCGACCACCAGCACCTCCGCGCCCTTCGGCAGCGGTTGGTCGGACCACGCCAGGAAGGCCTCCTTGGCGCCCCCCACGGTGACCAGCACCTCGCCGGCGCCGCTGGTGCCGCGGGTTGCCACGGTCAACGTCCCAACGCAGCCGATGGCCGAGGCGTCGCTCACGAACGCATACTCCCGCATCGGCAATCCGAGCGTCGTGTTTCGTCTAAACGGGTCCCGCCGTGAGGGTGACGACGTTGTTGCGGCTTTCCCGCGCCTTTATCCGCGACACCCAGACCCGGCCGCCGGTGGCCAGCCCGACGATGCTTTCGACCGTCTCGAACGTCCACGCGGCCGTGCCCGCCATCCCGGTGTCGTCCATGATCCGTAGATCGATGACGCCCCGGTCAGCTAGCAACTCAAACAGATCGCGCTGTGGGTCATCGACGGCGATCAGCGTGGTGTGGTCGAACTGGTCGCGAAGGGTCGTCCTGACCTCGTCGAGGGTGCCCTCGTCCACCACCGTGTCGGTGCCGGGTTCGGTTTCTGCGCAGGCGAACTCGATGTCGAAGGCCCGCTCGTAGCCGTGCAGGAAGAAGCGTTTGCCTTGATTGGCCCACGAGCGATGGCAGCAGGGCAAGTTGTCGAACAGCCGGCGCAGGTGGAACCTGGCCGTGCGGCCCAGCGGCGCGTCGGCGCGGTGCATGGTGGCCACCCGGGCGCCGTCGACGGAGATGGTGTTGTGCATGGGCTCAGCGTCCGGCCCCCGCCTTACGGGATCCTCAACGAATTCTTGGAGCCGTCTCCCTCGGTCGTGGGTGCCTATCGTTGTAGATATGAACGTCGGTCTGCGGATGTGGTCGGCAGTCGGCGCGGCATTGCTGTGCTTGGCCGCACTGTTCTCCGCGGCCCCGGCGTCGGCGGACCCATCCGACGACGCCTTCTTGGGGGCGCTGTCGGCGAACGGGATCGCCATGAATGGCCCCGGCGCCGCGATTGGGATGGCCCATTCCGTCTGCGCCGGGCTCGACAGAAACGAGAGATCGAGCGTCCTGGCGATGAAGGTGATGAAGGACACCAGTCTCTCGGCGCGACAAGCCGGGTTCTTCGTCGGCCTTTCCGTGTCCGCCTACTGCCCGCAATACAAGGGCCAGGTCGACGGTTCGTTGGACTGGCTGAATCCGCTGCCCCCGTTGATGTGAGCTGAACCGCTAAACCCAGTACGGCACCCGGGCGCGGTACTGCCGCATCGCGAACGCCGCCAGCACCCAGCCGACGGCCGTCAACACCCCCACCACGGCCCAGTGCCGCAGCTCTTGGTGTGCGCCCAGCAACGGGGCGCGAACGATGTCGAGATAGTGCAGCAGCGGGTTGAGTTCGACGATGCTCGACCAGCGCCCCGCCCCCTGCTGCCGCAACGTGTCGTCGTTCCAGATGATCGGCGTCATGAAGAACAGCAACTGCACGACCGAGAACAACAGCGGCCCGATGTCGCGGTAGCGGGTCGCCAGGATGCCGAAACACAGTGACACCCAAATGCAATTCAGCACGATCAGCGCCAGCGCCGGGATGACCGACAGATCCGCCCACGACCATGGCTTCGGATAGATCATCGCGATGACGACGTAGATGACGATGTTGTGTGCGAACAAGATCATCTGCCGCCACACCAGCCGGTAGACGTGCACGGACAGCGGCGTCGGCAATTGCTTGATCAGTCCCTCGTTGGCGACGAAGACGTCGGCCCCCTCCAAAATGGCCGCGTTGATCAGGTTCCAGATGATCAGGCCGAGCGTGACATACGGCAGGTGCACGGAGAGCTCGAGGTGAAACAGCTTGGAGTACAGGCCGCCCATGGCGACGGCGGTGGTGCCGGTCGCGATGGTGATCCAGAACGGCCCCAGCACCGAGCGACGGTAGCGCTGCTTGATGTCCTGCCAGCCCAGGTGTAGCCACAGCTCGTGCCGACGGAAGCCGGCGACCAGGTCGCCTCGGGCGCGAGTGAAGGTCCGCGACTGGGCGGCGGCGTCGATGAACGTCACGTGGGTCCTCCAGGCTTGCCGAATTGCTCGCGGCGTCCCAAGCGGCGCAACCGAATCCATTCCGCCAGGCCCTTGGGGTCGCGGCGGGTGATCAGGAAGTACCAGCCGAACCGAACCCACTCCTGGACCAGCAGCTTGCGCAGGCCCGGTTGTGACAGCAGGTAGCCGCGGTTGCGATAGGTGTAGAACCGCTTGGCGGGGTCGTCGGGGTATTGGGTGTGCATGCGGCCGCCCAGGATCGGCCGGAATTCTTCCGACCCGCAGGGGTGCAAGTAAATCGCGTCCAGGCAGGTGCCGAAGGGCAAGCCCGATCGCACCAACCGCCGGTGCATCTCCACTTCGTCGCCGCGGATGAACAGCCTCAAGTCGGGGACACCGATCGCTTCGAGGGTGGCCGCGCGGAACAGCGCGCCGTTGAACAGCGACGCGATCCCGGGCAATAGGTCCTGCCCCGCTTCGGTGCGCAATTCGCTTGTGCGCCTGCGCCATACCAGGCCGCGGCGCAACGGAAACGCCAGCCGCGCCGGATCGTCGGAGTTGCACACCATCGGCGACACTTCGGCCAGGGCGTGCTTCTCGGCGCACGCCAGCAGGGTGGCCAGCACGTGCGAGTCCTGCGGTCGCCCGTCGTCGTCGGCCAGCCACACCCAGTCGGCTCCCTGCGCCAACGCGTGCAGCATGCCCAGCGCGAAACCGCCTGCGCCGCCGAGGTTTCGGCGAGAGGCTAGGTAGGTGGTCGGAATCGGCTGGCCGGCTACCAGATCGCGGACCCGGCCGGAGGGCGGCCCTTCGCCAGAAAAATCATTGTCGACCACGATCAGATGGTCGGGTACCCGGGTCTGGCTGCTCAGGGTGCTCAGCGACTTGGCCAGCTCGTCGGGGCGCCGGTGGGTGACGACGACGGCGAAGACGGATTCACTCATCCCCGGATGCTCTTTGCGCCAAAGGGTTCTCGGCCGCGGTCTCGGCCAGCACCTCGCGCACGTGCCGGCCCGCGTCCTCGCCCTCGTAGGCGCGCACCACGTCTTCGATGCCGCCGGACATGCGGATCACGCCGTGGTCGATCCACATCGCGGTCTTGCAAAGCCGGGCGAGGAACTCGTTGGAATGGCTGGCGAACACCAGGATTCCGGACCGCTCCACCAGGCCCTGCAGCCGGGACTGGGCCTTCTTCATGAAGTCGGCGTCGACCGCGCCAAGACCTTCGTCGAGCAGCAGGATCTCGGGGTCGATGCTGGTGACCACCCCCATGGCCAGCCGTACCCGCATCCCGGTGGAGTACGTGCGCAGCGGCATCGAAAGGTAGTCACCCAACTCGGTGAACTCGGCGATCTCGTCCACCTTGGTCATCATCTGCTTTCGGGTCTGCCCCAGGAACAGCCCGCGGATGATGATGTTCTCGTAGCCCGAGATCTCGGGGTCCATCCCGACTCCCAGATCGAAAATGGGCGCGACCCGGCCGGTTACCTTCGCCCAGCCGCGGGTGGGTTCGTAGATGCCCGAAAGCAGCCGCAGCAGAGTCGATTTCCCGGCGCCGTTGTGTCCCACCAGGCCGACCCGGTCGCCCAGCTCGAGTGACATGGTGATATCCCGTAGCGCCTCGACGACAACCACGTTGGAGCTGTTGCGGCCGATCGTGCCGCCCGCCTTGCCCAGGAAGGCTTTCTTCAGGGAGCGCGACTTCGCGTCGAAAATGGGGAATTCCACCCACGCGTTGTGCGTCTCGATGTGAGGACCCGCCACCTTGTTTCGCTTTACAGGTACTGGCCGTGCCCGGATCCGGTGCCCGGCTTGCCGATGCCCGGTGGCAGCGCGCCCTGGCGCATGTTCTCCAGCTGTGCGCGGGCGGCCATCTGTTGGGCGAACAGCGCCGTCTGGATGCCGTGGAACAACCCTTCCAGCCAGCCGACCAGCTGGGCCTGGGCGATGCGCAATTCGGCGTCGGACGGCGCCGCGTCCTCGTCGAACGGCAGGGTGAGGCGGTCGAGCTCTTCGCGTAGTTCCGGCGCCAGGCCCTCCTCCAGTTCGCGGATGCTGGTCGCGTGGATCTCGCGCAGGCGGTTGCGGCTGGCCTCGTCGAGCGGTGCGGCGCGCACCTCCTCGAGGAGCTGCTTGATCATCGTCCCGATGCGCATCACCTTGGCGGGCTGCTCAACCAAATCGGTCAGGGAGCGCTCGTCGGAGTCGTCCTCCGTCACCGCCGTGATCCGCGGGTCGCCGTCGCCGTCGCCGATGATCTCGATGCCATCGTCGTCGTTGCGGGTACTCAATCCATCACCATCCTTTGCGGACTAAGAGTGCGGCGCCGCGCCGTTTCCGCGCCATTCGTAGATTCGGGCTCCACCATTGTCGTAGATCAGCGCCCACGACTTCGATTTATCCAGTGACACTAGTCCGTCGGGTACGGCGAATCCCCGGACCGTCGGCGAGCTGGTGTAGATGTACCGGATATTGAGCGCCTTGATCGCCTCGACCACCCGTGGATCGGAGTCGCCCTTGCGGGCGCCGGCCCAGAAGATGTACCGGTTGGGGCCGGGGCCCATCTGCTGCGGGTAGTCGTAGTGGGTCCACAGCGGGTGCAGGTCGGCGACGGCGTACATCCACGCGGTGCCGTCGGTGTTGGCGTTGCCTATCACGGTGTCGTGCGCGCCGGGCAGCGTGGCCAGGTAGGCCATGGCCATCAGGTCGCGTTGGTCGATCATCACCGAGTCGTACTTGTCGCCGAACAAGACCAGGTGTCGATAGAAGTAGTGGCGGGCGGTGAATACGGTCGTCGCCACCAGCAGGACCGCCGTGGCCGCGGTCCAGACCGGTGCGGGGGAGGGTTTCAATCGGCGGTCGGCGACACGCTTGGCGCCGGCCACCACCACCGTGACGATCAGGAACAATGCGACGCCGGCCATCGGCATCAGCAGCAGCGTGATGGCCGCCGAGATCCTTCGCGGGTCCTTGTAGAAGAACTCTCCGAACGCACCGGCTATCGCCCCGATCGGGCCGCCGAGCGGCGTTCCCGCGTCGACGTCGACCAGCACGAGCAACAGCCAGATCGCCAGCGGCCACCAGATCCTCTTGTAGGCGAAGATGATCCCGCCGAGGATCGCCAGCGCAATGAGCCCGTACTGGTAGGGGAAGTCGTTGAGATGACGCGAGTGCTGAAAGACGGCGTCGAACAGCCCCCGCTTCTTGCCCAGGCGGGTCAGGAAAGAGTGTCCGGCGATGATGTCTTCCTGTTGCCGGACGCTGATGAACTGTGGCAACAGGATCAGCGCGGTGGCCGTCGTCACGCCGGCGAGCGTCACGGCGTCGGTGAGCCGGCCGCGCACCGGATGCCACAGCACGTCCAACAGCCACCAAGCCACGACGAACAGGACGACGATGAACCCGCCGGTCAGGTGTACCGACATCAGCCCTACGAAGGCCAGCACCGCCACCGGGATGCGGTCGCGGTGCCGCAGCGTCGAGGTGATCAACACGAACGTCGGGACGGCGACGCCGTAGGCCGCCAGATTCGGCATCGCGGCGACGCCGAACTCGACGTAGGGCAGGGCGGTGAACGACACCGACAGTGCGGCGGCGGTGGCGGCCGCGCCGGCGGTGCGCCATTCGCACCAGTGGGGGCGCAGCAGCCGCCAGGTCAGCATCGCCGCGCTGGTGGGGAACAGCCAGACCGAGGCCGCCACCGAGCTCAGGGTGTAGCCGGTGGTGGGCGCCGCCCCGGTGAGCTGACAGAACACCGCTGTCAGCGCGTGGAACACCGACGGGTAGTACAGGGTCTGGTGCGTTTCGACGTTGCGCAGCTCGCCCATGTGCGTGGATGACGCCTGTCCGGTGTCGAGGATGAACCGGACTTCGTTGGCGTGCCAGACGGCGTCCCAGGTGCTGGGGATGGTCTGCCAATGGGCGGCCAGACCGCGGTGGGCCGCCCACATGATCAGCAGCGACCCGAGCAGGATCCCGGCGGCCACCGTGACCGCCGGCCAGCGGCCGATCCCCCGGGCTTCGGCCTCGGCGTCGCGGTACCGGCGGACGAGCAGCTGCAGAACCGTCATCACCAGGCACACCACGACCAGCGTCGCCAGCGCGGTCCAGCCGTTCCAAGGGATTCCGACCGCACCGAACGGGATGATCGCCAGCGCGACCGCACCGTAGGTCAGCGCCGGGCCGACCGCGACGGCGATGGGCCAACTCAACTGACTGATCCGCGCAATGGTCGCTCCGGGCGCTATCAGCAAAAACAATGCGATCAGCGTTCCGAACCAGAGGCCCACTCGACTAGTATGGCTGGCCGGGTGTCCTGCCTCGGGAAGCCACCGGCTGGGTGGAACGGCTCGAGCGTTTCCGGGCACCCGCTACCGTCACGGTTTCGCGGAAATGCGCAAGCTCTAAGGTGGCTGCCATGGCTTACGACGTCGCCCGGGTGCGCGGACTGCATCCGTCCCTGGGTGACGGGTGGGTGCACTTCGACGCGCCGGCGGGGATGCTGATCCCGGATTCCGTCGCGACCACCGTTTCGACGGCCTTCCGTCGATCCAGCGCCACCACGGTGGGTGCGCACCCGTCCGCGCAGCGCAGCGCCGCAGTTTTGGAGGCGGCGCGAGCGGCGGTGGCCGACCTTTTCAACGTGGACCCGGCGGGCGTGGTGCTCGGGGCCGACCGCGCGATCCTGTTGTCGGCGCTGGCCGAGGCGTCATCCTCACGCGCCGGACTGGGCTACGAGGTGATCGTCAGCCGCCTGGATGACGAAGCGAACATCGCCCCGTGGCTGCGGGCGGCGCACCGCTACGGCGCCAAGGTGAAGTGGGCCGAGATCGACATCGAGACCGGCGAGCTGCCGACGTGGCAGTGGGAGGGCTTGATCGGAAAGTCGACCAGGCTGGTGGCCGTCGCCTCCGCGTCCGCGGCGCTGGGCACGGTCACCGACCTGCGGGCGATGACCAAGCTGGTGCACGACGTCGGCGGGCTGGTGGTGGTCGACCATTCTGCAGCGGCGCCCTATCGGTTGCTCGACGTGAAGGAAACCGACGCCGACGTGGTGGCGGTGAACGCTCTGGCGTGGGGCGGCCCGCCGATCGGCGCGGTGGTGTTCCGCGATCCGGCGCTGGTCAATTCCTTCGGCTCCATCTCGACGGACCCCAAGGCGACCGGCGCGGCGCGTCTCGAGATCGGCGCGCACCAGTTCGGTCTGCTGGCTGGGGTGGTCGCGAGCATCGAGTATCTGGCGGCGCTCGACGAGTCCGCCCGCGGCGGCCGCCGCGAACGCCTGTCCGTGTCGATGCAATCGGCCAGTTCGTATCTGAACCGGATCTTCGACTACCTGATGGTGTCGTTGCGTTCGTTGCCGTTGGTCATGGTGATCGGCCGTCCGGAGGTGCGGATACCCGTGGTCAGCTTCGCCCTCAACGGCGTGCCCGCCGAGCGGGTGGTACAGCGGCTGGCGGACAACGGGATCCTGGCCGTCACCAACGAGAATTCCCGCGCGCTCGACGTCCTGGGCGTCAACGACATCGGCGGCGCGGTGACCATCGGGCTGGCGCATTACTCGACGACGGCCGAGGTCGACCAGTTGGTGCGCGCGCTGGCGTCTCTCGGCTGAGCCGGGTCCGCGAGCGTAACCTCACGGCGAAAATCCAGCCCGGAAATCGCAGCCCCGCTACGCTCGCGAATTCCGTCAGACCGTCAGCACGATTTTTCCGGTCACCTTGCCCGACGTCAGCTGCTGATGGGCCTCACCGGCCTGCTGGATGGGCATGCGGGCGCCGATAATCGGGCGGACGCGGCCCTCGGCGATCATCGGCCACACCGACCCGATCACCGCCTGCACGATCTCCGTCTTGCTGTTCGGCCCGGTGACCGGGCGGGCACGCAGCGTGGTGCCGATGACCCGAGCGCGCTTCATGAGTAGCTTGCCGATATTGAGCTCGCCCGTGATGCCGCCTTGCATGCCGATGATCACGAGCTGCCCGTCGGTCGCCAGGGCGTCGATATTGCGGTCCAGGTAGGCCGCGCCCATGATGTCGAGGATCACATTGGCGCCCATGGCGCCGCCCGTTTCGTCGCGCAGCCGCGCGACGAAGTCCTCGTCGCGGTAATTGATGGTGATCTCGGCGCCCAGCTCGCGGCAGAAGGTCAGCTTCTCCGCCGACCCGGCCGTGACGGCCACCCGAGCGCCCAGCGCCCGGGCGACCTGGATCGCGTGGGTTCCGATGCCGCTGCCGCCGCCGTGCACCAGCAGCAGCTGGCCCTTGCCCAGGTGGGCGGTCAGCACCAGGTTGGACCACACCGTGCAGGCCACTTCCGGCAACCCGGCAGCGTCGACGAGGTCGGCACCGTCGGGAATCGGCATCACCTGGCCGGCGGGAACGGCGACGTACTCGGCGTAACCGCCACCGGCCAGCAGCGCGCAAACCTCTTGTCCCACTGACCAATCCGTTACGCCGGAGCCGACCTCGGCGACGACACCGGACACCTCCATGCCGATGATTTCGCTGGCGCCCGGCGGCGGCGGATATTTACCGGCGGCCTGCAGCACATCGGCACGGTTCACGCCTGCCGCGGCGACCTTGATGAGTACCTCGCCGGCTCCGGCGCCGACGTCGGGCACCTCTTGCCAGGACAGTTGATCGGAGGATTCGGCGACAATCGCGCGCATGACGGCGACGTTACTAGCCCCCGTTACCCTTATCAGCGGTGGCGTGGCAGAGCGGCCTAATGCACTCGCCTTGAAAGCGAGAGACGGCTAACACCGTCCGGGGGTTCAAATCCCTCCGCCACCGCAAGTGTCAGCCGACGGGCTGGTGCAGCGTCTTGGCGGCAGCCGCGCCCTGCTCCGACAGCACGTTCTCGTTGGGGGCGACCGCGCCTTGGCGCAGCGCCGAGCAGACCGCGTCGAGTCCCTCGACGGCCCGCCCGGATTGCAGGCCCACCTCGGCGGTGAACCGAGCATGGTCGATGACCTTCAACCGTCGCTTGGAGCCGCATGTTTCCCGCCCGAGGCCGGTATCAATCGGTGGGGATCTCGGCGGCGATCGTGTCCATCAGGGCGGTGTAGCGCTTGGCCTCCGGATCCCGCCCGGGTTTGCCGCTGCTGACCACGCCGGCCGCCAGACCCCGCGCCGGGTCGGCCCAGATCGCGATGTTGACCAGGCCGAGATTGCCGAAAGCGTTGGGCGCGTTACGTCCGAACGGCCCCCACCGATCCGTTCCGAGGATGAAGCCGGTGCCCCACCGGGCCGGTTGCAGCCCGACCGCGAAATCCGGTCTCAATCGCCGGCATTCCTTGATCGCGCCGTACATCGTCTCCGGGCTTATCACCCGCACGCCGTCGAGATTGCCACCGCGACGCCAGATTTCGGCGAACCGTGACATCTCCTGTGCGGTCGAAATCGTGTTGGACGACGGGATGATGGTGGTGAGAAACAACGGGGTGTTGGTGATCGGGATCATCTCGTGCACGGTTCCACCGATCGCCTTGCGGAAGATCTGCGCGACCACCGGCGGCAGTGGGCGCCCAGTCGCGTGGCTGGGCGCGACCAAGTGCAGGTCCTCTTTGGCGACACCGAAGTTGGTCCACCGGAAGCCGAGCGGGTCGAGGATCTCGGCGGCCAGTATCTCCCGAATCTCCTTGCCCGTGGCCGCGTAAACGATCTCGCGTACCAGCGGACCCCAGGTCAGCGCGTGGTACATGTGGAACAGCCCAGGGCGGTAGAGCGGGCGCAATTCGCCGAGCTTCTGCTGCGCGTATTCGTGGTCGTCCGCGCGTTTGATGTCCGGCTTGGCCCCGGTCGGGAAGGGCAGCCCGGCGCTGTGGGTCATCACGTGCCGGATGGTGATCCGATGCTTGCCGTGACTGGTGAAGGTGGGGATGTAGTCGCAGACGCGGTCGTCGAGTGCGAAGACGCCGCGCTCGACGAGCATGTGCATCACGGTCGCCGCCATCCCCTTGGCCGCCGAATACACGCAGAACGGCGTGTCGGGTGTGACGGGGATCTTCTCGGCGTCGGGCGGGTCACTGGGGGCGTTGCCCCAGCCGTGGCCGATCGCGCGGTTGAGCACCACGCGCCCGTGCTGACGGATGCACAGCTGGATGGCGGGGTGGAAGCCCGCCCGGTACCAGTGCCGCGCGGCCGCCCAGATCCGGTCGACGGCGGCGCTGTCGATCTCGGAATGGTCTTCGTCGCCGATCGCCGTCACGGCGTCCAGGTCGGCCGGGAGGCGGATCTTGCCGTCTGGTGTCACCTCAGCGAGGGTACGTGGCGCCGGATCACTCCCCGGTGAACTGCGGCGGGCGCTTCTCGAATGTCGCCGCGATGCCCTCGGTCAGGTCCTTCGAGGGCAGGAAGGCGGCGTTCCAGGCGGCGACGTAGCGCAGGCTCTCCGATACGGCGGCGATGCGCTGCTGGTCGAGAACGTCCTTGACGCCGTGGACGGTCAGCGGCGGGTTGGCGGCGATCTCGGCCGCGGTGGCGTGCGCCGCGGCAAGCGCGGCCTCGGCGTCGCCGTACACGTCGTTGACCAGACCGATCTTCTCGGCCCGGGCGGCGTCGATGTCCTTCCCGGTCAGCGCCAGTTCCCGCAGGTGTCCGTCGTTGAGGATCATCGGCAGGCGGGCCAGGCTGCCGACGTCGGCGACGATGGCCAGTTTGACCTCGCGCACCGAGAATTTGGCGTCGGCGCTGGCGTAACGGATGTCGACCGCGGAGATCAGGTCGACGCCGCCGCCGATGCACCAGCCGTGCACCGACGCGATGGTCGGGGTGCGGCAGTCGGCGACCGCGGTGATGGCGCCCTGCATGCGTTTGACCTCGCGGTGGAACACGGCGCGCGGGCCGGCCAGCGCGTCACCGGACAGCAGTGGGGTGAAGGAGCCGCCCATCGCGGGCACGTCCAGGCCGTAGCTGAAGTTCTTGCCCGAACCGGTGATCACGATGGCCCGGACCTCGGGGTCGGCGTCCAGCGCCGCGAACACCTCCGGCATCTCCGACCAGAACGCCGGGCCCATCGCGTTGCCCTTGCCCGGCCCGATCAGCGTCACCTGTGCGACGTGATCTTTCGTTTCGACCGTGACGGATTCGTATGCTTGCGCCATATCGAGACCGTAGCGTGGCAAATATGGCTCCTGATTTGCGGCCCGGCCCACACTCCCCGCCCACCGATGAACTGCACAGCGCCGAAGACACGCTCGGGGTGTTGCAGCGGGTGCTGCACACGATCGCGGCCGACGACCTGTCCCGGCAAACGCCGTGCGCGGAGTTCGACGTGGCGCAACTGACCGATCATCTGCTCGGCTCGATCACGGCGCTGGGCGGCATGGTGGGCGCGGAGATTCCGGAGCCCGACCAAGGTGATTCGGTGGAACGGCAGGTGGTCGCCGCGGCCAGGCCCGCGCTGGATGCCTGGCATCGCCACGGCCTGGACGGGTCCGTGCCGTTCGGCAAGGGCGAGATGCCCGCCAAGAGCGCGTGCGCCGTCCTGTCGATCGAATTCCTGGTCCACGCTTGGGATTACGCCGCCGCGGTGGGACATGAGATAAACGCGCCCGAACCGCTGTCCGAATACGTGCTGGGGCTGGCCCGCCACATCATCAGGCCGGAACTGCGCGGCGGCGCCGGGTTCGACGACCCGGTGGACCTGCCCGAAGATGCCGGCGCGCTCGACCAATTGGTCGCGTTTACCGGCCGCAACCCGGCCCGGTAGCTCGAACCCTGAGCCGCTACACCCGCTCGAGGTAGAAGTAGTAGTACCGGCCGTTATCCCGAACGCCCTTGCCGTTCATGATGCCCATCACGGCGTCGTCGTCGATCTTCTTGAAGTGGTCGTGCACGGGCTGGCCGTCGTAGACCATCGTCGCGATGACCTCCCCGCGGAACTCTTCGAGCCACAGGCTGGCCTCGCCCTTGCCCATTTCCTTGTTCGAGAACTTGTTGCCGTCGGCGTCGAGGCAGACCAGCGGCTGCACGTCGCGGGCCGAATTGAAGGTCTTGCCGAACCAGCCGGCCTTTTCCAGCTGGCCGTTCATCCGGTGGCCGGTGCGGAACTCGCCGCCCTTCCACTCGCCCAGCATCTCCTCGATTGTCGCGGGCTCAAGACTGGCCCAGAAGTCGTCGAGCTCGGTGTCGGGGATGTCGCCGCCGCGCTCCTTGAACTCGGTGAACAGTTTGCGCGCCAAGTCCAACGGACTACTCCTTACGGGTCGGTGCGGGAAATCCAGTCGCGGGCGAAGTGCAACAGGGCGTCATTCTCCTCCACCGCGCCGATGGTGACGCGCACCCCCTCGCCTGCGAACGGTCGCACCACCAGACGCGCGTCGGCGGCCTGCTCGGTGAAGTCCGTCGTACGGGCACCCAGCGGCAGCCAGACGAAGTTGGCCTGCGACGGCGGCAGGGTGAACCCGGCGTCGTGCAACCCGGCGCTGACGCGGGTGCGCTCGGCGACCAGGGCGTCGGTGCGGGCCATCAGTTCGTCGGACGCCTCCAGCGACGCGATGGCGGCCGCCTGGGCGACGTTCGTCACGGCGAACGGCATGACGACCTTGTCCAGCGCGGTGATCAGATCGGGGTGGCCGATCGCATAGCCGACGCGCAGGCCGGCCAGCCCGTAAGCCTTCGAAAAGGTCCGCAGCACAACGACGTTGCTGCGGGATAGCGCCAACTCCAAGCTGTTGGGCAGCATGCCGTCGCGGATGTATTCGACGTAGGCCTCGTCAATGGCGATCAGGATGTGCGGTGGTACGGCCTCGATGAAACGGGCCAGGGCGTCGGGATCGACCACCGTCGACGTTGGATTGTTCGGGTTGCAGACGAAGATCAGCCGGGTGCGGTCGGTGATCGCGGCGAGCATGGCGTCGAGGTCGTGCGTGTGGTCGGTCAACGGCACTTTGACCGCGGTCGCGCCGGACACCTGCACGATGGGCAGGTAGCACTCGAAGCTGCGCCAGCCCATCATCACCTCGTCGCCGGCGGAGGCGGTGATCTGCACCAGCTGCTGGCACAAGGTGACCGAACCGCTGCCGACGGCAATCTGCTCGGGGGCGACGTTGGAGCCCAGGTGCATGGCCAATGCCGCCTTGAGGTCGACGCTGGCGTTGTCCGGGTAGCGGTTGACGACGGCAACGGCGCGCTCGATCGCCGCATGCACGCTGGGCAGCGGCCCGTGCACCGTCTCGTTACTGGCCAGTTTGATCGAGCCCGGCACGTTCTTGCCGGGCACATAGACTGGCAGTCCGGCCAGTTCGGGACGCAAGCGAGCGGTCACTTCGACAGTTTATGTCGCAGATGTGTACGCTATGGCCGGTTCGGCGAGACCGGGAAAGGGTCGGGTACCCTCAAACAGTCCAAGGGAGGCGTGCCAGAGCGGCCGAATGGGGCTCACTGCTAATGAGTTGTCCCCCTCAAAGGGGACCGGAGGTTCAAATCCTCTCGCCTCCGCTGGGTCCTCTAGCGGACCACCATGCAAGACAACTGAACACGGGCGCCCGTAGCTCAACGGATAGAGCATCTGACTACGGATCAGAAGGTTAGGGGTTCGAATCCCTTCGGGCGCGCATTCTCACCGGCCCTTCGCGCCGGCCTTGTCCGATATCCCGGATCAATTGGATCTCATGCGTACCCGCATGGCGCTGGTCCTGCTGGCTGCGCAGTACCGCCGAGTAAACTCCGATGAAAACCCGCTCCAGCCAACATGATTCGGCACTTCTGCCACCCGTATGCGTCGGCAAAGGCTGACCGCTAGCGGCCGCCGAACGGCCCTCCGAATGGCCCGCGGCGCGGCGGCACGGTCACGGTTTGCGTAACGGTGCTGGTCTCGGTGCTCGGCGATACCGTGACGGTGCTCGGCGGCTCCGTCGTGGTGGGCGTGTCGGTGCTCGGCGGCGGGGCCGTCTCGGTGACCGTCTCGGTCGGCGCCCCACCGCCGCCGCCCCCGCCGTGGTACCGAGGTGACTCCGTCGTGGTGGTGGTCACCGTCGTGGCCGGAGTGGTGGTCGTGGTGGTGGTGGTGGTGGTGGTGGTGGTGGTGGTCGTCGCTGCCGGGCTATGAGCGGGCGATCCGGTCGCAAGCTTGACCACCGCGAAGACCAGCGCAGCGAGCACGATCGCCCCGACCGCGCCGGCCGCTATCAACGCCGCCGGACGGCGGTACCAGGGAGTCGGCGGCTCCGGCTCAGGCGCCGACTCGTCGTAATACCCGCCATACCCTGCGGCCTGGGTGGGCTCGGAGTAGTAGTCGGGTTCCTCGGGATACGGCGGCACGAAGGGAGATGTCAGTGGATCAGCCCGCGTTCTCGATCAGGCCCAGCGCGCGCTCGAACAGGTGCACCGTGGCCGCGTGCAATTGGTCGCCGACCTCTTTTTCGGCCTTGCCCGCGCAGGCCCGGGCGAGCGTTCCCTCGATCACGATGCCCAGCTTGAAGCAGGCCAGCACGGTGTACCAGGTGATATGCGACAAGTCGCGGGTGGTGTTGGCGGCGTAGCGCTGGAAAAGCTCGTCGGTGCTGGCCAGTCCGTCCTGGCCGCCCAGGGCGTGGCTGAACACGGTGGAACCGTCGGGCTGGCGCCAGGTGGCCAGCAGCCAGCCCAGGTCCAGCAGCGGGTCGCCGATCGTGCACATCTCCCAGTCGACGATCGCGACCACGTCCGGCCCGGTTCGAGAGAACATCACGTTGGCGGCGTGGTAGTCGCCGTGCATGATCCCGGGCGTCCACGTTGCCGGCCGGTGGCGTTCCAGCCAGGCCGACACCTCCTCGATGCCGGGGATCTGCGGCCCGGGGTAGCCGTCGTACTCGTTGTAGGAGTCCAGCTCCGAAAGCCAGCGCGGCACCTGGCGCTCCAGGAAGCCCTCCGGCTTGCCGAAGTCGGCGAGACCGACCGCGACGTGGTCGACGGCGCCCAGCTTCGCCAGCGCATCGGCCATCGAGAGGCCCATGCCGTGCCGCACGGTGGGATCGCCCGCGTGCAACGGCAGCAGCCCTTCCCCGGCGTTGAACCCGTCGACCGGGTCCATCAGGTAGAAGACCGCGTCGCCGAGCACACTCGGGTCGTCGCATGCGGCGATCAGGTGGGGGTGTGGCACGTCCGAATCAGACAGCGCCGCAAGAACTTTAGTTTCCCGCAGGATCACGCTGTTGCTCCGCGGACGCAGGTGCCGCGGCCCGCGTCGCAGCACGTAGGGCCGTCCGGCCCGGGTGAACCGAAGCATGACGTTCTGCGTTCCCCCGGTGACGGCGGAGACCTCCTCCAGCGGGCCCTCGCCAAGTCCCCGCTCGGACATCCACGCCGCGACGGCGTCGAGATTCACGGCATCCACGTTCAGCCCTCGCCGATCAGGGCGAACACTTCGTGCGGCGTACGCGTCATGCCAGCTGCTCCTCTGCAACCTGTGGGCCGTCTGGGAAAAAGCGTAGGCCACCGCCGGGAAGGGGCTTCGGGTGGCGGAGGCTGGAACAATAGTGTGCGGAACTAACTGACTCTCGGGCCTGGAGGGGAACTGGCGATGCCGCGTACAGACAACGATTCCTGGGACATCACCCAAAGTGTGGGAGCCACCGCGCTGGGTGTCGCGGCGGCGCGGGCTGCCGAGACCGAGAGCGCCGACCCGCTCATCAACGACCCGTTCGCGCGCGTCTTCGTGAACGCGGCGGGTGAGGGGGTGTGGAGCATCTACGCCGATCCCGGGTTGCTGGCCAAGGCGGTGGAACTGGAGCCCGACGTGCGGTCGCGCATCCAGCTGATGATCGACTTCATGGCCACGCGGACAGCGTTTTTCGACGAGTTTTTCCTTGGCGCGGCCGACTCTGGCGTTCGGCAAGTGGTGATCCTGGCCGCCGGCTTGGACGCACGCACGTGGCGGCTGCCATGGCCCGACGGCACGGTCGTCTACGAGCTGGACCAGCCCAAAGTCCTGGACTTCAAGACCAACACGCTCCGCGAACACGGCGCGCAGCCAAAGGCGCGACTGGTGAACGTGCCGATCGATCTGCGGCAGGATTGGCCGAAGGCGTTGCAGGAAGCCGGATTTGACGCGTCCAGGCCGGCCGCCTGGTCGGCCGAGGGCTTGGTGCGTTACCTGCCGGCGCAGGCCCAGGACCTTTTGTTCGAGCGCATCCATTCGCTCAGCGCCGACGGGAGCTGGCTGGCTTCGAACGTGCCGGGCGCGGGATTCACCGATCCCGAGCTCGTCCGGCGCCAGCGCGAGGATATGCAGCGTATGCGGGCCGCGGCCGCCAAGCTGGTCGACTCCGAGATCACCGACTTCGACGACCTCTGGTACCCCGAGGAGCGCACTCCTGTCGACGGTTGGCTGCGGGAGTACGGCTGGGATGTCGCCACGGCGACGTTTTCCGAGTTGATGGCCCGTTACGGTCGCAGCGTTCCGCAGGACGCGGGGCACGCGATGCCGCCCACGTTGTACGTGTCCGCGCAGCGGCGTCGCTAGGGCGCGTCAACACGACCGCCGGCGGCTCGGTGCGGGTCGACCGTTGAACGTCCTTTTGCCGCAACGCCGCTACCCTCGCGGTTGTGGCTGATCGACCTGCGCGGGTGAGCGACGTGCACGAGATCGCCGCGTCGATGCCGCACGTGCAGCGCCTGGAAGGTCCGAAGGGCAACCCCATTTACCAGGTGGGCGGGAAGTCGTTCGTGTTCTTTCGCACCCCTCAGCCCGATGCGACCGATCCGGACACCGGTGAACGGTATCCGGACGTGATCATGCTCTGGGTGGAGTCGGAGAGCGACAAATTGGCGTTGACTCAGGATCCCGCTGCGCCGTTTTTCACCACCGACCATTTCGACGGGCATCCTTCGGTGCTGGTGCGGGCCAGTCGGCTGGCCGAAATCGGCAGGACGGAACTCAGCGAGATGATTCAAGACGCGTGGCTGTCCCGGGCCTCGAGGAGGCGGGCCGCCGCATGGCTCGCCGACCACACCTAGGCCCGCCGGGCTCCGCTGGCGCACTGCCGAATTCACCCGCAGCAAATGTTTAGACACAAGTCGAACGGGTAACTAAAGTCCACGAGAAATTTTTCTCGACCACATTGGAGGTCACCATGCGTGGCAGCGGAATCATCGGCACGATTGCCCTGGTGTGGCTGCTCATCGGGGTGTTTGCGGCATGGCAACGCGATTACTTCAAGGGTGACTCAACCAGTTGTGTCACAGCGGGAAACATCGCGTTGACCGTCATCGCGGGGCCTTTGAATTACGGGGGCGTCAACCCGAAAGTCAAGGACTGCCATGTTCCGCAGCCCAGTTCAATGCCCGGTGTCCTAGTGCCCCTCACATAAAGGAGTCGTCATGATTGTCCTAGGTGTAGTCCTGCTTATTCTCGGGTTTGTATTCAGCGTCCCATTGCTGTGGGAGATCGGCGTCGTCGTGCTCGTCATCGGCGCCGTGTTGTGGATTATGGGCTCCATCGGCCGCCCAGTCGCCGGCCGGCGCTACTGGTATTAACCACTTCGCCGGGAAAACGGGATCGCGCGACTGCCCGGCAGTCGCGCGATCCCGTTCACAGGGCACGCAAAGGTAGGCCATAGCGGCGGCTCAGCACGGTGCGCATACTGGAACCTGTGACACAGCCCCGGGCCTCAGTCGAGCGGGTTGTCATGTGTCGTGCCGACGGGAATCCGATCAACGTGTTGGTCGTGGACGATGAGTCCGTCTTGGCCGAAATGGTGTCGATGGCGCTGCGGTACGAGGGCTGGAATATCGCCACCGCCAGCGACGGGGCATCGGCCGTCGCCGCCGCCCGCGCCCAACGCCCCGACGTGGTCGTCCTCGACGTGATGCTGCCCGACATGAGCGGGCTCGACGTCCTGCACAAGCTGCGTGAAGAAAACCCGCAGCTGCCGGTGCTGCTGCTGACGGCCAAGGATGCCGTGGAAGACCGCATCGCCGGGCTGACTGCCGGCGGCGACGACTATGTCACCAAACCGTTCAGCATCGAAGAAGTGGTGCTGCGCCTGCGGGCCCTGCTGCGGCGCACCGGAGTGACGACGGTGGACAGCGGCGCGCAGCTGATGGTCGGCGACCTGGTGCTCGACGAGGACAGCCACGAGGTGACCCGGGGTGGCGAGCCAATTGCGTTGACCTCCACCGAGTTTGAGTTACTGCGGTTCATGATGCGCAACTCCAAGCGGGTACTGAGCAAGGCCCAGATTCTCGACCGGGTGTGGAGCTATGACTTCGGCGGCCGGTCTAACATCGTCGAGCTCTACATCTCCTATCTTCGCAAGAAGATCGACAACGGTCGCGACCCCATGATCCACACACTGCGTGGCGCGGGTTATGTCCTCAAGCCGGCTCGCTGACGCTCGGCGGGCCTGGTCCCTGCGACTGCGGTTGCTGGTCGGGCAGATCGTCGTGCTGGCCATCGTGTGCGTGGGCATCACCGTGGTGACCGAACTGGCGCTGAACCACCACCTGGTGAAGCAACTCGACGGGCAACTCGCCGGCACGTCTTTCCGCTCGGCGCTGATGTACCCCGAACCGAACCACCCGGGATGGCGGCACGAGCACTCCTACTATCCGCGGCCGGGCCCCGGCCCGCGGTTCCTGGACGCTCCCGGGCAGCCGGCCGGCATGGTGGCCGCGGTCGTCAATCACGGCAAGACGGTTGACGCCGGCTACCTGACCAGCAGCGGCGCCCGGGCCGCGCTGACGCCCACCGCCCAGACCCAACTGGAGCAGATCGCCGGCAGCCGCGCGCCGGTCACTCTGAACCTGGACGGTCTTGGCCGATACCGGGTGATCGCCGCCCCGAGCCGCAACGGCGACGACATCATCGTCACCGGCCTCTCGATGGCCAACATCGACGCCACCCTGATCCGGATGCTGATCATCTTCGGGATCGTCACCGTGATCGCGTTGGCGGCCGCGACGATCGCCGGGGTCGTGATCATCCGGCGGGCGCTGGCGCCGCTGCGCCGCGTCGCGCAGACCGCGAGCAGGGTGGCCGACTTGCCGCTGGATCGCGGTGAGGTCGAGCTGCCGCTCCGGGTGCGCGAATCCGACGCCAACCCCTCCACCGAGGTCGGCCAACTCGGGTCGGCCCTCAACCGGATGCTCGACCACATCGCGGCCGCGCTGTCGGCCCGGCAGGCCAGCGAGACCCGCGTCCGCCAGTTCGTCGCGGACGCCAGTCACGAACTCCGAACGCCCCTTGCCGCGATCCGCGGCTACACCGAACTCACCCAACGCATGGGTGACGACCGCGAGGCGGTGGCGCACGCGATGAGCCGGGTGGCCTCCGAGACGGAACGGATGACCCGCTTGGTCGAGGACCTGCTGCTGCTGGCCCGCCTGGACTCCGGGCGGCCGCTGGAACGCGAACCGGTCGATTTGTCGCGGGTGGCGGTCGACGCGGTCAACGACGCGCATGTCGCCGGACCGGATCATCAGTGGGAGCTCGACCTGCCTGAGGAACCCGTGATCATCACGGGTGATGCGGCCCGGCTACACCAGGTGCTGACCAACCTGCTCGCCAACGCCCGCCTGCACACCGGCGCGGGCACGGTCGTGACCACGCGACTGAGCACGGAGCCGGCACACTCCGTGCTGCAGGTCGTCGACAACGGCCCCGGCATCCCGGCGGCGCTTCAGTCCGAAGTGTTCGAGCGGTTCGCCCGCGGTGATACCTCGCGGTCCCGCAAGGGCGGCAGCACCGGTCTGGGTCTGGCGATAGCGTCTGCGGTCGTCAAGGCCCACAACGGGACGATCACGGTGAACAGCTCACCCGGCCATACCGAGTTCACGGTGCGGTTGCCACTCAACGGGTGGCAACCGCCCGCGTCCTCAGCTAGCTAGAGCAATTGACGTCGATTTCGAACGGCTTGTTCACCGGTTGCATCGGGTTGGCCATGTCGACCCCGGTGGCCGTCCCGGTGATCTTGTAGCTGTTGCCGTTCTTCTCGGCGGAGGCATTGCCCTGCCCGGTCCCCGAGGTGTAGCCCAGCGTCACGCCGTTGACGTTGCCCAGCCCGACCGACTTCACCTGGGGCGGATTGGCGTCGGTGAGCACGGCGGCGATCCCGGTCGCTGCGCCACCGATCGCGATGTTGACGTTGCCGCCGGCGGTCGTGCACACGACCGAGCCGCTCACGTTCTGGTCCTTGCCGTCGATGAGGACCTTGGTTCCGCTGGCAGCGCCCGCCGAGGTGTTCACTGCGGAGCTGGTACCCGAACCGCCTGAACTCGACTTATTGCTGGAACAGCCGGAAATACCGGCGGCCAGAATTGCTGCCCCAGCCACCGCGACCATCAGTCCACGCTTCACGTGTTCTCCTTTGCCCGAAAGTTGCGACCCTCGGCATTGAAGGCCGTCTGGGCAGTATGCGGGTTAACTGGACCGAACATCTAGGGTTCCGGGTAATTGTTTCTGTCTTCGTAGGTCACGTGACAAGATGCGCCGCAACGATTCGCGGAATGGCGCATCAATGGCAATGTATTGGCGTGGAGCGCAAACCCCCTACCGCAGTCATCGAGGCGGCGCATCGCACGCACGCGCTGCCATTCCATGACGACACGGACTTTCACAACGCCGATCGTGGATTCATCGCCGCCCTGTCCCCGTGCGTCATCAAGGCGGCCGACGGACGCGTGGTGTGGGACAACGACGCCTACTCCTTTCTCGGAGGTCCCGCGCCGTCGTCGGTGCACCCCAGCCTGTGGCGGCAGTCGACTCTGGCCGCCAAACAAGGCCTCTACGAAGTGGTTCCGGGCATCTACCAGGTCCGTGGCTTCGACATCTCGAACGTCACGTTCGTGGAGACCGACACCGGCATCATCGTCATCGACCCGCTGGTGTCCACCGAGGTCGCGGCGGCGGCACTGGCGCTCTATCGCGCCCACCGCGGGGGCGACCGCCGCGTCGTCGCCGTGATCTACACCCACAGCCATGTCGACCACTTCGGCGGCGTGCTGGGCGTCACCTCACAGGCGGACGTTGACGCCGGCGCGGTGGCAGTGCTGGCGCCGGAAGGTTTCGTCGAGCACGCGGTCCAGGAGAACGTCTACGCCGGTCCGGCCATGACGCGCCGGGCGACCTACATGTACGGCACCCTGCTGGCGCGCGGGCCCCGGGATCAGGTGGGCTGCGGGCTGGGCCAGGCTCCGTCTACCGGTGAGGTGGCGATCATCGTCCCCACCGTCGACGTCCGCGAGACCGGCGAGAAGCACACCATCGACGGCGTGGAGATCGAGTTCCAGATGGCGCCCGGCACCGAGGCGCCCGCCGAAATGCATTTCTACTTCCCGCATTTCCGCGCGCTGTGCATGGCCGAGAACGCCACCCACAACCTGCACAACCTGCTGACCCTGCGCGGTGCCCTGGTCCGCGACCCGCACGCCTGGTCCGGCTACCTCACCGAGGCGATCGACACCTTCGCCGACCGCGCCGACGTGGTATTCGCCTCCCACCACTGGCCGACGTGGGGCCGGCAGAGCATCGTCGAGTTCCTGTCGCTGCAGCGCGACATGTATGCCTACCTGCACGACCAGACGCTGCGGCTGCTCAACCGGGGCTACACCGGGGTCGAGATCGCGGAGATGTTCCAGATGCCGCCGGCGCTCGAGCGCGCGTGGCACACGCACGGGTATTACGGGTCGGTCAGCCACAACGTGAAGGCGATCTACCAGCGCTACATGGGGTGGTTCGACGGCAACCCGGCCCGGTTGTGGCCCCATCCGCCGGAGGCCCTCGCGCCGCGCTACGTCGAGGCGATGGGTGGAATCGACCGTGTTGTCGAACTGGCCCGCATGGCGTTCGATGCCGGTGACTTCCGTTGGGCGGCAACTCTGCTGGATCATGCGATCTTCACCGACAACGGGCATGCCGGCGCCCGCACGCTGTACGCCGACACGCTCGAGCAGCTGGCCTACGGCGCCGAGAACGCGACCTGGCGCAACTTCTTCCTCAGTGGCGCAACCGAGTTGCGTGGCGGAAACTTCGGCACCGCGGCTCAGGTCACCTCGCCCACTATGCTTACCCAGCTGACCCCGGAGCAGATCTTCGACAGCCTCGCCATCCGGGTCGACGGCCCCCGCAGCTGGGAGCTCGACCTTGCTATCGACCTCGCCTTCGCCGATCTGGCCGCCAACTATCGGCTCACCCTGCGTAATGGGGTGCTCGTGTACCGCAAGGCGGCCGCCGAACCGGCGACGGCAACCGTTACGGTCAACCTGGACAGCAAGTCTCGGCTACTGACGGCGGCGCTCGGCGACTTCGCCTCGCCCGGGCTACAGATATCCGGTGACCAGGCGGCGCTGCGGGCCCTCCTGGGCGTGCTGGATCAGCCGGACCCGAGTTTCAACATCGTCACTCCGTGACACCGAGATTGCCGAGAGGGCTGTCTGGGGCCTGGATTTCACGACCATGGCGGCAATCTCGGTGCCACACCGCGTCATACGTCGATGACGACCTTGCCCAGCACTTTCCGGTCGGCCACATGCCGCAACGCGGCGGCGGTTTCGGCCAGCGGGAATCGCGCCCCGATGTACGGCCGGATCGTGCCGGAGGCGAACATCTCCGACAACTCCCGCATGTCGCGGGCGGCCTCGTCGGGGTGGTCGGTCATGAAGGTGCGGATCTCCATGCCGCGCACGCAGATGTCCTTGAGCAGAACGAGATTGAGCGGGATGGCCGGTATCGTTCCGGCGGCGTAGCCCAGCGTGACGAAGGTGCCGCCACGCGCCAGGCCGCGCAACGCCGGCTCCGCATACGCCCCCCCGACGGGGTCGATGACCACCCGGGCGGCGTCGCCGGTGAGCTCGCGGATGCGCGACTTCAAGTCCTCGCGGTCGTAGTCGACGGTCGCCTGGGCGCCGCGTTGCCGACACAGCTCGAGCTTTTCCGGGCTCGACGCCGCGGCCAGCACCCGGGCCTTCATGGCGACGGCCAGGTCGACCGCGGCCAGCCCGACGCCGCCCGCGGCGCCCAGCACGACGACCCAATCCCCTTCTCTCACTGCCGCGGTCGAGCGCAGCGCGTGATATGCGGTGCGGTAGGTCACGCCGAAGGCCGCGGCCGACGCGAAGTCGGCGTCGTCGGGCATGAGCGCCGCCTGGCTCGCGTCCAGCAGCGCCTGTTCGGCGAATGCCCCGAAGGTGGTCCCGGATACTCGCTGGCCTGGCTTGAACGGCGCGCCTTCACCGGCGGCGATCACCTCGCCGGCGACCTCGTTGCCCGGTATGAACGGCGGCGGAATCTTGACCTGGTACTTGCCGGCGATGAACAGCACGTCGGGGAAATTGACCGCGGCGGCGCGCACCCGCACCAGCAGCTGGCCGGCGGCCGGGACGGGCTCGTCGACGTCCTCGAGGACCAGATCCTCCGGAGTGCCATAGGAACGGCAGACCACGGCGCGCATCAACTGACCCCCAAACCGCGTAGACAGAATTCCACCAGGTGTGCGATGTCGTCGGCCTTCGGCCGGTCGGCCGATCCCACGTAGCGGCGCATGGTCGCCGCGGTGCAGCCGAATACGGTCTCGACGTCGCGCTCGACGTCGCTGCTGCCCAGGGCCGCAACGGGTTCGACGAGCAGATCGCGCAATGGCCGCATCATCTCCTGATCCGCCGCCCGCCAATTCGTGCCGGCCGACATCTGCCCGGCGGCCGCGCGGCTCATGCTGATCAGGTGCGGGTCGGCCACCTGTGCCAGCGTGCCCTCGATCCAGCGCGCCACCTGGTCGCGCGGGTCTTGCTCCTTGGCCATCTGGTGCTCGAGGTAGGACACGACGATGCCCACCCCGCGCTCCATGACGGCCAGGATGAGATCGTCCTTGCCGGCGAAATAGCGGTAGAACGCCTTGTTAGACGAGCCGGCCTCGGCGACGATGTCGCTCACGCGCGGCGGTTCGGGCGCGACCCGTTCCATCACGCGGACAGCGGCGGCCAGGATGCGCTCGACCTCTTCGGTAGCCCCCCGCTGGCGGTCGTCGAGCGCCCGCTCGACCGCCGCGGTCACCCTGCTGCTCACGGCGAATCGGGCAGCGCCGGAACCTGGTCGACGAGGTCGCCGTACTTGGTGCGTGCGGCCTCCCGTCGAATGTCCAGCAGTTCACTGGGCCACTCGGCGTCTTCCGCCTCGTAGTGTTTGAGCAGGAGCCGGGCCAGGTTGACCTTGTGGGCTTCGGTCGGTCCGTCGGCCAGACCGAGCGCCACCCCGCCGAGCAGCACGTTGACCAGCGGTAGTTGGTCGGTGGTGCCCAGCGCGCCATGCACCTGGATCGCGCGCAGCCCAATGGATTTGAGCACCTGGGACGCGAGGATCTTGCAGGCGCCGATCTCGGCGCGGGCGGCGTGCTCCCCGGCGGTGTCGATCAGCCACGCCGCGTGCAGCACGGCCAGCCGGAACGGCATCAGCTCGGTGTAGGAGTCGGCGATGAAAGCCTGCACCAGTTGCTTGTCGGCCAGCGAACTACCCTGCGTGAAGCGGCTTTTCGCGCGGCGGGCCATCATCTCCACCGCGCGTTGGGCCACTCCGATCGACCGCATCGCGTGATGCAGTCGGCCGCCGGCCAGCCGGGTCTGCAGAATCATGAAGCCATGGCCGGGTTCGCCCAGCAGCCCGTCGGCCGGCACCCGGACTCCCTCGTAGTGCACCAGCGAATGCCCTGGTTCGTGCGGTAGAGCGCCGACCAGGTGGTGGGTGGCTTCGATGGTCAGTCCATCGGTTCCGGCCGGCACCAGGAACGTCGAGGCGCCGCGGTGGACCGGCACGTCCGGGTCGGTGATCGCGACGACGATGAAGAACGAGGCGACGGAGGCGTTGGAGGAGAAGTACTTTCGCCCGGTGATCACCCAGTCGTCGCCATCGCGGAAGGCGCGCGTCCGGAAGACCCGCGGATCGGCGCCGCCCTGCGGCTCCGTCATCGAAAAACACGAGAAGATCTCCCCGGACAGCAGCCCGGCGAGGTAGCGGTCCTTTTGCTCCTGCGTTCCGAAGCGGGCGATGATCTCGGCATTGCCGGTGTCGGGCGCCTGCGTGCCGAACACGATCGGCGCCCACGGGCTGCGGCCAAGAATTTCGTTGATCAACGTCAGCTTCACCGCGCCGAAGCCCTGGCCGCCAAGTTCCGGGCCCAGATGCGGCGCCCACAAGCCTTGGTCGCGGACCTGCTGCTTGAGCGGATCGACGATGCGCCGGCGCTGCTCGTTCAGCGGCAGGAACTCGCACCCCGGGAAGAGCACCTCGAGGGGTTCCACCTCTTGGCGCACGAACTCGCGAACCCAGTCGACTTTCTGCTGAAATTCCGGTTCGGTGGAGAAGTCCCAAGACATTCGAATGCTCCTATCTGCTAGGGAAGCCCACCGTCGGCGCGCAAGATGGAGCCGGTGGTGAAACTGGAGGCGTCGGACGCCAAAAAGAGTGCAGCGCCGACGATTTCTGCCGGATCTCCGGCGCGCTGCAGCGCCAGGTGCCCGAACGGCTTGCCCTGGGCCGCCTCGAGGTTCCAGGCCTTGCTCACGTCGGTCAGAAACGGGCCGGCCATCAGCGTGTTGACCCGCACCGACGGTCCGAACGCCTTCGCCAGGGCTTCGGTCATGGCATTGAGCCCGGCCTTGGCGGCGGCGTAGGGGATTATGTCGGGCGTCGGGCGCAGCGACCCCGCCGTGCTCACGTTGATGATGGACCCGCGGCCGGCCGCCACCATCCGCTCGCCGACAAGGGCCGACAACCGGAACGGGCCCTTGAGGTTGAGGTTGACCACCGCGTCGAACAGCTTCTCGGTGACGTCGGTCAGCTTGTCGTACAGCGGTGACATGCCGGCGTTGTTGATCAGCGTGTCGACCTTGCCGAACCGGTCATAGGTCGCCTCGACCAACCCGTCGAGCTGATCCCAGCGCCCGACGTGCACCTGATACGGCATGGCGGAGCGCCCGGTTTCGGCCTCGATTTCCTTGGCCGTGGTCACGCAGTTGTCCATGTTGCGGCTGGCGATCACCACGTCGGCGCCGCAGCGCGCGGCGCCGAACGCCATCTCGCGCCCCAGTCCGCGGCTGCCGCCGGTGATCAGCATGACCCGGTCGGTGAGATCGAAAAGCTGGTCGGCGTAACCCATTTCAGCGACCCGCGCTTGGCAGAGACCGGGCGAGGTCGGCGGCAGTGGCGATCAGCTGCGGGATCATCGCCCCGAAGGCGTCCTTGATCTTGGGGTCGACCTTTCCGGTGCGCACACCCGCAGCGTAGGTCTTTTCCAGCACGATGCCGAGCTTCCAATTGGCCAGCACCAGGTAGTAGTCGATGTTCTCGGTGGAAAGCCCGCTGACGGTCTCGTAGTGTCGCAGCAGCTCGCTTCGGGTGGGCATGCCGGTCATGTCCAGATAGAACCCGTCGGCGCGCGGCTCTTCGCCGTCGTAGCCCAGCAGGCACCACGCCAGATCCAGCAGCGGGTCGCCGACCGTCGTCATCTCCCAGTCCACGATCGCGGCCAGTCGCGCCGGTTCCCCGTGCGCGAACATCACGTTGGCGAACTGGTAGTCGCCATGCATGATGCCCGGCCGGTAATGCGCGGGCCGGTTGTTTCGCAGCCAGTCCGCGGCCTCGTCGAGGCCGGGCAGGTCGCGCACCTTGTAGGCGTCCAGGAAGGTCAGCCAGCGGTCGACCTGCCGCTCGTGGAATCCGTCCGGGCGGCCGAAGCCGTCGAGGCCTTGGGCCCGCCAGTCCACCCGGCCCAACTTGGCCGCGCCCTCGACGAGTTGGAAGGCCAGCCCGCGCCGGGCGTTGAGGTCGGTGTCGAACGGCGGCTGCCAGCCCCCGTCCATCGGGCTCCACCCGTCGATGGCCTGCATGACGTAGAACGGCATGCCGAGCACGGTGCCGGTGTCGTCGGCGGCGATCAGCGCCGCGTGCGGGACGTCGGTGCCGGACAGCGCTCGCACCAGCCGGATTTCGCGCAGCAAGCCGTCGATGCGCGCGGCGTCGGCGCGGGCGCCGGGCATCCGCAGCACCATCCGCTCGCCGCCGCGGTCGAGCAGGTAGAGCGTGTTCTGCGAGCCGCCCTTCAGCTGCTCCAGCCGCGGTTCCTCACCCTTTCCCGGTGCATCGTTCGCATCCAGCCAGCGAGCAAGAACGCCCGCGTCCGGTTGGGCCTGACCTGTCGTTGTCATCCGCACACCCCACTCTCTGTGCGGAGAATAGCATTCTCCAAGCCGGGCGCGGCCTTTCAGTCCGGCTTATGGGCGGTGAGCAGAAACCCGGGTGCGATGAAGTGGCCCTGGTCGTCGCGTTCCAGGTGCGCCAGCGGGCCCTCGGCGGATGCGGGCGCGTTGCCATAAACCTTCGCCGGGCGCAGATCGTCGACCCGCCACAGCGTTGAAACGGCATCGTGCAGCTCGGTTTCGGCGAAGCCGCGCGGCGCGCCTCCGTGATCGGCGTCGCCCAGCGCCCCGGCGGCGAACGCGAGGATGTACAGGGCCGCGCCCGGGGCGGCCGCCCTGAAGATCGACCGCAGATAATCCTGGCGCTTCTCCAGCGGCAGCGCATGGAACAGCCCGCTGTCCAGGATGGTGGAGAAGCGGCCGTCATAGCCGCGGAAGTTCGTGACGTCGGCCTGCGCGAAAGTCGCCGTCGTCAGCCCTCGCTCCGCGGCCGTCACGGCCGCGGCCTCGATCGCGGTCGCGCTGCTGTCCAGGCCGACAACCGTGTAGCCCCGCTCGGCGAGGGCCAGCGACAGGGCGGCGTGGCCGCAGCCGGCGTCCAGCACATCGCCGCGGATCTCGCCTTCGTCGATCAGCACCGCCAGCTCGGGCTGCGGCCGCCCGATGCTCCACGGCGGCGGCGTTTCCTGCCGGTACGCCGCATCCCAATCCATGTTCGGCTCGGTCATTCATCCTCCTCGAGGTTGGCCTTCCCGTGAGCCCTATTTTGCGGGGGCCAGTCTGAATGCTTTGAATGAACACGTCGCGCTGAACCACAGACAGGAACAGACACATGCAATTGCTTCTGGTCCGGCATGCGCTGCCGCTGCGCAGCGAACACGGCGAGGGCTCCGACCCGGACCTGTCGGACGAGGGATTGGCACAGATCGAGCGACTGCCCAAGGCGCTGGACCGGTTTCCCATCTCCCGGGTGGTTAGCAGCCCCCAGCGTCGCGCCATCCAGACGGCCGAACCGGTCGCGGCGGCGCTGGAGCTCTCCGTCGAGATCGACGACCGGTTCGCGGAATATGACCGCGACCTTCCGCTGTACATCCCCGTCGAGCAGATCCGCGAGGAAATGCCCGACGAGTGGGCGCGCCTGGCGCAAGGGCACCTGCCCAGCGCGGTCGACGAGGACGCGTTCCTCGGCCGGGTTCGCGCGGCGGTCGACGACCTCGTCGCCTCCGTCGATCCCGAGGACACCGTCGCGGTGTTCAGCCACGGCGGGGTGATCAACGTCCTGCTGCACCAAATTCTGGGGACTTCCCGGCTGTTGTCGTTTCCCGTCGACTACGCGTCGGTCACCCGGCTGCTGTTCTCGCGATCCGGTCAGGCGACGGTGGCGGGGATCAACGGCGTCGAGCACGTGTGGGACCTGCTGCCCCGAAACCAAAGGTGGTGAGCCACGTCGGCGTCCGGCGGTGGTAAACAAGTCCGGTGACTTCAGCTGACCAACTCGAAGGGCTCGACCTGGCCTCGCTGGACTCCTACCTGCGTTCACTCGGGATCGGACGCGACGGTGAGTTGCGTGCGGACTTCATTTCCGGTGGCCGCTCCAATCTGACGTTCCGCGTCTACGACGACGCGACCAGCTGGCTGGTGCGGCGCCCGCCGCTGCACGGGCTGACCCCGTCCGCGCACGACATGGCCCGCGAATATCGAGTCGTCGCCGCGCTGCGGGACACACCCGTTCCGGTGGCGCGCGCGATCGCGCTGTGCGAGGACGACTCGGTGCTGGGCGCGCCGTTCCAGATCGTCGAGTTCGTGGCCGGCCAGGTGGTGCGCCGCCGCGCCCAGCTGGAAGCCTTCAGCCACACCCTCATCGAGGGCTGCGTCGGCTCGCTGATCCGGGTCCTCGTCGACCTGCACAACGTCGACCCCAAGGCCGTGGGTCTGGCCGATTTCGGCAAGCCCAGCGGTTACCTGGAGCGCCAGGTGCGGCGGTGGGGCTCGCAGTGGGCATTGGTGCGGCTGCCCGACGACCGCCGCGACACCGACGTCGAGCGCCTGCATTCCGGTCTGCAGGAAGCCATTCCCCAGCAAAGCCGCACGTCGATCGTGCACGGCGACTACCGGATCGACAACACCATCCTGGACGCCGACGACCCGACGAAGGTGCGCGCCGTCGTCGACTGGGAGCTGTCCACGCTCGGTGACCCGCTGTCCGACGCGGCCCTGATGTGCGTGTACCGCGACCCCGCGCTGGACTTGATCGTCAATGCGCAGGCCGCCTGGACGTCACCGCTGCTGCCGACGGCCGACGAGCTGGCCGACCGGTATTCGCTGGTCGCCGGTTTGCCGTTGGCGCATTGGGAGTTTTACATGGCGCTGGCCTACTTCAAGCTCGCCATCATCGCCGCCGGCATCGACTTCCGCAGGCGGATGTCGGACCAGGCTCGTGGGATGGACTCCGACCACATGCCGGAGGTTGTGGCGCCGCTGATTTCCCGGGGGCTGGCCGAGCTGGCCAAGCTGCCCGGCTAGCCCTTGGCGGACGCTGCGTGGTGCTTCTTGGCGGCCCGGCGCAGCTGCAGGATTCGCGCGGTGCCGACGGCGACCGTGATCAGGCCGCCGACCACCGCCGCCAGCAGGATGGCCACACCCAGCGGCAGGCTCCAGTGCCAGCCCAAGAACGTAAACGGCGTCGGCGCCGTGTTCTGGGTGATGAAGATCAGCAGCAGAATCAGAATCAGGAAGCCGGCGATCAGCGACGACCACAGCGCACCGGCACGGGTGAACCCGATAGCTGGTTCCCTGGGTGCCGCGACCGGCTTGGGCGCCGCGGGAGGCTTCGGGGGCGGCTGGCTGGGCGAGGCAGGGGTGTGGCTGCTCATAGCGTCATCTTTGTCCCAATCGGCACAGAATGAAACCAAACCGCGCAACCGGCCCTGTTCGTCGCGGCGCGCGGGCGGTTTGGACGTTAGTGTCGGGGATATGAGGATGCCGTCGCGCGCGCACCGCGCGATCATCCAAGCGGCAGTGTGGCTCACGGCGATCGGTGTTCTCGCGGCGTGCAGCAGCTCCGACCCGCTGGGCGCCGAGGTCCGCAGCCCCAAATCCATCGTCGTGGGGTCCGGGGACTTCCCGGAGTCACAGATCATCGCCGAGATATACGCACAAGCGTTGCAGGCCAACGGTTTCCAGGTCGGCCGACGGATGGGGATCGGCAGCCGGGAGACCTATATCCCCGCGCTCAAAGACCACTCCATCGACCTGGTGCCGGAGTACATCGGCAACCTGCTGCTCTACATTGCGCCCGAGTCGACGGTGACCATGCTCGACGCCGTCGAGTTGGAGCTCGACCGTAAGCTCCCGAGCGACCTGGCGATCCTGACGCCGTCGCCGGCGACCGACACCGACACCGTGACCGTGACCGGCGAGACGGCTAATTCGTGGAAACTGAAGACAATCGCCGACCTCGCGGCGCACTCGGCGGGCGTGAGGTTTGGGGCACCCTCGGCGTTCGCGAACCGGCCGGCCGGCCTGCCGGGGCTGCGGCAGAAGTACGGACTCGACATCAGGCCGGGCAACTTCGTTGCCATCAACGACGGCGGCGGCGCGGTCACGGTGCGCGCCCTGTCGGAGGGGAGGGTCAACGCCGCAAACGTTTTCACCACGTCGCCGGCGATCCCGCAGAACCATCTGGTGGTGCTCGAAGACCCGGAGCACAACTTCCTGGCCGGCAACATTGTGCCGCTGGTGAATTCGCTGAAGAAGTCGGACCGGCTCAAGGAGGTGCTGGACGCCGTGTCGGCGAAGCTGACCACTCCCGGGGTGGCCGGACTCAACGCCGCAGTGACGGGGAACTCCGGCATCGATCCCGACCAGGCTGCGCGGAACTGGTTGCGGGACAACGGTTTCAACCATCCGGTCGGCCAATGATCGTCTTCGACGAAGTCAGCAAGGTCTTCGCCGACGGGACCACCGCGGTGGACCGGCTGAGCCTGGCGATCCCGAAGGGGAAGTTGACCGTCTTCGTCGGTTCCTCGGGCAGCGGCAAGACCACGGCGCTACGCATGGTCAATCGCATGATCGAGCCGACGTCCGGCACCATCACCGTCGACGGGGTGGACGTGTCCACCCTCGACCCGGTGCGACTGCGCCTCGGGATCGGCTACGTCATCCAGCATGCCGGCCTGATGCCGCACCTGCGGGTGATCGACAACGTCGCAACGGTTCCGGTGCTGAAAGGGCAGTCCCGTCGGGCGGCGCGCGCCGCCGCCTATGGGGTGCTCGAACGGGTTGGGTTGGACACCAAGCTCGCCACCCGCTACCCCGCGCAGCTGTCCGGCGGTGAGCAACAACGCGTCGGCGTGGCGCGCGCCCTGGCCGCCGACCCACCGATCTTGTTGATGGACGAACCGTTCTCGGCGGTCGACCCGGTGGTCCGCCTCGACCTGCAGAACGAAATCCTGCGTCTGCAAAGCGAATTGCACAAGACGATCGTCTTCGTCACCCACGACATCGACGAGGCGCTCAAACTCGCCGACCAGGTCGCGGTCTTCAGGGCCGGCTCGTTGCAGCAGTACGACGAGCCCGCGCGGCTGCTGTCGCGGCCGGCCAACGATTTCGTGGCGAGGTTCATCGGTCTGGGCCGCGGCTACCGATGGTTGCAGCTCATCGACGCGGCCGGCTTGCCGCTGCACGACGTGCGGCGCATCCCGGCGGACGCCCTCCCCGAGGCCGGCCCGGCGGACGGCTGGGCGGTGGTGGTGGACGGTGCGGGCGCGCCACTGGGCTGGATCGACACCGAAGGCCTGCGCCGGCATCGCGCCGGTGCGTCGTTGTCGGACAGCATGAGCGGCGTCGGCTCGTTGTTTCATCCCCGCGGGAATCTCAGCCAGGCGCTCGACGCGGCGCTGTCGTCGCCGTCGGGGGTGGGCGTCGCCGTCGACGACGGCGGCAGGGTCATCGGCGGTGTGCTGGCCGGCGACGTGCTGGCCGCGGCGGAAGCCCGACGGCGGGAGTGACGGATGCAC
Organism: Mycobacterium nebraskense; assembly: GCF_002102255.1. Classification (GTDB taxonomy): domain Bacteria; phylum Actinomycetota; class Actinomycetes; order Mycobacteriales; family Mycobacteriaceae; genus Mycobacterium; species Mycobacterium nebraskense. Next base: position 77,649 of record NZ_LQPH01000156.1, read on the forward strand.
TACCTGCTCACCCACCTCGACGACGCCTGGGCGCTGACCGTCGTCCATCTGCGGCTGTCGCTGGTGCCGGTGCTGATCGGGTTGGCGGTCGCCGTCCCGCTGGGCGCGGCGGTGCAACGCGCGCCGGTTGCCCGCCGGCTGACCACGGCGACCGCGAGCGTCGTGTTCACCATCCCGTCGCTGGCGCTGTTCGTCGTCCTACCGATGATCATCGGGACCCGCATCCTCGACGAGGCGAACGTCATGGTGGCGCTGACGGCTTACACCGCGGCGCTGCTGGTACGCGCGGTCCTCGAGGCGCTGGACGCGGTGTCGGCCCAGGTGCGCGACGCCGCCACCGCCGTCGGCTACCCGCCGATCACCCGCATACTGAAAGTCGAACTGCCGCTGTCCATTCCAGTGCTGGTGGCCGGGTTGCGGGTGGTGGTCGTCACCAACATCGCGATGGTATCGGTGGGCTCGGTGATCGGGATCGGCGGCCTGGGCACCTGGTTCACCGAGGGCTACCAGACAAACAAGAGTGACCAGATCCTGGCCGGCATCATCGCGCTCTTCCTGCTGGCGATCGTCATCGACGCGCTGATCGTGGTGGGCGGCCGGCTCATCACGCCGTGGGAACGCACCGCGCGGGCGCCGCGCCGGCGGTCGGTGGTGGCCCCGATCGTGGGTGGCGCGCGATGAATTTTGTGCAGCGGGCCATCTCCTACCTGTTGACCGCCGACAACTGGACCGGGCCGGTCGGGCTCGCGGCGCGCGTCTTGGAGCATCTCGAGTACACCGCCGTCGCGGTGGGCGCCTCGGCCCTGATCGCCATCCCCGCCGGGCTCATCATCGGGCACACCGGCCGCGGCACGCTGCTGGTGGTGGGCGCGGTCAACGGGTTGCGCGCATTGCCGACGCTGGGCGTGCTGCTGCTCGGGACGCTGCTGTTCGGGCTGGGCATGGGGCCGCCGCTGGTCGCCCTGATGCTGCTGGGTGTCCCGGCGCTGCTGGCGGGCACCTACGCGGGAATCGCCAACGTCGAGCCGACCGTGGTGGACGCCGCCCGCGCGATGGGCATGACGGAGGCCCAGGTGCTGCGGGTGGAGGCGCGAAACGCGCTGCCGTTGATCCTGGGCGGGTTGCGCAGCGCGACGCTGCAAGTGGTCGCCACCGCGACGGTGGCGGCATACGCCAGCCTGGGTGGGTTGGGCAGATACCTGATCGACGGCATCAAGGAGCGCGAGTTTCACCTTGCCCTGGTCGGCGCCTTGATGGTGGCTGCATTGGCGCTGGCGCTCGACGGGCTATTGGCGTTGACGGTGTGGGCGTCGGTGCCGGGCACCGGCCGGCCGCGCAGGGTGGTCGGCGGACGCGAGCACCGGGCAGGTACACCACGGTTCGCGGGCAGGATTTACGGTAGATGAGTGAACGCAGATTCCTCTGATTCGACTCGGCGCGTGTGGCAGGCGATGCTCACCTGGCGTGCACAGGACGTATCGCGGATGGAATCGGTACGAATCCAGGTGTCCGGCAAGAGGATCAAGGCCAATGGCCGCATCGTCGCGGCCGCCACCGCTACCAACCCGGCGTTCGGCGCGTACTACGACCTGCAGACCGACGAGACCGGCGCCACCAAGCGGCTCGGGATGACCGTCACGCTGGCCGAACGCGAACGCGTGGTGTCCATCGCCCGTGACGAAGAGAACATGTGGCTGGTCACCGACCATCAGGGCGAGCACCGCGCGGCGTACAACGGCGCGCTCGACTGCGACGTGGTGTTCAGCCCCTTCTTCAACGCATTGCCCATCCGGCGGCTCGGCCTGCACGAGCGGGCGGACTCGGTCACGTTGCCGGTCGTCTACGTCAACCTGCCTGACATGTCCATCACCCCGGACCTCGTGAGCTACACCAGCTCGGGCGGCCTCGACGGCATCAAGCTGCGCTCGCCGGTCGCCGACACCATCGTCAGTGTCGACGAAGAGGGATTCATCGTCGACTATCCAGGGTTGGCAGAGCGGATCTGATCACTGCGCCCGCCCGGCCGCCGGCGGCCAATTCCTCGCGCCAGTTCTCGCCGCCGATGACGACGTGGAAGATGTCGGAACGCGGGAAGTTGTCGTAACGCGTGCGGGCGGCGTGGCCGGCCTCGACGAGTTCGGCCACCGTATTGTTCGTGACCAGCGACTCGCGGGCTCGGCTCAGTAGCTCGATGACCCGGTCGGCCGCCGGCACCAGCTGGGAGGCGTTGCTCTCACACATCGCCCGCACCAGGTCCGGGGCGGTGGCCGCCACCCGCGTCCCGTCGCGGAACGATCCGGCGGCCAGCGCGAAGGCCAGCGGGACTTCCCCGGCGATGACCGCCAGCGCCTCGGCGAGCAGGTGCGGCAGGTGCGAGATGGCGGCCGCCGCGGCGTCGTGGTCGTCGGACTTGGCCGGCACCACCACCGCGCCGCAGTCCAGCGCCAGCGTCATCACCATCGACCACACCCGGGGGTCGACGTGGTCGTCCACGCTGACCACCCACGGCGCCCTGGTGAACAGGCCGGGGTGGCCGGCGGCCCAACCCGAATGGGCGGTGCCCGTCATCGGGTGGCCGCCGACGAAATGCTCCTGCAGACCGGCCGCGACGACTTCGTCGAGCACCGCCCGTTTGACGCTGGTGACGTCGGTCAACGGGCAGGCCGGGGCCAGTTCGCCGACATGGGCGAGCATGCCGGCCATTGCCGGCATGGGTACCGCAAGGACGATCAGTGCGCCGGTGTCGGCCGCGCGGGTCAGCGTTGCGGTCAGGTCGGTGGTCGCGTCGAAACCGTCGGCGGTGGCTCCCTGTGCGCCCTCCACCGACCGGTTGTAGCCGAAGACTTCCCGGCCTGCCGCAGTGGCGGCGCGCATTATCGAGCCCCCGATCAGCCCCAGCCCGAGCACGCATACCGGTGTTCCAGAAACAGGGCTAGCCACAGACCAAGGTTGGCACAATCCGGCGGCGGCGGTGCGTCCGGCTGCCGGCGCGCCTCTGCGTTCGTGCGCGCTCCATCTGGTCAGGGTCCTGGTCAGCGACTACCGTAAGCGCCCATGGGAGCACAACGGGCCCCAGCCCAAGGCCTGTCCGCCGAACTGCCGGACGGTTTCGGCGTCGCGGTCGTGCGCGAAGAGGGCCAGTGGCGGTGTTCACCAATGGCCCGTAAATCACTGCTGAGCCTCAAGGCAGCCGAGACGGAACTGCGGGAATTGCGCAGCGCCGGCGCCGTGTTCGGGCTGCTCGACGTGGATGATGAGTTCTTCGTGATCGTGCGCCCCGCGCCGTCGGGGACCCGGCTGCTGCTGTCGGACGCCACCGCCGCGCTGGACTACGACATCGCCGCCGAAGTGCTGGACAAGCTGGATGCCGACATCGACCCCGAGGACCTGGAGGATTCCGACCCGTTCGAGGAGGGCGACCTTGGTTTGCTGTCCGACATCGGGCTTCCCGAGGCGGTGCTGGGCGTCATCCTCGACGAGGCCGACCTGTACGCGGACGAGCAGCTCGGCCGCATCGCCCGGGAAATGGGCTTTGCCGACCAGCTGTCGGCCGTGATCGACCGCATCGGTCGGTGATCCCAAGCGCCGGCGGTGGGGGCACCCGCGCTTGCGGGGGACCGGGCGCTGCGGCTCGCCGCCATCAGGCTCGGTCGGTGATACCTGACGAAGACCTGATCCGTGCCGCGTTGTCGGTCGCCGCGACGGCGGGTCCCCGCGACGTGCCCATCGGCGCGGTGGTCGTCGGCGCCGATGGAACCGAACTGGCCCGCGCGGTCAATGCTCGGGAAGCCCTGGGGGATCCCACGGCGCACGCCGAGATCCTGGCGCTGCGCGCGGCGGCCGGTGCACTAGGCGACGGCTGGCGACTGGAGGGCGCCACACTGGCAGTCACGGTCGAACCGTGCACCATGTGCGCCGGCGCGCTGGTCTTGGCCCGCGTCGGCCGGCTGGTGTTCGGCGCGTGGGAACCCAAGACGGGAGCGGTCGGATCGCTGTGGGACGTGGTCCGCGATCGGCGGCTCAACCATCGGCCGGAAGTGCGCGGCGGCGTGCTCGCCCAAGAGTGCGCCGCGCCGCTGGAAGCGTTCTTCGCGCGCCAGCGATTGGGGTGAGGGGCCGAGGGTTGGGTAAGCTGCTCCGCGGTGGCGTGTCCGAGCGGCCTAAGGAGCACGCCTCGAAAGCGTGTGACGGCTAACACCGTCCGAGGGTTCAAATCCCTCCGCCACCGCCAACGCCATTAAGGCGCGTTCAGCAGATTAGACGGTATGACGAGGCTGGGGCCTCGCACACATGTGAACGTGGGTTGCCGACAGGGTGGTCCTGGCCGGTAGAG
>NZ_LQPH01000157.1 GCF_002102255.1 Mycobacterium nebraskense
CTGACCTACCTCGGCGGCGTCACCCTGGCCGCCATCATCACCTACCACCGCGTCCACAATTAACAGACACGGCCTAGTCCCTCGCGTAGCGTGAGCGGGTGGCCGACATTCACCGGACTCGCACGATTGCGGCTCGCATCGGTGACATCTGGGAAACACTCGCGGACTTCGGGTCGATCAGCTCGTGGGCCGACAACGTCGACCACTCGTGCATCTTGTTTTCTGGACCTGACGGAGCCGCTGTCGGCACCGCCCGGCGAGTGCAGGTCAAGCGCGACGCTCTCGTCGAGCGCGTCACCGAGTTCGACCCACCCCGCGCCCTCGGCTACGACATCGAAGGTCTGCCCGCCCGCCTGCGCAGGGTGTCCAACCGCTGGACGCTACAACCGGCCGCCGGCGCGTCCGCTCCCGCGACGTTGGTGACCCTCACCAGCACCGTCGAAATCGGGCCTCACGCAACGCAAAAGCTGGCCGAACGGGTCCTGTGCCGCTTTCTCGCGCGACAGTCCGAGACGATGCTCGCGGGGCTTGCGAATCGATTGGAGCATGCTCGTGTCTGATCGCCCCGATGTCATCGTCATCATGACGGACGAGGAACGCGCCATACCGCCATACGAGGCTCCCGACGTGCTCGCCTGGCGCGACCGGACGCTCACCGGGCGCAAGTGGTTCGACGATCACGGCGTCAGTTTCACGCGGCACTACACCGGCTCGCTGGCCTGCGTGCCAAGCCGCCCAACCATTTTCACCGGGCATTACCCCGACCTGCACGGCGTCACCCAGACCGATGGCATCGGCAAGACCGCCGACGATTCGCGCATGCGCTGGCTCCGCCGGGGCGAGGTACCCACACTGGGCAACTGGTTCCGCGCGGCCGGATACGACACCCACTACGACGGCAAGTGGCACATCTCGCACGCCGATCTCACCGACCCGGCGACCGGTCGACCACTGGCCACCAATGACAAAAACGGTGTCATCGATGACGCCGCGGTGCGGCGCTACCTGCAGGCAGATCCGTTGGGGCCGTTCGGTTTCTCCGGGTGGGTCGGTCCGGAACCGCACGGCGCGGCGCTGGCCGACGCGGGCGTCCACCGCGACCCGCTGATCGCCGACCGGGTGGTCGCGTGGCTCGCCGACCGCTACGCCCGTCGCCGCGACGGCGATCCCGCCGCCTTGCGTCCGTTCCTCCTGGTCGCCAGCTTCGTCAATCCGCACGACATCGTGCTCTTCCCGACCTGGTCGCGGCGGAGCCCGGTCAAGCCGTCGCCGCTTGATCCGCCCGCGGTGCCCGCCGCGCCCACCGCGGACGAAGACCTGTCCACGAAACCGGCGGCGCAGATCGCCTTTCGCGAGGCCTACTACTCCGGCTACGGCCCCGCGGCCGCCATCGACCGAACCTACGAGCGCAACGCGCAGCGGTACCGCGACCTGTACTACCGGCTGCATGCAGAGGTGGACGGACCGATCGACCGCGTCCGGCGTGCCGTCACCGAAGGCGGTTCGGGCAACGCGGTGTTGGTGCGCACGGCCGATCACGGCGACCTGCTGGGCGCCCACGGGGGCCTGCACCAGAAATGGTTCAACCTCTACGACGAGGCCACCCGCGTTCCCTTCGTCATCGCGCGCGTCGGCGAGCACTCGACGCGGCCACGGCAAATCACGGCGCCAACCTCACATGTCGATCTGGTCCCGACGCTGCTGGCCGCGGCAGGCGTCGACGTCGCGGACGTGGGAGCCACGCTGGCCCAGTCATTCTCGGAAGTGCACCAGCTGCCGGGCCGCAACCTCATGCCCATCGTGGACGGTGCCCCCGCCGACGAGACCCGCCCCGTCTACCTGATGACCCGCGACAACATGCTCGAAGGGGACAGCGGCGCCTCGGGATTGGCGCGCCAACTGAAGCGCACTGTCAATCCGCCTGCGCCGCTGCGCATCCGGGTCCCGGCCCACACCGCCTCCAACTTCGAGGGGCTGGTCGTCGGCGTCGACGAGGCGACGGCGACCGGCGGCGCGGGCCATCTATGGAAGCTGGTGCGTACCTTCGATGACCCGAGTACGTGGACCGAACCGGGGGTGAGGCACTTGGCGGCCAATGGGCTTGGGGGAGAGGCGTACCGGACCTCACCGCTCGACGATCAGTGGGAGCTCTACGACCTCACCGCCGATCCGATCGAAGCGATCAACCGTTGGGCCGACCCGGAACTGCACGCCCTGCGTCAGCACCTGCGGACGCAGCTCAAACACGCGCGGGCCGACTCGGTGCCCGAGCGAAATCGACCATGGCCCTACGCATCTCGCCGACCGCCAGCGGCACGGCGGTCGAGGCTGAAGCGCCTCGTTGCGGCCGCATTCGGTCGCTGAATCACGTGCGCCGCACGAGCCCCATCTTGCGGGCATTACATGATCCGCGAATGTGATATCTCATGTGATAGCAAATTTGAAAGTGGCCTTTTGGTAGGGAGCGTGATGCCAGCCCTGGGCTCAGGTTCGCATCCGGTCGATGAGGTTCGACAACACCACGATGCTTTCGCTGCGCTCGATGTCCGCGCTCGACCGGATGCGTTCGAGGGCGGCCTCCAGGTGACGCATGTCGCGAGCCAGCACGTGCAGGATCGCGTCCGACGTGCCGGTCACCGTCGCGGCGCTGACCACCTCCGGCATGTCCACCCAGGCCGCCCGCAACCGGTCTGGCGCGATCGTGCCATGGCAGAACACCTGCACGTAGGCCTCGGTATTCCAGCCGAGCGCATTGCGGTCGACGACCGTGGTGAAGCCTTTGATGACGCCACTGTCGAGCATCCGGTCGACGCGGCGCTTGACTGCCGGCGCAGACAGATTCACCTTCTCGCCGATTTCGGCGAACGTGGCCCTCGCATGCTCGGTCAGTTCGGTGAGGATGCGGGCGTCGATCTCATCGAGGCGCTCCATCACCCTCCTTTTTCGATCGGACGCAATAAATCGATGCTGAAGGCATCCTAGCGCAATAAACAACGAATAGACACGCAATAAGTAGCGTTTGATTGTCCTACGAGCTGCAAATACCGTTGATTTATGACGGACCAATACCTCGCGGTGCCCGGGCCCGCCTCGCTCCCTGCCGGGCGCCCCCGCACGCCCCGTGCCCGCCGGTACGCGTTGACGCCGCCGGCGTTCTTCGCGGTCGAGTACGCGATCAACCCGTGGATGGACATCGCCACGGCCGTCGACGTCGGTCTCGCGCAGACGCAATGGGAGACCCTGCGCGCGGCCTACCTACGGCTGGGTCACCAGGTGGAGGTGATCGAGCCCGTGCCCGGGCTGCCGGACATGGTGTACGCCGCCAACGGCGGATTCATCGCGCGCGACGTCGCGATCGTCGCAAAATTTCGATTCGCCGAACGAGCCGGCGAATCGCGGGCCTACACCGAATGGATGTCGTCGCTCGGGTACCGGCCGGTGTCCACCCGTCATATCAACGAGGGGCAGGGCGACTTGCTGATGGTCGGGGAAACGGTGTTGGCGGGCTACGGCTTTCGCACCGACCGGCGTGCGCACGCGGAAATCTCCGCGGCGCTGCGGGTGCCGGTCGTCTCGCTCGAGTTGGTGGATCCGCGCTTCTACCACCTCGACACCGCGCTGGCCGTGCTCGATGACCACACGATCGCGTTCCACCCGCCGGCGTTCAGTCCCGCCGCTCAGGACCAACTGCAGGCGCTGTTTCCCGATGCGATCGTAGTGGGGAGCGCGGACGCGTTCGTGCTCGGCCTCAATGTCGTGTCCGACGGCCTGCACGTTGTCCTTCCCTCCGCCGCAACGGGTTTCGCTGCGCAACTGCGTGCCGCCGGCTTCGAGCCAGTCGGTGTCGATCTCTCCGAACTGCTCAAGGGCGGCGGTTCGGTCAAGTGCTGCACATTGGAGGTGTTTCCATGACGATCCTCGACGCCCGCCCGTCGGACCGGACCGTGGCCGCGATCGAGCTGGTCGAACGCTATGCGGCGCACAACTATTCGCCGCTTCCCGTGGTGGCGGCCAGCGCCGAGGGCGCCTGGATCACCGATGCGGAGGGCCGGCGCTACCTGGATTGTCTGTCCGCCTACTCGGCGGTCAACTTCGGCCATCGCCATCCCGAGATCACCGCGACGGCCCACGCCCAGCTTGACACCGTCACGTTGGTGAGCCGCGCGTTCCATTCCGACACGCTCGGTCCGTTCTGCGCCGCCCTTGCCCAGCTGTGCGGCAAAGACCTGGTGCTGCCGATGAACTCGGGCGCGGAAGCCGTGGAGAGCGGCCTGAAAGTCGCCCGCAAGTGGGGTACCGAGGTCAAGGGCGTTCCCAACGGTCGAGCGAACATCATCGTGGCGGACAACAACTTTCACGGCCGCACGATCAGCATCGTCAGCTTCTCCTCAGATTCGACGGCGCGGGACGGATTCGGACCGTTCACGCCGGGATTCCGCTCGGTGCCCTTCGGCGATGCCGCCGCGCTGGCCCGCGCGATCGACGACGACACCGTCGCGGTGCTGCTCGAGCCGATCCAGGGCGAGGCGGGCATCGTCGTTCCGCCCGACGACTACCTGCCGAGCGTCCGCGCGCTGTGCAGCGAACGCAACGTGCTGATGATCGCCGACGAGATCCAGTCCGGCCTGGCGCGCACGGGCCACACCTTCGCCTGCGACCGCTGGGGCGTGGTGCCGGATGTCTACCTGCTCGGCAAGGCGCTGGGCGGCGGCGTGGTTCCCCTGTCGGCGGTTGTCGCCGACAGAGAGGTCCTGGGCGTGCTGCATCCCGGCGAACACGGCTCCACCTTCGGCGGTAACCCCTTGGCGGCCGCGATCGGCACCACCGTGGTTTCCATGCTGCGCCGCGGAGACTTTCAGGCCCGCTCGGCGGAACTGGGCGCGCGGCTACACGCGCGCCTGCGTGGACTGGTGGGCCACGGCGTGCTGGCGGTGCGCGGCCTGGGACTGTGGGCTGGCGTGGACATCGACCCGGCGCTCGGGACGGGCAAGCGGATGAGCCTTCGGCTGGCCGATCGCGGCGTGCTGGTCAAGGACACCCACGGGTCGACGCTGCGGTTTGCGCCACCCCTGGTGATCAGCGAGCAGGAGATCGACTGGGCGGTTGAGCAGTTCGCTATGGCGTTGCGGGAGGCTGGCCCATAATCAGCTGATCGAGCAAGGAGGGGCAATTGCCAGCCACGTCGATCGGTCTGAAAGAGCAGATGCTGCGGCGCCGCCCGGTTGCCGGCACGGTCGTCGCGAACGGGGCCGCGGACCACCTCGAGCGGAGCATCGGCACTTTCCAGCTGACCATGTTCGGGGTTGGCTCGACGGTCGGGACGGGCATCTTCTTCGTCATGTCTCAGGCCGTGCCGGAAGCCGGCCCCGGAGTAATCGTGTCGTTTCTCATCGCCGGGCTCGCGGCTGGGCTCGCGGCCATCTGCTACGCCGAATTGGCTTCCGCCGTGCCGGTTTCCGGATCGTCCTACTCCTACGCGTACACCACCCTGGGCGAGGTCGTCGCGATGGGGGTGGCGGCCTGCCTGCTGCTGGAATACGGGGTGTCGACCGCCGCGGTCGCGGTCAACTGGAGTGGCTACCTCAACAAGCTGCTCAGCAATGTCTTCGGTTTCCAGTTGCCCCACGCCTTGTCGGCCGCGCCGTGGGATGCGCGGCCCGGCTGGGTGAACCTGCCGGCGATCGTCTTGATCGGGATGTGCGCGCTGCTGCTCATCCGCGGCGCCAGCGAATCGGCGAGGGTGAACACGATCATGGTTCTCGTCAAGCTGGGTGTGCTGGTCATCTTCGTGATCGTCGCGTTCACCGCCTTCGACGCGAACCATCTCCACGACTTCGCGCCGTTCGGCGTCGCGGGCATCGGTTCGGCCGCCGGCACCATCTTCTTCTCGTACATCGGCCTTGATGCCGTGTCGACGGCGGGCGACGAAGTCCAAGACCCGCAGAAGACCATGCCGCGCGCGCTGATTGCCGCGTTGGTGACCGTGACCAGCGTGTACGTGTTCGTCGCGCTCGCCGCGCTGGGAACCCAGCCGTGGCAGGACTTCGCCGGGCAGCAGGAGGCCGGGCTGGCCACCATCCTCGACAACGTCACGCGCGGCAGCTGGGCCAGCACGATTCTGGCAGCGGGAGCGGTCATCTCGATCTTCTCCGTCACCCTGGTCAGCATGTACGGGCAGACGCGCATCCTCTTCGCGATGGGCCGCGACGGGCTGCTGCCGTCGCGGTTCGCGCGGGTGAACACGCGCACCATGACGCCGGTGGGCAACACGGTGATCGTGGCCATCGCGGCCTCGGCGCTGGCCGCCTTCATCCCGCTGGAAAAGCTGGCGGACATGGTGTCCATCGGGACGCTCACCGCGTTCATCGTCGTATCCGCCGGAGTGATCATCTTGCGAGTGCGCGAGCCCGACCTGCCACGGGGCTTCAAGGTCCCCGGTTATCCCGTAACCCCCGTTCTCTCGGTGCTGGCGTGCGGATATATCCTCGCCAGCTTGCATTGGTACACCTGGATTGCATTCAGCGGCTGGGTCGCGCTCGCGTTAGTCTTCTACTTCGTGTGGGGCCGCCATCACAGCGCGCTCAACAGCGAAACGGTTAAGCGGGGCGCGCTGTGACCGTCGTCGTCGGTTACCGGGCCGGCAAGGTCGGGCTCTCGGGACTGCACCTGGGCGTGCGCATCGCGCGGACCCGCGGCACCTCGCTCACCGTGGCGACCATCGTGCCCAAACCGTGGCTGACACCGTCGCTCGCCCGCGTCGACGCCGAGTACGAGGTGTGGGCCGACACCCTGGCCGCGGAGTCGGCTAAGGAGGCCGGCCGCTTCCTGGACACGGTTGCCGACGGGATCGAGGTCGCTTACCTGCACCGCGCGCACGGATCGGTGTCGGGGGGACTGCTCGAAGTCATCCACGAGGTGGACGCCGACGTGCTGGTGCTGGGCTCGTTGCCCAGCGGCGGGCGCGGCCAAGTGCTGATCGGCTCCACCGCCGAGTGGCTGCTGCACGCGTCGCCCGTGCCGGTGGCCATCAGCCCTCGTGAATACCGTGCGCACCAAGGCAAGTTGACCCGGCTCACCTGTGCCTACTCGGCCACCCCCGACGCGATCGACGTGGTGAAACGCTGCTTCGAGTTCGGTCAGCGATTCGGTGTGCCGATGCGGGTGATCACCTTCGCGGTCCGCGGCAAGACGATGTATCCGCCGGAAGTCGGACTCGAGGTCGAGGATCAGGTTCTTCAGGCGTGGGCATCCCAAGTGCGAGACGTCCTCGAGGAACTGAAGACGGACGGGATAGTGAGCGAAGACGTTGCGCTGCAGGTGGTTACGGGCCGCAGTTGGCAAGAGGCGCTGGCAAAGGCGGATTGGCAGGACGGCGAGATCCTGGCTTTGGGCACCCGGCCGCGGGGCGACATCCGGCGGGTCTTCCTCGGTTCCCGCAGCGCCAAGATCATCCGGGAGAGCCCGGTGCCGGTGCTGGTGCTGCCCGGCTAACGCTGCGCCGCGGCGTTGGCGGCCGCCTGCGCCCGTGTCAGGGCCGCCGCGACATCGCCACGTCCCAAGAACATTTCATCGAAGTATGGCCGCAGGGCGTCGTTGCCGGCCGCAAAGCCGGCGCCGCCGGGCGCCGCGATGCGGGGTCCGTTGAGCACGGCGAAGAACGGTGTTACGTCGACGCCCCTGGCGGACCAGTAATTGAAGTAAACCGGCTGAGCCGACAGGACCGCCGGGATGGCCGCACCCTCGCGACCCAGAAACTCGTTGCCCTCCGTGCTGCCCATCCAGGCCAGGACCTGGCGCACCGCGTCGGGATGCTTCGTCGCGGTATTGCCAGCCGCCGCAATGCCATTGGTGACGCTCACCCGGCCGACCGGGCCCACCGGCATCATCGCCACGCCCCAGCGGAAGCGGGCATCGCGGGCCACCGGCGCCAGGTTGTAGGTGCCGGACTGGAAGAGCGCCATCCTGCCGGCCAGGAACTGGTTGCGGGAGAAGTCGCCGTTGTCGTTGGTGTCCGAGGCGGGCGGCGCGACGTGGTCGTCGTTGATCAGGCCGACCAGATAGCGGAAGGCTTGCACCGCCCCGGGATTGTCGAACGCGAACTTGTCGCCCCGCTGGAAAACACCGCCGGCCGAGCCGATGTAGTTGAGGTAGATTCCCTGCGGGTCGTTGGCGGCGTTGTAGCCCCACTGCCGGACCCGTCCAGCGTCGAAACCCGCCGCGGTTCCGGGACGTCCGTCGGCATCCACGGTGAGGCGGGCGAGCATGGGGCGCAGCGTGTCACCGCCGTCGGCGCTCCACCGTAAACCGTTCAGCTGGGCAGGGTCGACGCCGGCCGCGGCGAGCAGGTCCGCGTTGTAATACAGCGCGATCCCCGCGTCGGTCAGCTGCGGCACCCCCCACAGCGCGCCCCCGCGGGTGAACTGGTCGACGACCGCCGAGTCCCACGCCGAGGCGGCGCCCGGTTTGAGGGCCGCGCCGATGTTCATCAGCCGGCCGCTGTCGGCGTAGGCGGCCAGGTAGGCGTTGGAGAGCCAGAAGATGTCGTCGGCGCTACCACCGGCGATATCGGTACGCAGCGTGTCGAAGTACGTCGAATACGCAACCACGCTGGTGTGCACCGCAATATCGGGATGCGCGCGGTTGAATGCCTCGAACGACTGTCGATAGGCCGCGGCGATCTGTTCGGCCCAGACCCGCACCGTCACCACGACCTTGCCGCCGGGGGGCTGTCCGGAGTAGTCGAGCAGCACCGCGGTCGCACCCAACAGCACCGCGACCAGCGCGAGCGCCCCTGCCATCAGCGTCGAAAAGCGCGGCCGGATCATGGTGTGCGTCCGGCAATTTCGGTGCGCGAACGGCTCACTTGAGCCCCGAGACGACGATCGAAGCGACGATGTGCCGCTGGAAGACCACGAAAAGCGCGATCAGCGGGACGATCGCGACGGTCGTCGCTGCCATGACCAGCGTCCACTGGGAGTTGAACCGCGACTGCAAATCGGCCGTCGCCACCGTGAGCACCCGCCACTTGTGCCCACTGGTGATCACCAACGGCCACATGAAGTTGTTCCACTGCGAGACCACCGTGATCAGCGTCAACGCCGCCAGCACCGGCCGGCTGGACGGAATCACCACGTGCACGATCACGTCCAACGTGTTGGCCCCGTCCAGGTGGGCGGCGTTGATCAAGTCGTTCGGGATGATGCGAAAGTGCTCACGCAGCAGGAAGATCGCGTACGGCGAGCCGAACATGAATGGCAGCACCAACGCCCAGAACGTGTTCCGCAGGCCGAGCTGGGCCATCATGAGATACAACGGCACCACCGTCACCGTCCCCGGCACCATCAACGTCGCGATGTACACCCAGAACAGCGCGTCGCGACCGGGAAAATCCAACCGCGCGAACGCGTATCCGGCCAACACCGAAAAAGTCAACTGGCCCACCAGGATCACCGCCGTCATCAAGGCGGTCACGGCCGCCGCGCGGCCGAATCCGGCTCCGCCGAGGTCGGCGTAATTGGCGAGGGTGAACGGCCGCGGCAACTGCAGGGGCGTACCCATGGCGAATTGGTGGGCCGAGGTGAACGAGGTCAGCAGGCCAAGTGCGAACGGCACCAACGTGATCAGCGCACCGACGATGAGTCCGCCGTAGACGACGAGGCGACTAGGTGAGGTCATAGCTGATCCGCCGCCGGAAATACAGATGCTGCACCATCGTGACGCCGATGAGGATGACGAACAGCACCACAGCCATCACCGACGCGCGCCCGATGGCCGCTGAGCCGAACGCCTCGGCGTAGATGCGGTGCGCCACCAGGTCGGTGCTACCTGCCGGTCCGCCGCCCGTCAGCGCGTAGACCATGTCGAAAACCTGTGCCGTGCTCACGATCCCGGTCACGAGTACGAAGAACGTGGTCGGCCGCAGCATGGGCAGGGTGATGCGCCAAAACCGTTGCCACGCATTGGCGCCATCGGTGCGCGCGGCGGCGTGAATGTCGTCGGGGATCGCCAGCAGGCCCGCCAGGAACGACAGCGAGACATATCCGACGTTGGTCCACACGACGACGGCCGAGACGAGCGGCAACGCAAAGCTGGGGTCCGACAGCCATTCGATGCTGTGTCCCAGCAGCGTGCTCACGGCGCCGTCGGTGGGGGCCAGAATCCAGCGCCACAGCACCGCGATCGCCAGCGGTGCGCAGATCCACGGCAGCACGTACAGGGTGCGGAACAGGCCGGTGCCGGGAAGCTGGCGGGCCAACATCGACGCGGCCAGCAGGCCCAGCACCGTCTGTGCCGGGACCACGATCGCCACGAAGAGGGCCGTGACCATCAGCGAGTTGGCGAAGTTGCGATCGGTCAGCACCGACCGCCAGTTGGCCAGGCCCGCGTAGCGCAGCGGGCCCAGCAGGTCCCATCGGTAGAGGCTCAGCCAGATCACCACGAGGATGGGCAGCAGCAAGAAGGCGACGACGCCGAACAAGCTGGGCGCCAGCAAGCCATATCCCAACGCGGTGGAGCGAGGCTGTGTCCGCAGGACGCCGCTGGCCATGGAGGTAATTAAAGCGGGCGGGGCCTGGGTTTGGGGTGAACGGCCGTTACGGTGGATCCGTGACACCGAACCGGGGGATCGATGCCGACTTCCTGAGCCTGCCGCGCCACGCGTTGGCCGAAGCCGCGCTTTCGTCGGCCACCGCGGCCGGCGCCAGCTACGCCGACCTGCGGGTTCATCGCATCATGACCGAGATCATCCAGCTTCGCGACGGCGAATTGGAGACGGCGGTCGTCAATCGCGAGGTCGGGTTGGCGGTGCGGGTGATCGTCGATGGCACGTGGGGATTCGCCTCGCACGCGGAGCTGGCGCCGTCGGTCGCGGCCGAGACCGCGCGTCGCGCCGTGCAGGTGGCCACCACCCTGGCGATGCTGAACAGCGAGCGTGTCGAGTTGGCGCCCGAGCCGGTGTACGCCGATGCCACCTGGGTTTCCGATTACCAGATCGACCCGTTCAGCATCCCGGCGGCCGACAAGATCGGCGTGTTGGAGGAGTACTCCGGTCGGCTGCTCAGTGCCGACGGCGTCGACCACGTGTCGGCCGTGCTCACCGCCGTCAAGGAGCAGACGTTCTACGCCGACACCTTCGGGTCGTCGATCACCCAGCAGCGGGTGCGGGTGCAGCCGTCGCTGGAGGCGGTGACCGTCGACGCCGAGGCGGGCAGCTTCGACTCAATGCGCACGCTGGCCCCGCCGACCGGGCGTGGCTGGGAAGTGCTGGCCGGCGACGAGGTGTGGAACTGGACCGACGAGCTGGCGCAACTGCCGTCGCTGCTCGCCGAAAAGGTCAAGGCCCCCAGCGTGACCGCGGGACGCACAGACCTGGTGATCGACCCCACCAATTTGTGGCTGACGATCCACGAATCCATTGGGCACGCAACCGAATACGACCGTGCCATCGGCTACGAGGCCGCGTACGCCGGAACGTCGTTCGCCACGCCCGACAAACTCGGCACCATGCGGTACGGCTCCCCGGTGATGAACGTGACCGCCGACCGCACCGTCCAACACGGGTTGGCCACCATCGGTTACGACGACGAGGGAGTGGCGGCGCAAAGCTGGGATCTGGTGCGCGACGGATTGTTCGTCGGCTATCAGCTCGACCGGGTCTTCGCTCCCCGGCTCGGGCAGCCGCGGTCCAACGGGTGCTCGTATGCCGACTCGCCGCATCATGTGCCGATTCAGCGGATGGCCAACGTGTCGCTGCAGCCCGCGCGCGAGGACGTCAGCACCGCCGACCTGATCGGCCGCGTCGAGGACGGCATCTACATCATCGGTGACAAGTCGTGGTCAATCGACATGCAGCGCTACAACTTTCAGTTCACCGGTCAACGGTTCTTCCGCATCCGCGACGGTCGACTGGACGGCCAGTTGCGAGATGTCGCCTACCAGGCCACCACCACCGATTTCTGGAACTCCATGGAAGCCGTCGGCGGTCCGTCGACCTGGCGGTTGGGCGGCGCATTCAACTGTGGCAAGGCCCAGCCCGGCCAGGTCGCCCCGGTCAGCCATGGCTGCCCTTCGGCGTTGTTCCGCGGCGTCAACGTGCTCAACACCCGGAGCGAGGGCGGCCGATGATCACCGCGCAGCACGTCGTCAACCTCGTTCTGCAGGAGGCCGCCAAGCTCGGCGGCGCCAGCGAGACCATGGTGCTCGTCACCGACAAGGTCGAGGCGACGTTGCGCTGGGCGGGCAATTCGATGACCACCAACGGGGTTTCGGTGAACCGCAGCATCACGGTGATCTCCGTTGTCCGCCAAGGGTCCGGCGCGCGCATCGGCACGATGGTCTCCGCCGAGGTGGACCCGCGGGTGATCCCCGGGCTGGTGGCGGCCTCCCAGGAGGCCGCCCGCTCGGCGCCCGAGGCCGGTGACGCCGCGCCACTGCTGACCGATACCGGGGTGCCCGTTGACTGGGATGCGCCGGTGCCCGGCACCGGGCCCTTGGTGTTCGCCGATGTCGCCGACTCCTTGAGCCGCGGCTTTCGCGGCACCGATCGGCTGTACGGATTTGCGCACCATAGCGTTTCGACGACGTTCCTGGCGTCGTCGACGGGAGTGCGCCGACGCTACACCCAGCCCGCCGGGGCGGTGGAGATCAACGGCAAACGCGGCGACGCAAGCGCCTGGGCGGGTATCGGCACGCCCGACTTCGTCGATGTGCCAATGGATTCGCTGCTCGAGGAGCTGTCGATGCGCCTCGGCTGGGCCGAGCGCAGCGTGGAGCTGCCCGCGGGTCGGTACGAGACGATCATGCCGCCGTCCACGGTGGCCGACATGATGCTTTATATGGCGTGGTCGATGGCCGGCCGCGGCGCGCGTGAGGGCCGTACCGCGTTCTCGGCGCCCGGCGGCGGGACGCGGGTGGGGGAGCGGCTCACCGAGTTGCCGCTGACGCTGTTCTCCGATCCGATGGCGCCGGGCCTGGCGTGCACACCGTTCGTCGCGGTGAGCAGCTCGTCGGAAACGGTGTCGGTGTTCGACAACGGCATGGAGATCGGCCAGGTGGACTGGATCCGCAACGGGGTGATCAACGCGCTGGCCTATCCGCGCGCGACGGCCGCCAAATTCAATGCCGAGGTCGCGGTCGCCGCCGACAACCTGGTGATGACCGGCGGGTCGGCCGAGCTTGCCGACATGATCGCGGCCACGGAACGCGGCCTGCTGCTGACCACGCTGTGGTACATCCGCGAGGTCGATCCGACCACACTGTTGCTCACCGGGCTGACCCGTGACGGCGTCTACCTCATCGAAGACGGCGAGGTGACCGCCGCGGTCAACAACTTCCGGTTCAACGAGAGTCCGCTGGACCTGCTGCGGCGGGCCACCGAGGCCGGGGTGAGCGAGAAGACCCTGCCCCGCGAGTGGGCGGATTGGGCCACCCGGGCGGCAATGCCGTCGCTGCGGATTCCGGACTTCTATATGTCGTCGGTGAGCCAGGCGCAATAGGCGATTGCCGCTGGGCCGACCGCGTTCTAGCGTGTGACGGATGGTGGCTCCGGTCTCGGTTCGAGAAGATCAGCTGACGCGGTTGGTGGCCCTGTCTCCGGGCTCCCCGGCGAAGGCTCGCATTGCGGCCCTGGTTCGGCGGGTGTGTGCCCAGACGCTGTCGCTGCCACCGCTGCCCAGTCCGGTCGAGGTCGGCGCGCCCGAATCGGAGGCAGAATCGGTTGTCGCCGAGTTCGCCGAACAATTCAGCGCCAACGTCTCCGCGATCACCGGCCAGCAGCGGTCCCGGCTGATTAAGCACCTGGGGGATAGCGCCTTTGGCGTGGTGGTTCTGATGTATATCGCCGACTTCGTTCCGCGGGTGCGGGCCGGGCTGGAAGCGCTCGGCGTCGGCTCGCAGTACTTGGGCTGGGTCGACGTCCCGATCGAGTGGGATACCACCACCGAGCCGTCGGGTCCGGTGTTCAACGACTTCTTGCCCGCGGTGGCCAGGATGCGCGCGCTCGACCCGGTCACCTCCGAGCTGGTCCGGCTGCGCGGAGCGGCTCAGCACAATTGCCGGTTGTGCAAGTCGCTGCGCGAGGGCACCGCGCTCGATGCCGGTGGTTCGGAGACGCTGTACGACGAGATCGATCACTTCGAGTCGTCGAGATTGCTCGATGACCGCGTTAAAGCGGCGCTGCGCTACGCCGATGCGTTAATTTGGACCCCTGCGCACCTCGCCGCCGACGATGCCGCCGAGGTGCGCTCCCGGTTCTCCGATGCCGAGGCCGTCGAGCTCACCTTTGACATCATGCGGAATGCAAGCAACAAGGTTGCCGTCGCTTTGGGCGCCGACGCCCCCCGGGTCGAGCAGGGTACCGAGCGATATCTGCTCGGAGCCGACGGAAAGACCGTCTTCAACTGACCATTGCGCGTGCGGCCGAAGTGGCCGCTGACCGCCCGGTGGGGGCCGCTTAGCCGCTGGTCAAGGCAAACGTCGGGCCAGGGGAGGGTGGGCCCCATGCCCGGCTGGCAGCGATTTGCAGCGGCTGCTGGCCCGGAACGAAGTACGAAATGTTAACCGTCCGTACACGGTCACGCAAACAAAAATTCTCCGCTCAGGCCGCTGGTACTGGCTAAATTTATGTCCCGACACCGAAACTCATATGTGAACTCATATGTGCCGGTGGTTTCAGCTGGCAGCGCCGCCTGAGTTGACGACCATCGACCGCGCGACTGTTGGCCGTGGCCCCAATCCTGTCTCGGCTAGCTGTCGCCACACCACAGCTTGGATTGCGTCGGAGAGCAACACCGTTCCCGCGCAGAGGGAGGTCCGGAGATGACAACCACCCGTTCACGCTCGCGCATGCGAGTGGCATCGGCCTGGGCTGCCGGCGTTGCGCTGGGGGCCTCGATGCTCGGCGGCGCGGTGCTGTCGGCGCCGCAAGCCTCGGCGTCCTGCAATTTGACTCCCGCCGACGATCAGTACATCAAGCTGCTCGCGCAGAACAAGATGGTGCACAACGCCGATTTCAGCGATTGTCACGAGGCCGCCGAGGGGCGGTGGTTCGCCGACCAGGTACGGAACCACCCCAATCCGTTTGGAGAGGCCCAGGAGCTGGTCAACATGATCACCAACACCACGCCGATGTCCCAAGCCCAGGCCGAGTGGGAGGTTGAGTCGGCGATCTACGTTTACGCGCCAGACATGATCCCCAAGATCAAGGATCAAGCCGCGCACGCATCCTGGCCGGCCGAGTAGCGAGTCGGCTTTTACCGGTTAGCTGTACCAGCTAACCCAGAAGTAAGACACCGGCACCGCTGGGTGTCGGCGACCGACGCGAAGCGCGTGATTGCCTGTCCGTTGATCGTCTTGAGTGCCATCTGTCGTTCGAATCATGAGCTCGCACTTAGGTTTTGGCTAACCGCTGTTCATTCATTGTTTGAATAGCGCGTCGTTTGCCGCGCTCGCCGTTGGTGGTACCCGATGTTCAGCGCGAAAAGGGAAAGTAGCAAATTCCACGATGAGGGGGTCTGGAGAAGTGACGGTTACACGATCGCGCGGGCAAGTGCTGGCGGTGGGGGCCGCCGGCGTTGTGCTGGGAGCCGCGATGTTCGGTGGTGCTGTGCTGTCGGCGCCGCGCGCGTCGGCGGGGTGCAATTTGACTCCTGCCGACGATCAGTACATCAAGCTTCTGGCGCAGAACAAGATGGTTCACAACGCCGATTTCAACGATTGCCATGAAGCCGCCGAGGGCCGGTGGTTCGCCGACCAGGTACGGGCCAACCCCAATCCTTTTGGAGAGGCCCAGGAGCTGGTGAACATGGTGACTCGCACGACGCCGATGTCCCAAGCCCAGGCCGAGTGGGAGGTTGAGTCGGCGATCTATGTATACGCGCCGGACTTGATCCCCAAGCTCAAGAATCAAGCAGCGCAGCAGCCACCTGCGGCGGCGTGACTTTACGGGCGCTGCGCGCAAGGAATGTTGAACGGCCGTAGGGGCTTTGGCTGCTTTCATTAATTGCCAAGACACTGGAACTGCTGCACGAAGATCAGGGATCAAGTCGCGCCCGAACCCCTCCCGGGGTGAGCTTCTGAGGAGGCTCGCCGCCGCCGGCGGTGCGTCCGCCGGTACTTGTCCAGGGCGTCGACGCCGAACAGGATCGGCATCGCGGCCAGGGCGACGACCCAGCCCCACAGGGGCGGATTCCACTGACCGAGCAACCGTGCAATGGGTGGCACCCACAGTTCGGCGAGGGAAAAGGCCAGCCCGATGAACGCCGCCGGCACCAGGAGCCGGTTGGTGACCCACCCCAGCGCTCCCGGCCAGCGCGAGGAGGACCGGCACGCGAAGACATTCGCCGTTTGAGCGAAGACGACCGTGATGAAAGCCGCGCCGGATGCCATTGCCAGATCGTGCCCGGTCGGGAACGGGTTTGCGGGACGCCAGCCGAGCGCCATCAGGGACAGCACGAAGGCGGTGAGCGAGAGGACTGCTTCGAGTGGCCCCAGCACGCCGAAGGCCCGGCGCAGCACGGTGCGGTTCATCAGACGACCGTGAACCGGAGGTCCCTCGAGTAGGTGCTTCGCGGGCGGCTCGGCGCCGAGTGCCACCGCGGACAGGGTGTCGGTGCCGATGTCGAGCGCGATGATCTGCAGGACACCGAGCGCGAGAGGGAACAGGCCGCCCGATAGCGCCCAGACGAGGAAAGGTGCGAGCTCGGCGACGTTGTCGGTCAGGTGGTAGGTCAGGAACCGGCGGATGTTGACGAAAGTCGCGCGCCCCTGCTCGATCCCGGCAACGATGCCGGCGAAAGAATCGTCGAGTAGCACGAGGTCGGCCGCTTCACGGGCGACGTCGGTGCCGGAGCGGCCCATCGCGACACCGATGTCGGACTCATGCAGCGCCGGCGCGTCGTTGACCCCGTCGCCGGTCATCGCCACCACGTGGCCCCGTGAGCGAAGCGCACGGGCGATGCGGAGTTTGTCTTCGGGAGAGACCCGAGCAATTACCACCCCGTCGTGGTCGAGCACAGCGGCGAGGTGCTGCTCGTCCTCCGGTAAATCCGCGCCCAACAGCACCGGTGAGGTAGCGGACCGTAGCCGCACCTCGTTGGCAATGGCCCTGGCGGTGGCCGGATGATCACCGGTCACCATCGCCACCTTCACCCCCGCCTTGCGGCAGGCGTCGAGCGATCTGGAGATGTCTTCGCGTGGCGGATCCTCGAGCGCCACCAGGCCGAGCAGGCGCAACCCGCGCTCGCACTCGTGCTGGTCCCGGGGCGTACGGCCGTTCCTCGGGCTCGCGGCGATCGCGAGCACTCGCAGCCCCCGGGCGGTGAGGGCGTCCACGGCCTGGTGCGCCGCCGGGTCGTCACCGCAGAGCGGAAGCACCGCGTCTGGCGCCCCCTTCACCACGATCTCATCGGCCAGCACCACGGCCATGCGGCGCAGCCGGGGATCGAAGGGGAACCGCAGCTCGGCGGAACCGGTACGGCGGTCCTCGACGGTGTCGATGCCAACGCGCCGGGCGAGGGCGTCGAGGGCAGCCTCCATGGGGTCGCCGTGGGCCCGCCACTGCCCGTCGACTTCTTCGGCGTATCCGGTGGAGCAGCGTTCCCCGGCCAGGGCGAGCCGGCGAACGGACTCCTCTGCGATCGGTGAGGACCACGTGAGCTGCGCTGTGGGTCCGTAGCCGGCGCCGTCGATGGTCAACGAGCCGGCGGGCGTCCAGGCTTCGACCACCGTCATCTGGTTGCGAGTGAGGGTTCCCGTCTTGTCGGTGCAGATGAACGTCGTGGAGCCGAGCGTCTCGACGGCCTCGAGGTTGCGGACCAGGATCTGCCGCTTCGCCATCTGCTCCGAGCCCCAGGCGAGGGACAGCGTCACGGTGGGCAGCAGCGCCTCCGGGACCAGGGCGACCGTGACCCCGATCGCGAACACGAAGGCCTGCTGGATCGGGTTGCCCACGAGCACAGAGACGAGCAGGAACAGCACACCCACACCGATCGCTATCGCTGCGATGAGGCGGACGACACCGCGCAAACCGCGGGTCAGTGGGGTGTCCGGTTTCCTGGTCGAGGTTGTCAGCCGGGTGATGCCGGCCAGGCGGGTCTGCTGGCCGATCGCGGTGACCAGGGCACGCGAATCTCCTTCCACGACGAAAGTGCCCGCGAACAGCGGTTCGCCTGCTGCAACTGCGCCGGCCTCGCTCTCGCCGGTGAGCATGGAGGAGTCGACGAGCAACCGGTTCTGGCTGAGCACCACGGCGTCGGCGGGAACGCGGTCGCCGCTTTCGAGTAGCAGCACGTCGTCGACGACCACGTCCTCGGCCTCGATTACCCGCCGACTGCCGTCACGCAAGACCGTGACGCGCGTCGGCAGCATCTCTTGGAGCCGGTCGGCGGCGCGGTCTGCCCGCGCTTGTTGGATCAAGGAGAAAACCCCGTTCAGCACGATTACCGCGATGATGGCGACGCTGAGTTGTGGCAGCTTCGCCAGGAAGGCGAGCACCGCGGCCCCCCAGAGCAGCAGGGCGAAAAAGTGCGTCAGCTCCCCGAGCAGCCGGCGGGCGATCGACGGCCGCCTCGCCGCCGGGAGCTTGTTGGCACCGCCCTGCGCGCGCCGCTCGGTTGCCTCGGCCGTCGTCAGGCCGCGCGTCATGACATCGGGCATGGCTATCCTCTCCGCTGAGCCGCGACGCGTGATCTCTCGGCGGCGATGGCAAGCGCTCTGATAAAGGCCCCTCACGATCCGTTGCCGGCAACCGACGAAATGCTATAACCGGTGCGGCCAAATGGCCGAACATCGAGACGTCGGCACTATGACGCGTAAATCTCTTTCTGAGATGCGATGTTCGGCTGGCTTGACTACACGAGCTTGCGGACGCTGGACACCGAGTACCGGTCGACCTACTACATGGCTCGGTTGGTCGTGTCCCTGCCGCGGTGTAAAAGAATCCGGACGTAGGTTCCCTCGAAGACCGGCAAGTCTGATGGAAGGAGCA
>NZ_LQPH01000158.1 GCF_002102255.1 Mycobacterium nebraskense
CGGATATCCACTCGGCATGGCAACCTCCCAAATCCACGGATGTTGCACTGACCGTATGAATCCACCCGGCGTGTCGTGTGCGTGGTTTAAGTGTCGCGAACGGCGGCCGTCAGCTGTGGTGGAGCTCGTCAACCGCCTGCGCCCACGTGATGTGGCGATGCTGCAGTCCGGGTTCGTTGCGACCGAACAGCAGGTGGTCGCTTGCGCCCGACTCGAGGTTGGCCTGCAGGCCTTCGACCAGCCGGTAGTCCTCGTCGCGCACCGTGGCGTGGGCATACTCGAAGACGGCTTGCGCGCCGGCGGCCACCGATTCGTCGGACAGGTCCAGCGGTGTCGAATTCTGGTGAACGGTGATCGATCTCCCTGGTCGATCGCCGGGGTAGATCCGGAACAGCTCACCGTTGGCGATGGTTACCGATAGCACGATGTTGGGGAACAGCGCGTAGATCACGACCATGTTCTGGAACGGATCCCACCGCTCTTCGGGGATTTCATCCAGCGCCAGGATCGTGTTGAGCGGGAAGATCAACCGGTGGTGCGGTCCGAACGCGTCGAAAACGGTGCAGTTGCTGCGGGCGATCGTGGCGAAGGTCTGCTGGTGCACCGTGGCGAAATGGTAGTTCTCCGAGAAGGTGTCGACCGCCAGCTTCCAATTGATCGGGCAGTCGAGTATCTTCTCGCCAAGCGGCGACCACCGCCCGATGCCCCACGAATCGAGTTCGTCGGCCAGGGGGCCGAGGTGTGCGGCGACGTCGAGCGGGGACCCGGGATCCAATGCGACCCAAAGGAATCCGGCGAACTCGGTGGCCGGCAGTTCGGTCAGGCCGTTGGCCTTGACGTTGCTTTGGCGGCGACCCGCAGCGCCAGGCTTCGCCGCGCTTGCGATCGCCGCGCCGGGAAAGCCTTCGCGGCCGGGCAGGCCGACCAACCGCCCGGTGTTGTCGTACGTCCATGCGTGGTACGGGCAGGTGAACCGCTTCGCGCTGCCGCAGCCCGTCGCCACCTGGGACTGGCGGTGCAGGCAGACATTGTTGAATGCTCTGACCGATCCATCGGCCGTTCTGGTCAGCAGGATCGACCGGCCCATCACCATCTTGGTGCAGTACGCGCCGGGGCCGGGCAGCTCCGAGGCGTAGCCGACCAACTGCGGGCTGGCCATCACCATGGCCCGGTCCAGGTCGTGGCGCTCGGCCGACGTGTAGGCCCGCGCCTCGACCCGGTACTCGGCCGGGGCGAGGTCGGTGGTCTTGTCGCGCGCCAACTTCAAGGCGCGGCGGGTGAGATCGATCAGCTGGTCGCGTTCCATCTGCCCAGTACAGACCTTGCCACGGTTGTAAGGTCAAGGAGTGGCTGAGCAGTTGCTGATCGGCGACGTCACGGCCCTGACCGGAATCGCTTCCGGTCGCATCCGCCACTACGAGAAAATCGGTTTGCTGCGCGCCGAGCATCTGTCGAACGGCTATCGGGTCTTCGACGTGGAGCAGGTGCTCGACCTGCTGCGCATCGATCTGATGAGAAGTCTCGGCCTCAGCATCAGCGACATCCAGCGCTTGATCGCGGGCGGGCGCACGACGTTGGCGGGTGTTCTCGACGAGCACCGGGCGTTGTTGATGCACCAGCGCGACCGGCTGGACGAGTTGATCGCGGCCATCGACCGATCCCGCGCCGAATCCCTCGCCGCCGCCGATTGCCCCGACGCCGACGTCAACGAGGACATCCTGCGCAAGCTGGCGACCAGGCACCGCGACAGCATCGGGGTCATCGGGCGGCTCAGCGCGCCGCTGTCTGCGCCCGTCGCCGCCATGTACGCCGACCTGTTCGACGAGTGGGACTTGCCGGTGCCGGTCTTGTTCGGGCAAATGGTTCTGCCACCGGCGGCCAGCACCCTGCTGGCCCAACTGGCCGAGGCACCGGGGCGTGAAGTGTTGTTCGACCGGTTGCGCAACCTCGCCGGCGACGTGGTCGGGTTGGGTGACGATCGGGCGGGTGCAACGGAACTCGCGCACAGCTGGATCGACAAGCAGCTGGCCGACCCACTGCCCGACGACGTGGTCCGCGTGCTTCGAGGCGTGCAGCCGTCGTTGGAGCGTGACCCCGTGATCGTGCAGGGATTTCGGGCCTGGGCGGGGTCGATCAACCCGGCGGCCGCCCACTTCCTCGACGAGATCGCCCGGCAGACCGCTCGTCGCGGCCTGGAGGCCGTGAGCGTCATCGTGCTCCCCGCTGCGACGCGGACCGAAACCAACGATGCGGCACTGTGATGCAGATGTAACCAGTGTGGCCAATGTGTCAGATGGTGTTCCTGTCGTACTCTGTCGCTTGTGTCATCGGTTTCGCGACGCGACCTACTCAAATGGGCGGCCGCGACCCCCGCCTTGGTAGGCCTGGGCGTTGCGGGCGCGTCGCTGCGTCCCGCACCGGCGTCGGCGTCGCTTGGCACGCTGTTGGACTACGCAGCCGGGGTCATCCCGGCCAGCCAGATCAGGGCCGCCGGCGCTGTGGGCTCGATCAGATACGTGTCGGACCGGCGCCCTGGCGGCAACTGGATGCTGGGCAAGCCGATCCAGGTCGCCGAGGCACGTGACCTCAATAGCAATGGACTGAAGATCGTTTCGTGTTACCAGTACGGCAAGGGCAACAGCGCCGACTGGCTCGGCGGAGCCAACGCCGGACTCCAGCACGCGCAACGCGGAATGCAGCTGCACGCCGCCGCGGGCGGACCCGCCAGCGCGCCGATCTACGCCTCGATCGACGACGACCCGTCCTATGACCAGTACAAACAGCAGATTGCGCCCTACCTGCGGTCCTGGGAGTCGGTGATCGGCCATCAGCGCACAGGTGTGTACGCCAATTCGAAGACCATCGACTGGGCGCTGCACGACGATTTGGGCTCTTATTTCTGGCAGCACAACTGGGGCTCGCCCAAGGGGTTCGCCCACCCGGCCGCCCATTTGCATCAGGTCGAGATCGACAAACGCAGCGTCGGCGGGGTCGGAGTGGACATCAACGAAATCCTCAAGCCGCAATTCGGGCAGTGGGCCTAGCCCCACGGCTCCTTCACCCGTCACCGGCGGCCCGCGACTCTTAGAGATCCCAGCAAACACTCGTTCGCTCATTTTTCGGCGCAGCGGTCGCGAACGCCGCCCGCTCGACGCGACCGAAGCCGGCTCAGCGCGACTCCACGGCTCGAAATTTTTACATAACGATTACATAACAAAACTGCTTTGATCAGCGCAGTTATAGCTACTCGACCGTAACCACCTGCATGCAGCAGGTTTGTTCGCCGCGCCCGCGCCGCCGATCAAACCCGGTGTTACCCACGACACGGTTACCCATGCGTAGAACTCATCAGTAACCACTCACCACGCAAAACGGGGGTCCATCCTTATGACACTCTTAGTGCAGCCGATGCAGTCCGCCGCGCCGCTCGATCCACAGGGGCGGCCCGCCGACAACACACCGGTCAGCCGTTTCCCGGCTTGATTCGACGCCGAATCGCCGAACCCGCCGCCGGTGGTGACCGGCCGAATGAACCGATACGTAAAGACGCATACAGGGAGACAAAGAAGGTGACGATCCACGAGCACGACCGGGTTTCCGCTGATCGCGATGGAAAAGGCCCCCACGCGGTAGCCGGGGAGACCCATGCTCTGGTCGACCGTCTGACGGCCGGCGAGCCGTACGCCGTTGCGTTTGGCGGCCAGGGCAGCGCCTGGCTGGAGACCCTCGAAGAACTGGTGTCGTCGGCTGGGATCGAATCCGACCTGGCAACGCTCGTCGGTGAGGTGGAACTGCTGCTCGAGCCGGTGGCCAAAGAGCTGGTGGTGGTGCGGCCGATCGGTTTCGAGCCGCTCGCTTGGGTGCGTGCGCTGGCGGCCGAGGACCCGGTCCCGTCGGATAAGCACCTGACGTCGGCGGCGGTGTCGATCCCCGGCGTGCTGCTCACCCAGATTGCGGCCGTGCGCGCGCTGGCGCGCCAGGGCATGGACCTCAAAGCATCCCCGCCGGTGGCCGTCGCCGGGCACTCGCAAGGGGTGCTCGCCGTTGAGGCGCTCAAGGCCGCGGGCGCCCGTGACGCCGAGCTGTTGGCGATGGCCCAGCTGATCGGTGCCGCCGGGACGCTGGTGGCCCGTCGACGCGGGATCTCCGTGCTCGGCGACCGGCCGCCGATGGTGTCGGTGACCAACGCCGACCCCGAGCGCATCAGCCGGCTGCTCGAGGAGTTCGCGCAGGATGTCCGCACCGTGCTGCCGCCGGTGTTGTCCATTCGCAACGGCCGGCGTTCGGTCGTCATCACCGGGACGCCAGAACAGCTGTCCCGGTTCGAGCTCTATTGCCAGCAGATCTCGGAAAAGGAAGAAGCCGACCGCAAGAACAAGCTCCGCGGTGGGGATGTCTTCTCGCCGGTCTTCGATCCGGTGCAGGTGGAGGTCGGCTTCCACACGCCCCGGTTGGCCGACGGCATCGACATCGTCGGCGGCTGGGCTGAGAAGGTCGGTCTCGACGTCGCGCTGGCCCGCGAGCTAACCGAAGCCATCCTGGTGCGACGTGTCGACTGGGTCGAGGAGATCAGCCGTGTGCACGAGGCCGGTGCGCGCTGGATTCTCGACCTGGGTCCGGGCGACATCCTGACCCGATTGACCGCGCCGGTGATCCGCGGCCTGGGTGTCGGCATCGTGCCCGCCGCGACCCGCGGCGGGCTGCGCAACCTCTTCACCGTCGGGGCCGTCCCCGAGGTCGCGCGGGCGTGGTCGACATACGCCCCCACCGTCGTTCGCCTTCCCGACGGCAGGGTCAAGCTCTCGACGAAGTTCACCCGGTTGACCGGACGCTCGCCGATCCTGCTCGCGGGCATGACCCCGACCACCGTCGACGCCAACATTGTCGCCTCCGCGGCCAACGCCGGGCACTGGGCCGAGCTGGCCGGCGGCGGGCAGGTCACCGAGGAAATCTTCGCCGGCCGCATCGACGAGCTCTCCACGTTGCTCGAGCCGGGCCGCACCTATCAGTTCAACGCGCTGTTCCTCGACCCGTACCTGTGGAAGCTGCAGGTCGGTGGAAAGCGGTTGGTGCAGAAAGCGCGTCAGTCCGGTGCGGCGATCGACGGACTGGTGATCAGCGCCGGGATTCCCGACCTCGAGGATGCCGTCGAGCTGATTGCGGAGCTGAACGACGTCGGCATCAGTCACATCGTGTTCAAGCCCGGCACGGTCGAGCAGATCCGCTCGGTCATCCGCATCGCGACCGAGGTGCCCACCAAGCCGGTGATCATGCACATCGAGGGTGGCCGCGCCGGTGGCCACCATTCGTGGGAAGACCTCGACGACCTGCTGCTGGCAACGTATTCGGAGTTGCGGTCGCGCCCCAACATCACCGTCTGCGTGGGCGGTGGCATCGGCACACCCGAGCGGGCCGCCGAGTACCTGTCCGGGCGCTGGGCGCAGGCGTACGGCTTCCCGCTGATGCCGATCGACGGCATCCTGGTCGGCACCGCGGCGATGGCGACCAAGGAGGCCACCACGTCGCCGTCGGTCAAGCGGATGCTGGTCGAGACGCAAGGCACTGACCACTGGGTCGGCGCCGGAAAAGCGGTGGGCGGCATGGCTTCCAGCCGCAGCCAGCTGGGTGCCGACATTCACGAGATCGACAACAGCGCTTCGCGGTGCGGCCGGCTGCTCGACGAGGTCGCTGGTGACGCGGAGGCCGTCGCCGAGCGTCGCGACGAGATCATCGCGGCGATGGCCAACACCGCCAAGCCCTACTTCGGCGACGTCGCCGACATGACCTACCTGCAGTGGTTGCAGCGCTACGTCGAGCTGGCGATCGGTGAGGGCAACTCCACCGCCGACACCGCCGCACCGGGCAGCCCGTGGCTGGCCGACACCTGGCGCGACCGGTTCCAGCAGATGCTGCAGCGCGCCGAAGCGCGTTTGCACGCAAACGATTCCGGCCCGATCGAGACGCTATTTGACGACGCGACCCTTCTGGAAAGCCCCCAGCAGGCCATCGCCACGCTGCTTGCGCAGTACCCCGACGCCGAGACCGTGCAGCTGCACCCGGCCGACGTCCCGTTCTTCGTCACGCTGTGCAAGACGCTGGGTAAGCCGGTCAACTTCGTCCCGGTCATCGACAAGGACGTGCGGCGCTGGTGGCGCAGCGACTCGCTGTGGCAGGCGCACGATGCCCGCTACGACGCCGACCAGGTGTGCATCATCCCGGGTACCGCGGCCGTGGCCGGCATCACCCGGATGGATGAACCCGTCGGTGAATTGCTGGACCGCTTCGAGCAGGCCGCCATCGACGAGGTGCTGTCTTCCAACGGGCAGCCCCGGGCCGTCGCGTCGCGCAGGCTGGGTCGCCCCGACGTGACCGGGCCCTTGGCCGTCGTGCTCGATGCTCCCGATGTGCAGTGGGCCGGCCGCACCGCGATCAACCCGGTCCACCGGATCGCCGACCCCGGCGATTGGCTCGTGCACGACGGACCCGAAAGTCACCGCGCCACGCACTCGTCCACCGGGGCGCGGCTCCAGGTCGACGGCGACCGAGTGGTGCTGAGTGTCCCGCTGTCGGGAACCTGGATCGACATCCCATTCACCCTGCCCCCCAACACAATCGATGGGGGGACACCGGTGGTGTCCACCGAAGACGCTGCCACCGCCATGCGCGCGGTGCTGGCGATCGCCGCCGGCGTCGACGGGCCGGAATTCCTGCCCGCGGTCGTCGACGGGACGGCCAACGTGACGGTGGACTGGGATCCCGAGCGGGTCGCCGACCACACCGGCGTCACGGCCACCTTCGGGGAGCCGCTGGCGCCCGGCCTCACCACCGTGCCCGACGCGCTGGTCGGCCTTTGCTGGCCCGCGGTTTTCGCGGCGATCGGCTCGGCGGTCACCGACGCCGGCGTCCCGGTCGTCGAGGGTCTGCTGAGTCTCGTGCATCTCGACCACGCCGCGCGCGTGGTAGGCGTGCTGCCCAAAGTCCCGGCCCAATTGGCAATCACCGCAACGGCTTCGCCGGCCATCGACACGGATATGGGCCGTGTCGTCCGGGTATCGGTAACGATCGCCGACGCCGACGGCGTGCCGATTGCCAGTCTCGATGAGCGGTTCGCGATCCTTGGGCGTACCGGTGCCGCCGAGCTGACCGACCCGGTGCGGGCCGGCGGTGCGGTGTCGGACAACGCGACCGACACTCCGCGTCGCCGCCGCCGCGACGTCCGGTTGACCGCCCCGGTCGACATGCGACCTTTCGCGGTGGTGTCCGGTGACCACAACCCGATCCACACCGACCGGGCGGCCGCCCTGCTGGCCGGCCTGGAAACGCCCATCGTGCACGGCATGTGGTTGTCGGCCGCCGCACAGCACGCGGTGACCGCCACCGACGGCCAGGCTCGGCCCCCGGCCCGGTTGGTCGGTTGGACCGCGCGGTTCCTGGGCATGGTGCGTCCCGGCGACGAGGTCGATTTCCGCGTCGAGCGCGTCGGAATCGATCAGGGCGCAGAGGTTTTGGATGTGGCCGCCCGCATCGGGTCCGATCTGGTGATGTCGGCGACGGCGCGCCTGGCTGCCCCGAACACTGTGTATGCCTTCCCCGGTCAAGGGATTCAGCACAAGGGCATGGGCATGGACGTCCGCGCTCGGTCCAAGGCCGCCCGCAAGGTGTGGGACAAGGCGGACAAGTTCACTCGTGACACGCTGGGCTTCTCGGTGCTGCACGTCGTGCGCGACAACCCGACCAGCATCATCGCCAGCGGCGTGCACTACAACCACCCCGAGGGCGTGCTGTACCTGACGCAGTTCACACAGGTCGCGATGGCGACCGTGGCGGCGGCGCAGGTCGCCGAGATGCGCGAGCAAGGCGCGTTCGTCGAAGGCGCCATCGCCTGCGGCCATTCCGTCGGGGAGTACACCGCGCTGGCCTGCGTGACCGGGATCTACGAGCTGGAAGCGTTGCTGGAGACGGTGTTCCACCGCGGCTCGAAGATGCACGACATCGTGCCGCGCGACGAGCTGGGCCGCTCCAACTATCGGCTGGCGGCCATCCGGCCGTCGCAGATCGACCTCCCGGACGACGAGGTGCCCGGGTTTGTGGCCGAAATCGCCGACCGCACCGGTGAATTCCTGGAGATCGTGAACTTCAACCTGCGCGGTTCGCAGTATGCGATCGCCGGCACGGTCCGCGGTCTGGAGGAGCTGGAAGCCGAGGTGGAGCAGCGTCGCGAGCTCACCGGCGGCAAGCGCTCGTTCATCCTGGTGCCCGGCATCGACGTGCCGTTCCACTCGCGGGTGCTGCGCGTCGGGGTCGCTGAGTTCCGCCGCTCGCTGGAACGCGTGATGCCGCGCGACAAGGACCCCGACGTCATCATCGGGCGCTACATCCCCAACCTCGTGCCGCGTCCGTTCACCCTGGACCGCGACTTCATCCAGGAGATCCGGGATTTGGTGCCGGCCGAACCGCTCGACGCGATCCTCGCGGACTACGACACGTGGCTCACCGAGCGCCGAAACGAGATGGCGCGCATCGTCTTGATCGAGCTGCTCGCATGGCAGTTCGCCAGCCCGGTGCGCTGGATCGAAACCCAGGACCTGCTGTTCACCGAGGAGGCCGCGGGCGGTCTGGGCGTGGAACGGTTCGTCGAAATCGGCGTGAAGCCGGCGCCGACCGTCGCCGGACTGGCCACCAACACCCTCAAGCTGCCCGAATATGCCCACAGCACAGTGGAAGTGCTCAACGCCGAGCGCGACGCCGCAGTGCTGTTCGCCACCGACACCGACCCCGAGCCGGAGCCCGAGGAGGACGCGGAACCGGCCGAGTCGACCGAGTCGGCAGGTGCCGCCGCCGTGGAGGCCGTACCGGCGCCTGCGCCCTCGGCCGCTCCGTCAGGCCCCCGCCCCGACGACATCGGGTTCGACGCCGCCGACGCCACCCTGGCGTTGATCGCGCTGTCGGCCAAAATGCGCATCGACCAGATCGAGGAACTGGACTCCATCGAGTCCATCACCGACGGCGCCTCGTCGCGCCGCAACCAGTTGCTGGTGGACCTCGGTTCGGAGTTGAACCTGGGCGCCATCGACGGCGCCGCCGAGGCCGACCTGGCCGGGCTGCGGTCACAGGTGACCAAGCTGGCGCGCACCTACAAGCCTTTCGGCCCAGTGCTTTCCGACGCGATCAACGACCAGCTGCGCACGGTGCTGGGGCCCTCGGGCAAGCGGCCCGGCGCCATCGCCGAGCGGGTCAAGAAGACCTGGGAGCTCGGCGACGGTTGGGCCAAGCACGTCACGGTCGAGGTGGCACTGGGAACCCGTGAGGGCACCAGCGTTCGCGGGGGCGCCATGGGCCACCTGCACGAGGGCGCGCTGGCCGACGCCGCCTCGGTCGACAAAGTCGTGGACGCCGCCGTCACATCGGTCGCCGCGCGCCGTGGCATCGCGGTGGCGCTGCCGTCGTCGGGCGGCGCCGGTGGTGCCACCGTCGACGCGGCCGCGTTGAGCGAATTCACCGATCAGATCACCGGTCGCGACGGTGTGCTCGCCTCGGCGGCCCGCCTCGTCCTGAACCAGTTGGGATTGGACGACCCGGTCAGCGCGTTGCCGGCGGCCACGGACGCCGAGCTCATCGACCTGGTCACCGCCGAACTCGGTGCGGACTGGCCGCGGTTGGTGGCACCGGCTTTCGACGCCAAGAAGGCCGTCGTGTTCGACGACCGATGGGCCAGCGCCCGGGAGGACTTGGTCAAGCTCTGGCTGACCGACGAGGGTGACATCGACGCCCAGTGGAAGAACCTGTCCGAAAGGTTCGAGGGCGCAGGCCATGTCGTCGCCACCCAGGCCACCTGGTGGCAGGGCAAATCGCTGGCCGCCGGTCGCCAGATTCACGCGTCGCTCTACGGCCGCATCGCCGCCGGCGCCGAGAACCCCGATCCCGGTCACTACAGCAGCGAGGTCGCCGTGGTGACAGGCGCTTCGAAGGGTTCGATCGCGGCGTCGGTGGTCGCGCGACTGCTCGACGGCGGGGCCACCGTCATCGCCACGACATCGAAGCTCGACGACGAGCGGCTGGCGTTCTACCGCGGGCTGTATCGCGACCACGCCCGGTACGGCGCGGCGCTCTGGGTCGTCGCCGCCAACATGGCGTCCTACTCCGACATCGACGCACTGACCGAATGGATCGGTACCGAACAGACCGAAAGCCTTGGGCCGCAATCCATTCACATCAAGGACGCGCAGACCCCCACGCTGCTCTTCCCGTTCGCGGCGCCTCGCGTCGCCGGCGACCTATCGGAGGCCGGTTCGCGCTCCGAGATGGAGATGAAGGTTCTGCTGTGGGCGGTGCAGCGGTTGATCGGCGGACTGTCCAAGATCGGCGCCGAGCGCGACATCGCGTCGCGGCTGCACGTGGTGCTGCCCGGCTCGCCCAACCGCGGAATGTTCGGCGGTGACGGCGCGTACGGCGAAGCCAAGTCGGCGCTGGACGCGTTGGTGAGCCGTTGGCGCGCCGAATCCTCCTGGGCGGCAAGGGTCAGCCTTGCGCACGCGCTGATCGGCTGGACCCGCGGCACCGGGCTGATGGGCCACAACGACGCCATCGTCGACGCCGTCGAGGAGGCCGGTGTCACCACCTACTCCACCGACGAGATGGCGGCCATGCTGCTGGACCTCTGCGACGTCGAGTCCAAGGTCGCGGCGGCCGGCGCGCCTATCAAGGCGGACCTGACCGGCGGCCTCGCCGAGGCGAACCTCGACATGGCCGAACTGGCCGCCAAAGCCCGCGAGCAAGCCACATCGGGCGAGCACGCCACCGACGACACCGCGGCCGCGGGCACCATCGCCGCGTTGCCGTCGCCGCCGCGCGGCTTCACGCCGGCACCGGCGCCGGATTGGGCCGACCTGGACGTCGACCCCGCCGACCTGGTGGTGATCGTCGGTGGCGCCGAGATCGGCCCGTACGGCTCGTCGCGCACCCGGTTCGAGATGGAGGTCGACAACGAACTGTCGGCGGCGGGCGTCCTGGAGCTGGCCTGGACCACGGGACTGATCCGCTGGGAGGACGACCCACAACCGGGTTGGTACGACACGGAATCCGGCGATCTGGTTGATGAAACCGAGCTTGTCGAGCGCTACCACGACACCGTGGTGGAGCGGGTGGGGATTCGCGAGTTCGTCGATGACGGCGCTATCGACCCCGATCACGCCTCGCCGTTGCTGGTGTCGGTGTTCCTGGACAAGGACTTCACCTTCGTCGTCTCGTCGGAGGCCGACGCTCGCGGGTTCGTCGAGTTCGATCCGGAGCACACGGTGGCGCGGCCGGTCCCCGATTCGAGCGACTGGCAAGTCACGCGCAAGGCGGGCACCGAGATCCGGGTGCCGCGCAAGACCAAGCTGTCGCGAACCGTCGGCGCGCAGATCCCCACCGGGTTCGATCCGACCGTGTACGGCATCAGCCAGGACATGGCCAGCTCCACCGACCGGGTGGCGCTGTGGAACATCGTCGCAACCGTCGACGCGTTCTTGTCTTCGGGATTCACCCCGACCGAGTTGATGCGATGGGTGCACCCGGGTCTGGTGGCCAGCACCCAGGGCACCGGCATGGGCGGGATGACGTCGATGCAGACCATGTATCACGGCAACCTGCTCGGCCGGAACAAGCCGAACGACATTCTGCAGGAAGTGCTGCCGAATGTTGTTGCCGCCCACGTCATTCAGAGCTACGTGGGCAGCTACGGCGCGATGATCCACCCGGTCGGCGCGTGCGCGACAGCGGCGGTGTCGGTCGAGGAGGGCGTCGACAAGATCCGCCTCGGCAAGGCCGAACTGGTCGTGGCCGGTGGATTCGACGACCTGACGCTGGAAGCCATCATCGGTTTCGGCGACATGGCGGCCACCGCCGACACCAGCATGATGCGGGGCCGGGGAATCCACGACTCGAAGTTCTCCCGGCCCAACGACCGGCGCCGGCTCGGTTTCGTCGAGGCGCAGGGCGGCGGCACCATCCTGCTCGCCCGCGGCGACCTGGCGCTCAAGATGGGTCTGCCGGTGCTGGCCGTGGTGGCCTACGCGCAGTCGTTCGCCGACGGCGTGCACACTTCGATCCCGGCCCCGGGTTTGGGCGCGCTGGGGGCGGGCCGCGGCGGCAAGGAATCGGCGTTGGCGCGCTCGCTGGCCAAGCTCGGCGTTGGCGCCGACGACATCGCGGTGATCTCCAAGCACGACACCTCCACGCTGGCCAACGATCCCAACGAGACCGAGCTGCATGAGCGGCTGGCGGATTCGTTGGGCCGCTCCGAGGGCGCCCCACTGTTCGTGGTGTCGCAGAAGAGCCTCACCGGGCACGCCAAGGGCGGCGCGGCGGTCTTCCAGATGATGGGCCTGTGCCAGATGCTGCGTGACGGCGTGATCCCGCCCAACCGCAGCCTGGATTGTGTCGACGACGAACTGGCCGGGTCGGCCCATTTCGTCTGGGTGCGTGAGACGCTGCGGCTGGGTGAGAAGTTCCCGCTCAAGGCGGGGATGTTGACCAGCCTCGGGTTCGGCCACGTGTCCGGGCTGGTGGCGCTGGTGCACCCGCAGGCCTTCATCGCCACGCTGGACGCCGATCAGCGCGCGGACTACCAGCGGCGTGCGGATGCGCGATTGCTGGCCGGTCAGCGCCGGCTGGCCTCGGCCATCGCCGGCGGCACGCCGATGTACGAGCGGCCAGCGGACCGTCGGTTCGACCATGACGCACCGGAGAAGCGCCAGGAGGCGGCGATGCTGCTCAACCCGGCTTCCCGGCTGGGTGAGGGCGAGGCCTACGAGGTCTCAGCCGGATGACGTCGGTTTATTGCCCGGCTTTCCCCCGCAAGCGGGAGGTACCCCCACCTCGGCCCCCAGCGCGGACCGCATCGTCGCCGGGCTCGACCGTCCGTTAGCCTGGCCACCCATGGGAATTGTCGGTGTGGGGATCGATGTCGTCTCCATCCCTGATTTCGCCGAGCAGGTCGACCAGCCGGGAACGGTTTTCTCCGAGACGTTCACACCGGGTGAGCGCCGCGACGCCTCGGACAAGAGCTCATCGGCGGCGCGCCACCTGGCGGCCCGCTGGGCCGCGAAGGAGGCGGTGATCAAGGCCTGGTCGGGGTCCCGGTTCGCGCAACGACCCGTGCTGCCCGAGGACATCCACCGCGACATCGAGGTGGTCACCGACATGTGGGGGCGGCCCCGGGTGCGGCTGAGCGGCGACATCGCCAAGCATCTGGCCGACGTGACGATTCATGTGTCGCTGACGCACGAGGGGGATACCGCCGCCGCTGTGGCGATCCTGGAGACGACCGCCGACTAGCCTCGAGATCATGAGTGATCTTGTTGAGCGCGTCCGCGAGGTGTTGCCGTCGGTACGCCGCGACCTCGAGGACTTGGTGCGCATCGAATCGGTGTGGGCCGACCCCGGCCGCCGCGACGAGGTGCACCGCAGCGCTCGGGCGGTGGCGGATCTGTTGTCGCAGGCGGGTTTTGGCGACGTGCAGATCGTCAGCGAAGGCGGTGCGCCGGCGGTCATCGCACGCCATCCCGCGCCCCCGGGTGCGCCGACCGTACTGCTCTACGCCCACCATGACGTGCAGCCCGAAGGCGATGCCAGCCAGTGGGCGTCGCCACCGTTCGAGCCCACCGAACGCGGCGGGCGGCTCTACGGCCGGGGCAGCGCCGACGACAAGGCCGGGATCGCAACGCATTTGGCGGCGTTCAAGGCGCACGGCGGCCAACCGCCGGTGGGCGTGACCGTCTTTGTCGAAGGCGAGGAGGAATCCGGCTCGCCGTCACTGGGCCGGTTGCTGGCCGCCCACCGCGATGCGCTTGAAGCCGACGTGATCGTCATCGCCGACTCGGACAACTGGAGCACCGACGTTCCGGCGCTGACGGTTTCGCTGCGGGGCCTGGTCGACTGCGTGGTCGAGGTCGCCACCCTCGACCACGGGCTGCACTCCGGCCTGTGGGGCGGGGTGGTTCCCGACGCGCTGAGTGTCCTGGTGCGGCTGCTGGCGAGCCTGCACGACGACCACGGCAACGTGGCGGTGGCCGGCATGCACGAAAGTACGGCCGCCGCGGTGGATTACCCGCCCGAGCGGGTGCGTGCCGACTCCGGGCTGCTGGACGGGGTGTCCGAGATCGGTTCGGGGTCGGCGCCCCAGCGGCTGTGGGCCAAACCGGCGATCACCGTCATCGGTATCGACGCCACGCCCATCGAGAAAGCGTCGAACACACTGATCCCGCGGGCCCGCGCCAAGATCAGCATGCGGGTCGCGCCCGGCGGCGACGCCTCGGCGCACCTGGCTGCGTTGACCGCTCATTTAAAGCGGCACGCGCCATGGGGTGCACAGGTCAGTGTCACGCGCGGCGATGTTGGTGAGCCCTACGCCATCGACGCCAGCGGACCCGTGTACGACGCCGCTCGCGCGGCGTTCCGCCAAGCGTGGGGTACTGAGCCGATCGACATGGGCATGGGTGGCTCCATCCCGTTCATCGCCGAGTTCGCCGACGCGTTCCCGCAAGCCAAGATCCTGGTCACCGGCGTCGAGGACCCCAGTACTCAGGCCCACAGCATCAACGAGAGCCTGCACCTCGGCGTACTGGAACGCGCCGCGATCGCCGAGGCGCTGCTGCTGGCCAACCTGGCCTGATTGCGTGCAGGCCGAGGGCTCTTAGGGCCAGGGGAAGCCGGGCGCCGGCGGGGGTACTTGGGACGGATCGGCCTCCGCAAAGTGATACACCGGGCCCGACGGGCCGTTCTCAACGGTAACGGCGAACCAGTGGCACACACTCAGATCGAATCCTGGCGGTATCGGAACCGTGTATCCCCACTTCTGGCCAGGGCAGTAATGCCAATACGACGGCCCAGCCTGTGCGGGTGCGGCCACGCCAAGGCTGGCCGCCGCTACGCCGGCAGAAACCAACGCGCCCGCGATGATCCGACCCAGACTGCGAGGTGTTTTCATCGGAAGACCCTTTTCGTTGTCAGTTGCGCCGCACCTCGCGGCGATCCACTCGCGAAAGTTTGGCGGCCGCTTGCGCCTACCGATCCCAACTGCAGGGGTGCCGCGACCCAGAATGCACATCTAGATCGGTCGTCTCGTCGCATACTGCTTCTATAAGCAGCCACTCGTCGCAGGAGACGCCGCGGTGACCACGGAAGACACCCTGACCGGCAGTGCCGATAAGGCCGGTAAGACCAACCGTTACCACTTTGATCGCCACACCCCGGAGTACCGCGAGCGGTTCACCGCGATCACCGAGGAGATGCACGCCAGATGCCCGTTGGCGTGGACCGACACCTACGACGGGCATTGGGTGGCCGCGGGCAGTCGAGAAGTTTTCGAGCTCGCTCGATGCCCGCACGTGTCCAACGACCACGACGTCACCGGCGAACGTCCTGCCTACAAGGGCATCACCATTCCCACGACACCGCAGGGCACCGGCATCCGTGGCGGCATGCTCGAGATGGATGAACCCGAGCACACCGCCTACCGCAGTGTCCTGAATCCGTACCTGTCGCCGGCCGCCGTCAAGCGCTGGGTGCCGTTCGTCGACGAGATCGTGCGGGCGAGCATCGACGAAAAGATCGAAGGCGGCCGGATCGACTTCGTCGACGATCTGGCGAACGTCGTGCCCGCCGTCCTGACTCTGGCGATGATGGGCGTTCCGCTCAAGAAATGGCAGCTCTATTGCGAGCCGGCCCACGCCGGCGTGTACACCCCTGCCGATTCCCCCGAATTCCCAGCGGTAATGGAGCAGTCGGTGGCGATGGGGATGGACCTGTTCAACCACCTCCTCGAGATCCGTGAGAACCCGCGCCCGGGCCTGGTGGACGCGATGGCCAAACTACGGATTGACGGCGAACCCGCCCCCGACCTCGAACTGGTCGGAATGCTCGGCTTGATCATCGGCGGAGGTTTCGACACGACGACGGCGCTGACCGCGCACGCACTCGAATGGCTGGGCGAAAATCCCGAGCAGCGCGAACTGCTGAAGCGGGAATCGGACACGCTGCTCGACTCCGCGACCGAGGAATTCCTGCGTTACTTCACGCCCGCTCCAGGGGACGGCCGCACGATCGCCGCCGACCTCGAAATCGCGGGCACGAAGTTCAAGGAGGGCGAGCGCCTCTGGCTGTCCTGGGCGATGGCCAACCGCGACCCCGCGGTGTTTCCCGACCCGAATCGACTGGACCTCAGCCGTAAGAACAACCGGCACTTCAGCTTTGGGCTCGGCATCCACCGCTGCATCGGCTCCAATGTCGCGCGCGTCGTATTCAAGTCGATGCTCACAGCGGTGCTCGACCGGATGCCCGACTACCGCTGCGATCCCGAGGGCACCGTGCATTATCGGACCATCGGGGTGATCCAGGGCATGCAGCACCTTCCGGCCACCTTCACGCCTGGCAAGCGGCTCGGACCGGGGATCGACGAGACGCTGGAGAAGCTGCAGCGGGTCTGCGACGAGCAGGGAATCGCGCGGCCAATCACCGAGTACAAGGAGGCCGCCGTCATCGGCGACTGACTAGACGGACAGGTCGCGCCGCAGCTTGGCGACGTGGCCGGTGGCCTTGACGTTGTATAGCGCGACGGCGATCTTGCCCTTTTCGTCGACCACGAACGTCGAGCGAATGACGCCGGTGATCGTCTTGCCGTACATCTGCTTCTCGCCGTAAGCGCCATAGGCCGTCAGCACTTTGCGGTCGGGATCCGACAGCAGCGGGAACGTCAGCTTCTCGGCGTCGCGGAACTTGGCCAGCTTCTCCGGCTTGTCGGGGGAGATGCCGATGACGTCGAGGCCGGCGTCGCCGAGTTCGTGCAGGCTGTCGCGGAAGTCGCAGGCCTGCTTGGTGCAGCCCGGCGTCGAGGCCGCCGGGTAGAAGTACACGATGACGCGACGCCCCTTGTAGTCGGCCAGCGACACCTTGTTGCCGTCGGCGTCGGGCAGGCTGAAGGAGGGCGCTTTGTCGCCCGGCGCAAGCCGCGTGGTCTCGGCCAATTTCTGGGCCCCTTTCTGTTCACCGGAGCGTTGGGGTTATCGCCGGCTGATCTAGGGTAGTGCGTCAGGTGCATCAGGCCGATTGGGAGGACAGACACGTGGCGGACCGGGACCCCGAGGCCATCATGCGGGACATCGACGTCGCCCGCGACCAGCTGGCGGCCACCGTCGACTCACTCGCTGTGCGGGCCAACCCGCGCCGCCTCGCCGATGACCTGAAGGTGAAGGTGATCGCCTTCGTCAAGAAGCCCGCGGTGACGGTGTCTCTGGCCGGCGTCGGTGTCCTCGTCGTCGTGGTGGTGGTGCACCGGGTGAGGAACCGCTGACGCGTCAGGTCATGCCGGCGCCGGTGCCGCTCTGAACGTGCACCGGAATGTCGTCGGCCCA
The DNA here is from genome assembly GCF_002102255.1 of Mycobacterium nebraskense. Classification (GTDB taxonomy): domain Bacteria; phylum Actinomycetota; class Actinomycetes; order Mycobacteriales; family Mycobacteriaceae; genus Mycobacterium; species Mycobacterium nebraskense. The sequence goes on from NZ_LQPH01000158.1 coordinate 17,391, forward strand.
GGGCTGCGCCGTGACCATGTCCTCGACGTCGACATACCCGCGCTCGAATTCGCCGGTTGCCGCGTCGACGAGCCGGTACTCCTGACGCTGGATGTGGATGGGCTGCGCGTCCAGGATCACCACCCGCACGTCGCCGGGTGCGAAATCGCAGCGCTGCTGCAGCGCCTGGATGAGGCATTCGTTGTGCATGTGCCCGTCGCCGAAGTTCCACCCGAGCACCATCGCGCACAGGACCTCGCCCTCGCACAGGTTGTAGTCGTCCTCGTCATAGCCGGCCAGCGCGCGGTGCACCAGGGTGAACAGCGCGCGGCCGTGGGTGTTCATCCCGCGGAACGCCATAGCGAGGTGAAGCGGGACCAGGGTGTCCTCTTTGGAGCCGTAGAGGCGCTCGAGCTGCAGGTGTTGCATCGGCCCGAGCGCGCGCGACCCGGTGCGGAACTTGTCGTCGACCGATGGCTTCACGCACCACACGGTGGTGTCCCAGTTGCCCGCGTAATAGCGCATGCCCGGCAGGAAGGACACCTTGCGCGGGTAGAGGTTGCCGACGACGACGATGCCGGCGATGACGACGAACAGAATGGCCACCGGCAACGGGTTCGCCAGATCGGACAACCCGAGGCGCGCGTGCGCGACGAACAGCGACAGCACCCCGAAGATCATGAACACGTTCCACTCCAGCGGCACCCCCATCGGGAAGGCCAGCAGGATGTTCAAGTGGAAGACGATCATCACGAACGCGGCGATGGCGGTCGGCCAGCCGCCTTGGGAGAAGAGCAGCGCCAGCGGCACCAGGCCTTCTACGGCGGTGGAGAAGTGCGCGATGAAACCCGCCAGCGCGCTGGGCCGCAGGTCGTCCGGATAGCGCTTGAACATCGAGCGTTTGAGCGCCCCGGATGGGATGAACGGGTTGTTCGCCAGCATCGTCGAGATCACGAAGGGGAAGTGCCTGTTGAGTTTTGAGGTGGCCGCCCCGAGCCAGATCACCATGAAGACGACCTTGGCCCCGATGATGGAGTCCGCCCCGGCGAACAGAAAGACCAGCGCCAGCGGCGCGTAGACCTCGCCGCGCGCGGCCAAAAAGATCACCTTGTCGCGCAGGCCGATGACGGCCAGGACCGCCAGGATCGCGACGGTATGCCAGGGCGCCAGCACGCCAATCTTCGTGTCCAGGGCGGGAATTGGGCCGGTGCCATCGGATACCAGGGCGATGGCGAGCAACACCAGCAGCGCGCCGTAGAGCGCCGCATCGATCGGGCTGCGGACGCTGCCCTTGGTCAGCGGCACCCGATCGGGCCACGGCGGCAGCCGAATGGTGCCGGGCCGCAGCCAATAGAGGATCGAGCCCATCGGCGGGAAGTAACGGCCGGCCAGGGGCCCGAAGCAGCAACCCAGGCCGATGACTTCGAACAGCATCGTGTACAGCACGGCCTTCTCGAACACGATCGGTTCCGACCACCACGAGCCGACGCCGGTGAAGCTGCCGATGCCCGTCGTGCACCACCCGAACACCCAGCCGCCCAGGATGTACAGCGCGATCTTCACGCCGTACATCACATGCATCACCAGCGGGGTACCGAACCCGTTCTCGGCGATGTGGCGCACCATCGGCACGATCCGCTCGGCGCGGCTCCGCTTGCTCCATTCGGCCACGTCGACGACGGGCAGATTCGGCTGGATGAACCCCATTTCGGCTCCTTCGGCGCAGCTCGACGGCAGTCCTGGGCACTCGCTGTGAAGGAGAAGCTACCGGCAGCATCATTCGTGCGGCAGGCAAATCACGTCGAAAAAGGGGTGGACGCACATCTCAGGCGCGCTGGGCCGGACTGGGGCGGCCGATGGGCGCTCCGGAGCTTGGCAATGGTGCGCCGTCAGGGTTTCGAACCCCGGGCGCCGCACGTCACGTCTCTATGCCGTAGCCACCGCGGAGATCCGTGTGGGCGGCTTTCAACAACCGGTTGCACAGCACCACCAGCGCATCGACGTCGAGGTCCGACTCATCGCCGAGTTGCTTGAGAAACGACGCTTCTTCGTCCTTCAGCGCATTCCACTTTCGCTTCCGTTCGATCATCGCCTCCTCGCTATTTTGTGGGACGTCGACGGCTGTCTGGAGTTGCTCCTTGCACGCATCCAGCTGCGTCAGCGAGTAGCCGTGCTCGCGGAATTGGCGGTCCCATTCGTCGAGGATCAATTCGGTGAGGTCGCGAACCGGCTCTGCGGCATAGATCATCAGCTCGGCGACTCCGTCGTCGAGACCCAGCCGTGAGCGGAATTCGTACAACTCTGTGGTGGCCGCCGCCCGCCTTCGGCTGATGCTCTCTTCGGTGACTTCGGTGCCCGCGAGGGGTTCTGCCCCGCGCTTGAGGTAAAGGGTTGCCGAGATGAGGCGCTTCAGCACAGCCTTCTTGTCGTCCCCAGCCCGCTTCTCGTAGTCGAGGACTAGTGCGTGGTCTCGGTCCTCTCGCTTGGTTCTGGCGTCGATACGCTTGGTCCAGATCGCCACCGTCGCAGTTGACAAAACGGACGCGACCGGCACAAGAGTGGTCGTGAGCAAGGTTTCCCAACTCATGGCACTACTGCCAGTCTTCGCGGCGCTTGCGCTGACGCGCTTCTCCCAGTGTGCACTCCGACGTGCTCGTTTCCACGTAGCTCAGTCTGCCCGACTGGGCCGTCGTCCACGAGGGTTTGTCGTCTCGTCCATACATTCAGGGTTGTTTCGTGGGTTGATTTCACCCGTCGGAATTGGCCAGGCCACGCCGCCTGAGGTGCCTGCGGCGGGGGCGGCAAACCCCTCCGACGCTACAACCAGATCAGCCGGCGGCGGGAGGCACGCTTTGCTCGAAGCAAAAGACGTTGGCCGGGTCGTATTTGGCCTTAACCTTGCGCAGCCGTTCACGGTTGGAGCCGTAATACTCACGTTCCCAGTCGGATGAGGGTGCATTGGGCACGTTGACGTAGGCCCCGTCGCCAAAGGGGCGCAGTGCGCGCCAGAAGGCGGCTGCCCAGCCCAGAGCCTTCGAGTTCAGCGCGGGGTCGTCCCAGGCCGCGCCCGGCTCGCAGTAGAACAGCGCGTCACGGTGTGGGAACGCCGCCCCACCGGGCGGAGCCTGGCGCACCGCCCCGCCGAAGCTTGAGCAGAAGAAGTTACTCGCCGCGCTGGGTGTGTTCGCCATGAAGCGAACGACCAGATCAATCGCTTCGTCAGGGAATGGGCGAGTGACGAACTGAGAGTAGAACTTCGAAAACGGGAGATCCCGCGCCCTATTGATATTTTCGTAGATGGTCGGCCAGGCCTCGTTCATGTGGGTCACCTCGGGCTTGCCGATCGCCAGCAGCGAACGCAGCTCGGCGTCCAACTCGTCGCGTGAGCCGCCGTGCAGCAGGGCCGTGAGCTCGACCCCGGTGGAATTCGCCTCGAGCGCACTGGTCAGGCGCTCGTCGGCGACCGGCGCGTCACGCTGCCACGTGCGAAGTATCGGGCCCAGATCATCGTGGCCGGTCCACTTGACAATCGCGAACTCGACGTGGGAGAGCTCGTGCAGCTGCAGCTGCAGCTGCAGCTGCAGCTGCAGCTGCAGCTGCAGCGTGTAGGACGTGGCGATCCCGAAGTTGCCGCCTCCTCCGCCGCGACACGCCCACAGCAGGTCGGAGTTGCTGTGCTCGGTGGCCTCGACAACTTTCGCCGAGCGCGAGCCGTCGGCCACCACGACCTCGGCCGCGAGCAGGTTGTCGGACGCCAATCCCAAACTGCGGGTTAGTAATCCGAAGCCACCGCCGAGAACCACTCCGCCGAGCCCGACGCTCCCCTCCGAGCCGCTCGGAATGACAAAGCCGCGCTGCCCGAGCGCCGGGACGGTCTCCTTCTGCGTAAGCCCGGTCCCGACCGTCGCCGTGCGCGCCGCCTCGTCGATCGTGACGCTCTTCATCCGACTGACGTCGACAACCAGGCCGCCGTCGATCGAGGACCAGCCATCAAGGCTGTGGCGTCCGCTGCGGGCACGCATGGCGATGCCCTCCTCGCGCGCCCACTCGACCGCGTTGACCACGTCCTGCGTGTTGCCGCAGAACACGATTGCGTGGGGATAGCGCGAATACAGGCGATTCCAGCCGACCCGCGCCGCCTCGTAGCCGGGATCGCCCGCACGCACCACCTCTCCCGTCAGCTTGCTGGTCATTCGGTCACTCCTGAGCTCGCTGCGCAGAGATCGGCGTCTCCGGGCTCGGTCCCCAGCACGCCGCGGCTGAAGATCAGCATTACTTGGAAGTACATTCCGCCCGCGACGATCAAGCCGGCGACGATCAGGTCGGGAACACGCGCCTCTCCGCGCACCGTCAAAGCTTTCGTCGCGTTTCGCCGCCCCACCTTCCATTGAGGGGCACTACGGACCCTAGACGCCGAGACGGATTGTTTTCAGCAAACTTTCTTTTTCCCGAACCTTTTATCGTGAAGCACTCTTTCGTTCGATGCGCAACCGATTGCCAATAGGCGTGTGTCGTCCGCGAACCGAGTCCGGAACCCGTTGACAATGTGGCCGAAGTGGGCGTCGCGCCGGGGACATGCGCCTAGAGTCGAAACGCCGGGCGCGTGTCCACGCCCGGCCTGATTCTGCATCCCTCGCACGGGTTTCCGGCGCGATGCTTTCGAGGAGTGTGGCTTGTGAGTGGTTGGATCGTGAGCAACGTTCCGTCCTGGCTGCTATTACTCGGACTCAACGTCGTCATCGCAGGCGGAGCCGTGCTCGCGCTGAGAATTGTCCGGCATCGGTTCCCGGGACTCAGGGGGGACGAGCGCAGCGAGGTGACACAGTTCGCCTTCTTGTTGGTCGGATTCGTGTACGCGTTCTTCACAGGTTTCATCGTCAGCGCGATGTGGGGTCAGACCAATACTGCGGACGACGCGATGCGGGCCGAGGGCACGACCGGGGTACAGATGGCCAACGACCTCAACGTCTTCGACAAGGCCGACAGCGACCGAATCCATCAGGCGCTGCTGGACTATGAACGCGCGGCCGTAACAGAGTGGCCGCTGGCCGCCAAGGGTCACACCTACCCTGCGGCCGGCCAAGCGCTGCAGCGCCTCCACACCGCATACGAGCAAGTTCAGCCGCGCACCGATACCCAAAAGACTTACCTCGCTACCTCTTTTGATTCCCTTAACAAGATCAGTCAGGCACGTACAGACCGGATAATCCGGGCCCGCACCGCAAACGGCCTACCCGGATCGATGTGGATAGTCTTCTTCCTTCTCAGCGCGCTGGTCCTTGTCTGCGTCATCGTTTACAGCGTCGAGAAACCCACCATTCACTACGCGTTGGTCGCGACCGTGGGCGTGCTGCTGGCCACCGACCTGTTCCTCGTCTTGGAACTCGCCCACCCGTATATCGGCGACACTGCGACGTCGCCAGAGCCGCTAAACGCGGTTGTCCAGGTCCTGTCGGCCTCCCCGGCGTAGTCGCGATTCAGCTACGGGGACGAAGGTCGACCGCTTGGGTGACGGTACTGATGCAGTTACCGCCACAGGCTGTTGCTGTGGCCGATCGCTCCCCGGACGTGGAGGATTTTCGCCGAACCAGTCTCCGGCAGGGTATGTCAGCGAACACCAATGGGCCAGGAAAAACCATGCCTGACCTCGGGCGGTTTTGGTTGGTGCGCCGTCAGGGTTTCGAACCCCGGACCCGCTGATTAAGAGTCAGCTGCTCTACCAACTGAGCTAACGGCGCTTTCGACGGCCGAGACCGCGTACGCGACAATAACAGGCGTCCTGCCGCGGAGTGAAATCCCGGATCCCCTCCAGGATAGACACGTGTCGAGGCCGCCACGACCCGTGATCGGGTCGAAGCGGAACCCCACGACTGGGTCAGCCAGGCGGCGTAGTTGCACTGCGCCGACGCCGCGCGGTGGCCTGGGGGCGGCGTGCGCGACACCGAATCGTGGACTTGCCGAGGACGGCGTGCGAGCGCCACAAAACCCATTACAATTCATGCACTGTTTCTGGTCAGCGGTGACCAACTACGTCGAATTCCATGGAAGGTCACTCGATGACGCCTTTGCGCAGACGACGATCGTGGCTGGCTGCCGCGATCGCTTCGGTTGCTGTGTTCGGCGTTGCCTGCGGTGGCAACCAGACCGCGGCGCCGCCGAAGGTCATCTTCGACAAGGGCACTCCATTTGCCGATCTGCTCGTCCCGAAGCTCACCGCCTCGGTGACCGACGGCGCCGTCGGCGTCACCGTGGATTCGCCGGTGACGGTGAGCGTCGCCGACGGCGTTCTCGCGTCGGTCACCATGGTCAACGAGAACGGCAAGTCCATCGGCGGCCAACTCAGCCCGGACGGATTGCGCTGGTCGACCACCGAGCAGCTCGGCTACAACCGGCGCTACACCTTGAGCGCCAAAGCGCTGGGCATGGGTGGCGCGGCGAACCGGCAGATGACCTTCCAGACCAGTTCGCCCGCGCACCTGACGATGCCTTACGTCGCTCCGGGCGACGGCGAGGTCGTGGGCATCGGCGAGCCGGTGGCGATCCGGTTCGACGAGAACATCGCGGACCGCACCGCGGCACAGAAGGCCATCAAGATCACCACCAACCCGCCCGTCGAAGGTGCGTTCTACTGGCTCAACAATCGCGAAGTCCGTTGGCGCCCAGAGCATTTCTGGAAATCGGGAACGGCCATCGATGTGGCGGTCAACACCTACGGCGTCGACCTGGGTGACGGAATGTTCGGCGAGGACAACGTCAAGACGCACTTCACCATTGGCGACGAGGTCATTTCGACCGCCGACGACACCACCAAGACGGTGACCGTGCGCGTCAACGGCGAAGTGGTCAGGACGATGCCGACGTCGATGGGCAAGGACAGCACGCCGACTGACAACGGCTTCTACATCATCGGAGGCCGGTTCAAGCACATCATCATGGACTCATCCACCTACGGCGTGCCGGTCAACTCGCCCAACGGGTACCGCACCGAAGTGGACTGGGCCACCCAGATGTCCTACAGCGGCGTCTTCGTGCACTCCGCGCCCTGGTCGGTCGGTGCCCAGGGGCACACCAACACCAGCCACGGGTGCCTGAACGTGAGCCCCAGCAACGCCGAGTGGTTCTACGACCACAGCAAGACCGGCGACGTCGTCGAGGTCATCAACACGGTGGGGCCGACGCTGCCGGGCACCGAAGGCCTGGGCGACTGGAACGTCCCCTGGGTGCAGTGGAAAGCGGGCAACGCCAACACCTGACGCGCGGTCAGCCGACCTTCTGCCATTCCGCGCAATTTCTGGTCAGGAATGCGCGATCGGTCGGCAGGATCTGCACCGCCTGGGGACCGTCGTTGACGTTGTTGTCGATGACGTCGCCGGTGTCCAGGCTCCGCAGCCTTGCCCAGTAGCACCCGTATTTGCCGGCGCTGCGGTAGGTGCCCGGTGCGATGTCGGTGCCGACGATGAACGTGCCGTTCGACTGGATGGTCGTTTTTCGGCCCGGGCGGCGGTGGTGGTGGCGTGAAGGTCACGGTCACCGTTTTGGTCACTGCCGGCACGGTCGAGGTGACGGTGGTCGCCGTGTGGCTCGACCCGCCGCAGCCCGCGAGAAGGACGGCACAGCCCGCGACGGCTGCTCGCAGGGCAAGCGGGTGGCGTATCCGGCGATGGTTCGGCGGCACGGCCCGCTGTCCCCTCCGTTTACGGGTGCAATCGCGTTGCGTGGGTCGATTACGACCCAAGCGGTCAGGAAGCAGCAATGCCTTCCAGCCGATTGGGGTGAGTGACGGGACTCGAACCCGCGACATTCAGGATCACAACCTGACGCTCTACCAACTGAACTACACCCACCATGGCCGCGAGCCGGCCCCCGGAATGTGGGCCAACGAGCGGCGACGTCGATACTAACCGCTCGGTGGCTCGGGCGCCGAATCGTTTGATCGCGGCGTGCCATTTCCGCCGTCCAGATCAGCGACCACGGCCTCGATCTCGCTGGTAGACGGCCCCGGCGGGGAGACGAACGCGGTCCGGCGGTAAAACTGCAGCTCGCGGATGGATTCGTGAATGTCCGCCAACGCCCGGTGAGCGAGTCCCTTGACCGGCTGGCCGAAATAAATCCGCGGATACCAGCGCCGGCAGAGCTCCTTGATCGAGCTCACATCGATCATCCGGTAATGCAGGAACGAGTCGAGTGCGGGCATGTCGCGGACAATGAACGCACGATCGGTGGCGATCGAATTGCCCGCCAGCGGCGCCGTCTTGGGTTGCTTGACGTGCTTGCCGACGTAATCGAGCACCATCGCCTCGGCGGTCGCCAGGTCGACGGTGGACGCCCTCACTTCGTCGATCAACCCTGAACGTGAGTGCATTTCGGTGACCACGTCAATCATCGACGACAGCGCCGCGTCGTCGGCGTGGATCACTACGTCGACGCCGTCGCCCAGAATGTTCAAATCGGCATCGGTGACCAGGGCCGCGATCTCGATCAACTTGTCCGAGCCGACATCCAGCCCGGTCATCTCGCAGTCGATCCACACCAACTCGTCTCGCACAGCGCTCAGACTAGGCGCATGTGGCGCGTGGCGGGCGTCGCCCCCGACTCCGCCGGAGAAGTAGTGTGAGCGTTGCCGGGCCGCATGCCGAACCACTGGAGGACGGGGGGCGCAGCACGAATGAGCACCGACTCAGCGGAGACACCCGCACGCCGGATCGCCAACGGCTACGCCGTCGCCGGACAGGCACTCGAATTGGGCACGGTCGTCGTCGACGGGGCGGCCGACGCCACGGCACAGATTCGCATCCCGCTAGCCACGATCAACCGGCACGGTCTGGTGGCAGGTGCCACCGGAACCGGCAAGACCAAGACGCTGCAGCTGATCGCCGAGCAACTCAGCGCGGCGGGCGTTCCGGTGATGATGGCCGACGTCAAGGGCGACCTGTCGGGTCTGGCCCGGCCCGGGGAGGCCAACGACAAGACCGCCGCGCGTGCCAAAGACACGGGCGACGACTGGGTGGCAACCGGATTCCCGGTCGAGTTCTTGTCGTTGGGCACCGGGGGAGTGGGCGTGCCGGTGCGCGCGACCATTGCCAGCTTCGGACCGGTTCTGCTGTCGAAAGTGTTGGGCCTCAACGCCACTCAAGAGTCGACGCTGGGACTGATCTTCCACTGGGCCAAGGAGAACAATCGTCCGCTGGTAACGCTGGACGATCTGCGCGGCGTCATCAGCCACCTGACCAGCGAGGAGGGTAAGGCCGACCTGAAAGACCTGGGCGGGGTGTCGTCGACGACGGCGGGCGTGATCCTGCGGGCGCTGGTGAACCTGGGGGGTGAGGGCGGGGATACGTTCTTCGGCGAGCCGAAGCTTGACCCGAACGATCTGCTGCGCATCGACGGCCAGGACCACGGCGTCATTTCGTTGCTGGAGTTCAGCGGTCAGTCGTTGCGTCCCGTCATCTTCTCCACCTTCCTGATGTGGCTGCTGGCCGATCTGTTCACGGCGCTGCCAGAGGTCGGTGACATCGACAAGCCCAAGCTGGTCTTCTTCTTCGACGAGGCGCACCTGTTGTTCGCCGACGCTTCCAAGGCCTTCCTCGAACAGGTCGAGCAGACCGTCAAGTTGATCCGCTCCAAGGGCGTCGGGGTGTTCTTCTGCACCCAGCTACCCACCGACGTGCCCAACGACGTGCTCTCCCAGCTGGGCGCGCGGATCCAGCACGCGCTGCGGGCATTCACCCCGGACGATCAGCAGGCGCTGAGCAAGACCGTCCGCACCTACCCGAAAACCGATGTGTACGACCTGGAGTCGGCGTTGACGTCGCTGGGAATCGGTGAGGCCGTCGTCACCGTGCTGTCGGAGAAGGGCGCACCCACACCCGTCGCGTGGACGCGCATGCGGGTGCCACGCTCGTTGATGGCCTCGATCGGCACAGACGCGATCTCGAAAGCGGCGAAAGCCAGCCCGCTGCAGGCGAAATACGGCCAAACGGTTCAACAACCGGCGCAGCCTCAGGCCGTCCCGCGTGACGGGCAACCTCAGCCCGGGCCGCAGCCGCCGCACGCCCAGTCCGACTACCCGCCAGTCCCTGCGAATGACCCGCCTCCGCCGATGCCGGCGCCGGCGGAGCCAAAAGGCTCCGCCATGTGGGAGGAAGTGCTGAGTAACCCGACCGTGAAAAGCGGCATCAACACGGCGATACGCGAAATCACGAAGAACCTCTTCGGTACCGGCCGTCGCCGCCGGAAGTAAGGGCTACCCGCCGCCGAGCTTTTTGTAGAAGCTGCCCACGATCGGCGCGACGATGGCGCGCGGGGCGTAGCCACTGGCCACCGACATCGCCTTGGACGTCAACCCCGGGACGACGCGCATCTTGTTGCGCTCCAAGGCATCCAGGGAGATCTGGGCGGTGTGCTCGGTCGAAATCCACAGGAAGTCCGGCACCAGCCGTTCCACCAGCGACCGTTCGGCGTCATCGGGGAGGTCGGTGCGCACCGGTCCCGGCGCCAACAGCGTGACGTGCACACCCGAGTTGCGCAGCTCACCGCGCAGCGATTCGCTGAAGGTGTTCGCGAACGCCTTGGTGGCCGCATAGGTTGCGTTGTACGGAATCGGCGAATTGCCCGCCGCCGAGCCGGAAATCAGGATGCCGCCGGCCTTGCGCTCGACCATGCCGGGTAGCACTGCCAACGTAAGGTCATGCACGCCCAGCACGTTCAGCTGCAGCTGAGCTTTTTCGGCCGCCGGGTCCAGCGTCGCTACCGGACCGAACGTCGCGGTTCCCGCATTGGCGCACAAGATCGAGATGGGCCGGGCGGACAGTTCGTCGCAGAGTTTCGCCCGTTCCGCGGGATCGGCCAGGTCGGCGGGCCGCACATCGACCGCCACACGGTACTTGTCGCTCAGGCGGGCGGCCAGCTCGTTGAGTAGGTCTTCCCGTCGTGCGGTGACGATCAGGCTGTGTCCGCGTGCGGCCAGTTCGGTGGCCAGAGCTTCACCGATGTTTTGCGAAGCCCCGGTTACGACGGCGCGCGCGTCCGGGCTGGGAGCGGGGATCGGCATGAGCCAATCGTAGACAGCCCTCGCCGCGAAGCCGGGCGGGACGGGTCGGCTGCGAAGCACATTGCAGCGATCGCGAGCGCGGCGAAGCCGGGCGCGGCGGGTCGGCTGCGAAGCACATAGAGTGCCGGGCATGGGCCAGCCGTCGTCGCGTTCACTCACGCCGGTGCCATCCCGGGTGGTGGCATGGGCGCTGTGGGACTGCGGCTCCACCGGCCTGAACGCGATCGTGGCGACCTTCGTCTTCGCCGTCTACCTGACCAGCAGCGTGGGGGTGGGAATCTCCGGCGGCACCACGCCGGCGAGTTGGTTGGGGCGCGCCGCGGCCATCGCCGGGTTGACCGTCGCCCTACTGGCCCCGGCCGTCGGCGTCTGGGTCGGTTCCCCGCATCGCAGGCGCGTGGCCCTGAGCGTGTTGACCGGTCTGGCCGTTGCGCTGACATGCGCGATGTTCTTCATCCACGACCGTCCCGGCTACCTGTGGGCCGGGCTGGTGCTGATGGGAGCAACAGCGGCCTGCAGCGACCTGGCCAGCGTCCCGTATAACGCTATGCTGCGCCAACTTTCGACGCCGCAGACCGCCGGCCGGATTTCCGGGTTGGGCTGGGCGGCCGGCTACGTCGGCAGCGTCCTGCTCCTGCTCGTGGTCTACACCGGATTCATCTCGGGGAAGGGCTCCGGGCCGGATGCGACGCGTGGGCTGTTGCGGGTATCTCTTCACGATGGGCTCTACGTCCGGGAGGCGATGCTGGTCGCGGCGGCATGGCTGGCGATCTTTGCGCTGCCACTGCTGTTCGTCGCACACCGGCTTCCCGACTCGACCGAGGTGCACGAGCCGACGAGCATGCTCGGCGGTTATCGCAAGCTGTGGACGGAGGTCTCCGCCGAATGGCGGCGCGACCGCAATCTGGTCTACTTCCTGTTCGCCAGTGCGCTTTTCCGGGACGGGTTGGCGGCGATCTTCGCCTTCGGCGCCGTGCTGGGCGTCAACGTGTACGGCATCTCGCAGGGCGACGTCCTCATCTTCGGTGTGGTGGCAAGCGTGGTGGCCGCGGTGGGCGCGGTGCTGGGTGGGTTCGTCGATCACCGGATCGGGGCGAAACCCGTCATCGTGGGGTCGCTGGCCGCCATCGTCGTCCTGGGGCTCACGCTGATGCTGCTGTCCGGTTCGGTGGCCTTCTGGATATGCGGACTACTGCTGTGCATGTTCATCGGGCCATCGCAATCGTCCTCGCGCGCCCTGCTACTGCACATGGCGAAGCGCGGCAGGGAAGGCGTCGCCTTCGGCTTGTACACGATGACCGGGCGCGCGGTGGCGTTCGTCGCGCCGTGGCTGTTCTCCGTATTCGTGGACGTATTCGGCGCCGTGCGCGCCGGTCTCGCCGGCATCACGCTGGTGCTGACCGCCGGGCTGCTGGCCATGCTGGCGGTCCGGGTTCCGGCGCGCGGCGCCCTCGCAGCCGAATCGTCGTAGCGCGCTTACCCCCTGGCGTCGCAGATCGTCAGACCCACGCCGACGCGCTTGCTCATCTGGACGCCGTTGACGGTGACCGAGCAGGTGACGTTGTGACCGATGTTGACGATCGTGACGTTGGCCGGGTGGACGGCCGTCTTGGACAGGCTGACCTCTTTGCTCCAGGGCAGCGCGACGTTGAATTCGGTTTGGATCAGGTCTCCGGTGTCGATGTACATGATGCTGATCGCGCGGCCTTCGCCGGCCACGCTGTAGACGATGTCTTGCATCGCGGCCGGGCCGGTCGACTCAGTGGGCGTCGGCGAGCCGCCGGTCGGCGGCACCGGAGCCGGGATGCGCGGCGGTGACGTGCGTGTCGACGGGCTCGGCATCGTCGCTGTCGTCTCCGGCATGGCGGGCAGCGGCGGGACGGCGGTCTGAGTCTTGATCGCGTCGTTCACCAGCACCAGAGCGATGACCAAGGCGACCACCAGCAGCACGGCCGCGCCGGCGACGATCCACAGCCATCGCGGTGGAGGTTTGGGGCCGCCCGGCGGCGGGGGAGCCTGGGGATGCAGTTGGCCCGACGGAGGAAGTTCGTGCTGCCAGTACGCCGGTAGCTCTCTGGTCGTGTTGGTTTCGTTCATGTTGGGTGCCCACGGCGGAGCTTGCCCGCCATAGGCGGGTGAGTAGGGCGCGTAGGGCGCCTGATCTGCGTATGCCGGGTCGGCCGGCGGGTACCACGGGCCCTGCGGCGCCGATCCCGGCAAAGAGGGACTGAACCGCTCGGTGGGACGTGAATCGTTCATGTCCACCTCATGGTTTGCAGAGTACCTGCGCCAGGCGCCCGAACGGCGGATCACCTCACCAGCGGCAACTCAGGGGCACTGGTTCCCGGCGGCGAGCGCGGCGACCGTCATCGCCCGCATGACGGTGCGGGACCGCGCCGCGCGGGCGGACTTGCTGCGCGAGGTGTCGGCGGACTTCATGCTGTGCGGCGTCGAATTGAGCAGGCCGAACACCGCGTGCGCGGTTAGCCGGGCATCGGCCTCGGCCAGGTCGGGGTTCAGCTCGCGCAGCACCCCGACCCACACTTCAACGTATTGGCGTTGCGCCTTGCGTACTTGCTTCTCGGCCGCCTCGGGCAGGTGCGCGAGGTCGCGGTCCTGGATGCGGATCAGGTCCGGTTCCCCCAGCGCGAAGTCCAGATGAAAGTCGATCAGGCCGTCCAGCGCCGCGGCCGCGTCGGAGTTGCGAATCCGCACGTCGCGGGCGCCGGCGAGCAGCCGCGCGCTGATCCCCACCAGCAACTCGACTAGCAGCGACTCCTTGTTGGGGAAGTGCCGGTAGATCGCCGGACCGCTGACACCGGCGGCGGCGCCGATGTCTTCTAGCCGCACGGCGAGGAAGCCGCGCTCGGCGAACAGGCGCTCGGCGGCCGACAGCAACTGAAGGCGTCGGTCGGATTTCAACTGGCTGCGACGATTTGGGGCATCGAGGGGGCCGGGCTGTCCGTCGGAGGTGGACGCTGTCATGACGAACCCCCGTCCAGTTGGTTAATCGCCACTAACTTAGCACGAGTTATTCACAATTAACCTGCCGCAACGGACGGCGACGGCCCGGTGCCGTCGTCCCTGGACCGTTGGGATCGGCGATGGTATTCTCAGCAGCGAGTTAATGAGCATTAACTCAAACGCCCCGCCCGACGGCAAGGAGGCTGCTGCGGCGATGGACAAGGTGGTGGCGACGGCCGCTGAGGCGGTCGCCGACATAGCCGACGGGTCGTCCCTGGCGGTCGGGGGCTTCGGCTTCTGCGGCATTCCCGAGGCCTTGATCGCCGCGCTGGTGGCCACCGGCGTGCGGGACTTGGAGACCGTGTCCAACAACTGCGGCGGCGACGGAGTCGGGCTAGGGCCATTGTTGGCGCACAAGCGAATTCGTCGAACCATCGCCTCGTATGTGGGCGACAACAAAGAATTCGCCCGCCAGTTCCTCGCCGGCGAACTCGAGGTGGAACTCAACCCGCAGGGCACACTCGCGGAGCGGCTGCGCGCCGGTGGGATGGGGATTCCGGCCTTCTATACGGCGGCGGGGGTGGGGACCGCCGTCGCCGATGGTGGGTTGCCGTGGCGCTACGACGGCGCCGGCGCGGTGGCGGTGATGTCGCCGCCGAAGGAGACCCGCGAGTTCGACGGTGTCACCTACGTTCTCGAGCGGGCGATCCGCACGGACTTCGCGCTGGTGCACGCCTGGAAGGGTGACCGGCACGGCAACCTCGTCTATCGCGGGGCCGCCGCCAACTTCAACCCGGATTGCGCCCAGGCCGGCAGGATCACCATCGCCGAGGTCGAACACCTCGTCGAGCCGGGAGAGATCGAACCTGGAGCCGTGCACACCCCGGGCGTCTATGTGCAACGGGTCGTCCACGCGCCGGACCCCGTCAAGCGGATTGAGAAGATGACGGTCCGATGAGTTGGAGCAGAGAGGGTCTGGCCGCGCGGGTGGCCGCCGAATTCGAGGATGGCCAATACGTCAATCTCGGCATCGGGATGCCCACCCTCGTCCCCAACCACATCCCGCCCGACGTCACCGTCGTCGTGCATTCGGAAAACGGAATCCTGGGCGTGGGACCGTATCCCCGACCCGAGGACGTCGACGCGGATCTGATCAACGCAGGCAAGGAGACCGTCACCACGATGCCGGGTGCGGCCTTCTTCGGTTCCTCGGCCTCTTTCGGGATCATTCGCGGCGGACACCTCGACGTCGCCGTGCTTGGGGCGATGCAGGTTTCGGCCACCGGCGACCTCGCCAACTGGATGATTCCGGGAAAGATGGTGAAGGGCATGGGCGGTGCGATGGACCTGGTCCACGGCGCCCGCAAGGTGATCGCGATGATGGAGCACACCGCCCGTGATGGCAGCCCGAAAATCGTTGCACGGTGCACTCTTCCGTTGACCGGTGCAGGCTGTGTCGATCGCATCATCACCGACCTGGCCGTCATCGACGTATGCGATGACGGCTTGTACTTGGTCGAGACCGCCCCCGGCGTTTCGGCCGACGAGGTACTCGACAAGACCGAACCGCCGCTTGCGCTGGCGACAACCGGGAGGCATTCGTGAGTTCATCTGTGATGACCGCGCCATCGTTCGCCGATGAGCACCGCCGGCTGGTCGCCGAGTTGAACGCCAAGCTGGCGGCCGCGGCGCGTGGCGGCAATGAACGCGCGCGCGAGCGCCACGTTAGCCGCGGCAAGCTGCTGCCGCGTGAGCGGGTGGATCGCCTGCTCGACCCAGGCAGCCCGTTCTTGGAGCTCGCCCCACTGGCCGCCAACGGCATGTACGACGACGAATCCCCGGGGGCCGGAATCATCACCGGAATCGGCCGGGTGTCCGGGCGTGAGTGTGTGATCGTCGCTAACGACGCCACGGTCAAGGGCGGCACCTACTACCCGATGACGGTCAAAAAGCACCTGCGCGCACAGGAAGTCGCGCTGCAGAATCGCTTGCCCTGCATCTACCTGGTGGACTCCGGCGGCGCATTCCTGCCGCGCCAAGACGAGGTGTTCCCCGACCGCGAGCACTTCGGCCGGATCTTCTACAACCAGGCGACCATGAGCGCCAAGGAAATCCCGCAGGTGGCCGCCGTCCTCGGTTCGTGCACGGCTGGCGGCGCCTATGTGCCGGCCATGAGCGACGAGGCCGTCATCGTCCGCGAGCAGGGCACCATCTTCCTCGGCGGTCCGCCCCTGGTGAAGGCGGCCACCGGCGAGATCGTCTCGGCCGAGGACCTCGGCGGCGGCGACCTGCACTCGCGGGTCTCCGGTGTCACCGACCATCTCGCCGACGACGACGAGCACGCGCTGCGCATCGTGCGCGCCATCGCGGCCACCTTCGGCTCGCGTGAACCCAGCCAATGGGACGTTCAGCCCGCGGTCGAGCCCAAGCACCCGCAGAGCGAGCTCTACGACGTGGTGCCGCCGGATCCCCGGGTGCCCTATGACGTGCACGAGGTCGTCGTGAGGTTGGTCGACGGCGGTGAATTCAGCGAATTCAAAGCCAATTACGGCAAGACGCTGATGACGGCCTTCGCCCGCATCCATGGCCATCCGGTAGGTATCATCGCCAACAACGGCGTCCTGTTCAGCGAATCCGCCTTGAAGGGCGCCCATTTCATCGAACTCTGCGACAAACGCAAGATCCCGCTGCTGTTCCTGCAAAACATCGCCGGGTTTATGGTCGGCCGCGACTACGAGGCCGGCGGCATCGCCAAGCACGGCGCCAAGATGGTGACGGCCGTGGCGTGTGCCCGGGTGCCCAAGCTGACTGTCGTGATCGGCGGATCCTATGGCGCGGGCAATTATTCGATGTGCGGACGGGCGTACTCGCCGCGCTTCTTGTGGATGTGGCCCAATGCGCGCATCTCGGTCATGGGCGGCGAGCAGGCCGCCTCGGTGCTGGCCACGGTGCGCGGTGAGCAGCTCGCCGCGGCCGGCAAACCGTGGCCGCCCGACGAGGAAGAGGCGTTCAAGGCGCCGATCCGCGCGCAATACGAGGATCAGGGCAACCCGTACTATTCGACCGCTCGCCTGTGGGACGATGGCATCATCGATCCGGCCGACACCAGAACGGTTGTCGGGCTGGCTCTTTCGGTATGTTCGCACGCCCCGTTGGAGCCGGTCTCCTACGGCGTCTTTCGGATGTGATGACGATGTTCGACACCGTATTAGTGGCCAACCGCGGCGAGATCGCGGTCCGGGTGATGCGGACCCTGCGCCGACTGGGTATCCGGTCGGTCGCGGTGTACAGCGACCCCGACGCCAACGCCCGTCATGTCCTGGAGGCCGACACGGCCGTTCGCCTGGGCCCCGCCGCGGCGCGCGAGAGCTACCTCGACATCGGCAAGGTGCTCGATGCGGCGGCGCGCACCGAAGCCCAGGCGATCCATCCGGGCTACGGGTTCCTCTCCGAGAACTCCGAATTCGCCGCCGCCTGCGAGCGTGCCGGGGTGGTGTTCCTGGGGCCGCCGGCCCGAGCAATCCAGGTGATGGGCGACAAGATCACCGCCAAGAACGCGGTCGCCGCCTTCGACGTGCCGGTGGTGCCCGGTGTGGCCAAGCCGGGACTGAGCGACGACGAGCTGATCGCGGCCGCCGAAGACGTCGGATATCCGGTGTTGATCAAACCGTCGGCGGGTGGCGGCGGCAAGGGCATGCGCCTGGTGGATGACCCGAGCCGGTTGCGCGACGCCCTGCTGGGTGCCCGACGGGAGGCTGCCTCGTCGTTCGGCGACGACACCCTGTTCCTGGAACGATTCGTGTTGCGCCCCAGGCACATCGAAGTGCAGGTGCTCGCCGACACCCACGGCAGCGTGGTACACCTCGGCGAGCGCGAGTGCAGCCTGCAGCGGCGCCATCAGAAGGTGATCGAGGAGGCGCCCTCGCCGTTGCTCGACCCGCAGACGCGCGCCCGCATCGGGGCGGCGGCCTGCAACACCGCCCGCAGCGTCGATTACGTCGGCGCGGGCACGGTGGAGTTCATCGTCTCCGCCGACCGCCCGGACGAGTTCTTCTTCATGGAAATGAACACCCGGCTGCAGGTGGAACATCCGGTGACCGAAGCGATTACCGGCCTGGACCTGGTGGAGTGGCAGCTACGGGTGGCCGCCGGGGAGAAGCTCGGGTTCGCGCAGGACGACATCGAGCTACACGGCCACGCGATCGAGGCCCGCGTGTACGCCGAGGATCCCGCACGCGGATTCCTGCCCACCGGCGGCCGGGTGCTGCAGGTGGCCGAACCCTCCGGCGCCGGCGTGCGGGTCGACTCGTCGCTGCTGCCCGGCACCCTGGTCGGCAGCGATTACGACCCGATGCTGAGCAAGGTGATCGCCTACGGGGAGGACCGCGACGAGGCGTTGGCGAAACTCGATGGGGCGCTGGCGCAGACCGCGGTCCTGGGTGTGCAGACCAACATCGAATTTCTCCGCTTCCTGCTGGCCGACGAGCGAGTGCAAGCAGGTGACCTCGACACGGCGCTGCTGGACGAGCGGGTGGCGGACTTCGCGCCGCTGCCGGCGCCCGACGACGTGCTCGCCGCCGGCGGCCTCTACCGCCAGTGGGCCCTGGACCGTCGTGCCGGGGGCAACCCGTGGGCAGTGCCGACCGGGTGGCGGGTCGGGGGTGCGCCGGCGCCCGTGCGCACCGAGATGCAGACCCCGCTGCGCCGCGACACCGTGTCGGTTTGGGGACCACCGGATGACGCCCGGGTGCAGGTGGGCGACGGTGAGATCCGTTCCGCGAGCGTGCAAGTCGACGGCGACCGCATGGACGTGACGCTGGAGGGGGTGCGCCGCGAATACCGATGGGCGGAGGCCGACCGTCACCTGTGGATCGCCGACGAGCGGGGAGCCTGGCACCTGCGCGAGGCCGAGGAGCACAAGATCCACCGCGCGGCCGGTGCGCAGCAGGCCGAAATCCTCAGCCCCATGCCCGGCAGCGTGATCGACGTCCAGGCCGCCTCCGGCGCCGAGGTCGCCGCGGGCGACGTGGTGGTGGTCGTGGAGGCAATGAAGATGGAACACTCGCTCTCCGCTCCGGTTTCGGGACGAGTTGAGCTCTTGGTGTCCGTCGGCGATCAGGTCACCGTTGACCAGGTGCTGGCCCGACTGGTTCCCGAAGAGCCTGAAGCAGCAGCCGATTCGAGTAAGGACGAAACATGACGACATCCATTACCGCGGGAACGCTACCCAAGGAATACGAGGATCTTCGCGACACGGTGGCCGAGTTCTCGCGCACGGTGGTCGCGCCGGTATCGGCCAAGCACGATGAAGAGCACAGCTTCCCGTACGAAGTCGTCGCCAAGATGGGCGAGATGGGGTTGTTCGGCCTGCCGTTCCCGGAGGAGTACGGCGGCATGGGCGGTGACTACTTCGCGCTGTCGCTGGCGCTCGAGGAACTCGGCAAGGTCGACCAGTCGGTGGCGATCACGCTGGAGGCCGGCGTCAGCCTCGGCGCAATGCCGATCTACCGCTTCGGCTCCGAGGAACAGAAGACCAAGTGGCTGCCCGACCTGACGGCCGGCCGGGCCCTGGCCGGCTTCGGGCTGACCGAGCCGGGCGCAGGCTCCGACGCGGGCGCCACCCGGACCACCGCGCGGCTCGATGACGGCGAGTGGGTGATCAACGGCAGCAAGCAATTCATCACCAACTCCGGCACCGACATCACGAAACTGGTCACCGTCACCGCGGTCACCGGCACTATCGCCGACGGGAAGAAGGAGATCTCGACGATCATCGTGCCCAACGGCACACCGGGATTCACCGTCGAACCGGTCTACAGCAAGGTCGGCTGGAACGCCTCGGACACCCACCCGTTGAGCTTCGCCGACGCCCGCGTCCCGGAGGAGAACCTGCTGGGCCCCCGCGGCACTGGCTATGCGAACTTCTTGTCCATCCTGGACGAGGGCCGCATCGCGATCGCCGCGCTGGCGACCGGCGCCGCGCAGGGCTGCGTCGACGAGAGCGTCAAGTACGCCAAGGAACGCCAGTCCTTCGGTCAGCCGATTGGCTCCTACCAGGCGATCAGTTTCAAGATCGCGCGGATGGAAGCACGCGCGCATGTCGCCCGCACGGCATACTACGACGCGGCCGCAAAGATGTTGGCCGGCAAGCCATTCAAGACGGAGGCAGCCATCGCGAAGATGATCGCGTCAGAAGCAGCCATGGACAACGCGCGCGACGCCACCCAAATCCATGGCGGGTACGGTTTCATGAACGAGTACCCGGTGGCGCGTCATTACCGCGACAGCAAGATCCTCGAGATCGGTGAGGGGACCACCGAGGTGCAATTGATGCTCATCGCGCGATCGCTGGGGCTGTCGTGACCGAAGCCAAGTCAATCATCCAGCGGGGCCTGTGGTTCGAGGAGTTCGAGATCGGCACGACGTACCTGCACCGGCCGGGCCGCACCATCACCGAGGCGGACAACGTCTTGTTCACCACGCTGACGATGAACACCCAGTCGTTGCACCTGGATGCGGCGTGGGCCGCCGAGCAGCCGGGCTTTCGGGGCGAGCGGTTGGTGAACTCGATGTTCACCCTGTCCACGCTGGTCGGGCTGTCGGTCTCGCAGCTGACTCTGGGCACCATCGTCGCCAACCTGGGCTTTTCCGAGGTGTCGTTCCCCAAGCCGGTCTTCCACGGCGACACCCTGTACGCCGAGACCGTGTGCACCGCCAAGCGGGAGTCCAAAAGCCGGCCCGGCGAAGGGATCGTCACCCTCGAGCACACCGGGCGCAACCAGCACGGCGATGTCGTCGCGCGCGCGGTGCGGACCACGCTGGTCCAGAAGCGGCCAAACGGGGAGGAGTCCCAGTGAACCTGCAAGCCGCCGGTCCAGGCTGGCTGTTCTGCCCGGCAGACCGCCCCGAGCGGTTCGCGAAGGCCGCCGCCGCGGCCGACGTGGTGATCCTCGACCTCGAGGACGGCGTGGCCGAGGCGGACAAGGCCGCCGCCCGCAAGGCGCTGCGGGAGACCCCGCTGGATCCCGAGCGCACCGTAGTGCGCGTCAACGCGGCCGGCACCGAGGAGCACGGCCGCGACCTGGACGCCCTGGCCGAGACTCCTTACACGACGGTGATGCTCTCGAAGACCGAATCGGCCGCGCAAGTGTCCGCGCTGGCGCCGCGCGACGTCATCGCGCTGATCGAGACGCCCCGCGGTGCGGTCTTCACCACCGAGATCGCCGCCGCCGAGGGAACCGTCGCAATGATGTGGGGCGCCGAGGACCTGGTCGCCGCCCTTGGCGGCAGCTCCAGCCGCCTGGCCGACGGCACCTACCGCGACGTTGCCCGCCATGTGCGGTCGACGGTCCTGCTGGCGGCGTCCACCTTCGGCCGGATCGCGCTCGATGCGGTGCATTTGGACATCCGCGACCTCGAAGGCTTGCGGGCGGAAGCCCATGACGCCGTCGCGGTGGGCTTCCACGGGACCGTTTGCATTCACCCGACCCAACTCCCGGTCGTGCGCGACGCCTATCGCCCCAGCGAGGACAAACTCGACTGGGCGCGAAGGGTATTGGAGGCGGCGCGCACCGAGCGCGGCGTTTTCGCGTTCGAGGGACAAATGGTGGACTCGCCGGTGCTCAAGCATGCGGAGATGCTGGTGCGCAGGGCGGGGCAGTCCGCCGGATGACCGTCTAACCCCGCCCCCGAACGGCGTTGCTGGTGGGCGCGACACGTTCGCGATCACCGCGCTCTCTTCTCGTTTGAGCGCATAATGGTTAGTACGCCAGTGTCGCGGCGAGCGGAGCCTTTCGTGTAGCTGGCGATCGACTTCGGCTCGCGTAGGTCCCGGCTGAGCTTTCGCTGTGACCCCTGCGGCACCGAAGTAGGGAGACGGTATGGCGAAGGTGGCTCAACTGCCGATGACCGTCGACCTCGAGCCGGTGCAACTCGTCGCCGCGGATGGCACACCGACGTCCGAACTTCGCTATGGCCGCGACCTTCCCGCGGAGACACTGTGCTGGCTCTACGAAATGATGGTGGTCACCCGCGAGCTGGACACCGAGTTCATCAACCTGAAGCGCCAGGGAGAGTTGGCGTTGTTCGCGTCCTGCCGCGGTCAGGAAGCCGCCCAGGTGGGCGCGGCGGCCTGTTTGCGCAAGACGGACTGGCTGTTTCCCCAATACCGGGAGCTCGGTGCGTATCTGGTACGCGGCATCCCGCCCGGGCACGTCGGTGCGGTGTGGCGCGGAACCTGGCATGGCGGACTGGAATTCACCAAGAAATGCTGCGCCCCGACCTCGATTCCGATCGGCACCCAGACCCTGCATGCCGTCGGCGCGGCGATGGCCGCGCAACGTCTGGGCGAGGATTCGGTGACGGTGGCCTTCCTCGGCGACGGCGCCACCAGCGTGGGGGACGTGCACGAGGCGTTGAACTTCGCGGCCGTGTTCACCACGCCATGCGTGTTCTTCGTGCAGAACAATCAGTGGGCGATCTCGGTGCCGATCCACAAACAGACCGCGGCACCGTCCATCGCGCACAAGGCAATCGGCTACGGCATGCCGGGGATCCGGGTGGACGGCAACGATGTGCTGGCCTGCTATGCGGTGATGGCCGAGGCTGCCGCCCGCGCCCGGGCGGGCGATGGCCCGACCCTGATCGAGGCGGTCACCTACCGACTCGGCCCGCACACCACCTCCGATGATCCCAGCCGCTACCGGACCCAGGAGGAGGTGGACCGCTGGGCGGCGCTCGACCCGATCCCGCGCTACCGCACCTACCTTCAGGGGCAGGGCTTGTGGTCGGACCGATTGGAGGACCGGGTCGCTGCCCGCTCGAAGCGCATGCGCGCCGAACTGCGCGACGCGGTGTTCGATGCACCCGATTTCGACATCGACGAGGTGTTCACCACGGTGTACGCCGAGATGACGCCCGGGTTGCAGGCGCAGCGCGAAGCGCTGCGAGCCGAACTCGACCGAAGCGATTGGGAGGCGTGAATGACTCAGCTCGCCGATCGTCCGGCCAGTCCCGATGAAACTCTCACCGCCGCAGCGGAGAACGTCGCGCTCGGCGCTCAGGCGCTGACCATGGTTCAGGCGCTCAACCGTGCCCTGCACGACGCGATGGCCACCGATGAACGGGTGCTGGTCTTCGGCGAGGACGTCTCGGTCGAGGGAGGGGTGTTTCGGGTAACCGAAGGGCTGGCCGAAACGTTCGGCGAGAAACGCTGTTTCGACACGCCGCTGGCGGAATCCGCCATCATCGGCATCGCAGTGGGGCTGGCCTTACGCGGCTTCGTGCCGGTGCCGGAGATTCAGTTCGACGGGTTTTCCTACCCGGCCTTCGATCAGGTGGTCAGCCATCTGGCGAAGTACCGAACCCGCACCCGCGGCGAGATCAACATGCCGGTGACGGTACGGATCCCGTCCTTCGGCGGAATCGGTGCGGCCGAACACCATTCGGACTCCACCGAATCGTATTGGGCGCATACCGCCGGCCTGAAGGTGGTGGTCCCATCCAGCCCGGCCGACGCATATTGGCTCCTTCGCCACGCGATCGCCTGCCCGGACCCGGTGATGTACCTCGAGCCAAAGCGGCGCTATCAGGTCCGCGGTGCGGTCGACACGGAGCGGCCCGAACCGCCGATCGGGCGGGCGATGGTGCGACGGCCCGGCTCCGATGTAACCGTCGTGACCTACGGGAGCTTGGTCAGCACCGCGGTCGCCGCCGCGGAAGAGGCGCAGCGACAACGCGGTTGGAGCCTGGAGGTCATCGACCTGCGGTCACTGGTTCCGTTGGACTTCGACACCGTGGCGGCGTCGATTCATCGGACCGGACGTTGCGTGGTGATGCACGAGGGGCCTCGCAGCCTGGGATATGGCGCCGGTTTGGCCGCCCGGATTCAAGAGGAAATGTTCTACGAGCTGGAGGCGCCGGTGTTGCGCGCCTGCGGGTTTGACACCCCGTACCCGCCGGCTCGGCTGGAGCGACTGTGGCTACCGGGCCCTGACCGGCTGCTGGACTGCGTCGAGCGTGCGTTGGGTCAACCGTGAGCGCCGACGACCGGGTCAAGGCATTCCGGGTTCCCGACCTCGGTGAGGGATTACAGGAAGTGACGGTGACGCACTGGAACGTCGTCGCGGGCGACGAAGTCGAGCTCAACCAGGTGTTGTGCTCGGTGGAGACCGCCAAGGCGGAGGTGGAGCTGCCCAGCCCGTATGCGGGGCGGATCGTCGAAACGCACGGGGGCGAGGGCGATGTGCTCGCGGTGGGGGCGGTGCTGGTCCGTATCGACACGGCGCCGGTGAACGGCGACATCCCCGCGGACGCCGGGGAGATCCCCACGCTGGTCGGCTATGGCGCGGACGCCGGCATCGACGCCAGCCGACGGACCAGCCGCCCGCGCGCCGCGCCTCCAACGCGCAAATTGGCCAAGGAGCTAATGGTTGACCTGCCCTCGCTGCAGCACGACCCTGACAGCATCATCACCCGCGCGGACGTGCTGGCGGCGGCCGGCCAAAACGGCGCCGACGTCCGGCCGGTACGCGGCGTGCAGGCCCGAATGGCCGAGAAGATGACGTTGTCGCACAGAGAGATCCCGGCCGCCAAAGTCAGCGTCACGGTTGACTGCACCGAATTGATGCGGCTCTCGGACCTGGCGTCGACGGATCAGAAGATCACGCCGTTTGTCCTCACAATGCGGCTGCTGGTGATTGCGCTACGCCACAACGAGATCCTCAACTCGACATGGGTTGACTCGTCCGATGGCCCGCGGGTTCGCGTCGAGCATCGACTGCATCTGGGATTCGGGGTGGCCACCGCCCGGGGACTGCTGGTCCCGGTGATCACCGACGCGCACACTAAGACAACGCGCGAACTGGCAAGTCGGGCAGCCGAATTGATCACCGGCGCGCGGGAAGGCACGCTCACGCCGGGGGAGTTGCGCGGCTCTACATTTACGGTGTCGAACTTCGGGGCGCTGGGCGCCGACGACGGCGTGCCGGTGATCAACCATCCCGAAGCGGCAATCCTGGGGATGGGCGCAATCAAACCGCGCCCGATGGCGGTCGGTGATCAGGTCGTGGTGCGCCCGACGATGACGCTGACCTGCGTGTTCGACCACCGAGTCGCCGACGGCGCCCAGGCGGCCCAGTTCATCACCGAGCTGAGGGACCTGATCGAGTCACCCATGACCGCGTTGCTCGACCTGTAAGAGCTCAGGGGTGCGGCGGTACGGGGCACCAAAACAGGCCGCAGTTGAAATTGGGCTGGTGAAAAGGCGGTGGGGGCGGGTACGGCGGCGGGTTGTCGGTGTCCCAGCACTGATTCCAATACTTGTTCTCACCCCATGCCGGGTTCCACGGCTGGTTCGGGCACCAATACACCTGCGGCGCAAGGCCCGGCTGGGCGTGGGCGGTGCCCGCAATCAGTGCGGCTCCGGCCGCCGCGACCCCGGTGGACAATAGGACCCCGGCGGCGATTCGGGTGAAGATGTGGGTGATGTGCACGCTGCATGTCCTTTGCTCATGCGCCAGGCTGGATGGCGTCTTCGCCGCAAGCGCACCGCGGTGGCTGCGCTACCGATCCCAACCCGCTCACACCACGCTCGGCGCTACCGGCGTTGCGCCGCGGCCAGTCGCTGGGCGAATTCCGGCGACTGGATGGAGTAGGCCTGCGGCCCAAGCTCTGTGCGCATGGCGAAGACGTGTTGCTCGTGATCCAGCGATCCCGGGGTGACGGTGGCGCGCATGGTGGCCTTCGTCGCCAGCACGACCTCGCGCGGGGCACCCGCGGGCCCCGCGGCCAGCTCCAGCGCCGCGGCGACCGGATCGTCGGCGACCGAAAGCGCCAAGCCGTGGTGCACGGCGGCTTCGGCGTCGAAACGCATGCCGAAGAGCAGAGCCGCGCGGGCGACCTGGGGGCCCACCGCCCGCTGCAGCATCCACGTCGCACCACCGCCGGGATGCAGGCCCAGCTTCTGGAATCGGGCGTCGAACAACGCCGCCGGTCCGGCGATGCGCACGTCGGCGGTCAGTGCGAGATTCAGACCCGCGCCGACCGCCGCGCCGTTGACCGCGGCGATGGTGGGCAGCCGGCAACTGCCGACGGCCATGAAGCCGTCGTAGAGCTGCTGCAGACCCGTCTCGGCTTTGTCCCCGCCCGCGGCGCCGAGCGCGCTGAGGTCCGCGCCGGCGCAGAAGGCCTTGCCGGCACCGGTGACGACCACGGCGTGCACGTCGGGATCGGCCTCGGCTCGCTCGACGGCAGCGCGCAGGCGCGCCGACATCTCGGCGGTCACCGCGTTGCGTCGGTCGGGGTCGTTGACGGTGATCAGCGCGACGCGATTGTCGACGGTGAACAACACGAGTTCGGATTGGGCCATCGGGCACCTCCGCGGCTTGGGGTTGGCGGGTCTGTGCAACGCACGATTGCTGTGCCGTCGGCTGCGACTCCGGGGCAGGGTAAGGGTACTGCGGGGCGTGCTCACGGACGGTGGCCGGTGTTGAGCGCGGTCGGTCCGAGTTTTCGCCGAGTGGGCACCAGGCAAGCTCTCGTCGACGACTAAGGCACCTGGGGCGGCAGCTGTCGAGGAAAGGCATGGCTGGTCGCCGTGTGCACCCGCTCCGGGACCCTATTAATTGCCTTCGTATTGCGTTTGACCCCGCAGGAGATTGCTTAACTTCGAGTATTTCCAAAGAATGGTTGAACGAACGCGAATGCTTTTGGGGTCGCGTGCTCGAGCCGTCACCCGAAAGGCTGCCGGGGCATCAATTGGCGGCAAGGATGTCGTCGGTCCGGCCATGAATTACCTGGACGTAGTTCAGCACGGTGACACGTTGCTGCGTCACATCACGAAGCCCACGGAATCATCCCGAGTCACGCCGCGGTCTTGGCTAGTCTGCTTACCCTGCCTCGGGTCTTGCCAATTTCTTCGCCAGCTGATCGAGCGCCGCTTGGCGCCGTCGTACCGCACACGCTCGTTGGTCCCGCTGCGTCCCCTGGATCACTGTGGTTGACGACGCGTCGCATCGCAACCTCGTGTTCGCGTAGTGGATTGCCGCATCGATCATTTCGATGTAGCGCTCCGCGTCATCGACGGCACATGTGCCCTCGATGCGCTGGACCTCGTCCCAACAGGGATAGGTGGAGTACCTGGCATCGAGCCTTTGCTGCGATACCTGCAGACCGAAGTAGGCGCGCCAGTCTCGGCTTAGCCACCCCCGTGTCTTGACCTCGACCTTGATTCTGTTCCCCAGACCGGCTACGAACTTTGGTTCCCCGACTCGCACCACCGGTTGCCAGTCGTCCGACGTCATCGTCGACCACCCCTCGAATAGAGACGCCATAAGTCATGATCCCCCTGCTGGCGTCGTCTGCTCGCACGACACGCCAATTGTTGTTCCCTAACCGTCTAATTGGCAACCTCTTGGCGCGGGCACCGCCGCGATACTTGTTAAGAGCCATTTACACCGTTGTGTCTTCCAGCGCGCCGGCCAGTGCGCGAGGCCGCCAAGGAGCTTTTGAGAATCCGCCAAGGCCTACCGCTGATGCTGGTGCCGGGCTGGCGAGAGCGCGCGCCATTAGACACCGACGGCAGGAGCACTTAATGCGAACCGTGGCGGAGAAGGACGACAAGAAAATCGGTTACCTCCGCCTGGCGATTGTGTCTGCTGTAATCGCCGTCCTGATCGCGGTCGGTCTGGGTCTCATCTCCGCGAACAAACCCGCCGCGGGTCATCCGTGTTCGATGCGGAATGCGACGACGCATGACGCGACCGGCCACACGGTCTCCTGCGACAGAACGACTGCCAGTGCGCACGACCTTGTGTGGCAGCTCGCACCGGCGTCGTAGTGGCGGTTCGCGGTTGCACACCGGCCGTGGGATGGGTGACGCTTGGACGGGTCAATCCGGTGCGCTAACGAGGGGATGCGCGATGGCAAAGGTTTTGTTCGTAGTGACTGGCGCAAGTTACTGGACACTCAAGGACGGCACGAGGCATCCGACCGGCTATTGGGCCGAGGAGTTCGCTGCACCGTACCGCGAGCTCACCAACGCCGGTCATGAGGTCGTGGTGGCTACCCCGAAAGGCGTTGTCCCGCATGTGGATGTGATGAGCCTGCGTCCGTCGATGGCCGGCAGTGAAGAGATCGCTCGGGACCTAGAGGAGATCCTGCGGTCCGCCGAGGAATTGCGCCGCCCGATCGAGTTGGCCGACGCCCGCCTCGAGGACTATGACGCCGTCTACTACCCGGGCGGCCATGGCCCGATGGAGGATCTGTGGCAGGACGCCGACTCGGGTCGGCTGCTCATCGCGGCGCTCGCCTCCGGCAAGCCGCTGGCCATCGTATGCCACGCGCCGGTCGCCATGATGGCCACTCGGCGAGACGGGGTTTCGCCGTTCGCCGGCTACAAGGTCACGGCCTACACCAACGACGAAGAGGATGCCGTCGGGCTGCGGGAGAAGGCGCGGTGGACCGCCGAGGACGAACTGGTGAAGATGGGCGTCGACTTCTCCCGTGGCGAAGTCTGGAAGCCCTACACCGTGAAAGACCGCAATCTCTTCACGGGCCAGAACCCGGCCTCCGCTGCGCCTCTGGCGAAAGAGTTCATGAAGGAACTCCGTTAAGCGACTGCCGAACGGCCGTTGCCGGTCCACACTTGAAGAATGAAAATGTGTGACTTCACCGCCTGCGCGCTGATCGCAGCACCCCTGCCGTCGACGTCAGCGCGGGTGGCGTGACCGTGCCCGAGCCGGATCGGCGCGGCCCGCTGAAAGGCCTTTCGGACGTACGCGCGTTCTTTCACACCAATACCGTGCCGCTGTACTTCATTTCGCCGACCCCGTTCAACCTGCTCGGCATCGACCGCTGGATACGAAACTTCTTTTACCTCACATACTTTGACGCGTTCGAGGGCATACATTCACGCGTGTTCGTGCCCCGGCGGCGCGACCGCATTGATTTCGAATCCATGGGAGACGTCTGCAACCACCTCCTGCGCGATCCCGAGACGCTCGAGTTCATCGCGGGCAAGGGTCCGGGTGGCAAAGCCTGCTTTGTGATGATGGACGAGGAGACCCAGGCCCTCGCGCGGCAGGCGGGTCTCGAGGTCATGCATCCGCCGGTGGAGCTGCGCAATCGTCTCGGCTCCAAGACCGTCATGACGCGCCTGGCCGACGACGCGGGCGTACCGAGCGTGCCCCACACGATGGGACGGGCCGGCTCCTACGACGAACTGCTGACGCTCGCGCAGAACGCCGGATTGGGCGATGACCTCGTCATCTCGATCCCGTACGGCGCCGCGGGCAGCGGGACCTTCTTCGTCCGCGGCCAGCGCGATTGGGACGAGCACGCCGGTGACCTGACCGCGCAGCAGGAATTCAAAGTCATGAAGCGCATCCGCAATGTCGAGGTGTGCATCGAGGGCGCCGTGACCCGCCACGGCACCGTGATCGGGCCCGCGATGACCAGCCTCGTGGGTTACCCGGAGCTGACCCCGCACCGGGGTGCGTGGTGCGGCAACGACATTTGGCGCGAAGTTCTGCCGCCGGACCAGACGCACGCCGCGCGGGAAATGGTGGGAAAGCTGGGCGACATCTTGAGCCGCGAGGGGTACCGCGGATATTTCGAGGTGGACCTTCTGCATGACTTGGACTCCGACCAGCTCTACCTCGGGGAAGTGAACCCTCGTCTGAGCGGCGCCAGCCCGATGACGAATCTGACGACCGAGGCCTACGCCGATATGCCCCTGTTTCTCTTTCACCTGCTCGAGTACATGGACGTGGAGTACGAGCTCGACATCGAGGGAATCAACGCTCGCTGGGAGCGCGGTTATGGCGAGGACGAGGTCTGGGGCCAGGTGATATTGACGGAGACCTCGCCGGATGTCGAGCTCTTCACCTCGACGCCTCGCACCGGTGTGTGGCGCATCGATGACGACGGCCGTGTCTCCTTTTCGCGCACGGCCAACGACTGGGCCACGCTGCTCGACGGGTCTGAGGCCTTTTACATGCGGGTGGCGGCCCCCGGCGACTTACGTTCGGAGGGCGCACAACTCGGGGTGCTCGTCACCCGCGGACACCTGCAGACTGACGATTACCGGCTCACCGAGCGCTGCCAGCGCTGGGTCAAGGGCATGAAGGCGAAGTTCGTCTCGACGCCCCTGGCGCCGGCCACGCCCATCGTCTCGCGGCTCGTCGCGCGCGCGTGAGCGTCCCGGCCGGAATCTCCCTGGACAACTGGCTGTTGGCGCCCTATGCGCGGTGGTCGTTCCAGCACGTCGAAGACTTCGTGCCGACCGCTTTGATCCCGCGGGGGACGGGGCCGATCGCCGCGCTGCCCGCGGTTCCCAATCCGGTGGCTGAGATCCCCGTGACCAACACTGACGGGGCGGCCACCACGGTCGGCGCGGTGATGGCCGCCACCGTCACCGACGGGTGGGCCGTCGCCCACCGCGGGTCGCTGGTGGCCCAGGAGTACCTCGACGGCATGGCGGCCGACACCCGGCACCTGGTGTTCTCGGTGAGCAAGTCACTGGTGGGTGCCGTCGTCGGCGCGCTGTATGAGGCCGGTGCGATCGAGCTTGACGCGCCGGTCACGGCTTTCGTTCCTGGGTTGGCGAATTGCGGCTACGCCGGTGCGACGGTGCGCCACCTGCTGGATATGAGGTCGGGTATCAAGTTTTCAGAGAACTACGACGACCCGGCCGCGGAGATACACCTGCTCGATCAGGCGATGGGCTGGGCGCCCAAGAGCAGTCCGGACGCCCCGTCCACGCTGCGCGACTTCCTGCTGACCTTGCGGCAGAAGTCAGCTCACGGCGGCCCGTTCGAATATCGCTCGTGTGAGACCGACGTACTGGGCTGGATCTGCGAGGTCGCCGGCGGCCAGCGGATGCCCGGACTGATGTCGGAACTGCTGTGGAGCCGCATCGGCGCCCAATACGACGCCACCATCGCTGTCGATCCCGTCGGCACGGGGTTCTTCGACGGCGGCGTCAACGCCTGCCTTACCGACCTGATCCGGTTCGGGTCGCTGTTCTTGCGCGACGGTGTCTCGCTGACCGGCCAGCAAGTGATACCGGCGGCGTGGGTCGCCGACACCTTCGACGGCGGCCCCGACTCGCGGCAGGCGTTCGCCGCCAGTCCCGACCACGACACTGATTTGCCCGGCGGGATGTACCGCAACCAAATGTGGTTCCCCTATCCAGGCAGCAACGTCGTGTTGTGCCTGGGCATGTGCGGCCAGATGGTCTATGTCAACCGCGCCGCGGAGACGGTCGCCGCCAAGGTGTCCACGCAGCCCCACTCCCACGAGCCGCACATGCTGGACACGCTGCGCGCCTTCGATGCGGTGGCACACGAGCTGGCTGGAATCACCAGTTAGTTCGCGGCCGCCTGCCCGTTCTTGCTTGTGCTACAACAGTTGTGGCTAACGTTGGGCACCGGTGATGCCCCGCCACCTTGCAACGAATCATGGTCATTGGCGATGATTAACGATGAGCTTCGAGTCGTCTCCGGCGCGCGGGTTAGAGATGGCTCGCCACGAAAGTCGCGGCCTGACTGGGCATTCCGGAGTGCTCATACGACAGGTGTGCCGCGGAGAACATCTCGTCATGTGTCGGCAGCGACAGGCCCCCGCCCGGAGTGCAAATCGGGTCGCCGGGCGCGCACAAGTCAATGGCTTTAGCCCCATACCAGGGGCTGATCTCGCTTATCGGCCCACCCAGATATCTATCGGTCGGATTCCCGAAGACGGCGACGGCGGCAACGTGATCAGCCTGGTCTGCCGATAGCGTGGCGGCGTTAAAGCCGGCAACCGATGCTCGGGCGATGGTGATCAGATCTATGACCATCGCGCCTTGGGAATATCCCCCGAGCACCAGCTTGGTGTTCGGGCAGTTCGCGACCATGGATTGAACGTGAGCGTTCGCATCGCTGGCGCCGGCCGATGCGGACGGGGGCCAATCTTCGGTGGCGGGATAGTTGACGGCATACACCCCGAAGGACCGGCCGCCAACCTGCGAGCGCAGTGAATCGACAAAGGCTTGTCCGACCCCACCAACACCAGCTGGCTCGCTGGTGCCCCGGGCAAAGGTCACCTCGACGTCCGGGCAGGGAGCAGCGGACGCGGGGGCCATGAGGATCGGTGCGCTCAGCAGCGTCGCGCAGGGTATCGCCACCGCAGCGCCCAACCAGCGAGGGAATTGGCGTGCGTTCACGTCCTAATGCTGACATATCGTGACCCAGGCGTACCGCCCAAATTGCGCTGTAGAGCGCGTAGTGGTGTCAAGGATCAGCCGAAACCACTGTCAAGCATCAGCCGAAACCACTGTAAAGGATCAACCGAAACACTGTCAGGCCTCACCCGAAGCCGAAACGTCAAGCATCAACCGACGTCATACAAGCTCAGAGTGCCCCCGGCACGACTCGAACGTGCGACCTAGGGATTAGAAGGCCCTTGCTCTATCCACCTGAGCTACGGAGGCATTGTGCAGGTCAGTCTATCCAACGGCGTGTCGTAATCCGACTCGCCGCCACGACGCGCGCGAAAAGCGTTCCGGCTCCGCGGTTATCGGCTATGGTTGGGAACCTCGACACACGTAGAACACCGGCCGGTCATCGGCCGTTTACCGCAATGAGGCGTGTGCATACCGTCGAGGGGTGGCGTTGCTATGAGCGTGACCATGCACTTGACTTCACGGTGCTCGTGGGCTGGTACCCAGGCAGCACGCCTCGCGGGCGATGCGATGGATGCCTATCGGGCCGGCACGCTGTTGCTGCGCGGCTCGCCGATGGCGCTGGGCTGCCTAGTCGGCTGGCTTTCCACCGAGTTTCCCCCGCACGTCTTGACCGGGCACGCGTTGTCGCGGGTTTCGCACCCGTCGATCGGCCGCGTCGGCACCACCTGGGCGGCGCAGCGGGCGGATCGGGCCCTCACCACGGCGTTAGAGGAGTCCCTCGGTCCGGACTTCCGCGAGCAGGTGTGCCACCCGGCCAGCATCAAGCCCGTCTGTGCCTCGCGTGGCGGCATGTTGAGCAGGCCCGGGCCACACCGCCGGTACGCGGCACAGACATCAAATATCTCCTACGGTCCTCGTGGACGCGACAACCTGCTCGACATCTGGCGGCGCGACGACCTGGCCCCGGGCTGCCGGGCGCCGGTGCTGATCCAGGTCCCCGGCGGGGCGTGGACAGTCGGCGACAAACGAGTGCAGGCCTACACGCTGATGAGCCGCATGGCCGAACTCGGCTGGATCTGCGTCTCGATCAATTACTGCAAGAGCCCGCGTTCCACATTTCCCGCGCACCTCATCGACGTGAAGACGGCAATCGCGTGGGTCCGCCAAAACATCGCCGACTACGGCGGCGATCCCGACTTCATCGCGATCACCGGCGGGTCGGCGGGTGGGCACCTGGCCTCCCTGGCCGCGCTCACCCCGAACGACCCGACGTTCCAGCCCGGATTCGAGGGCGCCGACACGACTGTTCAAGCCGTCGCGCCCTATTACGGCGTGTACGACTTCACCGACTTCGAGAACATGCACGGCTTGATGCTGCCGTTCCTGGAGCAGTTCGTGGTGAAGGCCCGCTACGGCGACGAGCCCGAGCGGTTCAAGGCGGCGTCACCGGTTTCCTACGTGCACAGCGAAGCACCGCCCTTCTTCGTGCTGCACGGCGAGAAGGACGAACTGGTTCCCAGCGGCCAGGCCCGAACCTTCTGCGCGGCGCTGCGGGCGGCCGGCGCTTCGACGGTGGCTCACGCCGAACTCGCCAACGCGCACCACGCGTTCGACATCCTCTCGACGGTGCGATCGCGGCTGGCCGCCGACGCCGTCGCCGATTTCTTGGGTGTCATCTACGGCCGGCGCGTCAGCTCGCTGCTGGACTTCGTCCCGATGTCGGCTACGTCCGCCAGCTGAGCCCGGGCCCCCGGTAACCGGCCCCAGGGCCCGACCGCTCCTTTCACCAGCGCCGCAACCCGACTAGCGTTGTGTTGGCGATGGGGACGGCGGCGGGTCCGAGGCAGGAGGCTTGATCTTCGGTGACAGGGTTGGCGCGTCGGTCGGAGGGCCATGACTGAGTCCGTCGAGGTCGTGAAATTGTCCGACCAGCTTGGACCGGTCGACTATCTGATGCATAGGGGCGAAGCGAATCCCCGGACGCGGTCGGGGATCATGGCGCTGGAACTCCTCGACACCACGCCGGACTGGGATCAGTTCCTGACCCGATTCGAAAACGCCTCCCGACGGGTGTTGCGGCTGCGGCAGAAGGTGGTCGTGCCCACCTTGCCGACCGCGTCACCCCGCTGGGTGGTCGACCCCGATTTCAACCTCGAATTCCATGTGCGCCGGATGAGGGTGGCCGAACCCGGCACACTGCGTGACGTTTTCAACCTCGCCGAGGTGATCCTGCAATCGCCGATGGACATCTCCCGGCCGCTGTGGACGGCCACCCTGGTCGAGGGTCTGGCCGGTGGCAAAGCGGCGACGCTGCTGCATGTCAGCCACGCGGTCACCGACGGCGTCGGCGGGGTGCAGATGTTCGCCGAAATCTACGACCTCGAGCGCCACCCGCCGGCCAAGCCGACGCCCCCGCTGCCCATCCCGCAGGACCTCACGTCCAATGACCTGATGCGGCAAGGCATTAACCATCTGCCGACCGCCGTGATCGGTGGCGTTCTCAGCGCGGTGTCCGGGGCGGTGTCGGCGGCCGGACGCGCGGTCCTGGAACCGGGATCCACCGTGTCCGGGATCGTGGGTTACGCCATGTCGGGGATGCGGGTGCTCAACCGGTCGGCCGAACCGTCGCCGCTGCTGCGACGGCGCAGCCTGGCCACCCGCACCGAAGCGATCGACATCCCGCTCTCGGACCTGCACCGGGCCGCCAAGGCCGGGGGCGGATCGATCAACGACGCCTACCTCGCGGGCCTGTGCGGCGCCTTGCGGCGCTACCACGAGGCGCTCGGCGTGCCGATCAGCACGCTGCCGATGGCGGTGCCGGTGAGCCTGCGGGCCGATGCCGATACGGCCGGCGGCAACCGGTTCACCGGTGTCAACCTGGCCGCTCCCGTGGGTACCGTCGACCCGGTCTCGCGGATGAAAAAGATCCGCGCGCAAATGACGCAGCGCCGCGACGAGCCCGCGATGAACATCATCGGTTCAGTCGCACCGCTGCTCAGCGTCCTGCCGACCGCGGTGCTCGAGGGGATCACCGGTTCGGTGATCGGCTCCGACGTCCAAGCCAGCAATGTCCCGGTGTACCCCGGAGACACTTACATCGCGGGTGCAAAGGTGTTGCGGCAGTACGGTATCGGTCCACTGCCCGGGGTGGCGATGATGGTGGTGCTGATCTCGCGCGGCGGCTGGTGCACCATCACCGTGCGCTACGACCGCGCGTCGGTTCGCAACGAACCACTGTTCGCTCAATGCCTGCTCGAGGGCTTCGACGAAATTCTGGCGCTGGCCGGTCAGGGGGCACCCCACGCGGTGCCCGCCTCGTTCACCGAACCGGCGACTTCGGCACGGACGGTGTCGGGCTCATGAGCGTCTCGAAAGACCAGGCAGACGAGCGCGGAGCACCCGGGGCGGACATGCGTTTGCCGGGCTCGGTCGCCGAAATCATGGCCAGCCCACCGGGTCCCAAGATCGGGGCGTTCTTCGACCTGGACGGGACGCTGGTGGCCGGCTTCACGGCGGTGATCCTCACCCAGGAGCGGCTGCTGCGTCGTGACATGGGCGTGGGCGAGCTGCTCGGCATGGTCCAGGCCGGCCTGAGCCACACTTTCGGGCGCATCGAGTTCGAGGACCTCATCGGCAAGGCCGCCGCGGCATTGGCCGGCCGCTTGTTGGACGACCTGGAGGAGATCGGCGAGCGGCTGTTCGTGCAGCGGATCGAGTCGCGGATTTACCCGGAGATGCGCGAGCTGGTGCGGGCGCACGTGGCTCGCGGACACACCGTGGTGCTCAGCTCCTCGGCGCTGACCATCCAGGTCAACCCGGTGGCGCGATTCCTGGGCATCTCGAACATGCTCACCAACAAGTTCGAGACCACCGAAGACGGGATGCTCACCGGCGGTGTGCAGAAGCCGATCC
The DNA here is from genome assembly GCF_002102255.1 of Mycobacterium nebraskense. Lineage (GTDB taxonomy): Bacteria > Actinomycetota > Actinomycetes > Mycobacteriales > Mycobacteriaceae > Mycobacterium > Mycobacterium nebraskense. The sequence continues at coordinate 53,462 of NZ_LQPH01000158.1, forward strand.
TTTGGGGACCGGGCAAAGCCGCTGCGGTGCAACGGTTTGCGGCCGAGAACGGCATCGACCTGAAGGACAGCTACTTCTACGCCGACGGGGACGAAGACGTCGCCCTGATGTACCTGGTCGGCAACCCGCGCCCGACCAATCCCGAGGGCAAGATGGCCGCCGTGGCCAAGCGCCGCGGCTGGCCGATCCTGCGATTCAGCAGCCGGGGTCCGGTGGGTCTGCGGCGGCAGCTGCGCACCCTCGCCGGCTTCGGCTCGATGTTCCCGGTTGCCGCAGGCGCCGTGGGCATCGGCGTGCTGACCCGCAACCGGCGGCGCGGGGTCAACTTCTTCACCTCGACCTTCTCCCAGCTGTCCCTGGCGATCACCGGCGTGCACCTCAACGTCATCGGCCAAGAGAACCTGACCGCGCAGCGGCCGGCGGTGTTTATCTTCAATCACCGCAACCAGGTTGACCCGGTCATCGCCGGCGCGCTGGTGCGCGACAACTGGATCGGCGTGGGCAAGAAGGAGCTGGAGAAAGACCCGATCATGGGCACGCTCGGCAAGCTGCTCGACGGCGTGTTCATCGACCGCGACAATCCCGCCGCCGCGGTCGAGACGATGCACGCGGTCGAAGACCGGGCCAGGAAGGGGCTGTCGATCGTCATCGCCCCGGAGGGCACTCGGGTCGACACCACCGAAGTCGGGCCGTTCAAGAAGGGGCCGTTCCGCCTCGCCATGGCGGCCGGAATTCCGATCGTCCCGATTGTGATCCGCAACGCGGAGCTCGTCGCCGCCCGAAACTCCACCGTCATCAATCCCGGCACGGTCGATGTTGCGGTGTTTCCGCCGATTTCGGTGCAGGACTGGACCGTCGAGAACCTGCCGGAGCGCATCGCCGAGGTCCGTCAGCTGTATCTGGACACGCTGGCGAACTGGCCTGTCGATGAGCTGCCCCAAGTCGACCTGAACGCGGAGAAGAAGGCGGCGACCAAGGCTAAGGGCCCAGCGAAAAAGACTACTGTTAAGGCCGTTTCGAAGGCACCGGCAAAAAAGGCGCCGGCGAAGAAGGCCGCCTCGAAAGTTAAGCCCGCCAAGGCGAATCCCCACGAGTCCCAGGCCGATCTCAAAGATGGTGAGGCACAACGTCCCACCGAGGCGGCCGTCAGCGCCGAACCGCCGGAATCTCCGCCCGAAGGGTGGCCGTGACCGAACCGGCCGCGGATACCACCGCGGTCCTCACCGGCCAAGACTCGCTGGTGTTGGCCTCCATGGCCTCGCCGATCGAGAGGGAACTGGTGACGGCCTGGATGGCGCAACAACGCGCCGACAAGCCGGAGACGAGATTCGACGTCCTGGAACTGCCACCGCCCAACGCGCCGCCCGGTGCGCTGACCGCACTGATCGAGCAGCTCGAGGCCGGCGACAATGCCGGTGACGACGCCACCGACGACCGTTCCATCGTGCCGGTGCGGGTGTTCTGGCTGCCACCACCGGATCGCGGCAGAATCGCCAAGCTGGCCGGCCTGCTACCCGGGCGGGATCCCTACCACCCCAACGAACGTCAGCAACTGCACATCATGCGGAACGCGCCCCAGCGGGCGCGAGTGGTGGCCGGCGAACCGGCCAAAGTCTCCGAACTGCGCCAACAGTGGCGCGACATCACCGTCGGCGAGAACGAGAGCGACTTCGCCCGGTTCGTCATCCGCCGCGCGCTGCTGGCGCTGGAACGCGTCGAGTACCGGATCCTGGGGCCGCAGTACAAGTCTCCGCGGCTGCTGAAGCCGGAGATCCTGGAGTCCAGCCGATTTCGTGACGGCCTGAAGAAGATCCCCGGGGCAACCGTCGACGAGGCGGGCGAGATGCTCGACGAACTCTCCACCGGCTGGAGCAGGGTGTCCGTCGACCTCGTTTCCGTCCTCGGCAGGATGATCAGCCGCGGATTCGACCCGAAGATCGACTACGACGGGTATCAGGTCGCGGCGATGCGCACCGCCCTGGAAACCCACCCGGCGGTGCTGTTGTTCTCGCACCGCTCCTACATCGACGGCGCGGTTGTGCCGGTAGCGATGCAGGAAAACCGGCTACCGCCCGTGCATGTCTTCGCCGGTATCAACCTGTCGTTCGGCGCGATGGGTCCGCTGTTGCGCCGGTCCGGCGTCATCTTCATCCGCCGCAACATCGGCGAAAATGCACTCTACAAATACGTCTTGCGCGAATACGTCGGCTACATCGTCGAAAAGCGGTTCAACCTGAGTTGGTCGATCGAAGGCACCCGCTCGCGCACCGGCAAGATGCTGCCCCCAAAACTCGGCCTGCTGGCCTACGTCGCCGACGCCTACCTGGACGGCCGCAGCGAAGACATCCTGCTGCAACCGGTGTCCATCAGCTTCGATCAGTTGCACGAGACCGACGAGTACGCGGCCTACGCCCGCGGTGGCGAGAAGACACCAGAAGGTGTGGGCTGGCTGTACAACTTCATCAGGGCGCAGGGCGAACGCAACTACGGCAAGATCTACGTTCGCTTCCCGGAAGCCGTTTCGATGCGCCAGTACCTGGGTCCGGTGCACGGTGCGCTGGCCCACGACCAGGACGCCAAACGGCTTGCGCTGCAAAAGATGTCGTTCGAAGTTGCGTGGCGAATACTGCAGGCGACTCCGGTGACGGCGACGGGTCTGGTGTGCGCCTTGCTGCTGACCACCCGCGGCGCGGCGTTGACGCTCGATCAGCTGCACCACACCCTGCAGGACTCGCTCGACTATCTGGAACGCAAACAAACCCCGATGTCGACGAGCGCATTGCGGCTGCGCTCGCGCGACGGGGTCCGCGCGGCGGTCGACGCGCTGTCCAACGAGCACCCGATCACCCGGGTCGACGGTGGCCGGGAACCGGTGTGGCGCATCGCACCCGACGAGCAACACGCGGCCGCGTTCTACCGCAACTCGCTGATCCATGCCTTCCTGGAGACCTCCATCGTCGAACTCGCGCTGGCACACGCCCGGCATGCCGAGGGCGACCGGATGCAGGCCTTCTGGGATCAGGCGATGCGGCTGCGCGACCTGCTCAAGTTCGAGTTCTACTTCGCGGACTCGGCGGCGTTTCGGGACAACATCGCCGAAGAGATGGCCTGGCACGACGATTGGGAAGCCCACGTCGCCGCGGGCGGCGACGAGATCGAGGCGCTGCTGTTCGCCAAGCGCCCGCTGATGGCAGACGCGATGCTGCGGGTGTTCTTCGAGGCCTACGAGATCGTCGCCGACGTGCTGCGGGACGCGCCGGCCGACGTCGACCAGAAGGAATTGACGAAATCGGCCCTCGGCGTGGGCCGCCAATACGTGGCGCAGATCCGGGTCCGCAGCAGCGAATCGGTGTCGACGCTGCTCTTCGCCACCGCGTATCAGGTCGTCGTCGATCAGGACCTGATAGCGCCCGCCCCGGACCTCGCCGAACGACGGACTGCTTTTCGGGCGGAACTGCGGGACGTCCTGCGCGATTCCGATTACGTCGGGCGGATCGCGCGCAACCAGTTCGTCGCCCGCGAGATCAAGGCGCGTCAGGAGCGCCTGACTCGGTAGTCGCCGGCCCGCGCCCATACCCTGGCTATATGACGGTCGATCGGTCGGTGACCACGCCCCGCGCGCTGGTATGGCCGCTGCTGCTCGGCGTCGCGCTGCTGGCGGGCTGCACGGCGGCCGGTATCGGGGCGCTGTCGCTGGCCGACGCGCTGACCGCCACGGGTTTGCCGAACCCGGGCCCGGCGACCACGCTGGGACTGCCGTTCGTCCGGGCGGCGGGGGAGATCGCCGCGGTGCTGGCCGTCGGGTCGTTCCTGTTCGCGGCGTTTTTCGTGCCACCGCAACGCAGCGGCGTCCTGGACGCCGACGGCTACCGGGCGCTTCGGCTGGGGACGGTGGCGTCGGGGGTCTGGGCGGTGTGTGCCGCCCTGCTGGTACCGCTGACCATCTCCGACGTGTCGGGTCGACCGTTGGTCGCGCTGCTCAACCCGGTGCGGATCTGGTCGGTGGCGGGGCTGGTCACCACCGCCTCCGCGTGGCGCTGGACCGCGGCGCTGGCCGCGCTGGTGATGCTGGCCAGCCTGTCGGTACTGCGCTGGTCGTGGACGCCGTTGCTGTTCGCCGGCTCGCTCCTGACGCTCATCCCGCTAGGGCTAACCGGCCATTCGTCGGCCGGTGGTTCGCATGACCTGGCGACCAACAGCCTGCTGATCCACCTCGTGGCCGCCGGCCTGTGGGCAGGTGGCCTGCTGGCGTTGGCCGCATACGGGTTGCGCGGCGGCGGGCACATCGCCCTGGCGGCGCGGCGGTTCTCCGCGATCGCGCTGTGGTGCTGGGTCGCGATGGCGCTCAGCGGCGTGATGAACGCCGTGGTGCGCGTGCCGCCCGGTGACCTGTTGACCACCGATTACGGGCGCTTGGTGATCGCCAAGTTCGTCGCGCTGTGCGTTCTCGGGGTCATCGGCTGGCGCCAGCGGCGGTCCTCGGTCGCCCGGCTGCAGGCGGAACCGACTCACCCCGGGGCCCGCCGCGCCCTGCTCGGACTGGCGCTTGCCGAGGCCGCGGTCTTCGGCCTCACCTTCGGTGTCGCCGTCGGGCTGGGCCGCACCCCGCCGCCACCACCGCCTAGCAGGCTGCCCTCGATTCCCGAAGCCGAGATCGGCTACGACTTCAACGGGCCGCCCACCCCGGCGCGCATCCTGTTCGACTGGCGCTTCGACTTGATCTTCGGCAGCGCCGCGATCGTATTCGCCGGCCTCTACGTGGCCGCCGTGGTGCGCCTGCGCCGCCGCGGCGATGCCTGGCCGCCGGGCCGGACCGCGGCCTGGCTGCTCGGCTGCCTCGCTTTGCTGTTCGTCACCTCGTCGGGCGTCGGCCGCTACATGCCGGCGATGTTCAGCATCCACATGGTCGCCCACATGGGCCTGTCGATGCTGGTGCCGATCCTGCTGGTGCTCGGCGCCCCGGTGAGCCTGGCCCTGCGGGCGTTGCCCGCCGCCGGCCGCGAGGACCCGCCCGGTATGCGGGAATGGCTGCTGGCCGCGCTGCACAGCCGGCTGTCGCGGTTCCTCACGAACCCGGTCGTCGCCACCGTGCTCTTCGTCGCCGGTTTCTACGGGCTGTACCTGTCGAGCCTGTTCGACACGGCCGTCGGCAGTCACGCGGGACATCTCGCGATGAACGTGCACTTCCTGCTCAGTGGCTACCTCTTCTACTGGATCGTCATCGGGGTCGACCCCACCCCGCGCCCGATCCCGCCGCTGGCCAAGGTGGGCGTCGTGTTCGCGTCGTTGCCGCTGCACGCGTTCTTCGGGGTGGTGCTGATGGGCACCCGCAAGGTGCTCGGCGCCGACTACTACCGCTCGCTCGGTTTGAGCTGGCACACCGACCTGCTGAGTGACCAGCGATTGGGTGGCGGCATCGCCTGGGCGGCGGGGGAGCTGCCCCTGGTGATCGTGATGCTGGCGCTGCTGGTGCAGTGGGCGCGCAGCGACAACCGCACCGCCCGGCGGCTGGACCGCGCCGCCGAACGCGACGACGACGCCGATCTGGTCGCCTACAACGCGATGCTGGCCGAACTGGCGCGGCGCGACACGCCGAAGCGCTCTCACCAACCCGCCGACTAATCCACAGTCGCGGTTTCTTCCACAGGGCCAGCGCGCATCGCCGGATTCAGGGTCTTTTCGCCCGCCGGCCCGTCGGTGGCGCCGAGCTCAATGGCAGCCAGGACGGGCGGTGACGCGTTCGCCGCCCAAAGCAACCGAGAAGGGATCAGGCCAATGTTCGAAACCCCGCTTACCGTCGTCGGGCACATCGTCAACGACCCCCAGCGCCGCAAGGTCGGCGATCAGGAGGTCATCAAATTCCGGGTGGCCAGCAACTCACGTCGCCGCACCGGTGACGGTGGCTGGGAACATGGGAACTCGCTGTTCATCACCGTCAACTGCTGGGGAAAGTTGGTCACCGGTGTGGGTGCCGCGTTGGGCAAGGGCGCGCCGGTGATCGCGGTCGGCCAGGTGTACACCAGCGAGTACGAGGATCGCGACGGAAATCGCCGTTCGTCGCTGGAGATGCGCGCGACGGCCGTGGGACCGGACCTGTCACGGGTCATCGTGCGGATCGAGAAGCCGGGTTACACCGGTCCCAATGCGGAGCAGACGGTCGCGAATGGAACTTCGGGGGCAGCCGCCGACGTTGGTGGTGACGAGGACCTCAAGGCCGGCGACGACCCGGCTGACTCCGATAACACCGCCACCGACCGCGCCAAGCTGTCCGTTCTCACTTGACGGTCGGCTTAGGGGCAGGCCGATGGCTGTCGGGCGGTGCCTAGGATGGTCCGCGAGATCACTCTGAACGACCAGAAAGGCATAACCGCGGCATGGCTGAGTTCATCTACACGATGAAAAAGGTCCGCAAGGCGCACGGCGACAAGGTGATCCTGGACGACGTCACGTTGAGCTTCTACCCAGGCGCCAAGATCGGTGTCGTCGGCCCCAACGGCGCCGGCAAGTCGAGCGTCTTGCGGATCATGGCCGGGCTGGACAAGCCGAACAACGGCGAGGCCTTTCTGGCCACCGGCGCCACCGTCGGCATCCTCCTGCAGGAGCCGCCGCTGAACGAAGAGAAGACGGTCCGCGGCAACGTCGAAGAAGGGCTCGGCGAGATCAAGGTCAAGCTCGACCGCTTCAACGAGGTCGCCGAACTGATGGCCACCGATTACTCCGACGATTTGATGGAGGAGATGGGCCGGCTGCAGGAGGACCTCGACCACGCCGACGCGTGGGACCTCGACTCTCAGCTGGAGCAGGCGATGGACGCGCTGCGCTGCCCGCCACCCGACGAGCCGGTGACGAATCTGTCCGGTGGTGAGCGGCGCCGGGTGGCGCTGTGCAAGCTGCTGCTGTCCAAGCCCGACCTGTTGCTGCTCGACGAGCCGACCAACCATCTGGACGCGGAGAGCGTGCAGTGGCTCGAACAACACCTGGCCGCCTACCCGGGCGCGGTGTTGGCGGTGACCCACGACCGGTACTTCCTGGACAACGTCGCCCAGTGGATCCTCGAGCTCGACCGCGGTCGCGCGTATCCCTACGAGGGCAACTACTCGACATACCTGGAGAAGAAGGCCGAGCGGCTGTCGGTGCAGGGCCGCAAGGACGCCAAGCTGCACAAGCGGCTGACGGAGGAGCTGGCCTGGGTTCGATCCGGTGCCAAGGCGCGCCAGGCCAAGAGTAAGGCGCGACTGCAGCGCTACGAGGAGATGGCCGCCGAAGCGGAGAAAACGCGCAAGCTCGACTTCGAGGAGATCCAGATCCCCGTCGGGCCGCGACTGGGCAACGTGGTCGTCGAGGTCGATCACCTCGACAAGGGCTACGACGGACGCACCCTGATCAAGGACCTGTCCTTCACCCTGCCCCGCAACGGCATCGTGGGTGTGATCGGTCCCAACGGTGTGGGCAAGACGACGCTGTTCAAGACCATCGTCGGGCTCGAACAGCCGGACAGTGGGACGGTCAAGGTCGGAGAAACCGTCAAGCTCAGCTACGTGGACCAGTCCCGTGCCGGTATCGATCCCAAGAAGACCGTGTGGGAAGTCGTTTCGGATGGCCTCGATTACATCGAGGTGGGCCAGAACGAGATCCCGTCGCGCGCCTATGTCTCGGCTTTCGGGTTCAAGGGTCCAGACCAGCAGAAGCCGGCCGGCGTGCTGTCCGGTGGCGAGCGCAACCGGCTGAACCTGGCGCTCACGCTGAAAGAAGGCGGGAACCTGATTCTGCTCGACGAGCCGACCAACGACCTCGACGTCGAGACGCTTGGCTCGCTGGAGAATGCCCTGGAGAAATTCCCGGGTTGCGCGGTGGTGATTTCCCACGATCGCTGGTTCCTGGACCGCACGTGCACGCACATCCTGGCCTGGGAGGGCGACGAGGACAACGAGGCCAAGTGGTTCTGGTTCGAGGGCAACTTCGGTGCGTACGAGGAGAACAAGGTCGAACGGCTCGGTGTTGACGCGGCCCGGCCGCACAGAGTGACCCACCGGAAGCTCACGCGCGACTAGTGTCAGCTGCGCAGCCCCGACGATGCGGCCCAGGCGGCCGCTGTCGGGGTACACCCCTCGCGGGGGACAGTGGGCGGTTGAGCACAGTGGCATCGGTCACGAGTTGGGAGCCATCGGCATGACGATCGATCCCGGAGCCAAGCAGGCCCTCAAGCCGTGGACCACCTTCACCCAGCAGCAGGACATTCCGGACTGGATCGCGAAGGCCTATATCGATAGCTATCGCGGGCCGCACGGCGACGAACCCGGGGTCGCAGAATCCGGGCCTGTCGACCTGACCTTGCCATCGGCCATCGTGACTCCCGCCATGCTCCGCGCGCACTATCAGCTGGGTCAGCATCGTCCCGCTGGTCAAAGCCGGGTCGCGGTCTACCCCCCGGACGACCCGGCCGGATTCGGGCCCGCGCTGCAAGTCGTCACCGACCACGGCGGCATGCTGATGGACTCCGTCACGGTGCTGCTGCACCGCCTCGGCGTGCCCTATGTGGCCATCATGACGCCGGTCTTCGAGGTGCACCGCGACCCGAGCGGCGACCTGGTCGTAGTCGAACCGAAACCGCCCGGCGCACCGCAATACGTGGGTGAAGCCTGGATACACGTGCAGCTGCTGCCGTCCGTCGACAGCAAGGGCCTGGCCGAAGTCGAACGGCTGTTGCCCAAGGTCCTGTCCGACGTGCAACAGGTCGCCAGCGACGCGGACGCGTTGATCGCCACCCTGAGCGGCCTGGCCGCGGAAGTGGAAACCAACGCGCAAGGCCACTTCTCGGCCCCCGACCGCGACGATGTCGCGGCACTGCTGCGCTGGCTGGGCAACGGTAACTTCCTGCTGCTCGGCTACCAACGTTGCCACGTGCACGAGGGCCTGGTCTCCGGTGACGGGTCGCCCGGCCTCGGCGTGCTGCGCACCCGCACCGGTTCGCGCCCCCGGTTGACCGACGACGACAAGTTGCTGGTGTTGGCGCAATCGGTCGTCGGCAGCTACCTGCGCTACGGCGCCTACCCGTACGCCATCGCGGTTCGGGAAAATGTCGGTGGCGCCGACGGCATTGTCGAGCACCGCTTCGTCGGGCTCTTCACCGTCACCGCCATGAACGCGGACGTCCTGGAAATCCCGATGGTCTCGACCCGGGTGCGCAACGTGCTCGCACTCGCCGACAGCGACCCGATTCACCCCGGCCAACTGCTGCTCGACGTCATTCAGACCGTGCCGCGCTCGGAACTGTTCACGCTGAGCGCCGAGCGGCTGTTGGCGATGGCCAAAGCAGTGGTGGATCTGGGATCCCAACGGCGGGCGTTGTTGTTCCTGCGCGCCGATCGGCTCCAATACTTCGTCTCGTGCCTGGTCTACCTGCCCCGCGACCGCTACACCACGCAGGTGCGGCTGCAGATCGAGGACATCCTGGTCCGCGAGTTCGGTGGCACGCGACTGGAATTCACCGCACGTGTCAGCGAATCACCATGGGCCCTCATGCATTTCATGGTCCGGCTGCCGGAAGCAGCGGCACCGGTCGACGTCTCCGAGGACAACCGGATCCGCATCCAGGGGTTGCTGAGCGAGGCGGCGCGGACCTGGACCGACCGGTTGATCGGCGCGGCCACGGAAGGCTCCGTTGAGCAGGCCGACGCCGAGCACTACGCGACGGCCTTCTCCGAGGTCTACAAACAAGCCGTCACCCCGGTCGATGCCATCGAGCACATCGCCATCATCGAAGAGCTGCAAGACAATTCGGTCAAGCTGGTGTTCTCCGAACGCGGCGATGACGGGGCCGCCCAGCTGACCTGGTTCCTGGGTGGGCGCACCGCCTCGCTGAGCCAGCTGCTGCCCATGCTGCAGAGCATGGGCGTGGTGGTGCTCGAGGAGCGACCGTTCACCGTGACCCGCCCGGACGGGCTGCCGGTGTGGATCTACCAGTTCAAGATTTCCACGCACCCGACGATCGCGCCGGCGACGACGGCCGCCGAGCGCGACGCGACCGCGCAACGATTCGCCGACGCGGTCACCGCGATCTGGCAGGGTCGCGTCGAGATCGACCGGTTCAACGAGCTGGTCATGCGCGCGCGACTGACCTGGCAGCAAGTCGTGCTGCTGCGCGCCTACGCGAAATACCTACGGCAGGCGGGCTTTCCCTACAGCCAGTCCTACATCGAGTCAGTGCTCAACGAGCACCCGTCCACCGCGCGATCGCTGGTCGCTTTGTTCGAGGCGCTGTTCGATCCCCGGCCGTCGGGTGTGTCAAGGAACCGGGATGCACAAGCGGCGGCGGCGGCGGTCGCCGCCGACATCGACGCGCTGATGAGCCTGGACACCGACCGCATCCTGCGGGCGTTCGCGTCGCTGGTTCAGGCGACGTTGCGCACCAATTACTTTGTGACGCGTGAGGGGTCGGCCCGCACCCGAAATGTGCTGGCCCTCAAGCTCGATGCTCAGCTCATCGACGAGTTGCCGCTGCCGCGTCCCAAGTATGAGATCTTTGTCTATTCGCCCCGCGTCGAAGGGGTGCACCTGCGGTTCGGCCCGGTGGCGCGGGGCGGGCTGCGCTGGTCGGACCGTCGCGACGATTTCCGCACCGAGATCCTCGGCCTGGTCAAGGCGCAGGCGGTGAAGAACGCCGTCATCGTGCCGGTCGGGGCCAAGGGCGGCTTCGTCGTCAAGCGGCCGCCGCTGGCCACCGGCGATCAGGGGGAGGACCGTGATGCCACCCGCGCCGAAGGCGTCGCCTGCTATCAGCTGTTCATCTCCGGGTTGCTCGACGTCACCGACAACGTCGATCACGCAACGAAAAAGGTCAGCCCGCCGCCGGAGGTGATACGGCGCGACGGCGACGACGCCTACCTGGTGGTGGCCGCGGACAAGGGCACCGCCACCTTCTCCGACATCGCCAATGACGTCGCGAAGTCCTACGGGTTCTGGTTGGGTGACGCGTTCGCGTCCGGCGGATCGGTGGGCTACGACCACAAGGCCATGGGAATCACCGCCAGGGGCGCGTGGGAGGCCGTCAAACGGCACTTCCGGGAGATGGGCGTCGACACCCAGGCCGAGGACTTCACGGTGGTGGGCGTCGGCGATATGAGCGGCGACGTGTTCGGCAACGGCATGCTGCTGTCCAAACACATCAGGTTGATCGCCGCCTTCGATCACCGGCACGTCTTCCTCGACCCCGACCCCGACACCGCGGCCTCCTGGGAGGAACGCCGCCGGATGTTCGACCTGCCGCGGTCCAGCTGGGACGACTACGACAAGTCGTTGCTCAGCGAAGGCGGTGGGGTGTACAGCCGCGAGCACAAGTCCATCCCCGTCAGCCCCCAGGTGCGCGACGCCTTGGGCATCGACGGCGAGATCACCGAAATGACCCCGCCCAACCTGATCAAGGCGATCTTGCAGGCGCCCGTCGATCTGCTGTTCAACGGCGGCATCGGCACCTACATCAAGGCGGAATCCGAGTCCGACGCCGACGTGGGGGATCGCGCCAACGATCCCGTGCGGGTCAACGCAAGTCAGGTGCGCGCCAAGGTGATCGGCGAAGGCGGGAACCTCGGGGTGACCGCCCTGGGCCGCGTCGAGTTCGATCTGTCGGGCGGGCGCATCAACACCGACGCGATGGACAACTCCGCCGGCGTCGACTGTTCGGACCACGAGGTCAACATCAAAATCCTGATCGACTCGCTGGTCACCGCCGGCAGGGTCGACCCCGACGAGCGCAAGGAGCTGCTGGAGTCGATGACCGACGAGGTCTCGCAGCTGGTGCTCACCGACAACGAGGATCAGAACGACTTGATCGGCACCAGCCGCGCCAACGCGGCCAGCCTGTTGCCGGTGCACGGCAGGCAGATTCAGTACCTGGTCGACGAGCGGGGGCTCAACCGCGAATTGGAAGCGCTGCCATCGGAAAAGGAAATCGACCGCAGGTGCGATGCGGGCATCGGTCTCACGTCGCCCGAGCTGTGCACCCTGATGGCGCACGTCAAACTCGGGCTCAAAGAGGAGATGCTGAACACCGAACTGACCGAGCAGGACGTGTTCGCATCCCGGTTGCCGCAATACTTCCCGACGCCGTTGCGCGAACGGTTCGCCCCAGAGATCCGCACCCACCAGCTGCGCCGCGAGATCGTCACCACAATGCTGATCAACGACCTGGTCGACACCGCCGGCATCAGCTACGCGTTCCGCGTCGCCGAAGATGTCGGCGTAGGGCCGGTCGACGCGGTGCGAACCTACGTCGCCACCGACGCCATCTTCGGCGTGGGGGAGATCTGGCGGCGGATCCGCGCGGCGAATCTGCCGGTGGCCCTGTCGGACCGGCTCACGCTGGACACCCGGCGGCTGATCGACCGCGCCGGCCGCTGGTTGCTCAACTACCGTCCACAGCCGCTGGCCGTCGGCGCCGAGATCAACCGGTTCGCCGCGAAGGTCAAAGACCTGACCCCCCGGATGTCGGAGTGGTTGCGCGGCGACGACAAGGCGATCGTCGAGAAGGAAGCCGCCGAGTTCTCCTCGCAGGGTGCGCCCGACGACCTGGCGTACATGATCGCAGCCGGCCTGTACCGCTTCAGCCTGCTGGACATCATCGACATCGGCGACATCAACGACATCGACGCCGCCGAGGTCGCGGACACCTATTTCGCCCTGATGGACCGGCTGGGCACCGACAGCCTGCTGACGGCGGTGTCCGAACTGCCCCGCAACGACCGCTGGCATTCCCTGGCGCGCTTGGCGATTCGCGACGACATCTACGCCTCGTTGCGGTCGTTGTGCTTCGATGTGCTCGCCGTGGGGGAGCCGGACGAAAGCGGCGAGGAGAAGATCGCCGAGTGGGAGCACCTGTCCGCGTCACGGGTGGCGCGCGCCAGCCGCACCCTCATCGAAATCCAGGAGAGCGGGGAGAAGGATCTCGCGACGCTGTCGGTGGCCGCGCGCCAGATCCGGCGCATGACCCGCACCAGTGGCAGAGGATCGTCGAGTTGAGCGTCGGCTTCGTAGCCCCCGTACCGGTGCGCTGGTCGGACATCGACATGTATCAGCACGTCAACCACGCCACCATGGTCACGATTCTGGAGGAGGCGCGGGTCCCGTTCCTCAAGGAACCGTTCGGCGCCGATATCACCACCATCGGCTTGCTGATCGCCGACGTCCGCGTCACCTACAAAGACCAGCTGCGGCTGGCCGATTCACCGCTGCAGGTGACGATCTGGACGAAGCGCCTGCGGGCGGTCGACTTCACGCTGGGTTACGAAGTGCGCTCGGTCAGCGCAGATCCGGAGTCGAAACCCGCCGTCATCGCCGAATCGCAGCTGGCGGCCGTCCATATCAAGGAGCAGCGGCTGGTGCGGCTCTCCCCACACCATCGGGAGTATTTGCAGCGGTGGATTCGGTAGTTGACCGCGGACTTTGGCTGGGGCCACAGGACCGTTCCGCGCAGCGCAGGGATCTGGCCGCGTTCGTAGATCACGCGCTGCGTCTCGACGACGCCGCGGTCATTCGCCTCCGCACCCGATCGCCCGGGCTGCTGACGGCTTGGGTGGCAACGGGTTTCGACGTCCTGGCCAGCCGGGTGGTCGGTGGCGAGGTGCGACCCGAGGATCTGTCGGTGGGCGCGGACGCGCTCGCGCGCGGCCTGTCGGCGATGGACGACGACTCGGGTTATGTCGATCCGGGCTTCGCGATGGACTCCGCGTGGCGGGGTGCGTTGCCCCCGGACTCCGGCTTCACGCACCTCGACGACATCCCCGCCCGGGTGGTGCTTGACCTGGCGCAGCGTGGCGCGCGACTTGCCAAGGAACACGGCAGTTCTCATGGCCCGCCGGTATCGCTGCTCGACCAAGAGGTCGTTCAGGTGAACTCCACCGACGCCAGCGTGGGGCTGCCCATGCGGTGTGTGTTCGCCCTGACCGCGATGGGCTTCCTGCCGCAGTCACCGGATGCCGTCGGCGCCGACGAATTGATCCGAGTCCGGATCCTGCCGACCTGGTTACGTATCGACGCCCGGTTCGGCTCCGTGTACCGACGCCGCGGCGACCCGGCGCTGCTGCTGCGCTGACGCGTCGCGCCGCCCGACGGCGTTTCTGAATCACCTTGAGTTAAATGCCGGGCGTGCACGACAACTCGTCACGTGCCGTAGACCATCCACAACGGAAGGACCGAGTCCAGGTAGTCCATGAACTTCTTGAGGCCCACGCGGTATTGCCCATAGCCATACGGGTCTTTGGCGTACTCCGGGAACGCGATGCCCAGCCCGAACAGGCCAGGGGCAAGGATTCCGTTCATCCGGTTGTAGCGCAGCGGGCCCCACTGGGGGGTCTCGGGCAGCTTGCGCGGCTCGAAACCGACGGTGTAGACGACGTGGTCGCACTCGGCGACCTTCTCTTCGAATTGCGGGCTGGAAACCCAGCACCTCTCCAATCGTTCCGGGTACACCCCGTCGATGTTCTCGCGGGCCCACACGGCGGCTCGCCCCTTGAGACCGGTATCGTCGAACAGGATCCAATCATCGAGATAGACAGCATATTTGAGCGGGCTGCGGTAGAAGTTGATCACCTTGGCGACCGGCAGGCGCAGCAGGTGCGGTAACGCGATCATCGACGAGTGCGACGAGCCGAAGACGGCAACCGTCGCGCCCTCGAGCGGCACCTCGGCGAGCTTCTCGGCATCGAGGGCGACCTCGACCGGAATCTCATCGATGGGGTAGTCGAGCCTCTTGGGTTCCGCGCCGACGGCGAGGATCACGTTGTCCGAGGTCAATTCCGGGTCCTGGGTTTCGATCCGCCAGCGCCGTCGCTGCAGGGACAGGGTGGTGGCCGTCGTCTCGAAATTGTGCACGCGCTCGCGCAGATGATCGGTGACCCACACCAATGGGTCGGCGACCAGGGCAAGGGCGCAGGTTTCCCCCGGGTCGACTTCGGCCAGCGGCCACGGCGGGGCTGCTGAGAACCGAAAGGCCGCAGAGCCATTCAAGAAATCCAGGAAAGTCCCGGCAATGGTGTTGCTGGACACCGACCGCCACTTACCGCCCAGGTCCCCTCCGGCGAAGGCGGGATCGATCCAAGCGATCTTGTCAGGCGGTATGCCCTGATCGAGCAGCCTTCCCACCGCAGCAATACCCGCGGGTCCGGCTCCGATCACTGTCCACGCGTAGGTCGCCATGTACTAGGTATAGAGGAGCGACAAGCCAAGCGCTGAGTCGAAACGTTGGCCGAACCTGGCGAGCCGACCGGCCCGAGCGCCCGGGAGCGCTCCGCAGAATCCGCTCACACAATGTCGGCGAACATCAGCGCCGTGCCGGCGGCGGTGACCGTCTGAGTCACGATTTGCGCGTGCGTGAGTCCAATGGCGCGCGGCATCAGATTCGTCCAGCGCCGGGCCATCCAGCGGTACGCCCAGTAGATCGCCACCGCGCCGAACCCCAGGGCCGCGGTCCAGTTCACTATGGCGACCCAGTCGGGCGCGGCTTGGGGCATGTGATGTGCCGGGTGCGGCATCCCCGACACGGCGTCGTGTGCGGGCATGCTCATCGCCTCGCCGCCCGAGTGAGCGGACCGGCCAGGCAAGCTGCCGTTCATCGCCCCGTACATCCAGGCCATCGCCACCATCATCACGGCGTAGTAGTAGTTCGTCAGCCTGCCGTCCACGGCCCGGGGTGCGTGACTGGCGATGCCGACAAACCAGGCGCCGCCCAGCAGGAAGCACATCGTCGCCGCGATCGTAGGAAGGGTCATGCCCACGCCCCAGGCCATCAAGATCATCACGGCCGACATCGCCAGGTGTAGCACCTGGCTGACGACGCCTGTCCAGCAGCGGCGTTGGGCAACAAGGAAATACGCGTAGGCAGCGAAGCTGACGGCAAAGAGCGCCGTCACCACCCATCGCAACGTGTTATCCACCAACCCGCCTTTCACCGGTGGGCGCGCACGGCATCAGCCTAAGACCCGAAGTCGCGGTTTCGTTCGCGGTCATGGAACGACAGTACCCCCGCAGGGTATCTTCTCCGCAGCGACACCCCGAGTAACCGGCCGACCGCAATGCGAAAGCGACTGTTCTGCGGCGGCTTTGGGCCAGCCGCTCAGACCAGCCAGGCCGCGGCGTCTGGCGCGAGTTCGCCGTCGACCAGCGGGGCGCTGGCCACGATGAGCTCTCCCGGCGGCAATGGGATCGGCCTGCGGCCGGCGTTCACTGCGCACACTGCCCCGCCGCCCCGTCGCCGGAAAATCAGCGCATCGCGTGGCGCGTCCAACCAATCGATCTCCTCACCATCGAATTCGGTGCGCTCCTTGCGCAATTTGATGACGCGGCGGAAGAACGAGAAGGTCGATTCGGGGTCCGCGATCTGCTTCTCGACGGTCAGCGTCGCCCATTCCTGCGGCATCGGTAACCACGTGTCGGGCGACGACGAGAACCCGAACGGCGGGGCGTCGCCCGACCACGGGATCGGAACGCGGCACTTGTCGCGGCCGCGCTCGGTATGCCCGGAGCGTTCCCACGTCGGGTCCTGCAGCACCTCGTCGGGCAGCTGCACGTCCGGCAGCCCCAGCTCCTCGCCGTTGTAGACGAACACCGCGCCCGGCAGCGCGAGCATCACCATCGCCATGGCGCGCGCCCGGCGCAGCCCGATCTCGCCGTCGCCGTAACGGGTGACCTCACGGCCCACGTCGTGGTTGGACAGCGTCCAGGTCGGGATGGCGTTTTCGATCGCGATGGCCTGCATCGAATTCTGGATCGCGTCGTGGATTTCGCCGGCGTCGAAGTCGATCTTCGTCAGCCGGAAGTTGAAGCCGAGATGCAGTTCGTCGGGCCGCAGATACTCGGCCCACAGGAGGTTGTCCAACACCCACACCTCGCCGATGGTCACCGCGTCGGGATAGTCGTCGACGATCTTGCGGATCCCGCGGTGAATCTCGTGCACGTTCGGGTGGTTGAAGCGGGGGTCGTCGTCGCTGTGACTCAGCACCTTGACGTCGTCCTTCGCGTCGGGCAGGTCGGCCGGCTTGGCCATCCCGTGCGCCACGTCGATGCGGAAGCCATCGACGCCGCGCTCCAGCCAGAAACGCAGCGTCTTCTCGAAGTCGTCGAAGACGTCCGGGTGTTCCCAGTTCAGGTCCGGCTGCTCGGTGTCGAAGAGGTGCAGGTAGTACTGGCCTGGATTGCCGTCCGGCTCCACTACACGCGTCCAGGCGGGCCCGCCGAATACCGACGTCCAGTTGTTCGGCGGGAGTTCCCCGTCGGAACCCCGGCCGTCGCGAAAGTAGTAGCGGTCCCGCGCCTCGGTTCCTGGGCCCGCGGCCAGCGCGGCCTGGAACCACGGGTGCGCCGAGCTGGTGTGGTTGGGAACCACGTCCATGGTGACCTTGATGCCCCGCTCGTGCGCCGCCGCGATCAGCCGTTCGGCCGCGGCCATCCCGCCGAACAACGGGTCGATGTCACGGGGATCGGCGACGTCGTAGCCGTGGTCGGCCATCGGCGAGACGGTGACCGGGTTGAGCCAGATCGCGTCGACACCGAGCCGTTCCAGGTGCTCCAGCCGGGCCGTCAGACCGTCCAGATCGCCGACGCCGTCGCCATCGCTGTCGGCGAACGACCGCGGATACACCTGATAGAAGACCGCGCTTGACCACCACGGCTTGGAGGAGTTCATTCCACCCCGCTCAGTTTCTTGGGCCGACATCACAACGCTGCGTTGACCAGCGAGTGGGCGGCCATCTCCAGGTAATCGAGCAACTGGCGTCGGTGCTCGTCGTCGAGGGTCTCAGAGTCGATCGAGGCGACGGCGATGTGCATGCAGCGCAGCCAGGCGTCGCGCTCGATGGGAGTGATCCGGAAGGGGACGTGACGCATCCGCAACCGGGGATGACCCCGGCGGTCGGAGTAGGTGCGCGGGCCGCCCCAGTACTGCTCGAGGAACATGCGCAACCGTTCCTCGGCGCCCGCCAGGTCGTCTTCGGGGTACAGCTGGCGCAGGATCTCGTCCTCGGCGACCTGGGCATAAAAGCGGGACACAATCGCATGGAAGGTTTCGGCACCGCCGACGGCGTCATAGAAGGACTGTGGCTCGGAATCCATCGGATCCATTGTGGTCCATCGCGGCGGCATGGGGCTGAGCCGGGCCGGCGGCGCTCGCGCTGTTTACCCGGACGACATGCCGTTCACCTGCAATAGGGGTGCGATTGGCGACGAATCATGGTGGACTATCCGCGGAGGATCTATGGCGCAGGGCAAGAGACGCCGCGGCCACCGCAGTACCGGTGCCGCGGCAGGGTTAACCGGGCCCCCAACCGCGTCATCCCTGCATAGCGTCGATACCCATCCCCCCACCCGCCAAGACGGCGCATCCGTGTGGAGTCGTCGGCGGGTGCTGCTGCTGAATTCGACCTACGAGCCCCTGACCGCGCTGCCGATGCGGCGGGCCATCGTGATGGTGATCTGTGGGAAGGCCGACGTGGTCCACCACGACCCGGCCGGACCGGTGATCCACTCGGCCACCAGCTCGATCGTGGTGCCCTCGGTCATTCAGCTGCGGACCTATGTCCGCGTTCCGTACCGCGCCCGGGTCCCGATGACCCGGGCCGCCCTGATGCACCGGGACCGGTTCTCGTGTGCCTATTGCGGCACGAAGGCCGACACCGTCGACCACGTGGTGCCCCGCAGCCGCGGCGGCGACCACTCCTGGGAGAACTGTGTCGCCTGCTGCTCGACGTGCAACCACCGCAAGGGCGACAAGCTGCTCACCGAACTCGGCTGGGTGTTGCGCCGGACGCCGCTGCCGCCCACGGGACAGCATTGGCGACTGCTGTCGACGGTCAAGGAGCTCGATCCGGCCTGGGCGCGCTACCTCGGTGAAGGCGCGGCGTAGCGTCCGGATCGCCGGACATGTTGTGTCCGAGTGTGCCGATGGATCGCCGCGTGGGATACGGTTTTCGTCGTGAGCCTTTTGCAGATTCACCTGTACTTCATCGGGATACCGTTGCTGCTGGTGGCCGTGCTGGCGGTGCTGATCTGGTCCCACAAGGGACCACACCCGGCGACCTACAAGTTGCCGGACAAGTGGACGCACCCGCCGATCCTGTGGGCGGCCACGGACGAAGACGTCGGCCACGCGCACGGCGGGCACGGTGGACACGAATTCTCAGTCGGAGGTGGCGCCAGTGGCACGTGGTGATGTAGCGACGATCGAGCCCGCCGAGCTGCCCAACGGGTGGGTGATCACCACCAGCGGACGGATCTCCGGGGTCACGCAGCCCGGTGAGCTCTCCGTGCATTTCCCGTTCCCGACCAAGGACCTCGTTGCCATCGACGACGCGCTGAAGTTCGGCTCGCGGGCATCGAAGGCTCGGTTCGCCATTTACCTGGGCGACCTGGGCAACGACACCGCCGCGCGGGCCCGCGAGCTCCTGGCCGAGGTGCCGACGCCGGACGACGCGGTGCTCCTGGCGGTCTCGCCCGACCAGAAGGTCATCGAAGTGGTCTACGGGTCTCAGGTCCGCGGCCGCGGCGCCGAGTCGTCCGCACCGCTGGGGGTCGCCGCCGCCTCTTCGGCTTTCGAGCGCGGCGAACTGGTGGACGGACTGGTCAGCGCGATCCGCGTCCTGAGCGCGGGGATCTCCCCGGCCTAGTCAGGCGAGTCGAAACTGCGGGCCCGCAGGGCCCGCTTCACGCCCGCCTGGCCCTCCACCACCAGCCGCCGCAACGCCGGCGGCACCTCCGGAGCGGACAGGAACTTGTCGGCGGCCGCGACGCCGTCCTCGCTGATGTTCCAGTGGGGGTACAGCCCGATCACCACCGTTTGGGCGACTTCGCTGGACCGCCGCGCCCACACGCCCTGTATCGCGTCGAAATAGCGGTCGGTGAACGGTTTGAGCAAGTCATGCTGCCCGGGTGGGGCGAAGCCGGCGATGATGGCGCGGGCCGTGATGTTGGCCATGGTGTCGTCCTCGATCACCGTGGTCCAGGCGTCCTCCTTGACCTGCGGTTGCGGCCGCGCCGTCGCCGCCTGGGCGCCGTGCCGCTTGCCGGCGGCGGTCGGGTCGCGCTGCACCTCCGCATCGATGAAGGGTGTGGCGGCCCCGTCGGCGTCGATCTCGCCGGCGCTGGCGAGCGCGGTCACGATGCGCCACCGCAGGTCGGTGTCGATCTCGAGGCCCGTCAACCCCAAGCCGGCCGGGTCGTGATCGAGCAGGTCCGCCAGCGTCACGACGTGCCGGGTGGACAGGACCGACGAGCAGAGGGTGTTGACGAAGGCGAGCTGGTGATCCGAGCCGGGCTCAACGGCGCGCGCCAGCTCCAGCAGCCGGTCGGCGAACTGCGGCCAACCATGTTCGTGCGCCCAGCCCGGCTC
Source organism: Mycobacterium nebraskense (assembly GCF_002102255.1). Lineage (GTDB taxonomy): Bacteria > Actinomycetota > Actinomycetes > Mycobacteriales > Mycobacteriaceae > Mycobacterium > Mycobacterium nebraskense. Next base: position 73,833 of record NZ_LQPH01000158.1, read on the forward strand.
GGCATAGGAGGCGAGCGCCGTCTGCGCCTGCATCAGCAGCCGCTGCGCCACCCCAACCTCGGTTTCGGCGTGCACCCCGCCCGAGACCAGGGCGACGAAGTCGCGGGCCCGCAGTTCGGCCTCGCGCGTCATCTCCCACGCCGCCGACCACACCAGCGAGCGCGGCAGCGGCTCGGCGATATCGGCGATCCGCCCCAGCGCGGTCTGCAGCGACTCGCCGTCCAACCGCAGTGAGCAGTACGTCAGGTCGTCATCATTGACCAGCACCAGTTGGCCGCGCGAAACACCAACCAGCGCAGGCACATCCGTGACAGGACCCGCGACGTCGAGTTCTTCCCGCCGCACCCGCACCAGCTTGCCGGCGCCGTCATCGTCGTAGATCCCGATCGCCGACCGGTGCACTCGGGTCTCACCGGCCCCCGGGGCGGCGCCACCTTGCGTCACGGCGAACCGGGTGAACCGGCCGTCGGCGTCAACGTCGAAATCCGGCCGCAGCGTATTCAACCCGGTCGTCTTCAACCACTGCTGGCCCCAGTCCGACAGATCCCGGCCCGACGCCTTCTCCAGCGCGGCGACCAGGTCGTCGAAGGTTGCGTTGCCGAACGCGTGGCTGCGGAAGTAGTCGCGCAACCCGGCCAGGAAGTGCTCCAACCCGACGTAGGCGACGAGCTGCTTGAGGACGGACGCGCCCTTGGCGTAGGTGATGCCGTCGAAGTTCACCTCGACCGCGGCCAGATCGGGGATGTCCGCAGCGATCGGGTGCGTCGACGGCATTTGGTCCTGGCGGTAGGCCCACGATTTCTCGACCGTCGCGAATGTCGTCCAGGCCTCGGTGAATTCGGTCGCCTCCGCCTGGCACAGCACCGACGCGAAGGTCGCGAACGACTCGTTGAGCCACAGGTCGTCCCACCAGGTCATGGTGACGAGGTCCCCGAACCACATGTGCGCCATCTCGTGCAGCACGGTTTCGGCGCGCCGCTCGTAGGAGGCGCGGGTGACCTTGCTGCGGAAAACGTAGTCCTCCAGGAAGGTCACCGCACCGGCGTTTTCCATTGCGCCGGCGTTGAATTCGGGGACGAACAGCTGATCGTATTTTCCGAACGCGTACGGCATCCCAAAGTTCTTGTGGTAGAAGCCGAATCCCTGTTTGGTCTGGGTGAAGAGCCGCTCGGCGTCCATGTGCCGCGCCAAGGATTCCCGGCAGAAGATGCCCAGCGGGATCTCCCCGTGTTCGTCGGTGTAGCTGTCTTTCCACTCGGCGTACGGTCCGGCGATCAGGGCCACCAGATAGGTGCTCATCCGCGGGGTGGCGGCGAAGGTGTGTGTCCCCTTCTCGATCGAGACCGTGGCGCCGTTGGAGATCACCTTCCAGTGCTTGGGCGCGGTCACCCGCAGGTCGAACGTCGCCTTGAGGTCGGGTTGGTCGAAGCAGGCGAACATGCGCTTGGCGTCGGCGGTTTCGAATTGCGAGTACAGATACGTCTCGTCGTCGACCGGGTCGACGAAACGGTGCAGCCCCTCACCGGTGTTGGAGTAGCGGCAGTCCGCGTCGACGACGAGGATGTTGTGTTTCTGGAGGCCGCGCAGCGGGATGCCGGTCGATTCGTCGTATCCGGACACATCGAGTTCGTGGTCGTTGAGGGTGGCGGCGCGGACCGTCTCGGCGGCGAGGTCGATGTACGTGTCGGCGCCCGGCAGCGCGTCGAACACCACCGTGGTAGTGGACCGGAAGGTCCGTTCGCCTGGAGCGCCAGAACCGGAGCCGTCGGTGACATCGAGGTCGATCCGGTAGCTGTCGACGGTGATCAGGGAGGCGCGTTCGACGGCCTGGTCCCGGGTGAGATTAGGAAGGGCCACGCGTCCAACTTACGTGCCCGGCTCGCATCTCGGGCACTGCGGGAACAGGGGCGAGGCGCCTACGGTTGTGCTGAACGGTGTGTTGACCGACGAGAGGACTGCGCTATGCCTGACAAGGCTGCCGGGAAAGACCAAGCCGATTTCTGGTTCGATCCGCTGTGCCCGTGGTGCTGGATCACGTCGCGCTGGATCCTCGAGGTGGAGAAGGTTCGCGACATCGACGTGCACTTTCACGTCATGAGCCTTGCGATCCTCAACGAGAACCGAGAAGGCCTGTCCGACAAGTATCGCGAGATGATGAAGCACGCGTGGGGACCGGTGCGGGTGGCGATCGCCGCCGAGCAGGCCCACGGCGCCGGAGTGCTGGACCCGCTGTACACCGCCATGGGCACCCGGATTCACAACGAGGACAACAAGAATCTCGAAGAGGTCATCAAGCTGTCGCTGGCCGACGCCGGCCTGCCCGCGGAGCTCGCCGAGGCCGCGCACAGCGAGGCCTACGACGACGCCCTGCGCAAGAGCCACCACGCCGGCATGGACGCCGTCGGCGACGACGTCGGCACGCCGACCATCCACGTCAATGGTGTGGCGTTCTTCGGGCCGGTGCTCTCGAAGATCCCGCGCGGCGAGGAGGCCGGCAAGCTCTGGGACGCGTCGGTGACGTTCGCGTCCTACCCACACTTCTTCGAACTCAAGCGGACCCGCACCGAGAAGCCCGAATTCGACTGACGAGCGCCCCGTGTAAGGATTGCGGGCATGCGCGTCTACCTCGGCTCTGACCACGCCGGATTCGAGCTCAAGCAGCAGATCATCGAGCACCTCAAAGCGTCCGGCCACGAGCCGATCGATTGCGGCGCCTACACGTACGACGCCGAGGACGACTACCCGGCATTCTGCATCGCCGCCGCGACGCGCACGGTGGCCGACCCCGACAGCCTGGGCATCGTGCTGGGCGGATCGGGCAATGGCGAGCAGATCGCGGCCAACAAGGTGCCGGGAGCCCGGTGCGCGCTGGCGTGGAGTGTCGAGACCGCGACGTTGGCCCGCGAACACAACAACGCCCAGTTGATCGGGATCGGCGGTCGCATGCACACCGCCCCGGAGGCGTTGGCCATCGTGGACGCCTTCCTGAGTGCGCAATGGTCGAAAGCCGAACGCCACCAACGGCGTATCGACATCCTCGCCGAATACGAACGCACTCACCAGGCGCCGCCGGTGCCTGGCGCGCAGAGCTGAGGCGCGCATGCCCGAAGGGCATACCCTGCACCGGTTGGCCCGGCTGCACCAGCGCCGATTCGCTGGCGCGCCAGTCGCGGTGTCGAGCCCGCAGGGCCGCTTCGCCGATTCGGCTGTGGTGGACGGCCGCGTGTTGCGCCGCACCAGCGTCTGGGGCAAACACCTGTTCCACCACTACGACGGCGGACCGATCGTGCACGTGCATTTGGGCCTCTACGGTGCCTTCACCGAGTGGCCGCGCGAGGGAGCGGTCGTTCCGGAACCGGTCGGGAAGGTGCGGATGCGGATGGTCGGCGCCGACTACGGCACCGATTTGCGCGGCCCCACGGTGTGCGAGGTGATCGACGAGGGCCGGGTTTCCGACGTGCTGGCCAGGCTCGGCCCCGACCCGTTGCGCAACGACGCCGATCCGTCCTCTGCGTGGAACCGAATTGCCAAGTCCCGCAGGCCGATTGGCGCGCTGCTGATGGATCAGACGGTCGTCGCCGGCGTGGGCAACGTCTACCGCAACGAGCTGCTGTACCGCCACCACATCGACCCGTTCCGTCCCGGCCGGGACATCGGCCAGGCGGAGTTCGACGCGGCGTGGACCGACCTGGTGGCACTGATGAAGGTCGGCTTGCGCCGCGGCAAGATCATCGTGGTGCGACCCGAGCACGACCACGGACCGCCGTCGTATCGGGCCGGCCGGCCGCGAACGTATGTGTATAGGCGCGCCGGCGACGCCTGCCGGGTCTGCGGCGACTCGATCCGCACCACCGTGCTGGAGGGCCGAAACGTGTTCTGGTGTCCCACCTGCCAGAAATGATGCAACATACCGGGCCGGCCGAGAACTACGCGCGGCCGGTGGCGGGTACCGGACCTAGGTGACGCCCAGCGCGGCGTAGACCTCGTTGCTGAGGGCCAGGCTGCGCGGGTCCGCGTTGGCCTTGGTGGCGTCGAAGCGGTTCGTCACGTACGCGTAGCCGATCCGGTGTTCCAGATCGACGAACCCGAAGGAGCCGCCCAGCCCGCCGTGGCCGAAGATGCGCGGGTTGGGCCCGTTGACGCACCGTTGGTTGAGCATGTAACCCAGGCCCCAGCCGTGGTCCGCGACCCGTGGCCCCAGCACCAAGTCGGTCTCCAGGCCGCCCTGACACTCCCGCACCAGGTCCATGTGTTCGCGGCTGAGCACCTTCTCCTGGGCGAGCGCGTTGTAGAACGTCGCCAATCCCAGGGCCGACACCTGCCCGTTCGTACCGGGGAACTCGAGTTCGCGCCACAACTGCAGGTCGTGCGAGCCGAGCTCGTCGTCGGGGGCGAACCCCATCGAGATCGACAGCCCCGCCTTGGGATGCTCGGCCAGGCTGGCCGGGTAGTTGGGGGCTTGCGCGTCGGCCAGCAGGTCGCGGGCGTGCGGCTTGTTGACCCGCTCGGCGCAGCGGCGTTGCTCGGCCAGCGACAACCCGATGTGCACGTCGGCGCCGAGCGGTTCGGCGATCTCGGTGCGTAGGTATTGGCCGATCGTCCGGCCCGTGACCCGCCGGAACACCTCGCCGAGGATGAATCCGAACGTGGTCATGTGGTAGCCCTGGGCGGTGCCCGGCTCCCAATAGGGTTCTGCGGCGGCCAGCTGTTCGCAGACGAAGTCCCAATCGGCCACGTCTTCCCAGCGCAACCGGGTGCGGGGGCCGATCACGCCGGACCGGTGGCTCATCACCATCGCCAGCGTGATGTTTTGTTTGCCCGCCTGCCCGAACTCGGGCCAGTAATGGGCGACCGGGGCCTGCAGATCCAGCTCGCCGCGGTCGGCCAGTTGGTGGACACAGGTGGCCGACAGGCCCTTGGTCCCGGACAACACCGTGGTCAGGGTGTTCTGCTGCCAGGGCCGGGTGCGGGCGGCGTCAGCCCAGCCGCCCCAGAGATTGACGACGAGCGACCCGTCCACCCACACCGCGACGGCCGCGCCGACTTCATCGCCCAGCGTGAAATTGCGCTCGAACGCGTCGCGCACTCCGACGAAGTCCGACGCGCATGAGCCATGGATTTTGACGTCGCTCATGGCGCCTTTCTGTGGAGCAGAGCCTTACCCCGAGCGGGCGACGGGAATCGAACCCGCGTAGCTAGTTTGGAAGACTAGGGCTCTACCATTGAGCTACGCCCGCATGTGTTAGTCGAGCGTGACTGTAGCTGTCGACCAAGATCAAATCTAATCGACGCGGTCTTGTGATCGCTCCGTGAGGGTCTGCGAGGTCACCGCGAAGCCAATGGCCGACCCTGCCTGGTGGGGCCTTAGGATCATCGAGGTCAGCGCGGGGTGTAGCGCAGCTTGGTAGCGCATCCGCTTTGGGAGCGGAAGGCCGCAGGTTCAAATCCTGTCACCCCGACCAGCACGACCCCGTGCCGTATACACACGGCCCACCGACCGCCAGGAACGACCACCGAGGAGCAACCCCCGTGAAGAGCACTGTCGAGCAGTTGAGCCCAACCCGGGTCCGCATCAACGTGGAGGTGCCGTTCGCCGAACTCGAGCCCGATTTCCAGCGCGCGTATAAGGAGCTGGCCAAGCAGGTCCGGCTCCCCGGCTTCCGGCCCGGCAAGGCGCCGGCAAAGTTGCTGGAGGCCCGGTTCGGCCGGGAGGCGCTGCTCGACCAGGTCGTCAACGAAGCGCTGCCCGCGCGGTACGGGCAGGCGGTCGTGGACTCGGAGGTGCAGCCCCTTGGTCAGCCCGAAATCGAGGTCACCAAGAAGGAGTATGGCCAGGAGCTGGCGTTCACCGCCGAGGTCGACGTCCGCCCCAAGATCGAGCTGCCGGACCTGGGTGCGCTCAAGGTTTCGGTGGACCCGATCGAGGTCAGCGACGACGACGTCGACGCCGAATTGGAGTCGCTGCGCGCCCGGTTCGGCACCCTGACCGGCGTCGACCGCCCCGTGGCCACCGGCGACTTCGTCTCGATCGACTTGTCGGCCACCATCAACGGCGAAGAGGTGCCGGGGGCCGCCGCGCAAGGGCTGTCCCACGAGGTCGGGTCGGGCCGGCTCATCGCGGGTCTCGACGATGCCCTGGTCGGTTTGTCTGTGGACGAGTCCCGGGAGTTCACCGCGAAGCTGGCGGCCGGCGAACACGCCGGGCAAGACGCGCAGGTGACCGTCACGGTCAAGTCGATCAAGCAGCGCGAGCTCCCCGAACCCGACGACGAGTTCGCGCAATTGGCCAGCGAGTTCGACACCATCGAGGAGCTGCGGTCCAACCTGCGTGAGCAGGTGGGTCAGCTCAAGCGCGCTCAGCAGGCCGACGAGATACGTAACGCCGCGCTGGACGCTCTCATCGAACAGCTCGACGTGCCGCTGCCGGAAGCGATCGTCCAGGCTCAATACGACAGCACCATTCACGGCGCGCTGCACGGCCTCGACCACGACGACGCCAAGCTCGAAGAGGCGCTCGCCGGGCAGGGTAAGACGCGCGAAGAATTCGAGACCGAGACGCGCACCGCCGCGGAGACCGACGTCAAGAGGCAGCTGGTGTTGGATGCGTTGGCCGACGAGCTGGAGGTCCAGGTCGGACAGGACGACCTTACCGAACGCCTGGTGGCGACGTCCCGGCAATACGGCATCGAGCCGCAGCAGCTATTGGGCTACCTGCAGGAGAACAACCAGCTGCCGGCCATGTTCGCGGACGTCCGGCGCGGGCTGGCCGTCGCCGAGGTGGTGCGGGCGGCCACGGTCACCGATACCGACGGGAACGCCATCGACACCAGTGAGTTCTTCGGCAAGCGTTCGGAGGCCGACGCAGCCGAGCTGGCCGGCGAGGCGGAGGAGGCCGACAATCCGACAGAGGGGGCCGACGACGTCCTGGAAACGGAAGCCTCCGACGACGAAGCGAAGTGACCGATCTTGAAGCTGTGAGCGAAAGCGCCCAATTGAGGGGGAGCGTGGCCGCCAAACAGTGGGCTCAGTTGGTTAGTGTCGGTGCATAGAAGAACTCGAGAAAGCAGGTAACCCAGTCGTGTCTGACATGCGTTCGAATTCGCAGGGTCTGAACCTCACGGACTCGGTCTATGAGCGCTTGCTCTCCGAGCGCATCATCTTCCTGGGTTCGGAGGTGAACGACGAAGTCGCCAATCGGCTGTGCGCGCAGATCCTGCTGCTCGCCGCCGAGGACGGCGACAAAGACATCTCCCTGTACATCAACTCGCCGGGCGGATCCATCAGCGCCGGCATGGCCATCTACGACACCATGGTGCTGGCCCCCTGCGATATCGCCACCTACGCGATGGGTATGGCCGCGTCGATGGGTGAGTTCCTGCTGGCGGCGGGGACCAAGGGCAAGCGCTACGCGTTGCCGCACGCCCGCATCCTGATGCACCAGCCGCTGGGCGGGGTGACCGGTAGCGCGGCCGACATTGCCATCCAGGCCGAGCAATTCCATGTCATCAAGAAGGAGATGTTCCGGCTCAACGCCGAATTCACCGGCCAGTCGATCGAACGCATCGAGGCGGATTCCGATCGCGACCGCTGGTTCACCGCCCCGGAGGCCCTGGAATACGGGTTCGTCGACCACATCATTACGCGCGCCGCCCACATCACCAACGGAGAAGCCCAGTGAGTACGCAGCACCCCCAGATCCAGCCGCAGGCGCGCTACATCCTGCCGTCGTTCATCGAGCACTCCAGCTTCGGCATCAAGGAGTCCAACCCCTACAACAAGCTGTTCGAGGAACGCATCATCTTCCTCGGCGTCCAGGTCGACGACGCTTCGGCGAACGACATCATGGCGCAGCTGCTGGTGTTGGAGTCGCTGGACCCCGACCGCGACATCACCATGTACATCAACTCGCCTGGCGGCGGATTCACCTCGCTGATGGCGATTTACGACACCATGCAGTACGTGCGCGCCGACATTCAGACGGTGTGCCTGGGCCAGGCCGCCTCCGCCGCGGCGGTGCTGCTGGCCGCGGGCACTCCCGGCAAGCGGATGGCGCTGCCCAACGCCCGGGTGCTGATCCACCAGCCGTCGCTTCAGGGCGTGATCCAGGGCCAGTTCTCCGATCTGGAGATCCAGGCCGCCGAGATCGAGCGGATGCGCACGCTGATGGAGACCACGCTGGCCCACCACACCGGCAGGGACGCCGCGACCGTCCGCAAGGACACCGACCGCGACAAGATCCTGACCGCGGCTGAGGCCAAGGAGTACGGGATCATCGACACCGTCCTGGAGTACCGGAAGCTCTCCGCGCAAACCGCCTAGCGTCAACGGCCCTCCGCCGACCGTGCGCTCAGCGCGAATCTTCGCCCTGGGCTCAAGGGGTGATTGCAACACTTCGTAGGTAGGGGTGTTGATGACGGGTGTGCCTCAGCTGTTGTCGGTGCAGCGTCGGTATTGGGAGTTGATCGCAGCAGGGGTGTCTTCGGAGGATGCCGGGGTTGCGGTCGGCGTGTCGCCGACGTGCGGTAGCACGTGGTTTCGCAGGTTTGGTGGTGTGAATCCGCGATGGTTAGCACCCCAGGGGCAGAAACGGCCGCGGTTGTCGGCTGATGAGCGTGAACAGATCATGATCGGCACCGCTCAAGGTGAGTCGATCCGCTCGATGGCAGCCCGGCTGGGCCGGGCCCCCTCGACGGTGATGCGCGAGATCGCCCACCACGGCGTCATGCGGGGGTATGTGGGCCGTTATCGCGGCCGGTATCGCTTCGGGGCCCGCCGGGCCGGCTGGGACGCCAAGTCGGGGTACTCGGCGCGGATTGCTCAGCTGCGCAGTGAGCAGCGGGCGCGCCGGCCTAAGACCGGCAAGCTGGGGCGCTGCCCGGCGCTGCGCGCCGAGGTGCAAGCGTGGTTGGTCAAGAAGTACAGCCCCGAGCAGATCGCTGGGGTGTTGGCCAGGACTTACCCCGATCGCCCGGAGATGCAGGTGTCCCACGAAACCATTTACAAAGCGCTCTATGTGCAAGGGCGTGGGGAACTGCGCCGTGAGCTGGCCAAGTGTTTGCGGACCGGGCGGGCGTTACGCCGGCCACATGGTCGGGCCCGTGGTGGCAACGGGCGTGGCCGGATTCCGGGCATGGTCAACATCAGTGAGCGGCCCGCTGAGGCCGCGGACCGCGCGGTGCCCGGGCACTGGGAATCTGATCCTGGGCAAAAACCAACATTCTCAGATCGGTACCCTCGTCGAGCGCTCCACCGGGTTCGTCCAACTCCTGCATCTGCCCGCCCGCCGCGATCCCGAGACGGTGGCCGAGGCGATGATCGCCGCCATCAAGACCCTGCCTGAATCGTTGCGCCGCTCACTGACCTGGGACCAAGGCAGCGAAATGTCACGTCACGCTCGCATCAGTATCGACGCCGGCATCGACATCTACTTCTGCGATCCGCACTCACCGTGGCAGCGCGGCAGCAACGAGAACACCAACGGCCTTCTACGCCAATACTTCCCGAAAGGCACCGACTTATCGGTGCACTCCGCGGACTACCTCGCCCAAGTCGCCGCCGAACTCAACGAACGCCCACGCAAACGATTCGGCTGGGACAGTCCCGCCCAAGTCCTCAACCGGCTACTGTCATCCCCGACAGAAACCACTGTTGCAACCAAACCTTGAAACCGCCCCTGATTTTTCGCGCTCAGTGCACGCTCGGCGAACCTCGGCGATATCGGCGGGCCCCACCCGGCAGCAGCCACCGACGATGCGCGCCCCGGCCGCCACCCACTGCTTGGCGAGGCGCGCGGAAAACGATCGCCGCCCCGCCCAACCCCGGCCGTCCCAGCGCTCGCCGCTGTTCGGGTAGACGATCACCGGCTTGCCGGTAGCCGAGGCGATCTCGATCGCCGGCAATACGTCCTCGGGCGCACAGCAATTGACGCCGATCGCGACGATCTCGCGCACCCCGGCGGCGACGGCGAACGCATCGGTCAGCGGTTGCCCGGCCCGGGTCCTGGTGCCGTCGACGGTGTAGCTGAGCCAGGCCGGCATGCCGACCGAACCGACCAGATCGACCAGCGCCTCAGCCTCGTCGGCGTCGGGCACGGTCTCGCACGCCAGCACGTCGGCGCCGGCGCCCGCCAGGATTTCCAGCCGGGGTCGGTGCCATCGCCTCAGGGCCGCGACGGATAGGCCGTAGCGGCCGCGGTATTCGGATCCGTCGGCCAGCGCCGCGCCGTACGGGCCGACCGAAGCGGCGACGACGAGCCCGCTGGTGTCCGCTTCATCACGCGCGGTCTTCGCGAGTTCGACGCTGCGGCGCAGCAGCCCGGCGGCTTCGTCTCGGTCGATCCCGCGCGATGCGAAGCCCTGGAACGATGCCTGATAGCTCGCCGTCGTCGCGATCATGGCGCAGGCGCGAAAGTAGGCGGCGTGCACGGCGACGATTTCGTCCGGGTCGTCCGCCAGTAGCCTCGCCGACCACAACGGGTCGGAAAGGTCATGACCGCGCGCTTCCAGTTCGGTGGCCAAACCGCCATCGCTGATCAGGACCGATCCGCTGATCAGAGCCAATCCCACCCGGCCACTGTAGGGTGATTTCTTGGGGATCTGCCCATGCTCCGCCTGGATCGGCATCTCCGGGCGGATCTGGGGGTCGGTCGGCGCTTGAGCCTCGGTCGGGTAACGACCGCGACACGCCAAAGACACGCAAAGCGCGTCTTTCGCGAATGACGGGCGCCGTCGGGCTATATGTTTCATCGGGACGGACAGCATGAATACCACCGACGCGATTCGGCCTTAATGGTCGCGTCGGGCCCGATCTAGCGGGTAGCGTCGGGGGATACATGCGGCACAGCAAGACGAACGGCGAAAAGGAAGTAGGCCCTCAGCACCATGGCGCGCATCGGAGACGGCGGTGACCTGCTGAAGTGCTCGTTCTGCGGGAAGAGCCAGAAGCAGGTCAAGAAGCTCATTGCTGGCCCCGGTGTATACATCTGCGATGAATGCATCGATCTCTGTAACGAGATCATCGAAGAGGAACTCGCCGACGCCGACGACGTCAAACTTGACGAACTCCCCAAGCCCGTTGAGATCCGGGAGTTCTTGGAGGGGTACGTCATCGGGCAAGACACCGCCAAGCGGACACTGGCCGTCGCGGTCTACAACCACTACAAGCGCATTCAGGCCGGGGAGAAGGGCCGTGACTCCCGGCACGAGCCGGTTGAGCTGACCAAGTCCAACATCCTGATGCTCGGGCCCACCGGCTGCGGCAAGACCTACCTGGCCCAGACGCTCGCCAAGATGCTCAACGTGCCGTTCGCCATCGCCGACGCCACCGCGCTGACCGAAGCCGGATACGTCGGTGAGGATGTCGAAAACATTCTCCTCAAACTCATTCAGGCCGCCGACTACGACGTCAAGCGTGCCGAAACCGGAATCATCTACATCGATGAGGTCGACAAGATCGCCCGCAAGAGCGAGAACCCGTCGATCACCCGTGACGTCTCCGGCGAGGGCGTTCAGCAGGCCCTGCTGAAAATCCTGGAGGGCACCCAGGCGTCGGTGCCCCCGCAGGGCGGCCGCAAGCACCCGCACCAAGAGTTCATACAGATCGACACCACCAACGTGCTGTTCATCGTGGCGGGGGCGTTCGCCGGCCTGGAGAAGATCATCTACGAGCGCGTCGGCAAGCGCGGCCTGGGCTTCGGCGCCGAGGTGCGCTCCAAGGCCGAGATCGACACCACCGACCACTTCGCCGACGTCATGCCGGAGGACCTGATCAAGTTCGGCCTGATCCCCGAGTTCATCGGCCGGCTGCCGGTGGTCGCCTCGGTGACCAACCTGGACCGGGAGTCGTTGGTCAAGATCTTGTCCGAGCCGAAGAACGCTTTGGTCAAGCAGTACACCCGGCTGTTCGAGATGGACAGCGTCGAACTCGAGTTCACCGAGGACGCGCTGGAGGCGATCGCCGATCAGGCCATCCACCGCGGCACGGGCGCCCGTGGTTTGCGCGCCATCATGGAAGAGGTCCTGCTGCCGGTGATGTATGACATCCCGAGCCGCGACGACGTCGCCAAGGTCGTGGTGACCAAGGAGACCGTGCAAGACAACGTGCTTCCGACGATCGTGCCGCGCAAGCCGTCGCGCACCGAGCGCCGCGACAAGAGCGCCTAGCACCTCCGCGGTCGAGCGGCCGCACACTTGGGTACCAACTGCGGATGCCCGCGTTCGCCTTTCCTGGGCGCGCTCGCCGGCGCAGGCTTTCATCGTCTACTGAACGCGATGCCGGAAGCGGCGCCGAGCGAACAGAGCGCCGCGCGCAAAAGTGACCAATACCACAGTTTTGAATGGTCCGCACCAGCGTCCCCTCGCTGACATCGGCTTTAGGTGTAAAACCGCTGCATGTAATGGTTTAGAGACGCACATTCTCGCCGAAAAGGAGTGCCATAATTGGTACTACCAGTGACACACAAGCTCGCGGGCGCGGGAGTCGCCTCAATGGCGCGTACCCTTAAAGCTCCAGCGAAGTGCCTATCCGGATAACCAATGGAAGGCGGATACGTGGATCCGAACGGCAGCGGAGCCGGGTCTGATTCTCATAACGGCTCGAATGGTTCGCCTTCTGGTGGCGGTTCCCACCGCCAGCGCCTGGAACAAGTCGTCATTCGTTTCGCCGGGGACTCCGGCGACGGAATGCAGCTGACCGGCGACCGATTCACGTCGGAGGCAGCGCTTTTCGGTAACGACCTGGCGACCCAGCCGAACTATCCCGCCGAGATCCGGGCTCCCGCAGGCACCCTGCCCGGGGTCTCGTCCTTCCAGATCCAAATCGCCGACTACGACATCCTGACTGCCGGTGACCGCCCCGACGTGCTCGTCGCGATGAACCCGGCGGCGCTCAAGGCCAACCTCGGTGATCTGCCGCGCGGCGGCATGGTGATTGCGAACTCCGACGAGTTCACCAAGCGCAACCTGACCAAGGTGGGCTACGTAACGAACCCGCTGGAGACCGACGAACTCGAGGAGTACGTCGTGCACTCCGTCGCGATGACGACGCTGACGCTGGGCGCCGTCGAGGCGATCGGCGCGTCGAAGAAGGACGGCCAGCGCGCCAAAAACATGTTCGCGCTGGGCCTGCTGTCGTGGATGTACGGCCGCCCGATCGAGACCAGCGAGAAGTTCATCCGGGAGAAGTTCGCCCGCAAGCCCGATATCGCGGAGGCCAACGTCTTGGCCCTCAAGGCGGGCTGGAACTACGGCGAGACGACTGAGGCGTTCGGCACCACCTACGAGGTGTCGCGGGCGACGTTGCCATCCGGCGAATACCGGCAGATCTCCGGCAACACCGCGATGGCCTACGGCATCGTCGCGGCGGGTCAGCTGGCCGACATTTCGGTGGTGCTCGGCAGTTACCCGATCACGCCGGCATCGGACATCCTGCACGAGCTGTCCAAGCACAAGAACTTCAACGTGATCACCTTCCAGGCCGAGGACGAGATCGGCGGCATCTGTGCCGCAATCGGCGCCTCGTACGGCGGTGCCCTCGGAGTCACGAGCACGTCGGGTCCGGGGATTTCGTTGAAGTCCGAAGCGTTGGGCCTCGCGGTGATGACCGAATTGCCGTTGTTGGTCATCGACGTTCAGCGCGGCGGGCCCTCGACCGGCCTGCCGACGAAGACCGAGCAGGCCGACCTGCTGCAGGCGCTGTACGGCCGCAACGGGGAGTCGCCGCTTGCGGTGCTGGCGCCACGCTCACCGTCCGACTGTTTCGAAACCGCGCTCGAGGCGGTGCGCATCGCGGTGTCATATCACACCCCGGTGATCGTCTTGTCCGACGGCGCGATCGCCAATGGTTCTGAGCCGTGGCGCATTCCGGATGTCGGCACGCTGGCGCCGATCAAGCACACCTTCGCCAAACCGGATGAGCCCTTCCAGCCCTACAACCGCGACCCCGAGACCCTCGCTCGCCAATTCGCCGTTCCGGGCACCCCGGGCCTGGAGCACCGCATCGGTGGCCTGGAAGCGGCCAACGGTTCGGGCGCCATCTCCTACGAGCCGGTCAACCACGACCTGATGGTTCGGTTGCGCCAGGCCAAGATTGACGGCATCTCGGTTCCCGACCTTCAGGTCGACGACCCGACCGGCGACGCCGAGCTCCTGCTCATCGGCTGGGGCAGCTCGTACGGCCCGATCGGTGAAGCCTGCCGGCGCGCGCGGCGCAAGGGCGTCAAGGTCGCGCATGCCCACCTTCGTCACCTGAACCCGTTCCCGGCGAACCTGGGTGACGTGTTGCGGCGTTACCCGATGGTGGTCTGCCCGGAGATGAACCTCGGCCAGCTGGCCCTGTTACTGCGCGGCAAGTACCTGGTCGACGTGCAATCCGTCACCAAGGTCCAAGGTGTCGCGTTCCTTGCCGACGAGATCGGGCGCCTCATCCGCGCAGCGATAGGCGGCACGCTGGCCGAAATCGAGCAAGACAAGACGATGGTCGCCAGAATGGCGGCAGCAACGGTTGGAGCGGGAGCTAGCGAATGACCGACCTGATGGGAAATCTGGCGGGCACCGACCTCGGGCTGACTCCGAGGTTGAAGAAGAACGACGGTGTGCCCACTGCGGATCAGCCGCAGAAGGGCAAGGACTTCACCAGTGACCAAGAGGTCCGTTGGTGTCCCGGGTGTGGTGACTACGTCATCCTCAACACCATCCGCAACTTCCTGCCCGAGCTCGGGCTGCGCCGCGAGAACATCGTGTTCATCAGCGGCATCGGTTGCTCGAGCCGGTTCCCGTATTACTTGGAGACCTACGGGTTTCACTCGATCCACGGCCGCGCGCCGGCGATCGCGACCGGTCTGGCGCTAGCCCGCGAGGACCTTTCGGTGTGGGTGGTCACGGGCGACGGCGACGCGTTGTCGATCGGTGGCAACCACTTGATCCACGCGCTGCGCCGCAACGTCAACATCACGATCCTGTTGTTCAACAACCGGATTTACGGGCTGACGAAGGGCCAGTACTCGCCGACGTCGGAGGTCGGCAAGGTCACCAAGTCGACGCCGATGGGATCGCTGGATCACCCGTTCAACCCGGCGTCGTTGGCGCTGGGCGCCGAGGCCACGTTCGTCGGCCGGGCCCTCGACTCCGACCGCAACGGACTATCCGAGGTATTGCGTGCCGCCGCGGAGCACCGCGGTGCCGCGGTGGTCGAAATCCTGCAGGACTGCCCGATTTTCAACGACGGCTCATTCGACGTGCTGCGCAAGGAGGGCGCCGAGGAGCGGGTGATCAACGTCCGCCACGGTGAGCCAATCGTCTTCGGCGCCGACGGCGAGTACTGCGTGGTGCGATCCGGCTTCGGCCTCGACGTGGCCAAGACCGCAGACGTGTCCGTGGACGAGATCGTGGTGCACGACGCGCACACCGACGACTCGGCCTACGCCTTTGCCCTGTCCCGGCTCTCCGATCAGAATCTCGAGCACACCGTGCTGGGCATCTTCCGCGACGTCAACCGGCCCACCTACGACGACGCGGCGCGCTCCCAGGTGCAGGCCGCGCGGGCTTCGAAGCCGTTTGACGACGCCGCCCTGCAGTCGCTGCTGCGCGGGCGCGACACCTGGACCGTCGACTGACGTGGGCGAAACAGGTTCACTGGCCGGCGTAGTGCTCGCCGGCGGCGCATCGCAACGAATGGGCCGCGACAAGGCCAGCCTCCCGGTTCCTGCATCCGCCGGGTCGGAAGCAACCACGATGGTCGAGCACGTGGTCGGCATCCTCCGACAGCGCTGCGACCCGGTCCTTGTCATGGCCGCCCAGGGCCAGCCGCTGCCCGAGCTGCAAGCCCGGGTCATGCGCGACGAACTGCGCGGGCTGGGGCCGTTGCCCGCGACGGGGCGGGCGTTGCGTGCGGCCGCCGATGCCGGTGCCCGGCTCGCCTTCGTCTGCGCCGTCGACATGCCTTTCCTGGCAGTCGAACTCATCGACGATCTCGCCCGCAAGGCGCTGGAGACCGGCGCGGAAGTAGTGCTGCCGTGGGACGGCCAGGACCACTACCTTGCCGCGGTGTACCGGACCGACCTGGCCGACCGTGTCGACACGTTGGTAGCCGCCGGCGAGCGCAAGATGCGCGCCTTGGTGGACGCATCGGATGCCCAGCGCATCGTGACGTCGGATTTGCGGTCGCTGACCAACGTCAACACCGACGCGGACCTCCGCGCTCTCGCGCAGTCCCCCAGCTGACCCAATCCGGTCGCGGTTGAATCGCGTCGGATACATTCTGAGTAAATCATCCGGGCGCCGCGATTATGCGCGAGAATCCGCAATTCTATTAGACATAAGACGAGTTCTTCTTTTCGCTTGCGGTAATGGCTGGGCGCTCTGCGGGCGGTGGAGTATCCGAGTTGGGCCGCGGCCGTGATCTGTTGGGGCACCGGGAATTTCGGATCGAATGAGCGCTGCTCCGCCGGAGGTGTGACATCGTCGCGCTTCGGCGCCATCCGGAATCAGATTTTTCTGAGCAAATTGATTTGGCTGGATCGGACGGCGGCTCGGGAGCCGTTCGGCGGTGGCGTTGCGCCCGCACCCGCGGCGTGTCGTCACACGGCTGGTCTCTCCAAAGTCATTGTACGGAAGTATATTTCGGTATGTCGGGCCTCTATGCGCAGGCAACACGCCCGGCATCGTGTGCACTATTTGAACGATGCAAGTTAGCCAGCAGGACAACGCAATTCGCTCGCGTGGTCGGGCGTGTCATGTGACGGACCACCGTAACTTGTTGTAGGCTACGCCGCTTCGCGGCGGCGGACCCGAGTCCGTTGGTGCTGCGAAGGCCTAAACGTGCAGGCGCAAATACGTGGGCCAGTTCACAAAATGGGCGTGATTCGGCTCACGATTTGAAAGTCTTTGCGATTGTTGGGTACTTGTCGGAATTGCGTCGCTGACCTGCCAAAATGGTGACGGTATTGCGCTGTGATCACCCCGTTACCGAACGGAGATGTCCGTTTCCCGAAGATGACGAATGCGGCTGGGTCTCGTACGGTCCGTGTTAGCCCGCAACGGGTTACGGAAGAGTAACTGAAAATAGAATCCACGGACCCGCGTGTGAGCGGGGCTGCGGACGGCGAAACCCCGTCCGCGGCCGGCGGGGTAGCAGCCCGCCGGGCGACTCGAGCCCACCGCTGTCGTGCCGGAACAACTCGGCACGTTCCAAAGCAGGTTTTCCGCAACAACAAACACCGTCAGCCCACACCCGTGGGCTTGCTTTGGCGCGCGCGCACCGCGAAAGGAAAGATATTGAAGAACGTCCGTAAGACGCTCGTTCTTGCCGCGATCACGGGCACCCTCGTGAGCATCCCGTCGGCCACCGCCAGTGCGGAGCCGATGAGTTTTGACCCCAACATGGCGCCCGCCGGGGCACCGGACGCGCCTCCGCCGCCCCCGGCGCCGGACGCCCTGGCGCCCCCGGCTCCGGACGCTCCTCCTCCGCCCCCGGCGCCCGACGCCCCGCCGCCGGCACCCGCGGGCTTTGACCCCAACGTGCCGCCGCCTCCGGGCCCGGACGCCCCGCCGCCTCCGCCGGTCCGGGCGTACAGCGTGAACTGGGACGCCATCGCGCAGTGCGAGTCGGGCGGCAACTGGTCGATCAGCACCGGTAACGGGTTCTCCGGCGGCCTGCAGTTCACCCCGAGCACCTGGCGTGCCAACGGCGGGTCGGGTTCCCCGTCCGGCGCGAGCCGCGAGGAGCAGATCCGGGTGGCCGAGAACGTGCTGCACTCGCAGGGCATCGGCGCTTGGCCGGTCTGCGGGCGTCGCGGCTGACGACCCACTACGCAGTAATAAGTAATGCCGGGCCATGGCCCGGCATTACTTATTAGCGGGTCGGGTAGCGTCGGGCCCGTGACCGCAACGCCGCGCGAATTCGACATCGTGTTGTACGGGGCGACCGGCTTCGTCGGGAAGTTGACCGCCGAATACCTGGCCCGTTCCGGGCCTGGCACGCGGGTGGCGCTGGCCGGCAGGTCAACCGAACGGCTGCGGGCCGTCCGCGACACACTGGGCGAGTCCGCGCAGTCCTGGCCGCTTGTCGCCGCCGACGCCTCGTCGCCGTCGACGCTGAATGAGATGGCGACCCGCACCCAGGTGGTCATCACCACGGTCGGCCCCTATACCCGCTATGGGCTGCCACTGGTGGCCGCGTGCGCGGCGGCGGGCACCGACTACGCCGACCTGACCGGCGAGGCGATGTTCGTCCGCGAGAGCATCGACCTGTACCACAAGCAGGCCGCTGACACCGGCGCCCGCATCGTGCACGCCTGTGGATTCGATTCCGTCCCTTCAGACCTCAGTGTCTATGCGCTGTACCGGGCCGCACGGGACGACGGCGCCGGAGAGCTCGCAGACACCGACCTCGTCGTGCGGTCCTTCTCGGGCGGAGTATCCGGCGGAACCGTCGCGTCGATGTTGGAAGTGCTGGACAGGGCTTCCCGCGATCCCGACGCCCGCCGTCAGCTCGCCGACCCGTACACGTTGAGCACCGACCGCAGCGCCGAGCCGGAAATCGGCCCGCAGCCCGACCTGCCGTGGCGCCGTGGTCGTCAGATCGCGCCGGAACTGAGCGGGCTGTGGACGTCGGGATTCGTGATGGCGCCCTACAACACCCGTATCGTGCGGCGCAGCAACGCATTACTGGACTGGGCGTACGGCCGACAATTCCGCTACACCGAAAGCATGAGCCTGGGGTCGTCGCCGCTGGCACCGCTGGCATCCGCTGCGGTGGGTGGGGTAGCCAACGCCACCTTCGGATTGGGCAGCCGCTATTTCCGGCTGCTGCCCCGCCGGCTGGTGGAGCGCATCGTCCCCAAGCCCGGGACGGGCCCCAGCGAGGCGGCGCGCGAGCGCGGCTACTACCGGATCGAGACCTACACCACCACAACCACCGGCGCGCGCTACGCCGCGCGCATGGAGCAGCGCGGAGACCCCGGCTACAAGGCGACCTCGGTGCTGTTGGGGGAGTGCGGCCTTGCGCTCGCATTCGACCGCGACAAGCTGCCGAATTTGCACGGCGTGCTCACCCCCGCGGCCGCGATGGGTGACGCCCTGCTGGCCAGGTTCCCCGCCGCCGGTGTGACATTGCAGGTCGACCGGCTCACAAAGTGACCCGACTCACCTGCGATTTGGGCACTTACATCGAGGTAAACGGCGCTCCCTAGAATTGACGGGTGACCGCCAGCCGCAGCCCCGCCACCGACCTGCCCAAGTCGTGGGATCCCGCTGCCGCCGAAAGCGCGATCTACCAGAAGTGGCTCGACGCGGGCTACTTCGAGGCGGACCCGACGAGCGCCAAACCCGGGTACTCGATCGTGCTGCCGCCGCCGAACGTGACCGGCAGCCTGCACATGGGCCATGCGCTGGAACACACCATGATGGACGCCCTGACCCGTCGCAAACGGATGCAGGGTTATGAGGTGCTGTGGCAGCCGGGTATGGACCATGCGGGCATCGCCACCCAGAGCGTGGTGGAAAAGCAGCTCGCAATCGACGGCAAGACCAAGGAGGACTTCGGCCGGGAGCTGTTCGTCGAAAAGGTGTGGGACTGGAAGCGTGAGTCCGGCGGTGCCATCGGCGGCCAGATGCGCCGGCTCGGTGACGGAGTGGCGTGGAGCCGCGACCGGTTCACCATGGACGAGGGTCTGTCGCGAGCGGTGCGCACCGTCTTCAAGCGGCTCTACGACGCGGGGCTGATCTATCAGGCCGAGCGGCTGGTCAACTGGTCCCCGGTGCTCGAGACGGCGATCTCCGACCTCGAGGTCAACTACATTGACGTCGAAGGCGAACTGGTGTCGTTCCGCTACGGCTCGCTCGACGACGCGCAACCGCACATCGTGGTCGCCACCACGCGGGTCGAGACGATGCTCGGTGACACCGCCATCGCGGTCCACCCCGAGGACGAGCGCTACCGCCACCTGGTCGGCACCACCCTGCCGCACCCCTTCGCCGACCGGCAGCTCCCAATCGTCGCCGACGAACACGTGGATCCCGAATTCGGCACGGGCGCGGTCAAAGTCACGCCCGCCCACGATCCGAACGACTTCGATATCGGCCTACGGCACCAACTGCCAATGATCTCAATCATGGACACCAAGGGCAGAATCGCCGACACCGGAACACAATTCGACGGTATGGACCGCTTCGAGGCCCGGGTCGCGGTGCGTGAGGCGTTGGCAGCCCAGCATCGTGTCGTCGAGGAGAAGCGCCCCTACCTGCACAGCGTCGGGCATTCCGAACGCAGCGGGGAGCCGATCGAGCCGCGGCTGTCGCTGCAATGGTGGGTCCGGGTGGAATCGCTGGCCAAGGCCGCCGGTGATGCGGTTCGCAACGGCGACACCGTCATTCATCCCGCCAGCCTGGAGCCGCGCTGGTTCGCCTGGGTCGACGACATGCACGACTGGTGTATCTCCCGGCAGCTGTGGTGGGGCCATCGCATCCCGATCTGGTACGGGCCGGGCGGCGAGCAGGTGTGCGTCGGGCCGGACGAAACGCCGCCGGAGGGCTGGGAGCAGGACCCCGACGTCCTGGACACCTGGTTCTCCTCGGCCCTGTGGCCGTTCTCCACGATGGGCTGGCCGGACAAAACGCCGGAACTGGAAAAGTTCTATCCGACAAGCGTTTTGGTCACCGGCTATGACATCCTGTTCTTCTGGGTGGCCCGCATGATGATGTTCGGCACCTTCGTCGGAGGTGACGAGGCCATCACCCTGGACGGCCGCCGCGGGCCGCAGGTGCCGTTCACCGATGTGTTCCTGCATGGGCTGATCCGCGACGAATTCGGTCGCAAGATGAGTAAGTCCAAGGGCAATGTCATCGACCCGCTGGACTGGGTGGACATGTTCGGCGCGGACGCGCTGCGGTTCACGCTGGCCCGCGGTGCCAGCCCCGGCGGTGACCTGTCCGTCGGGGAGGACGCCGTGCGGGCGTCACGCAATTTCTGTACCAAGCTGTTTAACGCCACCCGCTACGCGCTGCTCAACGGCGCACACGTCGCACTGCTGCCCGCACAAGACGAGCTGACCGATGCCGACCGTTGGATCTTGGGACGGCTGGAAGAGGTTCGCGCCGAAGTTGATTCGGCCCTCGACGGTTACGAGTTCAGCCGCGCCTGCGAAGCGCTCTACCACTTCGCATGGGACGAATTCTGCGACTGGTACGTCGAATTGGCCAAGACGCAGCTGGCCGAAGGGAACGCACACACCACCGCCGTGCTCGCCGCCGTGCTGGACACGCTGCTGCGGTTGCTGCACCCCGTCATCCCGTTCCTCACCGAGGCGTTGTGGCAGGCGCTGACCAGCCAGGAGTCGCTGGTGATCGCCGACTGGCCCCAATCGTCGGGTATAGACCTGGATCCCGTTGCCGCACAACGGATCAGCGATATGCAAAGGCTGGTCACCGAAGTCCGCCGGTTCCGCAGCGATCAGGGCCTGGCCGATCGGCAGAAAGTGCCGGCCCGGCTGGGCGGGTTGGACAGCGCCGATCTGAGCGCCCAGGTGGCCTCGGTGACGTCGCTGGCCTGGCTCACCGCGCCGGGCGACGATTTCGAGCCGTCGGTGTCGTTGGAGGTGCGACTCGGCCCCACCATGGACAGCACGGTCGTCGTCGAACTCGACACTTCGGGCACCATCGATGTCGCCGCCGAACGCCGCCGCCTGGAGAAGGACCTCGCCGCGGCGCAAAAGGAACTGGCGTCGACCACCGCCAAATTGGCCAACGAGGACTTCCTGGCCAAGGCCCCGCAGAACGTCGTCGGCAAGATCCGGGACCGTCAGCGCGTGGCCCAGGACGAGACTGACCGGATCAACGCGCGCCTGGCCGACCTGCGATGAGTGTTCGATGACCGAGCCGTCCGACTGGCCCGAGCGCGGTGAGGCCACCAGCCTGGCTCCCACCCCGGACGAGATCGCCGCCCTGCTGCAGGTCGAACATCTGCTGGACCAGCGCTGGCCGGAGACGAAGATCGAGCCGAGCCTGACCCGGATCAGCGCCCTGATGGACTTGCTGGGCTCGCCACAGCTGGCCTATCCCTCGATCCACATCGCCGGCACCAACGGCAAGACCTCGGTCGCCCGCATGGTCGACGCGCTGGTCACCGCACTGCACGGGCGCACCGGGCGAACCACCAGCCCGCACCTGCAATCGGCGGTTGAGCGCATCGCGATCGACGGACGGCCGATCACCCCGGCGCAGTACGTGGCGACGTACCGGGAGATCGAGCCCTTCGTGCACATGATCGACGCGCAATCACAGGCAGCCGGGGGCCCGGCAATGAGCAAGTTCGAGGTGCTGACCGCCATGGCGTTCGCGGCGTTCGCCGACGCCCCCGTCGACGTTGCGATCATCGAGGTCGGCATGGGCGGGCGGTGGGACGCCACCAACGTCATCAACGCGCCGGTGGCCGTCGTCACCCCGGTCGGCATCGACCACGTCGAATACCTCGGTGACGACATCGCCGGCATCGCCGGCGAAAAGGCCGGCATCATCACCCACGCTCCCGAAGGCGCCCCTGACACCGTCGCCGTCATCGCGCGCCAGGTGCCGGAAGCGATGGAAGTGCTGCTGGCCCAGACCGTGCGCGCCGACGCCGCGGTGGCCCGCGAGGATTCGGAGTTCGCGGTCTTGGGGCGTCAGGTCGCCATCGGCGGACAGGTGCTGCAGCTGCAGGGCCTCGGCGGCGTGTATTCCGACATCTATCTGCCGCTGCACGGCGAGCACCAGGCGCACAACGCGGCGGTGGCCCTCGCGGCGGTGGAAGCCTTCTTCGGCGCGGGCGCGCAGCGGCAACTCGACGTCGAGGCGGTGCGGGCCGGATTCGCCGCCGTCACCAGTCCCGGTCGGCTGGAACGCATGCGCAGCGCGCCCACGGTGTTCATCGACGCCGCGCACAATCCTGCGGGTGCGGCCGCGCTGGCGCAGACCCTGAGCGACGAATTCGACTTCCGGTATCTGGTCGGTGTGCTCGGCGTGCTGGCCGGCAAGGACGTGAACGGCATCCTCGCCGCACTCGAGCCGGTGTTGGACGCCGTCGTGGTGACCCATAACGGGTCGCCGCGGGCACTGGACGTCGAGTCGCTGGCGCTGGCCGCGGGGGAGCGGTTCGGACCGGATCGGGTGATTTCCGCCGAGAACCTGCGCGACGCCATCGACGCCGCGACCGCCCTGGTCGACGACGCGGCGTTGGACGGGGACGCCGACGCCTTCTCGGGTACCGGGATCGTCGTCACGGGCTCGGTCGTCACTGCCGGGGCGGCACGGACCCTGTTCGGTCGTGATCCGGAATGACCGACCAAAACCCGGCCCCGCCGGCCGACCCGTGGCGGAGCTTCGGCGCGGTGATGGCCGCGACGCTGCTTCTGGAAGCGATCGTGGTGTTGCTGGCGATCCCGGTGGTGAGCGCGGTCGGTGGCGGACTGACGCCCGTGTCGCTGGGCTATCTCATCGGCTTGGCCGCGCTGCTCATCCTGCTGGGCGGGGTGCAACGCAAGCCCTGGGCGATCTGGGCGAACCTCGGTGTCCAACTGATCGTGCTCGCCGGCTTCGTGGTGTACCCGGGCGTGGGATTCATCGGGGTGCTGTTCACCGGGCTGTGGGCTTTGATCGCGTACTTCCGCGCCGAGGTACGGCGCCGCCAGCGGTAGAGCAACCGTCCCCGAGGCCCCAGCCCCAATCGCCGCTGTACGCTGTCCGCCGTGACCGAACGGACCCTGGTACTGATCAAGCCGGACGGCGTCGAGCGGCAGCTGGTAGGGGAGATCATCGGCCGCATCGAGCGGAAGGGCCTGACCATTGCTGCGCTGGAGCTCCGGCGCGTCAGCGAGGACCTGGCCGCCGAGCATTACGCCGAGCACGAAGGCAAGCCGTTCTTCGGATCGCTGTTGGAGTTCATCACCTCGGGGCCCGTGGTGGCCGCGATCGTCGAGGGACCGCGGGCGATCGCCGCGTTTCGGCAGCTCGCGGGCGGTACCGATCCGGTGGACAAGGCCACACCGGGCACGATCCGGGGCGATTTCGGGCTGGAGACGCAGTTCAACCTGGTGCACGGGTCCGATTCGACCGAGTCCGCGAAGCGCGAAATCGCGCTCTGGTTTCCCGAGGCGTAGCGCCCCAGCTAACAAGGCCGCGCCGCGCCGCTGACAGCGCGTTCGCTCAGGGGCGGGTTGGCTCGCCGAGTGATGTGGGATACTGATGAAGGGTGAACGTCGCCGGACCGGTGTCGGACACCCGAATGAAGACTTAGACAAGCGCGATCATCGCCACCCCGCGTTGGTGCGCGGCATGTCAGGCCGTCATTCAGCACGGCGCCGAGTGCGTTCTCCGCGAACCTCTCGGGGCGAGACCATCACAAGCCCGGGGGAAGTTATCCGGGCCCATAGCGAAGCCCTCGCGTGGCCGCGTCGCAAGGACGCGCCCGGGGGCTTGAGGAGAATACGTGGTAGACGGTGCACCATCCACAGAGTCATTCGAAGAGCCGACCCGGCACGACGAACTGCCGGACCGTCTGAGAGTTCATTCGCTGGCCCGAACTCTGGGAACCACCAGTAAGCGGGTGTTGGACGCGCTGAGCGCACTCGACGGGCGGATACGCAGCGCGCATTCCACCGTGGACCGCGATGACGCGGTCCGGGTTCGCGATCTGCTGGCCGCCCAGCCCGACGAGGGCGCCGAGAATGCGGACGGCGGTGCGGCCGCCGTGGTCGCCGGCGATGTAAGCGTCGAAGCCGCGGCCGAGGAACCCGAATCCCGGCTGATGCTGGCGGCCCCGGAGAACGCCGCCGAGCGGCCGCATTACATGCCGCTGTTCGTCGCGCCGCAGCCGATAAAGGACGAAGACGACGGAAACGCCGACGAGGGCACCGACTCCGACGAGCCCGACGATTCCGACACCGACGACGAAGACGACGAGCAGGACGATCGGCCGGCCAGCCGGCGGCGACGTCGAGGCCGTCGCGGTCGCGGCCGCGGCCGCGGCGAGCAGGGCGGGGCCGATAATTTAAACGACGCCGGTGACGACGACGAGCCGCAACAGCGGCGCCAGAAGGCGAGTCAGGGCGACTCCTCCGACGCCGAGGACGGCGACGACGAAGAGGGCTCTGACTATTCGGACTCCGATGACACCGGTGACGACGGTTCGGCGGAGGGCGCCACCCGCCGGCGCCGCAGGCGCCGGCGCCGCAAGTCGGGCTCGGGTGACGACGGTGACGAATCCTCATCGCCCGACGACCCGCCCAACACGGTGGTGCACGAGCGGCCGCCGCGAAACGGCAAGAACGGCGGCGATGGCGGCAACGGCTCGTCCAACGCCGAGATCAAGGGCATCGACGGCTCCACTCGGCTGGAGGCCAAACGGCAACGGCGCCGAGACGGCCGCGACGCCGGACGGCGCCGCCCACCGGTACTGACCGAGGCGGAGTTCCTGGCGCGCCGCGAGGCCGTCGAACGGGTCATGGTCGTGCGGGACAGGGTCCGCATCGAGCCGCCGCATCAGGGGGCCCGGTATACCCAGATCGCGGTGCTCGAAGACGGCATCGTCGTCGAGCACTTCGTGACGTCGGCCGCTTCCGCCTCGTTGGTGGGCAACATCTACCTCGGGATCGTGCAGAACGTCCTGCCCTCGATGGAGGCGGCGTTCGTCGACATCGGCCGCGGCCGCAACGGCGTGCTCTACGCCGGCGAGGTCAACTGGGAAGCCGCGGGGCTGGGCGGGTCCGACCGCAAGATCGAACAGGCGCTCAAACCGGGCGACTATGTCGTGGTCCAGGTCAGCAAGGACCCCGTCGGGCACAAGGGCGCCCGGCTGACCACCCAGGTGTCGCTGGCCGGTCGATACCTGGTCTACGTGCCCGGTGCGTCGTCGACCGGGATCAGCCGCAAGTTGCCCGACACCGAACGGCAGCGGCTCAAGGAAATCCTGCGCGAGGTGGTGCCGACCGACGCCGGGGTGATCATCCGCACCGCGTCCGAGGGCGTCAAAGAGGACGACATCCGCAACGACGTCACTCGCCTGCAGGAGCGCTGGAAGCAAATCGAGGCCAAGGCGACCGAGATCACGGAGAAGGCCGCCGGCGCGGCGGTCGCGCTCTACGAAGAGCCGGACGTGCTGGTCAAGGTCATCCGTGACCTGTTCAACGAGGACTTCGCCGGCCTCATCGTCTCCGGCGACGAAGCGTGGACGACTATCACCGAATACGTGAATTCCGTTGCGCCCGATCTGGTTTCGAAACTGAACAAGTACGAGCCGCCCAGCGGCCCGGACGGTCAGGGGGGGCCCGATGTCTTCGCGGTGCATCGCATCGACGAACAACTCGCCAAGGCGATGGAGCGCAAGGTGTGGCTGCCGTCGGGCGGCACCCTGGTGATCGACCGGACCGAGGCCATGACGGTGGTCGACGTCAACACCGGAAAGTTCACCGGGTCCGGCGGCAACCTCGAGCAGACCGTCACCAAGAACAACCTCGAGGCGGCCGAGGAGATCGTGCGCCAGCTGCGGCTGCGCGACATCGGCGGCATCGTGGTCATCGACTTCATCGACATGGTCCTCGAGTCCAACCGCGACCTGGTGTTGCGGCGGCTGACCGAGGCGCTGGCCCGTGACCGCACCCGCCATCAGGTGTCCGAGGTGACGTCGCTGGGCTTGGTTCAGCTGACCCGCAAGCGATTGGGTACCGGGCTGATCGAGGCTTTCTCGACCTCGTGCTCCCACTGCGGCGGCCGGGGGATCGTGCTGCACACCGACCCGGTGGATTCGGCCCCCTCGAACGGGCGCAAGTCCGAGTCCGGTGGTCGCCGCGGCAGGCGCTCCAAGAAGAACCGCGCCGAGGAGCCGGTGGTGGCCAAGGTGCCCACGCACGCTCCCGGTGAGCACCCGATGTTCAAGGCGATGGCCGCCGGCGGGCCGGGGCAGACCGGCCGTGACGACGAAGAATCCGACGAGTCCGCCGAGGAACCGACCGACGAGCTCGACGAGCAGAAGCAGCGGGATATGGCCGACGCGGAGGACACCGATCAGGAGGACTTCGAGGAGTCTGACGAAGACACCGACGACTCTGACGACGACACCGACGAAGATCTCGACGAGGACGACGACGAGGACCTCGACGACGAGGAAGACCTGGGCGATGACGACGACGACCTGGAGATGGACGACGACGACCTGGACGTCGAGGATGATTCCGACGCCGATGACTCCGACTCCGATGACTCCGACTCCGACGAAGGTCCCGGAGGGTCCGTCAACGCCGGATCGGGGTTCGAACGCCCGCGGCGGCGCCGCGCGGCGGGCAGGCCGGCCGGCCCGCCGATCCACGCCGATTGACCTGGCCCGGTTTGACCCTGTAGCCGCTGGTCAAGTACCCTAGGACAGTTGTCGCCAGGCCGTTCGGACTTTGGCCGGCGACAGCGGGACTCCCGGGCAGTCGGCGCAGACCCGCACCCAAGACCCACTGAGCTTGTTCGAGCGCACCGCCGGTGGCTCGCGCGCGAAGAGCCGAAGAAGCGGCTGAGCAGAGGAAAGAAGGCAGGAGCAACGATGGCGACCTACGCAATCGTCAAGACGGGCGGCAAGCAGTACAAGGTCGCCGTCGGGGACGTGGTCAAGGTCGAGAAGCTCGACTCCGACCCGGGCGCGAATGTGTCGCTGCCCGTCACCCTCGTCGTGGACGGCGCCAAGGTGACCACCGACGCCGCCGCGCTGGCCAAGGTGGCGGTGACCGGCGAGGTGCTCGAGCACACCAAGGGCCCCAAGATCCGTATCCACAAGTTCAGGAACAAGACCGGCTACCACAAGCGTCAGGGACACCGTCAGCAGCTGACGGTCCTGAAGGTCACCGGGATCAAGTAGCAAAGGCGACAGACATGGCACACAAGAAGGGCGCTTCCAGCTCGCGAAACGGTCGCGATTCCGCCGCTCAGCGGCTGGGTGTCAAGCGGTTCGGCGGCCAGATCGTCAAGGCGGGCGAGATCATCGTTCGCCAGCGTGGCACCAAGTTCCACCCCGGTCTCAACGTCGGGCGTGGCGGCGACGACACGCTGTTCGCCAAGGCGGCCGGAGCCGTCGAGTTCGGCATCAAGCGCGGACGCAAAACCGTCAGCATCACGCCCCAGGTCTAGCCTCGCGAGCCGGGGGCACCGCCCCCGTGCGGGGAACGCTGCGGCGGCTTCGCGAGGTATTTCGCCCTGGCGTGACATTCGAAGGGCTGGTATTCGATGCCTCGATTTGTCGATCGGGTCGTCATCCACGCGCGTGCGGGTTCCGGCGGTAACGGCTGCGCCTCGGTCCATCGTGAGAAATTCAAGCCGTTGGGTGGTCCCGACGGCGGCAATGGTGGACGCGGCGGCAGCATCGTGTTTGTCGTCGATCCGCAGGTGCACACCCTGCTGGACTTTCACTTCCATCCGCACGTCACTGCGCCGTCGGGCAAACAGGGGATGGGCAACAACCGCGACGGAGCGACCGGCGCGGATTTGGAAGTCAAAGTCCCCGACGGCACCGTCGTATTGGATGAAAGCGGTCGCCTGCTGGCCGATCTGGTGGGTGCGGGCACCCGCTTCGAAGCCGCGGCCGGTGGCCGTGGTGGCCTTGGCAACGCGGCACTCGCGTCGCGCGCGCGCAAGGCCCCCGGCTTTGCGCTGCTCGGAGAGCAGGGCGAAGCGCGGGACCTGACGCTCGAGCTCAAGACCGTCGCCGACGCCGGCCTCATCGGGTTCCCCTCGGCCGGGAAATCGTCACTGGTGTCGGTGATCTCGGCGGCCAAACCGAAGATCGCGGACTACCCGTTCACCACGCTGGTGCCCAACCTCGGCGTGGTGTCGGCCGGCGAGCACACCTTCACCGTCGCCGACGTGCCGGGCCTGATTCCCGGCGCATCGCAGGGCCGCGGCCTGGGCCTGGATTTCCTTCGGCACATCGAGCGCTGCGCCGTGCTGGTGCACGTCGTCGATTGCGCCACCTCGGAGCCGGGCCGCGACCCGATCTCCGACATCGACGCGCTGGAATCCGAACTCGCCGCGTATACGCCTACCCTGCAAGGGGATACGACGCTGGGTGACCTCGCCGAGCGGCCACGGGCGGTGGTGCTCAACAAGATCGACGTGCCCGAGGCGCGCGAGCTGGCCGAATTCGTCCGCGACGAGATCGCCGAGCGCGGGTGGCCGGTATTCCTCGTGTCGACGGTGTCGCGGGAAGGCTTGCAGCCGTTGGTCTTCGGGCTCTGGCGGATGATCTCGGAATACAACGCCGCCCGGCCGCAGATCGTGCCACGGCGGCCGGTGATCCGCCCGGTTCCCGTCGACGACAGCGGCTTCACCGTCGAGCCCGACGGTGAGGGCGGCTTTGTGGTCACCGGCGCCCGGCCTCAGCGTTGGGTCCGGCAGACCAACTTCGACAACGACGAAGCCGTGGGCTATCTCGCCGACCGCCTGGCCCGGCTGGGTGTCGAGGAGGAGCTGCTGCGGCTGGGCGCGCAACCCGGGTGCGCCGTGACGATCGGGGACATGACATTCGACTGGGAGCCGCAAACGCCTGCGGGACAACACGTTGCGATGTCGGGCCGCGGAACCGATGTGCGGCTGGAACGCAGCGAGCGCGCCGGTGCCGCGGAGCGCAAGGCGGCTCGCCGTCAGCGCCGCGAGCGCGGTGACGAGTCGTGAGCGCCGGTGACGATGCAGTGGGAGCATCGCCCGCTCGCGGGGAGAGCGGCGCATCGTGACCGCTCATCGTGAGGCCATCCGGACCGCGCGCAGCCTGGTGGTCAAGGTCGGGACCAACGCGCTGACCACAGCGTCGGGAGTATTCGACGCCGGCCGGCTGGCCGGGCTGGCCGACGCCATCGAGTCGCGCATGAAGGCGGGCACCGACGTCGTCATCGTCTCTTCGGGCGCCATCGCCGCCGGGATCGAGCCCCTCGGATTGACCCGTCGCCCCAAGGATTTGGCGACCAAGCAGGCCGCGGCCAGCGTCGGGCAGGTCGCGCTGGTGAACGCCTGGAGCGCGGCGTTCGCGCGGTATGGCCGCACGGTGGGGCAGGTGCTGCTGACCGCGCACGATATCTCCATGCGGGCTCAGCACACGAACGCCCAGCGCACCCTGGACCGGCTGCGGGCCCTGCACGCGGTGGCGATCGTCAACGAGAACGACACGGTGGCCACCAACGAGATCCGGTTCGGCGACAACGATCGGCTTTCGGCGCTGGTGGCTCACCTGGTCGGCGCCGGAGCCCTGGTGCTGCTCTCCGACATTGACGGTCTGTACGACTCAGATCCCCGAAAAACGCAGGGCGCGCGATTCGTTGCGGAGGTCTCCGGTGCGGGGGATCTGTCCGGTGTGGTCGCCGGGCCGGGCAGCGACCTTGGTACCGGCGGAATGGTGTCGAAGGTGTCGTCGGCATTGCTGGCCGCCGACGCCGGAGTGCCGGTCCTGCTGGCCGCCGCGGCCGACGCCGCGACCGCGCTCACCGACGCCTCGGTCGGCACGGTGTTTGCCGCACGGCCCGTTCGGATGTCGGCCCGCCGGTTCTGGGTGCGGTATGCCGCCGAGGCGGCGGGCGCGCTCATCCTGGACGAGGGCGCGGTGCGCGCGGTGGTGGCCCAGCGTCGCTCGCTGCTGGCCGCGGGTATCACCGCGGTGTCGGGCCGGTTCTATGCCGGAGACGTCGTCGAATTGCGCGGCCCGGACGCGGCCATGGTGGCCCGGGGCGTGGTGGCCTACGACGCCACCGAACTGGCGACCATGATCGGCCGGTCGACCTCCGAGCTACCCGGCGAATTGCGCAGGCCCGCGGTGCACGCCGACGACCTGGTGGCGGTACAGGTCGGCTAGCTGAAGGGGTTGCTGTTGTCCTGCCAGGCCGCCGATTCGGGACGCGGCCCGAAACGGCGGGCGTAGTCTTCGTGCATCCTCGCTTGCTTCTTGTTCTTGATCACATCGACCAGGTTCGGGTCGAGGCCATGCTGCGCCAGCCGGTGCCGACGCCAAACCTTGTTCAACGCGAGCGAGATCAGCAGGGCCCAGGTGTAGAGCGGCACCGTCATCTCACTATGCACGTACAGCGAAGCGGGCAGCAGCCAGAATGGCGCGAGAACGAACAGCGGTGGTATGGCCCACCGGATCATGTGCCGGCGCACGGCTCCTTTGCCCGCCAGATCGTTGGCGACCCAGTCGCGCATCGAGTCGGGTAGGCATCGCCCATACGAGTAGGCGATGTATTGCCACATGTTGGGTTTGGTGCTGGTCTTGGATTTGGTCACGGTGACTCCTATGGGCGGGCGGTTTCAGGACTGTAATGCGCCCGCTGCCAAGGCGGCCGTATTGATGCGGGTGAGCACCTGGTGCAGGTGCTGAAGTTCGCCCATGCCGACGCCCAGGCGCGCGACCACTGCGGCCGGAATCTTCAGCGCACGTCGACGCAAGGCGGTGCCGCGGTCGGTGAGTTTGACGTCGGTGGAGCGCTCATCGACGGCGCTTCGCGTACGGGTGATCAGGCCGAGCCCCTCCAAGCGCTTGAGCATGGGCGACAGCGTGGCCGAATCCATCTGCAACGTCGTCGCAATCTCCTTGACCGACAGCGGTTTCTGCTGGCCCGTTGCCGCCTTCTGGTGATCCCAGAGTGTCAGCATCACCAGATACTGGGGGTGGGTGAGCCCCAACGGCTCCAACAACGGCCGGTAGACCGCCAAGACGGCGCGGTTGGTCACGCTCAGCGCGAAACAGACCTGCTGTTCGAGGGAAAGCGGGTCGATCTCCGGTGCGGCCAGCGACGCCATATTTGCATACTACCCTAATAGTTAGGACATTAATTATGTCGTCCTCGTCACAGATTTCGTCACGGCCGCCGACCACCCCCGGCGCATCAACGCACCGAGGTGGCCTTGAGATACAAGGCACCCCAGACGATCTCGGCCAGCGTGGCGGCCAGTTCCGCGTCGTAGTCGCGCGGCTGCACCGGGAGGTTCTGCTGGCAGGCCCGCTCTACCATCCAGGTCAGCGCGTTGGCAGTGGTGGCCGCGGGTAACTCTGGCCGGATTGACCCATCGGCCTGACCCTCCTCGATGACCCGGGCCATCCGCCCGGTGATCGCGGTCAACAGGTTGCGGTAGGTCGCCGCGACCAGCGGGTCATAGCCGGCCATCTCGTTGAGCGCGACCAGCACCGGTTGGTGACGCCGATAGCTGGTGATGATGCCGTCCATCGCGGCGCGGACGTCTCCGGGATCGTGCCGCCACGACACGCTCCACCAGCGGTCCGCACTCTCGGCGAGATCGGCGAAGACCTGATTGGCCAGGCGGCGCAGCAGGTGGCCTTTGTCCTCGAAGTAGATATAAAAGCTCGCGCGGGAAATGCCGGCCTCGGTCGAGAGCCGGTCGACGCTGAGCTCGGTGAAACTGGCGCCATCGCGCATCAGGCGCTCGGTGGCGTCCAGCAACCGTCGCTCGATCTGTTCTCGCCGCTGCTGACGTTCCTGTTCGCGGTTCGCCTGCGGCTTACGGGTGACCGATGGCATTCAACCAGCATAGAACGCTATGTGACGACTTGACTAGACACTATGTCTAGGAATAATGTCGCTGGCAGTCTGTGACCGAGGTCATACGCAACGGAGGACCACCATGACCGTCATGACCGGCACGTCGGGCACCGAGAAGCCCGGCCGCGCCTACGACCCGATCGACCTGTCCTCGCGCGCGTTTTGGTCCACGACCGCGGCCGAGAGGGAACGTTCGTTCGCGGTGCTGCGGGCCGAACGCCCGGTGAGCTGGCACCCACCGGTCGAGGACGCCCTGATGCCCGATCCCGACGACCCCGGCTACTGGGCGGTCACGCGGCGCGCGGACATCGTCTCGGTCAGCCGCAACAATGAGGTGTTCCTGTCAGGCCAGGGCGTGATTTTCGAGAACGTTCCGACCGAACTGCTCGAGGCGTCGCAATCCTTCCTGGCGATGGACCCACCGCGACACACCAAGCTGCGCAAGCTCGTCAGCGCAGCGTTCACTCCGCGGCAGGTCCGCCGCATCGAGGACTCGATCAAGGCGAACGCCAAGGCCATCGTCGAAGAGCTCAGGGCCGCCGGCAGCGGCGTCGATTTCGTCGAGCAGTGCGCAAAGCAGCTGCCCATCCGCACGCTCTCGGACATGGTGGGAATCCCGGAATCCGAGCGTGAGCGGGTGGCGCAGGCCGCCGATGCGATGGTGTCCTGGGCCGACCCGGTTTACCTCGACGGCCGCAATCCGCTGGAGGTCTTGGTCGAGAACCAGATGTATCTGCATCAGGTCGCCGGCGCCTTGGCCGCCGACCGCCGCGGGCGGCCGGGCGACGACCTGTTCAGCGGCCTGGTGAACGCCGAGGTGGACGGCGACCGGCTGACGGATGCGGAAGTAGCCGCGTTCTTCGTGCTGCTCGCGGTGGCCGCCAACGACACCACCCGGCAGACCACCAGCCATGCGATGAAGGCGCTCACCGACTTCGGAGATCAGAGGGCCTGGCTCCTCGAGGATTTCGACAACCGGATTCCCTTGGCGGTCGAGGAGTTCATCCGGTGGGCATCGCCGGTGATGACCTTCCGGCGCACGGCGGCAAAGGATGTCGACCTGGGTGGCCAGACCATCCGGGCGGGGGAAAAGGTCGTGATGTTCTACCCGTCCGGCAACTGGGACACCCAGGCTTTCGACCATCCGGAGCGTTTCGACCTCAGCCGCGACCCCAACCCGCACGTTGGCTTCGGTGGCGGTGGGGTGCACTTCTGCCTCGGCGCCCATGTGGCCCGGGCGCAATTGCGGGCCATCTTCGGCGAGTTGTTGCGGCAACTGCCGCAGATTCAGGCGGGTGATCCGACGTACGTGGCGGGCAACTTCATTCACGCCGTCCGCAGCATGCCGTGCACGTTCTAACGCGTTGGAATAGGCGATAATTCATCGGCGAGCAGCGCCAACAGCTCGGAGCAGCCGCCGTCGACCTTGACGGTGGCCAGGTCATCCCCGCGGGTGGGGCCACGATTGATGATGGCGATCGGCCTGCTCAGCGCGGCGGCGTGACGCACGAACCGGTAGCCGGAGAACACCGTCAGCGACGAGCCGGCAACGAGCAGCGCATCGGCTTCATCAACCAGTGAATATGCTTGGTCGACAACGCCTTTGGCGACGTTTTCGCCGAAGTAGACGATGTCCGGCTTGAGCATGCCGCCGCAGCGCGGACAGTCGAGGTGGCGGAACGACGTGGTATCGGCGGCCGGGGATATGGCGGCGTCGGCGTCGGGTGCCACCGCGAGACCGCCGACCGCTTCGGCGCGCTCGATGAATCCCGGGTTGAGCGCTTCCAGCTGTTCGGCCAGTGCGGCGCGGCTCAGGGTGTATCCGCAGCCCAGGCAGACCACCTGCGCGTAGGTGCCGTGCAGATTGACGACGTTCGCGCTGCCGGCCTTGGTGTGCAGCAGGTCGACGTTCTGGGTGATCACCCCCGTCACCACCGAAGCGCGCTCGAGCGCGGCCAACGCCCGGTGCCCGGCGTTGGGCGCGGTGTCGTCCATGTGTCGCCAGCCGACGTGGTTGCGCGCCCAGTAGCGCTGCCGGAACACCGGATCCGAGGTGAACTGGCGGATAGTCATGGGATTGCTGGGCGGCGAATCAGGTCCGCGATAGTCGGGAATGCCGGAGTCCGTGGAACAGGCCCGCGCCCGTCAACACCGCGATCCGGCAACCGACCAGCACCGCGACCAGCTCCGGCGATTCGGCGCAGCGGGTGGTCACCTATCTGAGGCTAGCCCTGCGCGAGCGTGCGTGTGTTTGCCCGGCGACACGCCGGCAAAACCTGGCATTCTGCGCACACCCTGGCGGCGGATCGTCAGCCGAGGCACTCCGCGGCCGTGGTGAGTTCCGCGGACATGTTCTTCTCCATCATTTTCAGGGCTGTCGCGGCCAGTTCAGCGTCGATGCCCGCGACGGCGTCGGTCGCGATCACGACGGGAAAATGGCGCACGTAGGCGTCGAGCGCGGTGTAGAGGGTGCACTGCTCGGTGACCTGTCCTGCGATGATCAACCGCTTGGTCTCCAGCCGGTTCAGCAGATAGGCCAGCGCGGTCGCGTAGAACGCGCTGTGTCGCACTTTGGTCATCACGCGGCAGTCCCCGGCCGGCATGATCGGCTTCACCAGATCGGGTCGCGCGCCGTCGAGCGCGGAGCTGACGATGTCGGAGAACTGGGCGGCGAAATCGCCATAGTTATCGTTGACGTATATCAGGTCCACGTCGTCGGATTCGCGTGCGCGCCGGACCAAATCGGCCAGCGGGTCGATGATCTTGCCGACATTGGGTATCAGTTCTTCAGCATCGGGATGCTGATAGGTGTTCATCATGTCGACCACCACCACCGCAGTATCGCTCATGATGTAGGGGATACCCGGCGGCCACGGGTTGACACCGGTCAGGCGACAATGGAAGGGCGATGGACTTTTACAACGCTTACAGCCAGGGCTTTGTCCGAGTCGCCGCGTGCACGCATCACACCACGATCGGCGATCCGGCGGCCAACGCGGAGTCGGTCTTGCGGCTGGCCCGTGAGTGTCACGACGACGGCGTCGCGGTGGCCGTGTTCCCGGAGCTGACGCTGTCCGGTTACTCCATCGAGGACATCGTGATGCAGGACCTGTTGCTCGACGACGTCAAAGCCGCCGTCGAGAACATCGTCGCGTCCTCGACCGAGCTGCTGCCGGTTCTGGTAGTCGGCGCCCCGCTGCGCTACCGGCATCGCATCTACAACACCGCGGTGGTCATTCACCGTGGCGCGGTGCTCGGGGTGGTGCCGAAGTCGTACCTGCCCACCTACCGGGAGTTCTACGAGGCGCGCCAGATCGCGGCCGGAGACGACGAGCGCGGCACCATCCGGATCTGTGACGCCGACGCCCCATTCGGCCCCGACCTGCTGTTCGCCGCATCGGATATCCCCGGCTTCGTGCTGCACGTCGAAATCTGCGAGGACATGTTCGTGCCGATCCCGCCCAGTGCGGAAGCGGCGTTGGCGGGCGCGACGGTGCTGGCGAACCTGTCCGGCAGCCCCATCACCATCGGCCGCGCCGAGGACCGCTGCCTGTTGGCCCGCTCGGCATCGGCGCGATGCCTGGCCGCCTATGTCTACGCCGCCGCGGGCGAGGGCGAATCGACCACCGACCTGGCCTGGGACGGCCAGACCATGGTGTGGGAGAACGGCGAACTGCTGGCGTCATCGGAGCGCTTTCCGAAAGGGGAGCGACGCAGCGTCGCCGACGTCGATATCGACCTGCTGCGCTCGGAACGGCTGCGCATGGGGACATTCGACGACAACCGGCGCCACCACCGCGGGTCGGCCGAGTCGTTCCGGCGCGTCGACTTCCGGCTGGAGCCGCCCGGCGGCGATATCGGATTACGCCGCGACATCGAGCGTTTCCCGTTCGTGCCCGCCGATCGGCAACGCCTGGAACAGGATTGCTACGAGGCTTACAACATCCAGGTCGCCGGGCTCGAGCAACGGCTGCGTGCGCTGAACTACCCGAAGGTGGTCATCGGGATCTCCGGTGGACTGGACTCGACCCATGCGCTGATCGTCGCCGCACGGGCGATGGATCGCGAAGAACGGCCGCGCAGCGACATTCTGGCGTTCACGCTGCCCGGGTTCGCGACGGGCGATCGCACCAAACGCAACGCCATCGAACTGTGCCGCGCCCTCGGGGTCACCTTCTCCGAGATCGACATCACCGAGACCGCAATGCTGATGTTCAAGGAGATCGACCATCCCTTCGGGCGCGGCGAGAAGGTCTACGACGTCACCTTCGAAAACGTCCAGGCGGGGCTGCGCACCGACTACCTCTTCCGGCTGGCCAATCAGCGCGGCGGCATCGTGCTCGGCACCGGGGACCTCTCCGAGCTGGGGCTCGGCTGGTCGACGTACGGGGTGGGCGACCAGATGTCGCACTACAACGTCAATGGCGGTGTCCCGAAGACGCTCATCCAGCACCTGATTCGCTGGGTCATCGCGTCCGGCCAGTTCGAGTCCGATGTCACCGACGTGCTGCAGTCGGTGCTGGAGACCGAGATCTCCCCCGAGCTCGTTCCGAGCGGCGAAGAGGAAGAGCTGCAGAGCAGCGAAGACAAAGTCGGACCCTATGCCCTGCAAGACTTTTCGTTGTTCCACGTGCTGCGCTACGGGTTCCGGCCGTCGAAGATCGCGTTCCTGGCCTGGCATGCGTGGAGCGACCCGGAGCGGGGCAACTGGCCGCCGGGATTCCCCGAGGACAAGCGACCGGTCTACTCCCTGAAGGAGATTCGGCACTGGCTGGGGGTCTTCGTGCAGCGGTTCTATTCGTTCAGCCAGTTCAAGCGCTCGGCATTGCCCAACGGCCCGAAGGTGTCCCACGGCGGTGCGCTGTCGCCCCGGGGTGATTGGCGCGCCCCGTCGGACATGTCCGCGCGCATCTGGCTCGACGAGATCGAGCGGCAGATTCCCGAGGAATAGCACGCCCATGAGCCCGCCCGGGACTGCCGGGCGGGCCCAGAGCGTCCGGCTCACGCTATCGCGCGGCGCCACCCCTGGTACTGCAACTCCGCGAACACCAGCGTGTAGGCGCCGGCCGCCAGGTTCAACGCGACGCCGGCCGAGGTCAACGGGAAGACATCGGCGAGCACCAGCACGACGGCGGCCACCGTGTACGCCAAGTTGGCGATGATGACGCCCATACCGGCGCGGCGTACCGACGGCAGACCGGCGAGCCCGAACACGATCACGCCGTAGCCGATCAAGAACGCGGCCATGGCGTACTCGAACGCCGTCGTGGTCCCCGAGAGCTTGGCGAGCCTCCCGGCCAGCGGGATACCGGCCAGGCCGACCAGGCCGCTGATGACGGCGTCGGCGCGCATGGCCAGGCGAAGCAGGCCGGCCCGGGTGGCCGTGCGGTCAATCGTGGTGGCGGACATGATGTTCCTTTCTGCGATGGCTATAGCGATCGCCACCGACGCTGCCCGCAAACCACTGCCAGATCGACGCCAGACGCTGCCAACCACTGCCAACCGCAGGTCAGGCCGGTGATTCGAGCGCCGCGTCGATCGCTTCGGCGTCCGGTGCGCAGTTGCCCGCGCCGGGTACCAGCGTGGCCAGCGCGCCCGCGGCGCAGGCGCGCCGCAACGCGCGCAGCCGCTGGGCGGGCGAACCCGGATTGCGCGGCCAGCTTCCGGCCAGCACGCCCGCGAACACGTCCCCGGCCCCCGCGGTGTCCACCGCGGCCACCGCGGGAGCGGGCACGACGAAGTCGCCGTCGGCGCCCACGTACCGCGCGCCGCGCGCACCCAGCGTGGTGACCAGGTGAGTTGGGCGCCACGGCCACGCGTCGGCCTCGGCCTCGTTGGCAATGACTACGTCGGCCGCGGCCGCCAGGTCGGCCAACGAGCTTTGGTCCTGGCCGGCGGGCGAGGCATTGACGATGACGACCGCCCCGGCCGAACGGGCCTGCTGTGCCGCCGCCACCGCCGCCCGCACCGGAATTTCCAACTGCGTCAATAACACGTCGCAGCCGGCGATGACGCCCCGCACGGCCTCGGCGTCCAGCGTCAGCCGCCCGTTGGCGCCCGGCGCGACCACGATGGTGTTCTCGGCGTCGCCATCCACAACGACGATCGCCGTGCCGCTCGGTCCGGGCGTTTCGGCGGTGGCGTCGAGCCCGACGCCGTTGTCCAGCAGATGGGCGCGTAACTGTTCGGCGGCGGGGTCGTCGCCGACCGCTCCGACGAATTGCACCCGTGCGCCCGCGCGCGCCGCCGCCACCGCCTGATTGCCGCCCTTGCCGCCCGGTGCGTGGGTCAACGACGTCGCCAGGACCGTCTCGCCGGGGCGGGGAAGGGCGTCGACGCGCAGCGACAGGTCCATGTTCACGCTGCCGACCACACAGACTCGTGCCATTGCGCTGACGTTAGTCGGTTGCAATTCTCCGCGTACCGGGACTTCAGAAATAGCCAAACCAACTGCAGCACAGTGATTTTGGCGCTCGTGTCAACATCCGCATTCCTCACCGCGCCACGCCTCGAAACCTTCCCGGACCGCAATACCGGCGATCAGGAGCCCGACGGCCGGGTCCAGCCACCAGCCGCCCGGCCACACGGCGATGACGGTCAACGTGAGCAGCACCGCGGCGGACTGCACGGCGCACAAGTAGTTTTGTGTGCCCTCCCCGGCGGTCGCCCGCGAGTCCAAGCGCGCGCCGAGCCGCCGCTTGGCCCATCCCAGAAGCGGCATCAGGACCAGCGCCACGGCAGTCAGGGCGATCCCGATCAACGTCGTCTCGGCGCGGGCCCCGGTGAGCAGATCCCGGACCGATTCGAACGCGATGTAGGGCGCGATGAGCCAGAACGAAATGGCCACCCCGCGTTGCGCCCGGCGCTCCGAAGTCTCCGACAGCGTGCGTGAACCCGTAAACCGCCACACGACGATCACGCTCGCCAAGCCCTCGACCGCGCTACCAAGCGCCCAGCCGATCAGGGAGATGGATTCCACGGCGAACCCCTGCCAGAGGCCGAGCGCGCCCTCCGCGCACATCCAGAACAGGCTCGCCCACGCGAGCCAACGCGCCCAGCGCGCGGCCCGTACCCATTCGGCGTCGCGCTCCGGTCGTCGGGTGGTTGCCACGCCGGTCGTCCCGCAGCCGCAACCTTCCGCACACCCATCGCCCATACGCCAAGAATAAGTGCGCTCCGCTATTTGAATAAAGGCGCAAGCATTCTTGGCGTGCGTTGAACGCTTTGCCGCAATCACCCATATCTTGAGACGCGCGCGCTAGTGTGCTGCGTGAGCGATGCTGCGTGTCCGAGGAAGGGCGAAGTCGAGTGACATCGAGCGAGCTACAAGACGCTGAGCCGGCTTCCAAGACCGCACCGGAACATGCCCCGGCACCCGCCCCGGCCGAAATGGCCGCGGCGCCGGAACGCGAGGTTCGCAAACGCCAAAGGTTTCGCCGTCGGCGGCTTTTCCGGATCGGCCTTCAGTCCAAGCTTTTGCTGATATTGCTGGTCTGCAGCATCCTGTCGATCGGGGTGATCGCCTTCATCGGGGCGTCGTCGGGCCGCACCGCCCTGCGCCAAGTCGAATCCGAGCGACTCACCGAGCTGCGCGAGTCCCAGGCGCGGCAGGTGCAGTCGCTCTTCAAAGAGGTGACGAATTCCCTGATCGTCTACAGCGGCGGCTTCAGCATCGTCGAGGCGACGACGGCGTTCACCGACGGCTTCGCGCAGTTGTCCAACGCGACGATCACGCCGGCCCAGCAGCAGGCGCTCGTCAACTACTACGACAACAACATGATCAAACCGATCAAACGAATCACCGGTGAGGAACTCGATCGCAACGCAATCTTCCCGAGTTCCAACGCGCAGAAGTACCTTCAGGCCTACTACACCGCGCCGTACCCGTCGATCTCCGAGGCGCGGAAGGTCGAGGACGCCGGCGACGGCAGCGCGTGGTCGGCGGCCAGCGCCCGCTATAGCTTCTACATGCGCGACATCGTCACCCGTTTCGAATATCCGGATGCGCTGTTGCTGGACATGCAGGGCAACGTCGTCTTTTCGGTGAACAAGGGCCCAGACCTTGGCACGAATATCTTCACCGGCCCGTACCGCGAATCCAATCTGCGGGACGCATACCAAAAGGCCTTGCGCTCCAACGATCTCAACTTCGTCTGGATCACCGACTTCCAGCCGTACCAGCCGCAACTCGACGTCCCCACGGCGTGGGTGGTGTCGCCAGTCGGAATGAACGGCAAATTCAACGGCGTCATGGCGCTGCCGCTGCCGATCTCGAAGATCAACAAGATCATGACCGCCGACAAACACTGGGAGGCCGCCGGTATGGGCCCCGCAACGGAGACGTACCTGGCCGGCCCCGATAACCTGATGCGTTCCGACTCAAGGCTTTTCCTCGACGATCCAGCTGAATACCGGCGCGAGGCCATTGCATCCGGCACCCCGCCCGACATCGTGGAGGAAGCGATCCGCCTGGGTGGCACGACGTTGGTGCAGCCGGTCCCGACCGCGGGCCTTCGTGCCGCACAACGCGGACAAACCGGAGTCGTCAGCGCCACCGACTATCTGGGCAACAGGGAGCTGGAAGCCTACGCCCCGCTGACGGTGCCGAACTCCGATCTGCACTGGTCGATCCTGGCGACGCGCGACAACTCCGATGCCTTCGCGCGCCTCGGCAGGTTCAGCAGAACGCTGGTGCTGGCGGTGTCGGTCATGATCTTTGTCATCTGCGTGGCATCGATGGTGATTGCCCAGCTGATGTTACGGCCGATCCGTCGGCTGCAGGCCGGCACGCAGAAGATCAGCTCCGGCGACTACGAGGTCAACATCCCGGTAAAGACACGCGACGAAATCGGCGACCTGACTGCGGCTTTCAACGAGATGAGCCGCAACCTGGCGATCAAGGAGGAGTTGCTCAACGAACAGCGCCGGGAGAACGACCGCTTGTTGCTGGCGCTGATGCCCGAGTCGGTCGTCCAGCGATATCGCGAGGGCCAGGAGACCATCGCGCAGGAGCACCAGGATGTGGCCGTCATCTTCGCCGAAATCGTCGGACTCGACGAGGTTTCCGTTGACGTATCCGGCGACGAGCTGGTCGGGATCGTCGACGAGCTGTTCCGGCAATTCGATTCGGCAGCCGAATCTCTCGGCGTCGAGCGAATCCGCACCTTCCACAACGGCTACCTCGCCAGCTGCGGCGTGGTCACGCCGCGGCTGGACAGCATTCACCGCAGCGTCGACTTCGCCGTCGAAATGCGCCACGTCATCGAACGATTCAACAACCAAACCGGTCACGAGTTGCGCCTACGAGTGGGCATCAGTACCGGCAACGTCATCAGCGGACTGGTCGGCCGCTCGGGTCTCGTCTACGACATGTGGGGCGCCGCCGTGAGCCTTGCCTACCAAATGCAGAGCGGCTCAAACCAATCGGGCATATACGTCACCTCGCAGGTGTACGAGGCGATGCGCGATGTGCGCCAGTTCGCGCCGGCCGGCACCATCTCGGTGGGTGGAACAGACCAGGCGATCTACCGGTTGTCG
The DNA here is from genome assembly GCF_002102255.1 of Mycobacterium nebraskense. Classification (GTDB taxonomy): domain Bacteria; phylum Actinomycetota; class Actinomycetes; order Mycobacteriales; family Mycobacteriaceae; genus Mycobacterium; species Mycobacterium nebraskense. Next base: position 115,909 of record NZ_LQPH01000158.1, read on the forward strand.
GAGCGATCATGAACTTGTTCGAATCATCGTGGTTTTACTGGGCCATCGGCATCGCGTTGGGATTTCCGGTCTGTTTGATCCTGCTCACCGAGCTGCACCGCGCGCTGGTCCGGCGGAATAGCCACCTGGCACGGCAGGTCAGCCTGCTGCGCAACTACCTGCTGCCGCTGGGTGCGCTGTTACTCCTGGTCGTCAAGGCTTCGCAGGTTCCGGCCGGGCAGGGCTCGGTGCGGATCCTCACCACGGTCTTCGGCCTGCTGGTGCTGGTGCTGGTGCTGTCGGCCCTGAACGCCACCGTGTTCGAGGGCGCGCCCGAAGAAAGCTGGCGCAAACGACTGCCCGCCATCTTCATCGACGTCGCCCGCTTCGGAGTCATCGGCGTCGGCCTGGCGGTGATGCTCTCGTATATCTGGGGCGTCCGGATCGGGGGCCTGTTCACCGCACTGGGCGTCACCTCCGTGGTCATCGGCCTGATGCTGCAGAACTCCGTCGGCCAGGTCGTGTCCGGCCTGTTCATGCTGTTCGAGCAGCCGTTCCGGATCAACGATTGGCTGGACACCGGGACAACGCGGGGCCGCGTCGTCGAAGTGAACTGGCGGTCCGTACACATCGACACCGGCAGCGGGATCCGCATCATGCCCAACTCGATGCTGGCCAGCACTGCGTTCACGAACCTCAGTCGCCCCTCCCGCGCGTACGACTGTGCGATCACAACCAAATTCGCGGCCGGCGACTCGCCGGACAAGGTTTGCGCGATGTTGACGCGGGTCGCCGGGGCGCTGCCGACCCGCAGACCCGAAATCTTGCCCACCACGGTCGCCCTGGGCGGCGCCCAGTACCGCACGACCATCAGGCTCATGTCGCCCGCCGACGCCGACGCCACCGAAGCGACCTTCCTGCGCTGGGTCTGGTACGCCGCGCGGCGAGCGCGCCTGCGCCTCGACGGCGCCGACGACAACTTCTCCACCAAGCAACGGGTGGAGAAAGCGTTGCGCACCGTGGTCGCCCCCGCGTTGCGGCTGAGCCACACCGATCAGCAATCGCTGGTGCCGTACGCGAAGATCGTCCGCTACGGTGCCGACGAAATCGTCGAGTCCGCCGGTCAGGTGTCCTCGGGGATGACCTTCTTGGTGGCCGGCCGGGTGCGGTTGACCGCGACGACCGAAGACGGGTCGGTGATCCCGGTCAGCATCATCGACGAGGGATCGTTCCTCGGCCTGACCGCGCTGACCCGCCAACCCAACCTTGCCGGCGCGTACGCGCTGGACGAGGTGACGGCGCTGCAGATAGACCGCGAGCACCTCGAGCCCCTGGTGATGCGTAAACCATTGCTGCTCCAAGACTTAGGCCGATTGATCGACGAGCGGCAAACCAAGGTGAGAGAGGCGACTCGCCGCGAGCGGGTCGGGCCGGCCGGCGTCGAGGCACGGGAGTCGGCGAAACCGCGCCGCTGACCCACTGGCGGTCGGAATCTTGGTGGCCGGCACGTTACGCGCGGAGCGGATGGCGTAATACCCGGGCCGCCTCACCTGGCGGGCTAAGGCCCGATACCCTGGTTCAATGAGTCTGCAAGCACCATTCCTCAGCGGTGGGGGTACGCCCCCAGAGGGAGGCACCCCCACCCGCCCGCAGGGCAGGGGGACGGCTCAACAGCAGGAGTCTGACTTGCGCCGCGAGGTCCACAACGCCGCTCGCCGCGCGCGGGTCGCCTCCCGCGTCCTGGCCCTGTTGCCGACCGTCGCCAAGGACCAGGCGCTGGGCTCCGCGGCCGACGCGATCGCGGCCCACACCGACTTGATCCTCTCGGCCAACGCCGAAGATCTCCGCGCCGCCGAAGCCGCCGGCACACCGACCGCGATGCTCGACCGGTTGGCGCTGGACCCCAAGCGTGTCGAGGGAATCGCCGCCGGACTGCGCCAGGTCGCCGGGCTGCCCGACCCGGTCGGGGAGGTGCTGCGCGGCTACACCCTGCCCAACGGTTTGCATTTGCGACAGCAGCGCGTGCCGCTCGGCGTCATCGGCATGATCTACGAAGGCCGGCCGAACGTCACCGTCGACGCCTTTGGTCTGGCGCTCAAATCGGGCAACGCCGTGTTGTTGCGCGGAAGTTCCTCGGCGGCACGGTCCAACCAGGCGCTGGTGCAGGTGCTGCGCGCTTCGCTGGTCAGTGAGGACTTGCCCGCCGATGCGGTGCAACTGCTTTCGGCCGCCGATCGCGCCACGGTGACACACCTGATCCAGGCCCGCGGCCTGGTCGACGTGGTTATCCCGCGCGGGGGAGCGAGCCTGATCAACGCGGTGGTCCGTGACGCGCAGGTGCCCACCATCGAGACCGGCGTCGGCAACTGTCACGTGTATGTGCACGAAGGGGCCGACCTGGACGTCGCGGAACGGATCCTGTTGAACTCCAAAACCCGCCGGCCCAGTGTCTGCAACGCCGCCGAGACGCTGCTGGTGGATGCCGCGATCGCCGAGAAGGCGCTGCCGCGGTTGGTGGCGGCCCTGCAGGATGCCGGCGTGACCGTGCACGGTGGGCTTGCGGCGGACGCCGAGGAGGACGACTTGCGCCGCGAGTACCTGTCGATGGACATCGCGGTCGCGGTGGTCGACGGCATCGACGCCGCGATCGCCCACATCAACGAGTACGGCACCGGACACACCGAGGCCATCGTGACCAGCAATATGGCTGCGGCGCAACGGTTTAGCGACGGTGTCGATGCCGCCGCGGTGATGATCAACGCGTCGACGGCGTTCACCGACGGTGAGCAGTTCGGCTTCGGCGCCGAAATCGGCATCTCCACCCAGAAATTGCATGCGCGCGGTCCGATGGGGCTGCCGGAGTTGACCTCGACCAAATGGATCGCATGGGGCGACGGGCAAGTCCGTCCCGCCTGACACCACGACGAAAAGTGCTTTAGGAGAACTGAGATAGTGAGCGTGCCCGCCCGGCCCAAGCCGCTGTTCGCCGATATCGACGACGTCTCGCGACGGTTGGCCGAAACCGGTTACCTGCCCGACACCGCCACCGCGACCGCGGTGTTCCTGGCCGACCGACTGGGCAAGCCGTTGCTGGTGGAGGGCCCCGCCGGCGTCGGCAAGACCGAGCTGGCCCGCGCCGTCGCCCAGGCGACCGGCTCGGGACTGGTCCGCCTGCAATGCTACGAGGGGGTGGACGAAGCGCGCGCCCTGTACGAGTGGAACCACGCCAAGCAGATCCTGCGCATCCAGGCCGGCTCGGGGGACTGGGATCAGACCAAGGACGACGTGTTCAGCGAGGAATTCCTCCTGCAGCGGCCGCTGTTGACCGCGATCCGGCGCACCGAGCCCACGGTGCTGCTGATCGACGAAACCGATAAGGCCGACATCGAAATCGAGGGCCTGCTGCTCGAGGTGCTGTCCGACTTCGCGGTGACCGTCCCCGAATTGGGCACGATCAGCGCGGAGCGGACGCCGTTCGTCGTGCTGACCTCCAACGCGACCCGGGAACTGTCGGAGGCCCTCAAGCGTCGCTGCCTGTTCTTGCACATCGACTTTCCCAGTCCCGAATTGGAACGCCGCATCCTGTTGTCGCGGGTGCCAGAGTTGCCCCAGCATCTCGCCGAGGAACTGGTTCGCATCATCGGCGTGCTGCGCGGCATGCAACTCAAGAAGGTTCCGTCCATCGCCGAGACCATCGACTGGGCCCGCACGCTGCTCGCCCTGGGCCTGGACACCATCGACGACTCCGTCGTTGCCGCCACGCTCGGCGTGGTCCTCAAACATCAATCCGACCAGCAGCGCGCCAGCGGCGAGCTCCGGTTGAACTAGGAACGCACCGATGGCCCCCCGCCGCATCCGACCCACCCGGCCGCTCGCCCCGCACGGACTGCCCGGCCACCTGGTTGGTTTCGTCGAAGCGCTTCGCGGAGTTGGTATTTCGGTAGGTCCGTCTGAGACCGTGGATGCGGGCCGGGTGATGGCCACCCTCGGTTTGAGTGATCGTGAGGTGCTGCGCGAGGGCATCGCCTGCGCCGTGCTGCGCCGTCCCGATCACCGCGAGACCTACGACGCCATGTTCGACCTGTGGTTCCCCGCGGCAATGGGCGCCCGCGCGGTGGTCACCGACGAAGAAGCCGACGGGGCGCGGGACGATGACTCGTTGCCGGCCGACGACGTCGAGGCGATGCGCCAGATGCTGGTAGACCTGCTCACCGACAACCCCGACCTGGCCGACATGGACGAGCGGCTGGTCGCGATGGTCGCGCGAATCGTCGAGGCCTACGGCAAATACAGTTCCAGCCGCGGCCCGTCGTTCTCCTCGTACCAGGCGCTCAAGGCGATGGCGCTGGACGAGTTGGAGGGCAAGCTGCTGGCGGGCCTGCTCGCCCCGTACGGCGACGAACCCACACCCACCCAGGAGCAGATCGCCAAAGCCCTCGCCGCGCAGCGGATCACCCAGCTGCGCAAGATGGTCGACGCCGAGACCAAACGACGCACCGCCGAACAACTCGGCCGCGACCACGTCCAGATGTACGGCATCCCACAGCTTTCCGAGAACGTCGAGTTCCTGCGGGCCTCCGGCGAACAGCTGCGTCAGATGCAACGGGTCGTGGCCCCGCTTGCCCGTACCCTCGCGACCCGGCTGGCGGCTAGGCGGCGTCGGTCGCGCGCGGGTGTGATCGACCTGCGCAAGACGCTGCGCAAGTCGATGTCCACCGGCGGCGTGCCGATCGACGTGGTGCTGGCCAAACCCCGCCCGGCGCGGCCGGAACTGGTGGTGCTTTGCGACGTGTCCGGCTCCGTCGCCGGCTTCAGTCACTTCACCCTGCTGCTGGTACACGCTCTGCGCCAACAGTTCTCGCGGGTCCGGGTGTTCGCCTTCATCGACACCACCGACGAGGTGACCCACATGTTCGGGCCCGAAGCCGATCTGGCCGTGGCGATCCAGCGCATCACCCGGGAGGCCGGCGTGTACAGCCGCGACGGGCATTCCGACTACGGCAACGCGTTCGCGTCGTTCGTGCAAGCGTTCCCCAACGTCTTGTCACCGCGCAGCTCGCTGCTTGTGCTCGGGGACGGGCGCACCAACTACCGCAATCCGGAGACCGAGCTGCTGTCCCACATGGTGACCGCCAGCCGGCACGCGCACTGGCTGAATCCCGAGCCCAGGCATCTATGGGGCAGCGGCGACTCGGCGGTGCCGCGCTACCAGGAGATCATCACGATGCACGAATGCCGGTCGGCCAAGCAGCTCGCCGGGGTGATCGACCAGCTGCTGCCGGTCTGAGGGCGGTTGCCCGGCAAGCTGTCACAACAGCGCCAGGAGTCCCCACCGGGAAGTGTGTTCGTTTGTGCCCGCCTCACAGCGACAGCCCGGCGCCTGGCCGTGTTCTCGCTCGGCCGAGTTCTGCCTGGCGCGGAGAACGACGGGGCGCATGTGAGCGGGCGGGATGTGTCGGGCGGCCTGCAGGGCCCGGGCTGAGAAATCGGACCCTTCCGCCGCCTCAAGTAAGCTGGCAAATCGTGCAAAAGCAGCTGCGCCGACTGGGCGTGATGGGTGGGACATTCGATCCCATCCATTACGGACACCTGGTTGCCGCCAGTGAGGTCGCCGACCTGTTCGACCTCGACGAAGTGGTGTTCGTGCCCAGCGGTCAGCCCTGGCAGAAGGATCGGCACGTTTCCGCCGCCGAGGACCGGTACCTGATGACGGTGATCGCCACCGCGTCCAACCCCCGCTTCTCGGTGAGCCGGGTCGACATCGACCGCGCCGGGCCCACCTACACCAAGGACACACTGCGGGATCTGCACGCCCTCAACCCCGATTCGCAGCTCTACTTCATCACCGGCGCCGACGCGCTGGCTTCCATCCTGTCCTGGCAGGGCTGGGAGGAACTGTTCCAGCTGGCGCGGTTCGTCGGCGTCAGCCGGCCCGGATACGAGCTGCGGCGCGAACACATCACCGGTGTACTGGGCGAGCTGGCCGAGGACGTGCTGACGCTCGTCGAGATCCCGGCGCTGGCGATCTCGTCGACCGATTGCCGGCTGCGCGCCGAACAACATCGGCCCCTGTGGTACCTGATGCCCGACGGCGTCGTGCAGTACGTCTCCAAACGCCGCCTATATCGCAATGGCGAAAAATCGAAGGACACCGTGAGCCGCTCAACCCTGCCCGCCGGGAACAACACATGACCGCCACCCAGGAAGCCATCGACATGGCGACCGTGGCCGCCGGCGCGGCAGCCGCCAAGCTGGCCGACGATGTCGTCGTGATCGACGTGTCCGGTCAGCTGGTCATCACCGACTGCTTCGTCATCGCCTCGGCGTCCAACGAGCGGCAGGTCAACGCCATCGTCGACGAGGTCGAGGAAAAGATGCGCAGGGCCGGTTACAAACCGGCGCGGCGGGAGGGCACCCGGGAGGGCCGCTGGACGCTGCTGGACTACCGCGACATCGTGGTGCACATCCAGCACCAGGACGACCGCGACTTCTATGCCTTGGACCGGTTGTGGGGCGACTGTCCGGTCGTGTGGGTGGACCTGGCCGAGGTCCCCGAAGACTCAGCGGGCACGCAATGACGATCCGGCGCCTAATCATGTTGCGGCACGGGCAAACCGAGTTCAACGCCGGTAGCCGGATGCAAGGCCAGCTGGATTCCCAACTCAGCGAACTCGGGCGGGCACAAGCGATCGCCGCCGCCGAGGTGCTCGGCAAGCTACAGCCATTGCTTATCGTGTCGTCGGATCTGCATCGCGCCTACGACACGGCGATCAGGCTGGGGGAGCGGACCGGCCTGCCGATCCGGGTGGACAAGCGGCTGCGGGAAACTCATCTCGGCGACTGGCAGGGGTTGACGCACACCGAGGTCGACACGCAGGCTCCCGGTGCCCGGCTGGCTTGGCGCGAAGACGCCGCCTGGGCACCGCATGGCGGCGAAAGCCGAGTCGACGTCGCCGCCCGTAGCGTGCCATTGGTCGCCGAACTGGCATCGGACGAGCCGGAATGGGGTGACCCCCAGCATGCCGATCGGCCGGTGGTACTGGTGGCCCACGGCGGCCTGATCGCAGCGCTGTCCGCCGCACTGCTGAGACTTCCGGTCGCCAACTGGCCGACACTGGGCGGCATGGGCAATGCCAGCTGGGTGCAGCTTTCGGGCCATTCCGACGACTCCGATGACGAAGGCGCGGGCTTCACCGGCATCCGCTGGCGCCTGGACGTGTGGAACGCTTCGGCGCAGGTGTCCAACGATGTCCTCTGAGGCCCGGCCCACCCTGCTGATATTCGCCGACTCACTGGCCTACTACGGGCCCACCGGCGGCCTGCCCGCTGACGATCCCCGCATCTGGCCCAATATCGTTGCGGCCCAATTGGGTTGGGACATCGAACTCATCGGCCGCATCGGCTGGACCTGCCGGGACATCTGGTGGGCGGCGACGCAGGACCCGCGCGCCTGGGCGGCGCTGCCCAGGGCGGGTGCCGTCATCTTCGCGACCGGCGGCATGGATTCGCTGCCGTCGGTGCTGCCGACCGCGGTGCGCGAACTGATCCGCTATGTGCGCCCGCCCCGACTGCGGCGCTGGGTCCGCGACGGCTACGGCTGGCTGCAGCCCAGGCTCTCGCCGGTGGCCAGGTCCGCGCTGCCTCCGCACCTGAGCGCTGATTACCTCGAACAAACCCGCGGTGCAATCGATTTCAACCGCCCGGGCATCCCGATTGTGGCGTCGCTGCCATCGGTGCATATCGCCGACACGTACGGGAGGGCCCACCACGGCCGCCCGGGGACCGTGGCGGCGATCACCGAGTGGGCGCAAAAAAACGATGTTCCCCTGGTGGATCTCAAAGCGGCTGTCGCCGAACAGATCATGAGCGGACGGGGAAATCCCGACGGGATTCACTGGAATTTCGAGGCCCACCAGGCGGTTGCCGAGCTGATGCTGAAGGCGCTGACCGAAGCCGGGGTGCCCACCGACAAGCCACGCGGGTAGCTCCATGTCTGTCGTGGTGGTGACCGACGCGTCGGCGCGCTTGCCGGCCGACTTGCTGGATAAGTGGGCGATACGCATTGTGCCGCTGCACATTCTGCTCGACGGTGTCGATCTGCGCGACGGTGTGGACGAGATCCCTGACGACATCTACAAGCGCCACGCCACCACCGCGGCTGCCACACCGGCCGAACTCGCCGACGCCTACCAGCAGGCGTTGGCCGACAGCGGCGGGGACGGCGTGGTGGCGGTGCACCTTTCGTCTGGGCTGTCGGGCACCTGCGGTGCCGCCGCACGGACCGCCGCCGACCTGGACCCCCACGTGCGGGTCGTGGACTCGAAGTCGACCGCGATGGGGACGGGCTTTGTGGCGTTGGCCGCCGCGCGGGCCGCGGCCGCCGGCGGCGACCTCGACGCCGTTGAACAGGCGGCGAATCTGGCTGTGCGACAGAGCTATGCGTTCATGGTGGTGCACCGGCTGGACAACCTGCGCCGCAGCGGGCGGATCGGCGGGGCCAAGGCATGGCTGGGCACCGCGCTGGCGCTCAAACCGCTGCTGCGCATCGACGACGGCAAACTTGTTCTGGCCCAACGGGTGCGCACCGTCAGCCACGCGACGGAGGCGATGATCGACCGGGTCTGCGAGGTCGTCGGCGACAGGCCCGCCGCCTTGGCGGTGCATCACGTTGCCAACCCGGACGGCGCCAAGGAGGTGGCGGCGACGCTGGCGCGGCGGTTGCCGGCATGCGAGCCGGCGATCATCACCCCGTTGGGGCCGGTGCTGGCGCTGCACGTCGGCGCCGGAGCCGTCGCGGTCGTCGTGCAGCTAGACACGGTGTCAGAGCGGTGAGTACTGCTGTTCGGACTCGATTCATCAGAGCTTAGGCGCGTATGCAGGCGGCCCAGATTTCGTGCGCGGTCGAGAGCTGGCTCGCCGCCTGATCCGAGTCGGTCGCGAGGAAGGCGTCTTGGAGCCGGTCACCGACCGCAGGTTGGCTCAGCCAGGAGAGTATCAAGGCCTTAGTCGGGGGCTCGAAAGGCTTGTCAAACATGAAGATCTCGGAAATCAGATCGGCAACGTGCATAGTCGCCGACGGCGCATAGGTGGACGACCAGTAGTCCAGCATGGGTCCTAGCGGAATGTCGCACCAGTCCGCGAAATTCAGCGCGGACCGCACATCCGACAGGTAGCCAAGCGGCGCAGGGTAGGTGTTCAGCAGCTCGAACCAGACCGCGTCGAGCGCCTGACGCAGAACCGATGAGTCGGTGGCGTCCCACTTCGGTAACCGCCCCTTCAGTCTGTGCAGGCCAGATACGAAGTCGAATGGCGGAGCCGGTTCGAGGAGGAGCAACTCGACGAGGCGAGGAAAAAAGTGGCGTAGGGCGGTGTCGTCCAGCGACACGACATGAAGCGCGTCAAGTTGTCGGCCGGACAGCGCGCGCGGTGATGTTGAGGCAATGCCTTCAGTCGACCATTCGGGGCCGCACCGCGGACATACCATCACGTTGCGCGGAAATGGATTGCCCGCAAACCGCATGTACATCCGTTCCAGCGCCTCCGCCACAGGCGCCGGCAATGTGTGCTCGTGGGGCTCGTCCATTGGTGCGCTGTCTGGCAGTGGTTGTGGGGGTTCGCGGCCGCTACGTAGTAGGGGTCGCATTCATCGTCTACGCCGTGCTACCAACCGGTCGTCGGGCATTGTCGCCGCGCGGGTGCACCACCTGCGGCCACCAGAACCAGCGGCCCAGCAGCGTCGCGATTGACGGCATGAGCAGCGTGCGCACGATCAGGGTGTCGAGCAGTAGGCCGATGCAGACCGTCGACCCGAACTGTCCCAGCACCCGCAAGTCGCTACCGAGCATGGACGCCATGGTGAAGGCGAACACCAGACCCGCGGCCGTTACCACCCCACCGGTGCCGGCCATCGACCGGATGATCCCCGTCTTGAGCCCGGCATGGATCTCTTCTTTGAATCGCGAGACCAATAGCAGGTTGTAGTCGGATCCGACGGCCAGCAGGATGATGACGGACAGCGCCATCACGATCCAGTGGATCCTGATGCCGAACAGGTCCTGCCAAATGAGCACGGACAGCCCGAATGAAGCCGCGATCGAGCTGGCCGCGGTGCCGACGATCACCAGCGCGGCCACCACACTCCTCGTGAGCAGCAGCATGATCATGAAGATAAGTGTCAGGGCCGACACCACCGCGATCATCAGGTCGTATTTCTCACCGTCGGCCATGTCCCTGAAGGTTGGGGCCGTTCCGCCGAGATAGACCCTCGCGTCCGACAGGGAGGACTGCTTGAGTCCCTCCTGTGCGGCGGTGCGCTCGGCGTCGACTCGCGAAATGCCTTCCGGCGTCATCGGATCGCTCTGGTGGGTGATGAAGAACCGCGCCGACTTACCGTCCGGTGACAAGAACATGCGAAGGCCCGTCTGGAAATCCGGGTTATCGAAGGCTTCCGGCGGCAGGTAGAAGAAGTCGTCGTTCTTCGACGAATCGAAGCTTTGCCCCATCACGATGGCGGTGTTGCTCATCGCTTCCATCTGGTCGATCATCGCCTTGAACGTCTGGTACAGGGTGAGCGTGATGCCCCTGGTGGTCTTCAGCGTGGTGATCAGCGTGGGAAACAGCGCATTCAGGTCGTGTGTGGCTTTGGCGGTGTGCTGGATGTCGGCTGTGAGGTAGTGGAACTGCTCGGCGAGCTGGTCGAACCCGTCGAACGTGTCGAAGAGGGACCGCAACCCGATGCACACGGGAATGTCGTAGCAGTGCCTCTCCCAGTAGAAGACGCTGCGTATCGGCCGGAAGGTGTCGTCGAAATCCGCGATGTGGTCACGCAGGGTATCGGTGATTTGCGACGTCACCGCCGTGGTTTTCGCGCTGTCGTCTGCGGCGTTGGCCAGGTCTAGTGACACCTCGTACTGGCGCTGCGTGGTCTCGATCTGGGTCTGCAGGTCGTCGGCCATCCTGAGGATGTCGGCGATGCGCTCCTTGAGGAAGCCCATGTTCTGCATCGTCGTCTGGCTTTGGATGCTGTTCTGGAACGGTATCGAGCTGTGCTGAATCGGAATGCCCAGCGGCCGGGTGATGTCCTGAACCATGGCGATGCCGAGCGTGCGCATCTCGTTCTTGGCCACCCGGTCCAAAACCAGCATGTCGGCCGGGTTTCGCATGTCATGGTCGGACTCGACCATCAACATGTCGGGGTTCATCCGGGCCTGCGAGAAATGGCGGTCGGCGGCCGCCTGCCCGAGATTGGACGGGGCGGAGGTCGGTAGGTAGTAGCGGTCGTTGTAGCTCGTCTTGTAGCTCGGCAGGGCGACCATGCCGATCAACACGACGGCGGCGCTCACGGCCAAAACCGGTGCGGGCCAGCGCACCACCGCGGTGCCCACCCGCCGCCAGAGCCGCCCACCCTTGGCCGCCCGCTTGGACTCGAAGAAGTGAAAGCGACTGCCCACGAAGACAACCGCGGGGCCCAGCGTGAGTCCGGCCAGCACCACCACCAGCATGCCGATCGCCACGGGTGCGCCCATGGTGTTGAACCACGGCAACCGTGTGAAACTCAGGCAGTACGTCGCCCCGGCGATGGTCAGGCCGGACCCCAGCACAACGGGGGCCACCCCTTTGAAGGTGGTGTAGTACGCGGTTTCTCGATCCTCGCCTGCGCGCAACGCTTCTTGATAACGGCCGACGAGGAAGATGCCGTAGTCGGTGCCGGCCGCGATCGCCAGCATGGTGAGGATGTTGGCGGCGAAGGTGGTGAGCCCGAATGCGTTGTGGTAAGCGAGAACCGCGACGACGCCCCGCGAACAGAGCAAGGCGACGAATGTCATGAACAGCTGGACCAGCGTGGTGACGATGGACCGGTAGACCAGCAGCAACATGATCGCGATGGCGCCCAAGGTGAACAGCGTGATCTTGGCCAGGCTGGCGTTACCGATGATGTGCATGTCGTCGGACAGCGCCGCGGGACCGGTGACGTAGGCCTTCACGCCCGGCGGTGCCTTGTTCTCGTCGATCACCTTGCGCACGGCCTCGACGGAGTGGTTCGCCTGCGTGGTGCCCTGGTTTCCGGCCAGGTTGATCATGACGTAGGCGCCCTTGGCGTCGGCGCTCTGCGCGCCAGCGGCGGTGAGCCGGTCGCCCCAGAAGTCCTGGATGTGCTGGATGTGCTGGGGATCCTTGCGGAGGTCCCGGATCAGTTTGTCGTAATACTGGTGCGCGTCCGGGCCGAGGGGTTGCTGGCCCTCCAGCACGATCATGACCGTGCTGTTGGAATCGAATTCGCGGAAGTTGTGGCCCAGGCGCATCATCGCCTTCATCGACGGCGCGTCCAGCGGTGTCATCGGCGCCGAATGCTGCTCTCCGACGACTTCCAGTGTGGGGACGATGACGTTCACCAGGACCGTGACGAATACCCAGCCCAGAATGATCGGCACCGCGAAGATGCGGATCGCATGCGGGAGGTACGGCCGGTGGCCGCGCTCGGCCTTGGCTTGGCCCGGTGTCCGGATCGGACCCGTGTCTTCGGTATCCGCGGTGTCGGCGGCGTTCAGGGGGCCCCGGCTGTTCGCGTCGCTCATGCGGACTTCACCAGGCAGAAGGTCTGCGCGTTGTGGCCGTCGGAGTTCCGCTGTTCGCGGACGACGCCGTCGACGGTGATCTTGCAGCTGATCTCACCGCCGTCGCTCTGCGCCATGATGTTGGCGCTCACCGAGGGCAAGGTCGTCGAGATGGTGGCCGACCACGGCAGCGGCGCCGCGTTGACCTGATGGGTGTTGGCGTTCTCGTCCCAGTAGTTGATGTTGGCGGTGGCCCCGGGCGGCCCGGTGACGTCGTAGACCACGACCTTCGGGTTGAACTGCACGATTTCGATCCCCTTGCCGGCGTTCGCGTTGAGATCCTCCGAGCCGAAAATCTTGTGGAGCCGCGACACGATCAATGCCGAAAAGGCCAGCACCACCACCAAAACCAGCGGTATCCACGCCCGCTTGAGCACACGGGCTACGGCGCCGGTGCGTGGACCTGAGTCTGGACTAGCCACCACCTGACCGCCTTCCGCTTGACCGCCACCCCGGCGCTGCCGCAAAGCTCAACTACGTCGCCGACGACACCGATGTCTGTCGACGATTTGCTCAGCTAAGCACTCTAAACCTTAGTGCACGCAAGCGTTCCTCCGGGGGCCTCCGATGTGGCGAACGGCATATCGTTCCGGGCGCCTACCGCGCCACCCGGCCGGTGACCGGCGGCAAATCGGCAAGCGTCACGATCCCGGGCTCGGCGGCCACCACTGCCGGGACCGCATTAGTAACCGGCATCGCGGTGTAGATCATTCCCAACCCCATGAACCCGGGCTCCGTCCAATCCTTCGGCGGCAGGCAATGCAGGACGGTGCGCATGTTGGGCAGCCCGAACACCTGGATGACGTGGCCGTGCTCGAGCGGCTTGGGCGGCACCACGTGATTGCCCATGGTCCAGTTGAACCCGACGCTGACCACGTTGCGGTCGCCCTCCCAGCCGCGGTGGAAGCCATAGACACCGCCGACCGTTCCCGCGGGGATCTGCATGAAGCCCAGATCGGAATCGCCGGTGGCGGCGGTGAAGGTGACGTCGAACGTCATCCGGTCCAGCCTCGCCCCGATCGCGTCGGCCATCATCGCGGCCGATTCGGCGAAGACCTCGCTTTCGCGCCGCACGCTTTCGGCCAGCCCCGGCGTGTCGGGATCCTGCGAGAATCCCATCGCCGTTTGCGTTTCCGCTGATTCGTAGGTCGAGCAATCCACGGACTCGGTGATGCGGATCTCGTCGACGCGTTCGCAGGCGCCGCTGAGCACCATGCCGACCATGTTCGTCATGCCCGGGTGCGCCCCGCTGCCGAAGATCGTCGATCCGCCTCGCTTGCAGGCGTCCGCGATGCGTTCGCGGTCCTCAGGTGTCTGCTTTCCCCCGGTGATCCAGGCCGCGCTGGAGCACACGTTGACACCCGCTTCCAGCAACCGCACCAACTCATCGACGTTGGGCCACAACGGGTTATAGCAACACGCGTCGGCGCCCAGGGCGAGCAGCGCGTCGATGTCATTCGTCGCTTGCACGCCGGTCGGCTCCGGCCAGCCGGCCAGTTCGGCAGCGTCCACCCCGACCTTGTCCGCCCCGTGCGCATACACCCCGACCAGCTCCATGTCCGGTCTGCCGATGATGGCGTGCAGCGAACGTCGCCCGATGTTCCCGGTCGTCCACTGGATGACGCGTAAGGGACGGTCAGTGCTGGTTGTGCTCATCATGGCTCCTTTGCCGCTGCGGGTTGGACTCATTATTAGTCAGCGGTTACGGGGCGTTTTGAGAATGGGTCAAAGACCGGCCATGCCGACTGCGAGGAACGCACAGCCGGCCGCGGCCAGCAGTATTGCAACCTCGAAGCGGCGACGCGATCGAATCCAGTTGTGCAGCGCCGCCACCGACGTGGCGGTCGCCTTCGGCGCCAGTAGATAGGCCAGCAGCGGAAACTCCACGAGCGCGAAGGCCACGACGTTGAACATCAACAGCGCTGCGACTTGCGTCAGGGCCGTCGCGCCGGAGACCACGATGACGGCGAGCGCGGCCAGATAGTCGACCGACGGCAACGCGATCCCGAGACCGGCGATCCCGGCGACGGACAGCGAATGCCCGCTCAGCAATCGTCGGGCCGGTGTCGCCAATCTTGCTGGGCGCGAGCCCAACCGCGCCGGCACGTCGGCGGCCACCACCACCGCGAACAACAGCGCGAGGAACCCGATCAGAATCTGAACCTCGGGCAATGCGAAGTGGGTGGAGCCGAGCAATCTGCGGCGAAAGACTAACAAGACAACCAGACCCACCGTCATTCCCATTGCGAAACCGCCAGACAGAAACGCGAGCAGTTGCAGCGCCGGTCTCGGCCTGTTCAGCATGAGTACCGTCATCCCGATTCGGACCGGTTCGACACTGACGGCAACCGCCATCAACAAAACAGTGACCAACATCGGCATTCTCGGTGCGCGCCCGCCGGCCGCGCTTAGGCGTCCAACCGGGCGAATTGGTCCCGGTTGTACTGCTCGATACAGGCGGCGCGCCGGATCTTGCCACTCGTGGTGGTGGGAATTGACCCGGGCGGTACCAGAACGAGGTCCCCGACATTCACGCGGTGCGCGTTGGAAATCGCCGAGATGACGTCGGTCTTGACGGAGGCGAACCAGCGCATCGCCTCCTCGTCGGAATCGTCTCGCTTCTTGAGCTCGATGACGGTGACGAGCTTCTCCGTACTGTTCACCGGAACCGATATCGCCGCGACCCGACCACCGGTGATCTCCTGGACCGTCGCCTCGATGTCCTCGGGATAATAATTGCGCCCACGGATGATCAGCAGATCCTTGATGCGGCCGACGATGAACAGCTCACCCTCGTGAATGAAACCCAGGTCGCCGGTTCTCAGCCAGGGGCCCGCGGGCGTACCCGGGGACGGGTCCACGAGCATTGCGTCGAAGCAGGTCTGTTCCTCCGGCGGTTTGCACCAGTAGCCCTCGGCCACATTGGCGCCGTGTATCCAGATCTCGCCGACCAACTCCTGCGGGCACTCGCGGTTGGTGTCGCAGTCGACGATTCGCAGCGTGGGTGATTGCGGCACTTTGTATTTCACCAGCGCCGCGCCGGTCCCGGCCGCACACCGCCGAGCGCGACCCGCGGACAGCTCTTCGAGTTCGAAGTGAACCGTCGATGAGTCACCCCAGGTACCGGTCGCCACGAAGACGGTTGCCTCGGCCAAGCCGAATGACGGACGCAGCATGTGGTCCCGAAAATCGAAGTGAGCAAACCGGTCAACGAATCGATTAAGGGTGGCCGGCTCGACACGTTCGGCACCGCTGATGATGCCGAGCACGCCGGAGAGGTCGAGCCCGGAAAGGTCACTGTCGCGTGTCTTGCGGGCCGCCAAGTCGAAGGCGAAGTTAGGCGCCGCCGACCAGGTGGACGGATTCTCAGCCAGGGATCGCATCCACCTGGCCGGCCGCTCCAGGAATGCGATCGGACTCATCAGCTCGCCGCGATAGCCGCCCAGGATCGGCGCGCAAACCCCCAGCACCAAACCCATGTCATGGTAAAACGGCAGCCACGACACAAGCGTGGCATTCGCCGGGGCCTTGCCATGGGAGTCCGCGAAGAAGCTGCGCATCAGCTGCTCGAAATTCACCTGCAGATTGCGGTGCGAGATCGTCACGCCGGTCGGCGTGCGGGTCGAACCCGAGCTGTACTGCAGGTACGCGAGGCTAGGCAAATCTGCTGTCAGAAAGTGTGTTCCGCCCTCGACATCCAGATTCATCGAATCGATTTCGACGATCTTCGGCACGTCTTCCATGCGTGAACGATCGACATATTCGGCGACATCTTCGGCGACCTCGGACGTGGTGAGCACAACCGAGGGCGACGTGTCGGCAAGGACCGTACTTACCCGCTCATCGCTCGAGCCGCGATGCGGCAGCGGGAGCGGAACCGCGATGAGGCCAGCCTGCATGGACCCCAGGAAGGCCGCAATGTAATCGAGGCCCTGGGGAGCCAGGATCACCGCCCTGTCCCCGGCCGAACCGTGCGGGCCGAGTTCGCGCGCCACGTTCAGCGTTCGGCGGGATACCTGCGACCACGTGAGACTCTCGGGAACACCCGCCGGGTCGCCCTCGTAATCGGTGAACGTGTACGCCACGTCGTGGGGCCGCAGGCTGGCACGTCCGTGCAGCATGGAGAGAATCGATGATCCAGACATAGGCGCGTTCTCAGCCGGTGCCATGGGACAACACGGACGTGGCACCGCTGAGGATCTGCGAGAGCGGGTCGGCGCCGCCGCCGAATGTCGCCTGGTTGGCCGGCGCGGTGACTTCGGCTGGGTCGAATCCGTGCACCGGGTCCACCTGGACCGGAGCGGTCGACGGGTCGTCGTTCCGCGAATAGCCCGCGTTCACCCGGGGAATCAGGATTGCGTCCAGCTTGTTCAGCGTGTCTTCCGGAATCCCGATGTAGGCCAGCGGCATGACAAGGGGAAGGTGTTTTTCCGGGACCATGATCGTCGTGTCCTTCGCGCCCCGGGAGTTGATGGTCGTCCTGATGTTCTGCGGCGGCACCATGCTCGGGTTCGTGAAGGCCACCGCGGTGTGACCCGTGGCGAGGCCTAGGAGCGTGTTGGCGAGAGCGAACATGTTGTCCGGCCGGTCGGGGAAGTCCGCAATCGAGTCGTAGGCGGCCACGAACCTGTTCGTGTCGTACTGGCTCTCGTACGGCGGCGGCATGGTGTAGTCGAGTGCCGGAACGACGCTGCCGACCGGGAACATCGCAGTCAGGAAACTCTGGCCGAACGCGTGCCGCCCGATCGGGTCGCCGAATGTGGCGAAGTTCAATGTGTCCGACGGGGGAGCGGTCGGGTCATTGGCAAGCCGAGCCTGCTCGCCATCGACCACGAACCCGCCCTCGGACAAGCCGATCGCCGTACCGGGGCGACCGGCGCGGATCGACGCGTCGAGATTGTTTATCCCCACGTCGACCGACTGGCCGACGCTGGGGCCGTCCAGACCCAGGCCGGGGAACAGCTCATCGCCGACCTTTCCGATGCCCGGAAAGAGTCGCTCCAGCACGTGGCCCTGAACCTGCCCCGCCGGGTAGCGGACGATTTCTCGCTTCTGCCCGGGGAACCACTGGGCGCCCTCCTGGCGGATGTACTCGTCGTAGGGGATGCCCAGAACGTGGGCGCCGCCGAGGGCGAACGCGGTCTGGTCGCCCGGCGCCCCGGGGGTCGGCGGCCCGCCGATGGGCGTGTCGTCAGCCGACGCGGTTACGACGCCGAAACATGCTGTGGCGCCAACGGTTACCAGCGCCGTAACTCCTGCGAGTACTTTCTTCATCCCTAATCCTGACCGCTCGGATTCGTTTCGTAGTCTCACACACCTCATGTGTACGCGCTAACCGGGTTGCAGCTCGCCGCGTCCGGCCGGCGACGGCCGATCACCCACTCGGGACGGCCACCAGTTCGCCCGTCCGACCAGCGCGGCGATGGCGGGAACCGTGATGGTGCGCACCAAGAAGGTGTCCAGCAAGATTCCCGCACCGATCACGAAACCGCCCTGGACCACGGTGCCGATGCTGGAGAACAGGAGGCCGCACATCGAGGCGGCGAAGATCAGACCTGCCGCAGTGATGACACCGCCCGTCGAACTCAGGGTGCGAACGATGCCGTAACGCATGCTGTGCGAAGACTCCTCACGCATTCGCGAGACGAGCAGCATGTTGTAGTCGGCTCCCACCGCTACCAACACCACGAATGCCAGCGGGGGAACGCTCCAATGTAATTGCTGGCCGAGTAGGTACTGAAATACCAGTACGCCAATGCCCACCGCCGACAAATACGAAATGACCACGGAGGCAACCAGATACAGCGGTGCGACAATTGCACGCAGCAGTGCGATCAAGGTCAGTAGCACGACGAACAGGGTTACCGCGATGATGAACCGGATGTCGTGCTGGTAGTAGTCGCGGGTGTCCTTCAGGCCAACGGTGTACCCCGCCATCGAAATCGTGGCATCAGCCAGCGCGGTATTCGGTTGCGCGCCCCGCGCGGCCGCAGTGATCGAATTGACCTGATCCATGGCTTCGGTGCTGAACGGATTCAGTTTGGTTTGAACCAAATACCGCACCGAGTGTCCGTCTGGGGAAATGAATACCTTGGCCGCCTTCTGAAACTCCTCTAAGTGCAGCAGCTGGGGCGGGATGTTGAACCCGGCCATCGCCGGTTGAGCCGCGTCGCGTTTCAGCGACAACAGAAATGCCGCCGACTCATTGAGCCCGGCGCCGAGCTGTTTGACTTGGTCGACGAGTTGAGCCACCGCGTCGGCCACCTGCCGGCTCCCACCGGCGAGTCGGTTTGCGCCATCCTGCACACCGTTCAAATTCGCCTGCATGCCACCGGGTTTGTCCATCCCCATGGAGTGCAGCACATTGGTGAGCTTTCCCAACGCGGCACGCACGCGGTCGGTCGAGGCTTTCAGAGCCCTTTTGTCTTGGTAGTCCTGCAGTTGGTGGGCCAAGTCATTGATCGCGTCGAGGTCTGCTTGATCGCGGCTGCCGACCAGTTGCTCAAATGTTCCGCGGGTGGCGCTGCACGACGGATCGGCATCGCATATCGGGTTACCCTGCAGCGCCGCGAGCACCGGGCCTATCCAGGCGAACACGTTCTTGGCCGCCGAGAAGTTCCAGCCCATGGCATTGCTGAGCGCATTGACATGGTCGACGAGCTGGGCCGCGATGTCGACCTGTTTGACCAGGGCGTCTCCGCTGTACTGGTTCTTCGCGGAGGAAAAGGCACTCTCCAGTTCCTGCAAACTGGCGGCGAGCTGGTTGACCTGGCCGCGGACATCGCCGAGGCTGTTGGCCAGCGTGCCGGCACCTGCGACCAGCCGGTTGAGGTCATCGGTGTGATCGTTGATCATGGTGGAGCCGCCGGCCAGCAGGGTGCCGATAGCGCCCGCCTGATACGTGGCCCGGAATTGTTCAGGCACGTTTCCGGTGGGACGCGTAATGCCGCTGACCGCGGCGACATTCGGCAGTTGGCTAACTCGGTCCGCCATCTGTTCCAAATCGGCAAGGGCCTTCGGCGTGCGAAGGTCGTGCGGTGATTGGATGAGGATGTACTCCGGGATGGATTGATTGACCGGGAAATGACGATCCAGCGCGGCATAGCCGATGGAGCTCGGAGCGGAAGAACGCAGGGCCTTGCGGTCGTCGTAGTTGTAGCGCACCAAGCCGGCGCAGCTGGCCAGGATGATCAACACCAGCACACTGGCGACCAGATTGGCCCTGGGCCTGCGCACGATGCGGATGCCCGAACGCCGCCAGAACCGGGCGGTCAGTTCGCGACGCGGCTTGACCCAGCCACGCGGCCCCGCGAGCACCAGAATTGCCGGCAGCAACGTCACCGCGGCGAGGAATGCCACGCCGATTCCGATCGCCGACGACGCACCGACCGTCTTGAACACGCCCATTCGGGCGAAGCTGATGAGGAGAAATGTGATTCCGACCGTGGCTGCGGACGCGCCGATCACTTTTCCGATCGAGATCATCGCGCGCCTGATCGCCTGTTCGGAATTCGCACCCGACCGCAAATAGTCGTGATAGCGGCTGATGAGGAAGACCGCGTAATCCGTTCCGGCGCCGGCCATTATGGCGCTAAGAAACACGATGGACTGGTTCGAGACGCCCGAGCCGGTGAAATAGGAGTAGCCCGCTACCACCGCCTGCGCGATCACCAGGGATATGCCTATCGTCAGCAACGGCAACAGCATGGTGACCGCGCTGCGGTAGATCACCAGCAGGACGATGAGCACCAGAACCGCGATCGCCAGCTCGATCGGCAGCCGATCCTGATCGCCCGCGACGGTGAGGTCGGCGACGGTTGCCGCGGGGCCGGTGACGTTTACCGTCAGGGGACTCCCGGTCACGGTGTGTTTGACGATGTCGCCGATCCGGTCGAAAGCGGCGTACGACTGGGGAGTGCCCAACTCGCCCGCAACGCCGACCGGCAGCACCCACGCTTTGTGATCCTTGCTGGTCACGACCGAGCGCAGGGGCGGCGTACTGACGAAATCCTGCACCATCACGACATCTCGCGTGTCCTGGCGCAGCGCGTCCACCAGTTTGCGGTACGTGGCTTCGTCGGAAGGACCAAGTCCCTTGTCGTCGGTCAGAACCACCAACAGGAGGTCGTCCGAGCCCGATTCGTGAAACGCCTGGGTCATCTTTCGAGCGGTGGCGCTCGACGGTGCATCGCTGGGCAAGATAGCGAGCGGATGCTTCTGGGCCATCTCGCTCAGGGACGGCAATGTCAGTGGTAGCGCGACCGCGATCGCGACCCAGAGCCCGACCACTGCCCAGGGCCATCGCACCACAAAATCAGCCAACCGTCGCATATCAACCTCGACCCTGGTCGGCGCAGTCGCGTGCGCCCGTCGGCGAGGCTCGCCGACGCTCTGTCAAGCCGCGCAAATTCGTGGTGGGTCCAACCGGAATCCGCGCTTTCAGAAAGGCCCTAGCCATCGAATGGCTCCACGCTACGCGACGCGTCCCCAGTGCCCGCTACCAGCCACCCGCCCGCACACGGACTTCATCGCCGCCATGTAACGGCTAACCGATTTTCGGGCGACCGGGTTGTCGGGATGCATGATCGCCATTACCGTGCCCTCCCCGTACCGGAATACATAAATGGTCAGCTGATACGAATACCGGCCGTCGGGATAGATTCCGATGTTGTCCGCAAGACCCAGGTCGGCCGCGGCAAGAATGGCGTTGAGTGGAGCGGCGCCGCCATGAAAGAAGTTCGACACCGGAAAGTTCGCCCGTGGCCAGCCTAGCCACGGCGCCAATTCCAACACGCAATAGTAAGACACTTTCGCCATCTCCAGACCCGAATCGAAAGAAGCCTGCGCCGCCCATGCGGCATCTCCGAAAGAGGCCGCGGCGATGGGGACGGTGATCGGGATCAAGCCGGTAAACCAACCCTGGGTCATGAAATTGTCGGCGGCTGTGCGGGAATCCCTCGGAGTCAGCCCGTAATACGTGAGAGCGCCCGTGAACTCGTGCTCCAGCAGGGCGAAGCAGGCGAACAACCCGCCGACGAAGCGCGCGCCGGCCGCCGCGCAGGCCGATTCGAATCGCTCCGTCTGTGCCGGGTCCATCAGGAGTTCGGAGGCCATTTCACTGCGACTTGACGCCGATGGATTACCCAGCGGGAGGGGGAATTCAGGAAACCCGCCATTGTTGTTCTCGGCGAAGTCAATCCACGCGCGCACCTCGGGCGAATCTACGGTTAACGATGACGTGTACTCGCGTTCGCGAATGCAGAAATCATCGAAGCTGCCGGCTTCGGGAAGGACGAGGGCCTCACCGCCTCCGCTCAACGCGGTATACATTCCGTTGGCTTCCATCATCGTTGTGCCGATCAACGTCGCGTCCCCGTGGACATGATCCATCGCGGCAAAGAAAGTGAAGTGCCCCTCGCATTGGATGATTCCGAACGTGAAGCAGCCCCACTCCAGCGGGTTCGGTATGGCCACGACATGGGCGTGTATCTCGTCAACAGTCATGTGGCCGTGGTCGATCGGCGTGAATTCGATGTCCGCAGGATCGCTGGTGGTACGCCTGACGAACTCGCCGTCACCGGTGTGCTCGAACCAACTGCGGAACGTGTCATGCCGACGCAGATACGCGTTGACGGCGTGATTCATGGCCGCGACATCACAAGTCCCAGGTACTTCACAGGTAGCGATGATCTGCCGGGAGAAGTTGAGCCCCGCAGCGGTCCGTTCCACATAGTTTCGAAGATGTTGGCCCTGCATGTAGCTGACCGGCACGGAGCTGACCGGCGCTTGTCGGACCTTTTCGCGGGCCGCGGCCGTCGGGTGCCACGAGGTGACCGACCCTGGGGTAACCGTCCATTCATCGAGTGAGCCGATCGTAATCTTCCCGATGCGCAAAACTACGTCCTCCTCGGTTTAACGGCTCCACTCCGGCCACGTCGGGCGACACCAAGATAACCCTCGCGGCGATCGCTGTCGCAGGCATGCGCGGGCCACCGCCTACACTCGCTGACGGATCCGGTGGGCCGTTGTTCGATCGAACGGCCGGGAGGGGAGCAGGGCGGCGGCCGCTCAGGCCGTCGCTGCGCGGTGCGAGCGCTGCAACCGCAGTGCTGGACTTCGGATGATTCCGGAGCGCAACCGGCCTGCCGCGCGGATCGCATCTTGACCGGCCAAGGAGGACGAAGCGCATGGCATCCGTCGAGGGTTTGAGCGAGCCGGCATCGGGTTTTGCGATCGTCGGCTACGCGGCGCGTTTTCCCGGCGCCGCGGATGCGAATGAGTTCTGGGATGTGTTGAGCCAAGGCCGGGATGCGATATCGGAGGTGCCGCAGGACCGGTGGGATGTCGACGAATTCTTCGACCCGGAACCCGGTGTGCCCGGCAAGGTCGTGACCCGTCGTGCCGGTTTTGTCGATGACGTGACGGGGTTCGACGCGCCGTTTTTTGGTATGTCGACGCGCGAGGTCAGGTTGATGGACCCGCAGCACCGGATCTTGCTGGAGACCGCGTGGCGTGCGGTCGAGCATTCGGGTACCGCGCCAACGGCGCTGGCTAACACCAACACTGGTGTCTTCGTTGGTTTGGCCACCCACGACTACCTGGGAATGGCGTCCGACGAGCTGACTTACCCCGAGATCGAGGCCTACATGGCCATCGGGACGTCGAGTGCCGCGGCAGCGGGCCGGATCAGCTATCGGTTGGGGCTGCAGGGTCCCGCGGTGGCCGTCGACACGGCGTGCAGCTCGTCGCTGGTGGCCATCCATCAGGCGTGCCAAGCGCTGCGCTTGGGAGAATGCGACCTCGCGCTTGCCGGCGGCGCAAACGTCCTGCTCACCCCGGCGACCATGATCACGTTCTCCAGCGCGCACATGCTCGCGCCCGACGGCCGATGCAAGACATTCGACGCGGCGGCGGACGGCTATGTGCGCGGCGAGGGATGCGGCGTCATCGTGATCAAGCGCCTCGAGGACGCCATCCGCGACGGCGACCGGATTCGGGCCGTCATCCGCGGCAGCGCGATCAACCAGGACGGCGCATCCGGGGGATTGACGGTGCCGAACGGCGTTGCCCAGCAAAGGGTCATCACCGACGCGCTGAAGCGCGCCGACCTGCAACCGCGCGACGTCGGGTACCTCGAAGCGCACGGCACCGGGACCTCGCTGGGCGACCCCATCGAGGCCCAGGCCGCGGGTGCGGTGCTCGGCGCCGGGCGCGAACCCGGCCAGCCGCTGCTGATGGGCTCGGTGAAGACGAACATCGGACACCTGGAAGCGGCCGCGGGTATCGCGGGTGTGATCAAAGTCATCCTGTCGCTCGAGAACGAGTTACTGCCGCAGCACCTCCACTTTCAGAACCCATCGCCCCACATCCCCTGGGACCGGCTTGCGGTGCAGGTTGTCAAGGAGGCCACCACCTGGGAACGCAACGGGCAGCCGCGCATCGCGGGAATCAGCTCATTTGGGTTCGCCGGGACAAACGCTCACGTGATTCTCTCCGAAGCGCCCGAGCGGGCGGCACCGGTTCCGGTCGGGCAGCCCGGGGACCGACGGCTCAGCATCCTTCCGCTCTCGGCGCGAACCCCCGCCGCGTTGGTGCAACTCGCCGGGGAATATCGAAGCTGGTTGATAGCGCACCCGGAGGCCACCCTGGCGGACGTGTGCTTCACCGCCGGGGTGGGGCGCGCACACTTGGAGCAGCGCGCCGCGTTGGTGGTCAATTCCAGAGAAGCTGCGATCGAGCTACTCGGCGCAATCGCGGACGACCGCCCGGCGCCCGGTTTGTTTCGCGGAGAATCCCATGACACACCGAAGACGGCCTGGCTGTTCACCGGTCAAGGCAGCCAGTACCCCGGCATGGCTCGGGAGTTGTTCGACACCGAGCCGGTGTTCGCCGAGACGCTGAATCGTTGCGCTGCCGCGGTCGCTGACCTTCTCGAAAAGCCTCTGCTGGAAGTGATTTTCGACGTGGACGGCCCGGATGGCGAAGCGACGCTGCGGCAGACCTCCTACGCGCAGCCCGCCTTGTTCGCGGTGGAGATGGGCCTGGCCCGGCTCTGGCAGTCGTGGGGCTTCCAGCCGGACGTGGTGCTGGGCCACAGCGTCGGCCAGTATTCGGCGGCCTGCGTCGGGGGCATATTCAGTCTCGAGGACGGCGCGCTGCTGATGGCCGAACGTGGCCGTCTCTTCGGCAGTCTGCCGCCGGGTGGCCGGATGGTCGCGGTGTTCACCGCCGCCGAGCGGGCCGAGCGCCTGACCGACGAGTTCCCCAGCCTGTCTGTCGCCGCCTACAACGGCGCCAACACCGTATTGTCCGGACCCGCAGCGGATCTCGAGCAGGCGGTGGCTCGACTGGAGGTCGACGGTGTCCGGTGTGACTGGCTGGACACCAGCCACGCGTTCCACTCGGCGTTGCTGGACCCGATCCTCGACGAATTTGAATCGTCTGCGGAGAGGTTCAACTTCAATGCGCCACAACGGATTTTGATTGACAACCGCACCGGCGCCGCGCTCGGCCGGAGCGTGAAACTCGATGGCGCCTACTGGCGCCGTCACGCGCGTCAACCGGTGGAATTCGCCAAGAGCGTGCGCACCCTTGCCGACCTGAATTGCAAGGTGTTGCTGGAGATCGGCCCACGACCCGTTCTCACCGCGGCTGCCCTGGGCGCATGGCCCGACCCGGCCACCGCGCCGCGGGCGATCACCTCTTTGCGCCGAAACACCGCCGACCACAGGCAGATCATCGAAGCCGTCGCCGATAGCTATGTCCTGGGCCACGTGCCCGACTTCGACGCGTTACGGCAGGCGCACGCCCAAAAGCTCGATCTGCCCACGTATCCGTTCGAGCGCCGGCAATACTCGTTTCGGGACAATCGGGAGGACAATCGCGATCCTGTCGACCAACAACAGCCCATGGCGGCGCGCACCCAGGCCATCCGCCTTCTCGAGGACGGCCGGATCGAGGAGCTCGCGACCCTGCTTGACGGTGTGGGCGGTGATCATCAGACTCTGGATGTACTCACCAAGCTTGCGGCACAACACAACCAACAACGCACGGCCCACTCCATCGCGGACGACCGCTACGAGATCCGCTGGGACAAATCAACTGCTCCACTCTCCCGCACCGAAGTGGGTGAGGGATCCAGTTGGGTCGTCGTCGTCGACGATGTCAATGCGGTCCAGCCGTTGGTCGACGTGCTGAGTGCACACAACCACCGGCACCGGGTCGTCGCGTTGCCGTTGTCCGACGCAGACACCGAACGGCTGGCGGACACGTTGCGCGCTGCGGCAGCAGACGATTCGACGCTATGCATCGTGCACGTCGCGGCCCTGGAGGCCGGGACCACACCATCGATGCGGTCACTGTTGCGGATGCAACACCGGATCCTTGGCGGAACACGCCGGCTGTTCAGCGCCGCGGTCGCCGCTGAACTACGCAGCCCCATCTGGGTCGTGACCCAAGGGGCACAGCGCGTCATCAACACGGACACGGTGGCGCCGCATCAGAGCTGCCTGTGGGGATTCGGGCGTGCCGCATCGCTGGAGCACCCGCACGTGTGGGGCGGCCTGGCGGACTTGTCGGAAGGTACTGCCGGCGAATGGTCTGCGCTCATCGACCGGATCACCACGCCGCACGGCCCGGCCATCAGGGAAGATCAGCTCGCGCTGCGCGATCAGGCGGTCTACGTTCCCCGGTTGGTTCGGCGCAGCGAGCCGCCGAGCGGTACACCGCTGCAACTGCGAAACCACGCAACGTATTTAGTGACGGGCGGACTGGGTGCGATCGGGCTGGAGATTGCCGGGTACCTGGCCGCGCACGGTGCCGGGCATCTGGTGCTGACCGGTCGACGCGCCCCAACCGAGGCCGCACAACGGCGCATCGATGCCCTGAGCGAACAGCACGGTTGCCAAATCCGCGTCGTTGCCGCCGATGTCGCCGACGCGCACGACGTCGCACGCCTGCTGGCAGGCGTGCAGGCCGAGCTGCCGCCGCTGGCCGGCATCGTCCACGCTGCGGGCGAGATCGGCACCACCCCGCTGAGCGCACTACAGGACGCCGAGGTCGATCGCGTCTTCGCCGGCAAGGTCTGGGGTGCTTGGCATTTGAGCGAAGCGGCGACCGATCTAAAGCTCGACTTCTTCATCAGCACGTCCTCGATCGCCTCGGTGTGGGGCGGATTCGGCCAGAGCGCCTACGGCGCGGCCAACGCCTTCCTCGACGGGCTGCCCTGGCGCCTGCGCGAGCAGGGCATCCTCGGGGGCAGCGTCAATTTCGGGCCGTGGTCGGCGGGCATGGCCGACGCGGAATCTCGTGCGCGACTGGATCAGCGCGGGGTGCGGACGTTGTCACCTGCCGATGCACTTGCAGGTCTGGCCGACGTCGTGGCGTCCGCTCCGGCGCACGGCCCCGCGCAAGGAGTCGTCGCCCGGATCGACTGGGCCCGCTTCCTGCCGCTCTACCAGCAAGCGGGTAGGCGGGCGTTCCTGGCGGAGCTGGAGCGCGAGGTGCCCGATGCGGTGCCTGCGGTGACAACGACTGGCAAGACCCCGTTGGTCGAGCGGCTCACCGGCGCTCCGGTGCAGCAGCGCAAGAAACTCCTGACCGATTACCTGCGTGACGTGGTAGCAGAGGTGACGCGCGTGGATGCCGCGGAGATCCGCGAGGACGCGGGGTTCTTCGACCTCGGCATGGATTCGCTGATGGCCGTCGAATTGCGGCGCCGCATCGAGCAAGGCGTGGGCAAGCAGATCCCGGCCACCCTGGCGATGGATCACCCGCGGCTGTCCGACGTGGCCGACTACCTGCTCGACGACGTGCTCGAGCTCAGCGATCAGGCATCCTCCAAAACAAGGTCCCAGCCGGCATCGGCGGTGGCGACGCGCACGGATGAACCGATCGCAATCGTCGCGGTGTCGTGCCGCTTCCCCGGCGCACCCGATCCGGAAGCCTTCTGGGAGTTGCTGTCTGGAGGCGTCGATGCGATCCGGGAGGTCCCGGAGGACCGATTCGACATCGACGAGTTCTACGACCCGGACCCGGACACCCCGGGCAAGACCTACACGCGGTTCGGCGGATTCCTCGACGAAATCGACGGATTCGATCCCGAATTCTTCGGGATTTCCCCCCGCGAGGCCGTCTGGATCGAGCCACAGCAGCGGCTGATGCTTGAAACGGTATGGGAGGGTCTGGAACGGGCCGGGTACTCACCGGCGGCGCTGCGCGGCAGCCGAACCGGCATCTTCGCCGGGGTGGCCGCCAACGAGTATGCGCATCTGCTGTCGTCGGAGTCGATCGACAAGATCGAGCCCTACTTCATCACCGGCAACGCGCTCAACGCCATCTCCGGCCGGGTTGCTTTCGCGCTTGGACTCGAAGGACCGGCCATGGCAGTCGACACCGCATGCAGCTCGGCGCTGGTGGCCGTCCATCAAGCCGTCCAGGCACTGCACTCCGGTGACTGCGACATGGCGTTGGCCGGCGGTGTAAACGTCTTGCTTTCGCCGGTGACGGTCATCGCCGCCTCCCGCGCGAGGATGCTTTCCCCTGTCGGGCGATGCAAGACCTTCGACGCCTCCGCCGACGGTTACGTGCGCAGTGAAGGCTGCGGAATCCTGGTACTCAAGAGGTTGAGCGATGCGCAGCGTGATGGCGACCGGATCTGCGCGGTCATTTCCGGCAGCGCGGTGAACCAGGACGGAGCGTCCAGCGGTTTGACGGTGCCCAATGGTGGTGCGCAGCAACGGCTCATCGGGACGGCGCTGGCTCGCGCCGGTTGGGCCGGCGGCGACGTCGACTACCTCGAGGCGCACGGGACGGGCACGCCGCTGGGTGATCCGATCGAGGTGCAGGCGGCCGCGGCCGCCTACGGTGTCATGCGTGACGCGGACCGGCCATTGCTGATGGGGTCAGTGAAGACCAACATCGGCCACACCGAATCAGCCTCGGGTGCAGCGGGTTTGATCAAGGTCGTGTTGTCGCTGCAGCATGAGGTACTGCCGCAGAGCCTGCACTTCGAGAAGCCGTCGCCGCACATCCCGTGGGATTCGCTGCCGGTGCGGGTCGTGGACAAGTCGATGCCGTGGCAGACCAGTGGCAGGCCCCGGCGCGCCGGCGTGAGCTCGTTCGGATTCACCGGCACCAACGCGCACGTGCTGATCGAGGAGGGCCCGGCGCCAGCTGCAGCCGAGGACGGAGTCGCGACGAAGTCGGCGTCGGAAGCTCAGGCTGAACAGGTAAAGGTGCTGACGCTGTCCGCGCGGTCACCGGAAGCACTGGCGGCGTTGACCCGACGTTACGAGGCCTGGCTGGGCGCCCACCCGGACGTGGACCTCGACGAGGTATGCCGCACCGCCGGAACGGGCCGTTCACACTTCGAACATCGCGCCGCGCTGGTCGTGGATTCGGTCGAGGGCGCGCGCGAGGCCCTGGCCGAATTGGCCGAGGACCGGCTGCGACCCGGTGTCGTACGTGGCGAGCACACTCACCACCCGACGACGGCCTGGTTGTTCACCGGCCAGGGCAGCCAATATCCGGGGATGGCGCGTGAGTTGTTCGACACCGAGCCATTTTTCGCCGAAACCGTGACACGTTGTGCGGACGCGGTCAGTGACATCCTGCCGCTTCCCTTGCTGGAGGTGCTCTTCGCCACCGATCGTGAAACCGGCGGCGAAGCCGGAGAAAGGCTGCGGCACACGTCGTTTGCGCAGCCGGCACTTTTCGCGGTCGAGATGGGCCTGGCCCGGCTGTGGCAGTCCTGGGGGATCGAACCCGATGTGGTGCTGGGGCACAGCGTGGGCCAATACGCGGCGGCGTGTGTGGCGGGCGTGTTCAGTCTCGAGGACGGCGCCCGGCTGATGGCCGAGCGCGGCCGGATGTTCGGCAGCCTGCCCGAAGGTGGGCGAATGGTGGCGGTGTTCGCCGACGCCAAGCACGTCGAGGAGGCCGCCGGCGAATTCCCGCGGGTGTCGGTCGCCGCCTACAACGGACCCAACACCGTGCTTTCGGGGCCGGGTGAGGATCTGGAGCAGATCGTCGACAGCTTCGGCGACGAGGGGATCCGCTGCACCTGGCTGCAGACCAGCCACGCCTTCCACTCGGAACTGCTGGATCCGGTGCTCGCAGAATTCGAGTCGTACGCAGCGCAATTGCAGTTCGCCGCCCCGACGATGCCGCTGGTCTGCAACCGCACCGGCGCCGTGCTGACGCCCCAGACGCCACTCGACGCTCAGTACTGGCGGCGGCATTCCCGCCAGCCGGTGCAGTTCGCCGAGAGCATGCGCACCGTCGCGGCGCTCGGGTGCTCGGTATTGATGGAGATCGGCCCGCAACCGGTGCTGACCGGTGCTGCGGTGCAGGTCTGGCCGGAGCACCTGGCCGCGCCCCGGGCGATCGTCTCGCTGCGCAAGGGCGTCGGCGACCGGCGCCAGATCGCCGACGCGCTGGCAGCGGCCTACGTCGGCGGCCATCGCCCCGATTTCGCTGCGCTGCATCGTCACGGCGGGCACAGGATCGAACTGCCCACCTATCCGTTCCAGCGCCGCCGGTTCTGGCCTAAGACGTCCAGCATCGCCGTCGATGGCCCGGCGGTGTCCGGAATCCTCGGCAACGCGAAAGACCTCGCCTCCGGTGACTCCGTCTACACCAGCAGGTTGTCCGTCAAATCGCAGCCGTGGCTATCCGATCACGTCATCTACGGCACCGTCGTCGTCCCCGGGGCGACGTACGCAGCGATGGCACTGGCCGCGGTCGGTGCACCGGCGCGTGTGAAGGACATCTTCTTCTACGAGCCGATCATCCTGCCCGAGAAGAGTTCTCGCGAGGTACAGCTGAGCCTGCATCCGCCGCAGGACGCCGGCGAGTCCACATTCCAAGTGCACAGCCGCCCGTACGGTGAACGTAGCGCCGAATGGTCGCTGAACGCCGAAGGCACCGTCGTGACCGTCACCGACGAACCGGCGTCGGAGGACGCGGTCCCCGTCGACGAAGCGATCGAGCGACTGAACCGGATGCGTCCTCAGGAGTTGTTCGAGACCTTCGCTGACTTGGAGCTATCGTGGGGGCCGACCTGGTCCGGTTCCCTGAAGTCACTGTGGCTCGGCGAGGGTGAGGCGATCGGCGACATCGTGGTCGGTGAAGAACTCGCCGAACACCTCGGGACCGAGCCGATGCACCCGGTGCTGATGGACCTGTGCACCGGCGTCGCCTTCCCGGCGTTCCCGGCGCTCCTCGCGGCCGAACAGGGCGTCAACGATCTCTTCTTGCCGCTGCGGTACGGGCAGGTGACGCTGCGGGAGAAGATGCCTCGACGGTTCTATTGCCGCGCGAGGTGGCACAACAGCGAACTCAACAGCGAAACCCAGGTCTTCGACCTCGATTTCGTCAATCGGGATGGCCGCCAGCTGGGAGGAATTCGCGAGTTCACCGTGAAACGCGCACCCCGCGAGGCGCTGCTGCGCGGCCTTGGCGGCGACGCCACCCGACTGCTCTACACCCTTGGCTGGCACGAGGTACCGCCGCCGGCGCCGACTGACAGTACCGCGAACGGCACCTGGTTGATCGCCGGATTCGACGAACTGGCCGCCAGCGTGCCGGGCTGCATCCCGTTGCACCGGACCACCGATTCCGAGCCCCTGGGACAGCTGCTGGCGCAGGCCCACGAACGTGGTCTGCCGTTCTCGGGCGTCGTCTGGCGCGCCGCCGCACCGGGCGGAGGCGAGTCGAGCGCTGAGGTCGCCGCACGCATCGAGACCGAGATCGCCAACCTGCTCAGCGCCGTGCACACCGCGCAACGCGGCGACGTGAAACTGCCTGGAGGACTGTGGATCGTCACCGATCGGGCGGTAGCCACCGAATCCGGCGAGCCGGTCGACCCAGTGCAGGCGGCACTCTGGGGATTCGGGCGCACCACCATCAACGAGGAACCGGCGCTGCACTGCAGGCTGGTCGACTGCGACGGATCGCCGGAGGCGGTTGCGGCGTTGGCCAGTCTGCTGGCCACCCCGGTCGACGAACCGGAACTCGCGCTGCGACAAGGAAAGCTGCTGGCCTCCCGGCTGTTGCCGTGGGCACGCAGCGGTCATCTCGCGGTGCCGCGTTCAACCGACTACGTCCTGGCGCCCACCGAACGCGGCGCGATCGACAACCTGCGGCTGACCGAGGCGGAAGTGCCGCCGCCGGACGAGGGCTATGTCCAGGTCCGGGTGGAGGCTGCCGGCTTGAACTTCCGGGACGTGCTCAATGTGCTGGGGCTCTACCCGGGCGATCCGGGCCCGATCGGCGGCGACTTCGCCGGCGTCGTAACCCAGGTGGGTGGGGGCGTCAGCGGGCTCGAGGTCGGCCAACGCGTCTTCGGCTTCATGCAGGGCGCTTTCGCCAGCCGGTTCAATGTGCCGGCCCAGCTGCTGGCGCCGATTCCCGACAGGCTGAGCGCGGTGGACGCGGCGACCATTCCCGCCGCGGCGCTGACGGCCCGGCTCGCGTTCGACTGGGCGCAGCTGAAGCCCGGCGACCGTGTCCTCATCCACGCCGCCAGCGGTGGTGTCGGATTGGCCGCCATCCAGATGGTGCAGCGGCACGGTGCGATCGTCTTCGCCACCGCCAGCACCTACAAGCGCGCGGCGCTGCGCAAGCTGGGCGTGGAATACGTCTACGACTCGCGCAGTACGGATTTCGCCGACCAAATCCTCGCCGATACCGACGGCGCGGGCGTCGACGTGGTGCTCAACAGCCTGACCAACGAGGGATTTGTCGAAGCCACCGTACGGGCCACCGCCCAGAATGGCCGCTTTGCCGAGATCGCCAAGCGCGACATCTGGACTCCGGAGCAGATGGCGGCGGCCCGTCCCGACATCGCCTACGAGATCGTTGCGCTGGACACGGTTACCTTCCAAGAGCCCGAACGCATCCGTGGCCTGCTGGCCGAGGTGTCGGACGGGTTGGCCGCCGGCGAGTGGACACCACTGCCCGCCGAGATCTACCCGCTGACGGAGGCGAAGACGGCGTTTCGCCGCATGCAGCAAGCGCGGCATATCGGCAAGATCGTGCTGCAGATGCCGAATCCGTTGCAGCCGCGGGCCGATCGGAGCTATCTCATCACCGGCGGCCTCGGTGCCATCGGTCTGCACATGGCCTCGTATCTGGCCCAACGCGGGGCCGGTGACATCGTGTTGACCAGCCGGCGCGCGCCCGATGCGGACGCGCAACGCGTCATCGAGGAGATCACCGAGCGCTACAAGTGCCGCATCCACGTATTGGCGGCCGATGTCGGCGACGAGTCCGAGGTGGAGAAGCTGCTGGAACGGATCCGCACCGAGTTGCCGCCGCTCGCCGGGGTGGCGCATCTGGCCGGCGTGCTCGACGATGCGCTGCTGTCTCAGCAGAACCTGGAGCGATTCCGGACAACGTTGGCGCCCAAGGCGTTCGGCGCCCGCCATTTAGACGGGTTGACCAAGGACGATGATCTGGACTTCTTCATCGTGTCCTCCTCGGTGTCCAGCCTGTTCGGTTCACCCGGGCAGGCCAACTACGCGACTGCCAACGCGTTGCTCGACGGTCTGGTGGCGCAGAGAAGGGCGCGGGGCCTGCCCGCCACTGGTGTCAACTTCGGTCCCTGGGCCCAGGGCGGCATGGCCTCCTCGGCGGCCGCGAGCGCCAATGTCACTGCGCAGGGCCTGATTCCACTGGAACCGTCGGCCGCGCTGGGCGCCCTGGCCGAGGTCGTCGCCAATGGAACCGGCCAGGCCACCGTCATCAAGGCCAACTGGCAGCGTGCGGCGAAGGTGCTGGGCAGTTCGCGTCCACCGATTCTCGACCTGGTGTTGCCGAGTGCCGTCGGAGAGGTCACGGGCGACAGTGAGCTGCTCAAGCAGCTGATGGAGATACCGGTGCCGCAGCGCGCGGGTTTCGTGACCGAATTCCTTCAGCGCGAAGTACAGAACTTCCTGCGGCTCGCGCAACCGCCCGCCGCGACCAGTCGGTTCCTGGACCTGGGTACGGATTCACTGATGGCGATCGAACTCCGCAACCGGCTGCATAGTCAGTTCGGCGGCAAGTTCACGATTAACGCGACCGCGGTGTTCGACTATCCGACCATCGGGGGGCTCGCCGAATATCTCGTCGGTCAGCTGTCCGAGGCGGACTCTGCGCCGGGCCGGCAGTCGGTTGCCGGGTCAGGCAGTGATGTCGAATCCGGTGATGACCTTAGTGGGGCGGACGCGAACCACTAGTTCGCCGGGGGCGGAGTTGCGGCGACCGAACTCCTCGGCGCGGTCGGCGCCCATGTACCGGCCGCCGGTGCGGGTCGCGATGTCCAGGACGTCCTGGGGATCCTCCGTTACCGCCGCGACACCCTGCACCTGGACGAACGAGTAGGGCGGGTGGGGATCGTCGACGCAGATCACGACTCGCGGATCACGTGCCAGCGCACGGCCTTTCGACGTGTCGCGGCCGGTGTTGAACGCCAGCTGTCCGTCGTCGACGACGAACCACACCGGGGCGACCAGTGGTCTGCCGTCGGCGGCGACGTACCCGAGCATCCCGGTGCGGGTTCCGCCGGACAGGAACTCGACGACCCGGCCGGACAGCTCGGCCATTCGCTAGAGCCGGGCCAAGTCGTAGTCGCCGATGTGGTCGATCAGATTGTGCAGGTGGTCGCCGGAGGTGCCCAGGGTGTGCTCGATTGCGGTGAGCCGGGCCGCGTAGTGGGCGACCGGATATTCCGCGGTCACACCGATTCCGCCATGCATCTGGATCGACTCCTGCGCGATGTGCCGGCCCGACCGGCCGATCTGCAGCTTGGCGCGCGAGGCGATCACCGGGTCGAGGTTGCCGTCGGCGATCGACATCGACGCGTACAGGCTCATGCTGCGGGCCAACTCCAGCGATACGTACATGTCGGCCGCCCGCTGGGTGAGTGCCTGGAATTTGTTGAGCGTGACGCCGAACTGCTTGCGCGTCTTGAGGTAATCGGTGGTCAGCCGCAGCGCTTCTTCCATCGCCCCGACCGCTTCGGCGCACAGCGCCGACTGGATGCGGATGATGGCGTCGCGGATGGCCTGCGAGGCGTCGACCGCTTCACCCAGGGGTTCGGCCGGTGCGGCGTCCAAGTCGACCTGCGCGCCGCGTTGTCCGTCGAAGGTCCGGTACGGGTGACGGGTGATGGCGGGGGTTTCGGAGCTCGCGTCGACCAGGAACAGCCCGGTGCCGCCGTCCGGCAAGGCGGTGCTGACCACCAACGTGTCGGCGCAGTCGCCGGCGAGCACCGGGTTCTTGCGTCCGCTCAACGTCCACGAATCCCCTTGCCGCACAGCCTTGGTGCCCACAGCTGCGGTCGGCTTGCGGTGGCCCGGTTCCAGGTGGGCGAAGGCCAGCAGCCGTTGGCCGGCCGCGACATCGTCGAGCTGTTCTCTCTGGGCGTCGGTGCCCAGCTCAGCGATCAGCGCACCTGGCGCCAGCGCGGCGTGCAGGATCGGTTCGGGCGCCAACCGGCGCCCGGCCTCGGCGAGCACGACCATGATCTCGATCTGGCCCGCCTCGTCCGGGTCGAAGCCGAGGCCGAGGATCCCGGTGTCGGCGAGCTGACTCCACACCTCACGGCTCCAGCCCAGATCGGAGCCGATGACCTTGTTGCGGCTCTCCGGGTCATAGCTGCGCGACAGCAGGTCGCGGGTCGTGTCGCGGAGCAGGGTCTGCTCGTCGGTCAACTGAAAGTCCATGGCTGCCTCACAATCCCAGAATGGTGGACGCGATGATGTTGCGCTGCACCTCGCTGCTGCCGCCGTAGATCGACGTCTTGCGGTAGTTGAGGTAGTGCGGCGCACTGTGTTGCGCCCAGTCCGGGGACGCAATGCCTTCCCCGTCGGCGGGCAGTGCGTCCGGGCCCGCCACCTCGACGAGCAGTTCGGTGGCCACCTGCTGTAGCTGGCTGCCGCGGAGTTTGAGCACCGACGAGGCGGGGTTGGGCTGCCCGTTCGCGGAGTCGGTGACCACCCGCGACTGCGTGAGTTCCAGTGCCAGCAGCTCGTTTTCGGCCTCGGCCAGCCGCGCCGCAAACAGGGGATCCTCGAGCACCCCGGTGGCCGCGGCGTGCTTCTTCACCTCGGCCAGGCGTACTTTGGTGCGCCCGACCCCCGCGATGCCGGTGCGCTCATTGCCCAGTAGGAACTTCGCGTACGTCCAGCCCTTATTCTCTTCTCCCACAAGCTGGTTGGCGGGCACGCGGACGTCTTCGAAAAAGATCTCGTTGACCTCGTGGCCGCCGTCGATCGTCTTGATGGGCCGCAGCGTGATGCCCGGCGTCTTCATGTCGAACAGCAGAAACGAGATGCCGGCCTGACGCTTGGGCGCCTGCGGGTCGGTGCGCACCAGACAGAAGATCCAGTCCGCGTACTGGCCGAGCGTGGTCCAGGTCTTCTGGCCGTTCACGATATAGCTGTCGCCGTCCCGCACCGCGGTGGTGCGCAGCGATGCCAGGTCCGAACCGGCCTCGGGCTCGGAGAACCCCTGGCACCACCAGATGTCGAGCCGGGCCGTCGGGGGCAGGAAGCGTTGTTTGACCTCCTCCGAACCGAATTCGGCGATCACCGGGCCCACCATCTTGGTATTGAAGTTCAACGGCTCCGGGACACACGCCAGTTGCATCTCGTCGGCCCAGATCTGGTGCTGGGTGGGCGTCCAGTCCTTGCCGCCCCACTCGATCGGCCAGTTCGGTACCGCCAGACCGTGCTCGTGCAGAATCTTGTGGCTGGTGACGATGTCGTCGCGGTTCACTTCCGCCGCGCCACGGCGCACCCGCTCGCGCACCTCTTCGGGAATCTTGGTGGTGTAGATGGTGCGGAGTTCGTCGCGGAACGCGGCTTCCTCCGGTGTGAGCGCCAGTTGCACGGCGACCTCCTGTCGTCTGGGGGTGAACGCGGCTACCAGCGTCGGATGAATGCCCGGATCTGGGGACGCGTTCTTGGTTACATATTGACCCATCCCGTACGGCGGTTGTGCACAGCCTCGATTTAGTCCACAGTCCGGGTCGCGGCGCCGCCGGGCGGGGCCGATCTGGGGGTTGGCGCGCCTACGGTCGGCGCATGCGAACAGAGCTTCCTGCCGAGCGCCTGCAGCGGCGACTCGGTGCCGAACCGGACACCGAGTCCGACGGCTCGGGGTCGACGTCACCCGGGGAGGCGGCAGACGAGGACCAGAATTCACTGCTGCCGCGGTGGCTGCCCGATGCTTCCCCGGATCGGGGCTGGGTGGCCAGACTGCGCGCCGACCCGGGGCGTGCCGGTGCCATCGGATTGGCGATCGTGGCCGCGCTGGCCGTGCTTGTCACGGTGTTCACCCTGCTGCGCGACCGGCCGGCGCCGGTGATGTCGGCCAAATTGCCGCCGGTCGAGAAGGCGTCCACGGCAAGCCCCAAGCCCTCGGCGAGCCCCGGTGCCGGCCCCGACCGGCCGGTGGTGGTGAGCGTGGTGGGCCTGGTGCACAGCCCCGGACTGGTCACCCTGGCGCCCGGCGCGCGCGTTGCCGACGCGCTGCAGGCCGCGGGCGGGGCGGTGAACGGGGCCGACACCATCGGGCTGAACATGGCGCGCCCGCTCGGCGACGGCGAGCAGATCGTCGTCGGGCTCGTTCCCGTCCCCGGGCAGCCGACCGCGCTGGGAAGCTCGGTGGCCTCCGGGTCGACGCCGACGTCGAAGCCGCCGCCGCCGCGGGCCGGCACCGGGTCGGTCAAGCCGAAGGCGGGTGAGGTCCTCGACCTCAACACCGCGACCGCGGAGGACTTGGACGCCCTGCCCGGCGTCGGACCGGTCACGGCCGCCGCGATCGTCGCCTGGCGACAGGCCAACGGCAAGTTCACCAGCGTCGACCAGCTCGCCGATGTCGACGGCATCGGACCGGCGCGGCTGGAGAAGCTGCGCGCCCTGGTCCGTGTCTGACACCGGTGCGCGATTCCGGCCGCGTCGAATCGGGCGCGGCGCCCGTCGATGCGCGCCTGGTGCCGGCCGCGCTCACCTGCTGGGTGGTGACCGCGGCCGGGATCTGGTGGCCGATCGGCCGGGTGGTGGCGGCGTGCTGCGTCGTGTTGGTCGCCGCCTCCGGCGTGCTGGTGTGGCGCGCCGCGCGCAGGCCGGGCGAAACCGGGCGGCTGCGGGCCGTCAGCGCCGGCGTCGTCGCGGTCGGGGTCATCGGCGCGGGGTTTGGGTTCGCGGTAGCGCTGCGCGCCGAAGCGGTCGATCGCCACCCGATCACCGCGGCGTTCGGGACGGTCGCCCCGCTGACGGTCACCCCGACCGAGAGCCCCGTGTCGTTGGGTCGCGGCCGGCTCATGTTTCGCGCCACGCTGCAGCGCCTGCGCGACGCGCAGATTTCCGGCCGGGTGGTCGTATTCGCGCGCGCCTCGGACTTCGAATCGGAAGCCGGTGGGCTGATGGTGGGCCGGCCGGTGCGGTTCACCGCACGAATCGGCCGTCCGACCCGCCGCGACCTCACCGTCGCGGTGCTCAACGCGTCGGGCCGCCCGACCCTGGGCACCGCCGGCGCCGTGCAGCGGGCCGCCCACACGGTGCGCGGCCGATTCGCCGCCGCCGTTCGCGGCACGTTGCCCGCCGAACAGGCGGCGATGCTGCCCGCCCTGGTCCTGGGTGACACGTCGGCGGTCACCGCCGAGACCGACCGCGACTTTCGCGCGGCCGGCATGACGCACTTGATGGCGGTGTCGGGGGCCAACGTGACCATCGTGTGTGCCGCTGTCCTGTTCTCGGCGCGTCTGATCGGTCCGCGGGCGGCCGTCGTCCTCGCCGCGCTGACACTGGTCGCGTTCGTCGTCGTCGTGCAACCGACGGCGAGCGTGTTGCGGGCGGCCGTGATGGGCGCCATCGGGCTGGCGGGGATGCTGTCTTCGCGGGCGCGCCAGGCCATCCCGGCGCTCTGCGCCACGGTGCTGGTCCTACTGGCGATTGCCCCACAGCTGGCGGTTGACGTGGGCTTCGCGCTGTCGGTGGTCGCGACGGCCGCGTTGGTAGTCATCGCGCCGGGGTGGTCGCGACGTTTGGTGGGCAGAGGTTGGCCCAAGCCGCTGGCCGACGCGCTGGCGATCGCCGCGGCCGCGCACGTGGTGACCGCTCCGCTGGTGGCCGGTATCTCTGGTCGAGTCAGCCTGGTGGCGGTGGGCGCCAACCTGGCGGCGGCACCGGTGATAGTGCCGATCACCGTGCTGGGCAGCGCGGCGGCCGTGTTGAGCGTGCCGTGGCCGTCCGGTGCGCAGTTCTTGATCCGTTTCACCGGCCCCGAACTGTGGTGGGTGGTGCGGGTGGCGCGCTGGTCGGCCGGTGCGCCCGCGGCGACGGTACCCGTTCCGTCCGGCGTGCCCGGAGTGCTGCTGGTCGCCGGCGTGACCACGTTGATGGTTGTGGTCGCCACGCGGCTACGCGGCCGGCGCTGGTTTGGCGCCGCGATCGGCCTGGGCGCGCTGACGGCTGTCCTCTGCGCGCTCGCTTGGTGGTTGTCGGAGCTGTTGGATCCCAGGGCGGCCTAGTCGGTCCTTCGTGACACCATCGTGGGGTGAGCGAGATTGCGCCGTTGCACCTGGTCCTGGGAGACGAGGATCTGCTGGTCGAGCGCGCGGTGGCCGACGTGTTGCGGTCGGCTCGCGAGCGGGCCGGCTTCAAAAACGAGGCCGACGTTCCGG
The DNA here is from genome assembly GCF_002102255.1 of Mycobacterium nebraskense. Lineage (GTDB taxonomy): Bacteria > Actinomycetota > Actinomycetes > Mycobacteriales > Mycobacteriaceae > Mycobacterium > Mycobacterium nebraskense. The sequence continues at coordinate 155,176 of NZ_LQPH01000158.1, forward strand.
TCAGCCGAATGCGGGCCGGTGACGTCAGCACCTACGAGCTCGCCGAACTGCTGAGCCCGTCACTGTTCGGCGACGAGCGCATCGTCGTGCTGGAGGCCGCCGGCGAAGCGGGCAAGGAGGCGGCCGCGGTGATCGCCTCGGCCGCGGCCGACGTTCCACTGGGCACGATGCTGGTGGTCGTGCATTCGGGCGGCGGGCGGGCCAAGGCGCTGCCCACCGAGTTGCAGTCACTCGGCGCCGTCGTGCATCCGTGCGCGCGGATCACCAAGGCCAGCGAGCGGGTTGACTTCGTCCGCAAGGAGTTTCGTGCGCTGCGGGTCAAGGTCGATGAGGAGACCGTGACCGCCATGCTGGACGCGGTCGGCTCCGACGTGCGAGAGCTGGCGGCCGCGTGTTCGCAACTGGTCGCCGACACCGGTGGGGTCGTCGATGCCGCCGCGGTCCGCCGCTACCACAGCGGCAAAGCCGAGGTGAAGGGCTTCGACATCGCGGACAAGGCGGTGGCCGGCGACGTTGCGGGAGCCGCCGAGGCGCTGCGCTGGGCGATGATGCGCGGTGAGCCGCTGGTGGTGCTGGCCGACGCGCTGGCCGAGGCGGTCCACACGATCGGCCGGGTCGGGCCGCTGTCAGGCGATCCCTATCGGCTGGCGTCGCAGTTGGGAATGCCGCCCTGGCGGGTGCAGAAGGCCCAGAAGCAGGCGCGGTATTGGTCGCGCGACAGCGTGGCGGCCGCGATGAAGGTGGTGGCGACGCTCAATGCCAACGTCAAGGGGGCCGTGGCGGACGCCGATTACGCGCTGGAGTCGGCGGTCAGAAAGGTGGCCGAACTGGCCGCCCACCGGCACCGATGATCGCGCGCGGGGCTCAGAGCTTGTTGAGCGCTCGCGCCAGGGCCGACTTCTTGTTGGCCGCCTGATTCTTGTGGATCACGCCCTTGCTGGCCGCTTTGTCCAGCTTGCGGTTGGTCGACGCAAGCAACTCCGTGGCCTTGTCTTTGTCACCGGCGTGAGCGGCCTCGCGGAACGCGCGCACGGCGGTGCGAAGCGAAGACTTCACCGACTTGTTGCGCAGGCGAGCGCGCTCATTGGTCCGATTGCGCTTCTGCTGCGACTTGATGTTGGCCACGCTTGAGTTCCTTCTCCGATTCGACGTTTGTTTGGGGCGCCGGATATCACCACAGCGACTGCCCAGGTTATCAGTCGGTTACGTTTTCTCCCAAAACGGGAACCCGTGGCCTGCCAGAACGCCAATTTGAGGCAGCATCTGAAAAGTGAGTCTTCCGAGCCAGCTTGAGGAAACCAGGCGGGGGTTGCGCGCTGCGCGTGCCGAGCGCATTTTCGGCGGATACAACGTGTCGTCGGACACCTATTCGATGGCCTTCGACGAGATGTTCGATGCCCAGGGCACCGTTAGGGGACCGTACAAGGGCATCTATGCCGAGCTCGCGCCGTCGGACGCCTCGGAGCTCAAGGCCCGCGCCGAAGCGCTGGGCCGCGCCTTCATCGACCAGGGCATCACGTTCTCGCTGTCGGGTCAGGAACGGCCTTTTCCACTTGACCTGGTTCCGCGGGTGATCTCGGCCGCCGAGTGGAGCCGGCTGGAGCGCGGCATCATCCAGCGCGTCAAGGCCCTCGAGATGTATCTCGACGACATCTACGGCGACCAGGAGATCCTCAACGACGACATCATCCCGCGCCGCCTGGTTACTTCCTGCGAGCATTTCCACCGTCAGGCCATGGGCATCGTCCCGCCCAACGGCGTGCGCATCCACGTCGCCGGCATCGACCTGATCCGCGACGAGAAGGGCAACTTCCGGGTGCTTGAGGACAACCTGCGCTCGCCGTCGGGGGTGTCCTATGTCATGGAGAACCGGCGGACCATGGCGCGGGTCTTCCCGAACCTGTTCGCCACCCACCGGGTGCGCGCGGTCGACGACTACGCGTCGCACCTGCTGCGTGCCCTGCGCAATTCCGCGGCCACCAACGAGGCCGACCCGACGGTGGTGGTGCTGACCCCCGGCGTGCACAACTCGGCCTACTTCGAGCACTCGCTGCTGGCCCGCCAGATGGGCGTCGAGCTGGTCGAAGGTCGCGACCTGTTCTGCCGGGACAACCAGGTATACATGCGCACCACGGAAGGCGAGGTGCAGGTCGACGTCATCTACCGGCGCATCGACGACACCTTTCTGGACCCGCTGCAGTTCCGTGCCGACTCGGTGCTGGGCGTGGCGGGCCTGGTCAACGCCGCGCGCGCCGGGAACGTCGTCATCTCCAGCGCCATCGGCAACGGTGTGGGTGACGACAAGCTCGTCTACACCTATGTGCCGACCATGATCGAGTACTACCTGGGGGAGAAGCCGCTGCTCGCCAACGTCGAGACGTACCGGTGCTGGCTTGATGACGAACGCGAAGAGGTGCTGGACCGGATCGACGAGTTGGTCCTCAAGCCGGTCGAAGGGTCCGGCGGTTACGGCATCGTGTTCGGGCCGGAAGCATCCGACAAGGAGTTGGCCACCGTCGCCAAGAAGGTTCGCGACGATCCGCGCAGCTGGATCGCCCAGCCGATGATGGAACTGTCGACCGTGCCGACGCAGATCGACAACACGCTGGGGCCCCGGTATGTCGACCTGCGGCCATTCGCGGTCAACGACGGCAACGACGTGTGGGTGCTGCCCGGCGGGCTGACGCGGGTGGCCCTGGTAGAGGGCTCGCGGGTGGTCAACTCCAGTCAGGGCGGTGGCTCGAAGGACACCTGGGTGCTGGCACCGCGCGCGTCGGGAGGCGACCGGGAGCTCGGGGCGGCGGAAGTCGTGCGCTCGCTGCCGGAGTCCATCCCTGACCCGGTGCTGGACGGCGCGCCACGGTTGACGCAAACACAGCCGCAACCCACCGAACCGCCCCAGGAACAGCACCTGCAGCAACAGCAACAGCGAAAAGCGAAGCGCTGATGTTGGCCCGTAACGCCGAGGCGCTGTTCTGGATCGGTCGCTATGTCGAGCGCGCCGACGACACCGCGCGCATTCTCGACGTGGCGCTGCACCAGCTGCTCGAGGATTCCAGCGTCGACCCGGACCAGGCGTCTCGGCTGCTGCTACGGGTGCTCGGAATCGATCCGCCGCACCACGACCTCGATGTCTGGTCGTTGACCGACCTGGTGGCCTTCAGCACGAACGCTTCGGGCGGTTGTTCGATCGTCGACGCCGTCACGGCGGCTCGGGAAAACGCCAAGTCGGCGCGGGAAGTGACGTCCAGCGAGATCTGGGAGTGCCTCAACACCACCTACCATGCCCTGGCCGAACGCGAGCGTGCCGCCAAACGACTTGGGCCCCATGAATTTCTGTCGTACGTCGAAGGCCGGGCGGCGATGTTCGCCGGGCTTGCGGACTCGACGCTGTCGCGCGACGACGGGTATCGCTTCATGGTGCTGGGCCGCGCGATCGAGCGGGTCGACATGACGGTGCGGCTGCTGCTGTCGCGGGTGGGGGACAGCGCGTCATCCCCGGCCTGGGTGACGCTGTTGCGCTCCGCGGGCGCGCACGACACCTATCTGCGCACCTACCGCGGCGTGCTGGATGCCAGCCGGGTGGTCGAGTTCATGCTGCTGGACCGGCTGTTTCCGCGTTCGGTGTTCTATTCGCTTCGGCTGGCCGAACACAACCTCGACGAACTGATGCACAGTCGGCAGAGCCGGATCGGGGCAACCGGGGAGGCGCAGCGGTTGCTCGGACAGGCCCGCAGCGAACTGGAATTCGTGCAACCCGGTGTACTGCTGGAATCCTTGGATAACCGCTTGGCGGGGCTGCAGCGAACCTGCCGCGATGTCGGAGAAGCGTTGGCGGTGCAGTACTTCCACGTCACTCCGTGGGTCGCATGGTCGGACGCCGCCGACCGCGCCCGGCTGGTCAGCAGGCAGGGAGACGCCTGATGTGGCGGCTGCGGGTGGTGCACACGACCGGGTACGCCTACCAGTCGGCGGTGACCGCGTCCTACAACGAAGCGCGGTTGACCCCGCGCTCGGACACCCGGCAGAACGTCATCCTCAATCGCGTCGAGACGATTCCCGCAACCCGGTCCTATCGCTACATCGACTATTGGGGCACGGCCGTAACAGCATTCGACCTGCACGCGCCGCACACCGACCTCACGGTGACGTCGTCGTCGGTGGTCGAAACCGAGCGGCCGGAACCGCCGGTGATCGACGTCGGCTGGGGTGACCTGCAGTCGGAGGCGGTGATCGATCGGTTCGACGAATTGCTTCGCCCCACCGCGCACACCCCGGCGAGCAAGAAGGTTGCGTCCGTGGCCAAAAAGATCGCCAAGTCACACAAGCCCGCCGAGGCCGTCGTCGCCGCGGCCCGCTGGGTGCGCGGCGAGCTGGAATATCTCCCGGGTACCACCAGCGTGCACTCGTCCGGGCTCGATGCGTTGAACGAGGGCAAGGGTGTCTGCCAGGACTTCGTGCACCTGTCGCTTATGTTGTTGCGAGCCATGGGAATTCCGGCGTACTACGTGTCGGGTTACCTGCATCCCAAACGCAGCGCCGTCGTCGGGGACACCGTGGACGGGCGCAGCCACGCCTGGATTCAGGCGTGGACGGGCGGGTGGTGGAGCTACGACCCCACCAATGAATCCGAGATCTCCGAGCAATACGTCAGCGTGGGCGCAGGCCGCGACTACACCGACGTCCCTCCCCTGAAAGGCATCTACTCCGGTCAGGGGGCGACCGATCTCGACGTCGTCGTGGAGGTCACCCGGCTGGCTTAGCCGTGGAGCGTGCGCGAGCATAGCGTTCATGCCATGAACGACACTGCGCCCCGCCGCGGCGGCTCCCCGTTGCTGCCGCTTGCGGTGCTGTGCGCGGCGCTGCTCTTCGGTGGAATCGCCGTTGGGGTCGGCCTGGGCGGTGTGATGCCATTGCCGTACGGCCCGGTGGCCGCGGTGGCGGCCTACGTCCGCGCGCAGCCGGTCGCGGTGCGCGTCATCGCCGTCGCGACGTTTGCCTCGTCGATACCCCTGGCGATCTACGCGGCGGCGGCCAGTGCGCGGCTGCGCCAGCTCGGAGCTGCGGCGCCAGGCGCCGCGGTCGCGCTCACAGGTGGCACTTTGGCGGCCGGCGCGCTGGGGCTGTGCGGGTTGCTGGCCTGGCCGCTGTCGCGGCCCGAAGTGGCCGCGGATACGACGTTGGTCCGGGCGCTGTACTTGCTGGTGTTCCTGGTCGGCGGGCCGGGGCACATCGTCGCCCTGGGTCTGCTGGTCGCCGCGATGGCGGCGCCCGGCCTGAATCTGGGTTTGCTGCCGAGAGCGGTCGCCTGGGCCGGCCTGGGAACCGCCGCCCTCGCCGAATCCGCGACGGTGGTATTGATCTGGCCGGCGCTGGGCGTGATCCTGCCGGCTGCCCGGGTGCTGGCGCTGAGTTGGCTGGTACTGGCCGGGGCGCTGCTGCCGTTGCGGCGCAACGACATTCGGGAATGACCTTTACGACGCGTTGATTTCGACGCGATGCAGGTCGTCACCGAGCTCGATCCGCCCGCCGAACTGCGAAGCCGCCAGCGCCCGCCACTGTTCTTCCTGGCCCGGCACCAGCGCCGGCACGTAGTGCGTCATGACGAGGGTGCCCACCCCCGCGCGGGCCGCGGTTGCCGCCGCTTCTTCGACTGACGAGTGGTAGTCGCAGATGTCCTGGAGCCGCTGTTGCGGGATGTTGCCGACGATGTCCTTGCGGATCACGGTGTGCACCAACGCGCCAGCGCCGGCCGCCAGCTGGTCCAGGTCGGTGCAGGGCACGGTGTCCCCGGCGAGCACCACCGACGCCGTCCCGTAGTCGATTCGGAACCCGATGGTCGGCGCTACCGGCCGGTGATCGGTCGGCGCCACGCGGATCGACACTCCGTCGCGGTCCCACACCGCCCCCTCGGTGCATTCGTGGACCTCGACCGCCGGTGGGGCGTTCAGGTCGGCGTGATGAGCGATCCGGTACCCGATGTCGTGGCGGAAGGCCTGCAGCGTCGCCTCCACCGTCTCCGCGGTCCCGGGCGGTCCGATGATCGGCAGCGGCGCGGGGTCCGGTGCGAAGGTGCTGATCCACCGCGTGATGAGGAGGTCACCGAGGTCTCCGATGTGGTCGCTGTGCAGATGGGTGATCAGCAGCGCCGACAATCCGCCGGCGCCGACGCCCACCGCTGCGGCGCGCTGCAACACGCCACGGCCGCAATCCACCAGAAACACCTGCCCGCCCGCCCGCACCAAAGTCGACGGCCCGGCGCGGTTGGGGTCTGGGATCGGGCTTCCGGTCCCTAGCAGCGTGATCTCAATCATGGCCCCTATCTTGCAAGCCGCCGCCCTCCGCAGTGGCCCAATCTGACGATCCGGCCGGGCACCGGTTTCGAACGGCGACGTCAGGGTACGGACACGGATCGGCTACCGGTTCTCGTCGTGGCTTTTGCGCCGCGCGAGTTAGCCGTAGCCTGATGTGAAGCGGATCACAAACCGGCTGGAGGCCTTGATGCGGATTGCGGACGTCTTGCGGAACAAGGGCGCGGCGGTGGTGACCATCAACCCCGAGGCGACGGTCAAAGAGCTGCTCGCCGGCATGGCTGATCAGAACATCGGGGCCATGGTGGTGGTCGGCGACGAGGGCGTCGTCGGCATCGTCTCCGAGCGCGACGTGGTGCGCCAACTGCACACCCATGGCGCCAGCGTGCTGTCCCGCCCGATCTCGAAGATCATGACCACCACCCTCGCCACCTGCACGAAAGCCGACACGGTCGACTCCCTGAGTGTGCTGATGACCAAGAACCGGGTGCGTCACGTGCCGGTGCTCGACGGCAAGAAGCTGATCGGCATCGTCAGCATCGGCGACGTGGTGAAGACCCGGATGGAAGAACTCGAGGCCGAACAGCAGCAGCTGCAGTCCTACATCACGCAGGGCTGACTGCCCGGTTCCTTCTCACGCCGTTCCACGGCGTGCATCGTCACCGGGCGGGGCTGACTGCTCTTCGCCGAACGTGTACTCAGCGCGAAAATCCTGCGGTCTTTTCGCAGTGGTTACACGCTGGGCGGGCGACTAGCTCCAGGAGTAGTCCGCGCGCAACCGCTCGGCCACCAGATCGAAGATCTCCCGATCCAGGATCGCGCCCTCGCGGCGAATGCTCTCTTCGGGCACATCGAGCACCCGGTCCAACCGGACCCAACTCTGCCTGCCCTCGTAATCCCAAGCGCCGGAACCGATCCCGATCCAGTCCCGGTCTTCGGCGTTGCGCTCCTGGCTGGACACCATCAACCCCAGCAAGACGCGACGGTCACGACCGACCACGAGCACGGGGCGGTCCTTGCCGCGGGTGGGGTCGTCCTCGTAAACCACCCACGTCCACACGATCTCGCCGGGATCGGCCCGACCGTCGAGGTCGGGGGCGTAGACCAGCCTGCGCGCCCGCTGCGCGGTGGGGAAACTCGCGCTGGTCACCGGGCGTCCCGCGGTGACGGCGGGCGGTTGCGGCGCGGCGGCGGCGATGACGTTCGCGGTGATCTTCACGGCCTGCTGCAATTCCCGCAGCACGGTCTGTGAGTTCTGCACGTGCCGGGCCAGCCGCGGGGCCCGATCGAACACCAGGTTTTCCGCGAACCGCTGGAACGTCTTCCACTGGGATTTGCGGGCAGACGCCATATTCGCAGCATAGACGCGGGCGCGCGGGTGCGATTGTGTCCAAGTATGTCTCGGCCACCCTGCCTAGATACCCTGGACATACCAATGAGCCGGCGTTCAAGCGGCCGCAAGCATGTGCAGACCAGGAGATTCCCATCAGCAGTTTCGCCGACAAGACCTTCACCCCGCCGGCGCTGATTCGGAACTTCTGCATCATCGCTCACATCGACCATGGCAAGTCGACGCTGGCCGACCGAATGCTGCAACTGACCGGGGTCGTCGCAGACCGGGACATGCGGGCGCAGTACCTGGACCGGATGGACATCGAGCGGGAACGCGGCATCACGATCAAGGCCCAGAATGTGCGGCTGCCCTGGAAAGTCGGCGATCAAGAACACGTCCTGCACCTGATCGACACCCCGGGCCACGTCGACTTCACCTACGAGGTGTCGCGGGCGCTGGAGGCTTGTGAGGGCGCGGTGCTGCTGGTCGACGCCGCCCAGGGCATCGAAGCGCAGACGCTGGCCAACCTGTACCTGGCGCTGGACCGTGACCTGCACATCATCCCGGTGCTCAACAAAATCGACCTGCCCGCGGCGGACCCCGACCGCTATGCGGGGGAGATCGCCCACATCATCGGCTGCGAGCCGGACGACGTGCTGCGGGTGTCCGGCAAAACCGGCGAGGGCGTCGCCGACCTGCTCGACCACGTCGTGCGCGAGGTGCCCCCTCCGCAGGGCGACGCCAACGCGCCCACCCGCGCGATGATCTTCGACTCCGTCTACGACATCTACCGCGGTGTGGTGACCTATGTCCGGGTGATGGACGGCAAGATCGTCCCGCGTGAGCGCATCTTGATGATGTCCACCGGCGCCACCCACGAGCTGCTCGAGGTGGGCATCGTCTCGCCCGAACCCAAGCCCAGCCAGGGCCTGGGGGTGGGCGAGGTGGGTTACCTGATCACCGGGGTGAAGGACGTCCGCCAGTCCAAAGTCGGCGACACGGTGACGACGGCCCGGCACGGCGCCACCGAGGCGCTGACCGGTTATCGCGAACCCAAGCCGATGGTCTACTCGGGCCTGTATCCGGTGGACGGCTCCGATTACCCGGACCTGCGCGATGCCCTGGACAAGCTGCAGCTCAACGACGCGGCCCTGACCTACGAGCCGGAAACGTCGGTGGCGCTGGGCTTCGGGTTCCGGTGCGGCTTCCTGGGCCTGCTGCACATGGAGATCACCCGCGAACGCCTGGAGCGCGAGTTCGATCTGGACCTGATCTCGACGTCGCCCAACGTCGTCTACCGGGTCATCAAAGATGACGACACAGAGATCATCGTGACCAACCCGTCCGACTGGCCCGAGGGCAAGGTCCGCACGGTCTACGAGCCCGTGGTCAAGACCACCATCATCGCGCCCAGCGAGTTCATCGGCACCATCATGGAGCTGTGTCAGTCGCGCCGCGGCGAGCTGGGTGGCATGGACTACCTGTCACCCGAGCGGGTCGAACTGCGCTACACCATGCCGCTCGGGGAGATCATCTTCGACTTCTTCGACTCGCTGAAGTCGCGGACCCGCGGCTACGCCAGCCTCGACTATGAGGAGGCCGGCGAACAGGAGGCCCAGCTGGTCAAGGTCGACATCCTGTTGCAGGGCGAGGCCGTCGACGCGTTCAGCGCGATTGTCCACAAAGATGCGGCTTCGGCCTATGGCAACAAGATGACCACCAAACTCAAAGAGCTGATTCCGCGCCAGCAGTTCGAGGTGCCGGTGCAGGCGGCCATCGGGTCCAAAATCATTGCGCGCGAGAATATCCGGGCGATCCGAAAGGACGTGCTATCCAAGTGCTACGGCGGGGACATCACCCGCAAACGCAAGCTGCTGGAAAAGCAGAAGGAGGGCAAGAAGCGGATGAAGACCATCGGGCGGGTGGACGTGCCGCAGGAGGCCTTCGTCGCGGCGCTGTCCACCGATGCCGCGGGGGACAAGGGCAAGAAGTAGCCCCGATGCTGACACGGGCCGTTGCTCTGGCTGGTATCGGTGTGCTGGGCACCGGATGCGTCACGACGGTCACCGGCACACCTACGCGCGCTGGTCACCTCGGCGGAGCCGCGTTGCCACTCGAACAAATCCTGCCGGACGCCGAGGAGGTCAGCGCCGCGGTGGGAAACGCGCTGCCGCCACATAGTCCCGCGTTGGTTGGTGGTATCGACATGCTGCCCAACGGGATTCGGGACAGCGGTGACGCCGCACCCATCGAATGCCTCGGCGTCATCGAGCCGGCGATGCGCATCGTCTACGAAAATGGCCACGTACGCGGCGCCGCGACGCAGTCCTACTGGAATTACGACTCCGGCGTGGCCTTTCCAGCGCAATGGCGGCGGCGATCAAGCTGGCGTCGCCGGCCGACGCACAACGACTCTTCGCGTCGTTCGTGCAGCAATGGCAACATTGCGCGGGCACCACGGTCACCATATTCACCCACGACTCGAGCAACACCGAGTTGTACGCGAAGGTGACAAACACCCGCGCCGACGGGCCGGTGCGTTCGGCGACCGTCGTCGGGTGGGACAACCATCACACTTCGCCAGCCCCGGACGAGCGGGCCGTGGGCATCCAGGGCGACATCATCGCCGATGTCAAAGTCGCCGTCGACCCGCACGCGCAAGCCGGGACCAGGGCCATCGATGTCGTCAAGGCGATGTTGCGAAAAGTCTCGAGCAGCAACTGATGAGAGCCGGCCGGACCGTCCTCACCTGCCTATTGGCCATCGCGCTGGGCACCGGCTGCACCGTCGCCGGCACCGCGCGGCCCGCGCCGGGTTTGAAGCCCCACCCGGTCACCGGGCAACCCGTCAAGAAGGTGCTCCTCGACGACGGTGAACTGTCGAAGCTGCTCGGCCAGTCCTTCGGAGCCAAAACCGAACTTCCGGCGCGGTTCGGCGGCCCCGAGGTGTTGCCGCCGGCGTTCGGCGCGGTCTCGCCCCTCAACTGCGTCGGTGTCACCTCGATGATGGTGAAGAACGCCTACCAATCCGGCGACGTCAAGAACGCGGCGCGGGAAACATGGTGGAACATGCGCGGACCGGCGTGTCCGTTGACATCCGATGTGATGTATTGCCACCGTATCTGCGGTATCGGCGTGTCTTTGCCAATCTATCCGAGGTA
>NZ_LQPH01000159.1 GCF_002102255.1 Mycobacterium nebraskense
ACGACACGCCGGGTGGATTCATACGGTCAGTGCAACATCCGTGGATTTGGGAGGTTGCCATGCCGAGTGGATATCCGTTCGCGAGGTCGGTGCGGCGGGAGTTCTTCGACCTGGTGTGCCAGGGCATGTCGGTGACTCAGGCAGAACGCGTGGTGGGTGTGTCGTTCCTTACCGGGTCGCGGTGGTGGCGTGAGGCTGGCGCGATGAAGCTAGGAAGAAACCAGTGGTGCTCTGGTTTAGCAAACCCGGGGGACGTGTCGCGGCCGGGCGGGCGTGGGCACAGACTCAGCGTCGCCGAGCGCGTGACCATCATGCGCGGCCGCGACGCGGGCCTGAGCTACGCCGAGATCGGCAAGCAGATCGGCCGTGATCGCACTGTGGTGTATCGCGAGATTCGACGAAACAAGAATGCCGACGGGGACTATCACGCTCTGATGGCCCATGGCCGTGCCGCAGACAGGGCGCGTCGACCTAAGGAGTACAAACTCAAAGACCATCCGTTGTGCGCGCTCATCGAAGCGTGGATGAATGATGGGTGGAGTCCCAAGCTGATCGCCGATGTGTTGGCCAGCGATCACCCCGATGACAGGCAGGCCCGGGTGAGCCACGAAACCATTTACCAATGCCTGTATGTGCAAACGCGGGGGAGTTTGCGTGCTGATCTGCACAAATGCTTGTCCACCAAGCGAGCGGCACGCAAACCTCGGGGCCGCTATGTCAGCCGCGGCGTCTACAACGGCGAGGAGTTCACGATCAGCAATCGTCCCGCCCAAGCCGAGGATCGGGCCGTGCCCGGTTCCTGGGAAGGTGATCTGATCTTGGGTGTCGGCGGTGCCAGCGCGATCGGCACCTTGGTGGAACGCAGCACCCGTTTCACGATCCTGTTGCACCTACCCGCCGACCACAGCGCCCAGGCCGTCGCCACGGCGCTGATCGAGGCGATGAGCGAGCTGCCCGACCACCTGCGGCGTTCCATCACTTGGGATCGTGGCAGCGAAATGGCTAACTGGCGCGAGATCTCGCTGCAACTCAATGCCCCGGTTTACTTCTGCAACCCCCACTCACCCTGGCAACGCGGCAGCAACGAAAACACCAACCGGCTCTTGCGATTCTGGTTCGAAAAGGGCACCGACTTGTCCGGCTACACCAAGGCCGACCTCAAACGCGTCCAAGACACCCTCAACCGCCGGCCCCGACCCACACTCAACCTCGACACTCCCGCCCAACGACTCGCCCAACTCCTCGAACAAGCCGCCTGACCGGATGTTGCACTGATCGT
>NZ_LQPH01000160.1 GCF_002102255.1 Mycobacterium nebraskense
GTATCACCCCCCCGCCGCCCCCGCTCGACGCCACCGCGACGGCCGTCGTGCGTCCGTTGCCGGACGGCGGCCGGGTGATACTGGTCGCCGACACCACGCAAACCACGCAGGTGACGCATCAGCTGCGCCTGCTGATGATCGCGGCGGGCGGGGCGACCCTGCTGGCCGCCGCGCTGTTGTTGGTGGCCGTCAGCCGAGTGGCGTTGCGCCCGCTGGACCGGCTGACGGCGCTGGCCAACGACATCAGGACGGGCGATCGCGGGCGACGGCTGCACCCGGACCGGGCCAATACCGAATTAGGCCGCGCCGCAAGCGCTTTCGACGGAATGCTGGATGCTTTGGAGACTTCCGAGCGCCGGGCTCAGCGCGCCGCCGACGCGGCCCAGCGCGCCGAGGCAGCGACCCGGCACTTCCTCGTCGACGCCGCCCACGAGCTGCGCACCCCGATCGCGGGGATGCAGGTCGCCGCCGAGCAGCTCGCCAACAGTGCCTCGCAGCAGCACGACGACAATGTGGCACACGGTCAATATCGCCGGGCCAGCCTGTTGCTGTCCGACGCTCGGCGCGCCGGGCGGCTCGTCTCGGACATGCTCGATCTGAGTCGCATCGACGCCGGGCTGCCGTTGGACACCCATGACGTCGACCTGGCCGCGATCGCGGATGCCGAAACCGACCGGGCCGCCATGCTCGCGCCGCAACTCACCGTCGGCCGCACGGGCGTGGCCAAGCTGAATGTGAACGCGGATCCCACCCGGCTCGCGCAGATCCTGTCCAATCTGCTCGACAACGCCCGGCGCTACAGCCCGCCCGGAGGCGCCATCACCGTCGACGTCCGCGTGCAGGATGGGGCCGCTGAGGTGACCGTCACCGACAGCGGCCCTGGCATTCCCGACGACGAGCGGGAGCGGATCTTCGAGCGCCTGGTGCGCCCGGATGCCGGGCGCGCCCGCGATCACGGCGGCGCCGGACTGGGCCTGCCGATCGCCCGAGCGCTGGCGCGTGCCCACGGCGGCGACCTGGTGTGTTGGCGCACGACGGCGGGGCGAAGTTCCGGCTCAGCCTGCCGGTCGATGCGGCGGTTGAACGGAACCGGTGAGTGGTGACCGCCCCAGGCGAGGCGGTCACCACTCTGGGTGGCTAGCCCGGTATCAGAATCCCGGCGGCGGTGGCCGGAACGGTCCTCCGGGTGCCGGCGGTGGCGGGGGCCCAAGCGGTCCGCCAGGTGGTGGCGGTCCACCTGGACCACCCGGTCCACCCGGTCCCGGCCCCCAGGGTTGCCCTGGCGGCGGTGGCGGCGGCGGATCTGCGCTCGCCACCGCGGTACCGAAGCCCGCCACGGCCGCCCCCAGGGCGCCCGCGAGCAGCGAACCAGCGATGAGTTCTTTGATCTTCACTCGGCCCATCTCTCCTTGCGTCGGCGGTCATTACCGTTGGGTGCGCAATTGCGCCACGCGCACCGCAACGGACGCGACAGTAGGAAGTCGGGCTGAAGCCAACCTGAAGAAGGCGGCGCGAGCGCGAAGTGTCAGCCGAACGCCGGCGCCGTGGTCACAGCGGTGAGACGCCACTTGTCCAGCCAGGGCTGAACAAGCTCGGCAACCGAGAACTTCGCCGGGACCGAACAACCGGGTTTGGTGTGGGGGTCACCCCCGCGGATGAGGATGCCGACGGCGCTAACGGTGCCGTCGCCTTGATTGAGGTACACCGGGCCACCGGAATCGCCGCACTGGCCGGGCGCCATGAACACGACCTTGCTGTCGGTGACTTCGGTGATCTGTCCACACGCGGCCTCGCCGGAACCCATGCCGAATTTGCAGAGTTCCTGGCCGGTCTGCAAGTTGGCGGTGACGCCGGAGACCGGCAAGGTGGCCCCGATGGCCGGATTCTGGGGAACGCTATCGCCGTTGAGCACGATCAGGCCGATGTCGTGCTGTTCGTTGTGCACCCCCTCGCTGACCGTCTGGCTGAACGTGCCCAGCGTCGTGTAGGGGAGGACGCCGCCCAGGTTCATCGTCACCTTGCTGGCCTCGCCGGGGCGATTGCAGTGGCCGGCGGTTAGGACACCGGGCTGACCGGTGCTGGTGCGTACCAAAAACCCAGCGGTGCAGCCCATTCCGCCCGACCCGTCGGCGTACTGGACGTAAATGCCCGCGCCGGGGCCGATGGCACTCGACGCGGGCAGATCGATCGGTGACAGGAGCGGCGGCGGGGTGGGTTCGTAGGCCGGGCCGGCGTTCCTGGACAGCAGGCCGACGGCCGAAACAAGGGCGGCGGCGCAGCACAGTGCCGCCATCCCGAACAACGCGGAATGCATCCTCGAAGGTTGTTGCGGCGGGTAGTGCACCTGTGTTCCGGCCAACACCCCCCCTTTGAGCGATGCCGGTAAGTCTGTTAGCCCCAGCTTGCCAGTTTTCGGCCCGCCAACCGTCGCGATTGGCCAGATCTTCTAGCTGATTGCGGCCGGCTCGGGGGAGGGCTCGTCGCCGACGGAATTGTGTACGCGCCGATGGTGCCGGCGGTAGTGGCGGATCTCGATGACCAAGCCGGTCAAACCGAGTGTCGCCGTGCACAGCGACACCAGGTACAGCAGCGAGTTGGGGTGACCGGCGAGCGCGTCGCCGAGGATCACCACGGCGGCGGTGCCGGGCAGCAGGCCGCCCAGGGTGGCCAGTGTGTAGGGCAGCAGGCGCACAGTCGATGCACCGGCCGCGTAATTGATCGCCGAAAACGGCACGGCGGGGATCAGCCGCAGCGACAAGATGGCCAGCCAGCCCCGTTGCCGCAAGCGCTCGTCCACCGTGTCGATCGACCGGTGACGCACCAGGCGGTTCAGCCGCCAACCGGCCGCGCGCACCAGTAGCAGCGCGATCACCGCGCTCGCGGTGCTGGCAACCACCGCTATCGCCACACCCGTCAGCGGGCCGAACAACAGCCCGGCGGCCAGGGTGAACGCCGTGCGCGGAACCGGCACCACGGTGGCCACGATGTGTGCGGCCAGGAACGCCAACGGAAACCAGGGGCCGACCGACTGTGCCCAGTCGCGCATCTGCACCGGCGTGGGCAGGGGCAGCCATGACGCGGCCGTGATCAAGAGTGTGATACCGACCACTGTGGCGATCGCCCGGGGCCGCGACAGCAGACGCGCGGACGCGCCCAGCGCGCCGCCGAGGTCGCGCAGCGTCCGGTTGATTCTGCAGGTGGCGGAAGCCGTCACGCCTGTAAAGGTTACGGGCCGCAGGTGAATAACTCGTATCCCGAGGCTGGCGTTTCATCGCGGGCCTGCCCTGATCGCCGCGCCGCGCGGTTTTTTGCCGACAGGCTCGATCAATTAGCCTCATTAGTAAGTCGCAGGCCCCATTTGCTGGCAAAAAGGGAGCAATCGGTGTCCATTGATGTACCCGGGCTCGCCGAACTAGAACAGGTTCGCGGGCGTTGGCGCAGTGCGGTCGCCGGCGTGCTGTCGAAAAGCACCCGGAAGGAACCCGAGGAGCTCGGCGACCAGCCCGAGCGCTTGCTGGAAACCCCGACCTATGACGGCATCGCCATCCGGGCGCTGTACACGGCGCTGGACGAGCTGCCGGAACCGCCGCTGCCGGGCGAATGGCCTTATGTGCGGGGCGCCGACGCGCTGCGCGACGTCAAGTCCGGCTGGAAGGTGGCCGAGGCGTTCCCGGCCGATCGCGTCGTCGGGGTAACGGCCAAGGACGTCAATGCGGCGGTGCTCGAGGCGCTCGGCAACGGGGCCAGCGCGCTGGTGCTGCGGGTGGGGGAGTCCGGCGTGGCCACCGACCAGCTCGAGGGCGCTCTGGAGGGCGTGTACCTGAGCATGGCGCCCGTCATCGTCGACGCGGGCGCGGACTATTCGGCCGCTGCCGACGTCATGTTGGCGATGGCGACCCGAGTGCAGGCCGACCAGCGCGAACTACTCTCGATCGACCTGGGCGGCGACCCGCTCACCGCGACGCTGAGCGACCGTCCCGCACCTGCGCTCGATGAGGTCGTCGCGGTGGCCAAGCGCGCGGCCCGTGAGCGCGGCGTGCGTGCGATCACCGTCGACGGGCCCGCCTTCCACAACCTGGGCGCCAGCGCGACATGGGAGCTGGCCGGTACCGTGGCCGCCGGCGTGGCCTATCTGCGG
The DNA here is from genome assembly GCF_002102255.1 of Mycobacterium nebraskense. Lineage (GTDB taxonomy): Bacteria > Actinomycetota > Actinomycetes > Mycobacteriales > Mycobacteriaceae > Mycobacterium > Mycobacterium nebraskense. The sequence goes on from NZ_LQPH01000160.1 coordinate 4,139, forward strand.
CATCTCACCGACGCCGGAATGCCGGTCGGCGAGGCGCTACGGCAGATCAGTTTCCGGCTGGCCGCCGACGACGACCAGTTCGTGACTCTCGCCAAAATGCGGGCCGTGCGCCACCTGTGGGCGCGAGTCGCCGAGGTCGTCGGCGACCCCGACGGCGGCGCCGTCACCGTGCACGCGGAAACGTCGCTGCCGATGATGACGCAACGCGACCCGTGGGTGAACATGTTACGCTGCACGCTGGCCGCCTTCGGGGCGGGCGTCGGCGGCGCCGACACCGTGCTGGTGCTCCCGTTCGACGTGGCGATCCCGGGCGGCTTCCCCGGCACGGCGAGAAGCTTCGCGCGCCGCATCGCCCGCAACACCCAGCTGCTGCTGCTGGAGGAGTCACATGTCGGCCGGGTGCTGGACCCGGCCGGCGGGTCGTGGTTCGTCGAGGACCTCACCGCGCGGCTCGCGGAGCAGGCCTGGGAACATTTTCAGTCCATCGAGGCGCGCGGCGGCTTCGTCGAGGCGCACGACTACGTCGCCGACCAGATCGCCGAAGTAGCCACACGACGCGCCGACGACATCGCGCATCGTCGCACCGCGATCACCGGTGTCAACGAATTCCCGAATCTCACCGAACCCGCTTTGGCGCAGGATGATTCGGCTGGTACGCCGCTGGCCGCCGGCAATCTGCAGCGTTACGCAGCCGCATTCGAGGCGCTGCGCGATCGCTCTGACGCCTTCCTGGCCCGCACCGGTGCACGTCCGCAGGCGCTGTTGCTTCCGCTGGGCCCGCTGGCCGAGCACAACATCCGGGCGACGTTCGCCGCCAACCTGCTGGCGTCGGGCGGCATCGAAGCCGTCAACCCCGGAACGGTCGACTCCGCCGCCGCCGCGAAGGCCGTCGCCGACGCCGGATCGCCGAGCGTCGCGGTCATCTGCGGCACCGACAAGCGCTATCAGGACGAGGCCGCGGAAATCGTCGAGGCGGCCCGAACCGCCGGTGTGTCGAGGGTCTACCTGGCCGGACCGGAAAAGGCCGTGGGTGACGCCGAGCACCGGCCCGATGAGTTCCTGACCGCGAAAATCGATGCGGTCGAGGCCCTTTCGAATCTGCTCACTCGACTGGGAGCGTAGCCGCAATGACCACAACCGCACCCGTGATCGGTAACTTCGCCGAGGTCCCGCTGAATGGCGACCGCCCGCTGCCGCCGCCCACCGAAGCCGACGTGGAAAAGCACGTCGCCGGGGCCGCTGCGGCGCACTGGTACTCGCCCGATCAGCTCGAGTGGCACACGCCGGAAGACATCGCCGTCAAACCGGTGTACATCGGCGCCGACCGGGCCGCCGCGGCGGCCGACGGTTACCCGCTGAACAGCTTCCCCGGCGAACCGCCCTTCCTGCGCGGCCCGTACCCCACGATGTATGTCAACCAGCCGTGGACGATTCGCCAGTACGCCGGGTTCTCCACCGCGGCGGAGTCGAATGCCTTCTACCGACGCAACCTGGCGGCCGGCCAGAAAGGCCTCTCGGTGGCCTTCGACCTGGCCACCCACCGCGGATACGACTCCGACCATCCCCGCGTCCAGGGTGACGTCGGAATGGCCGGTGTGGCAATCGATTCCATTCTCGACATGCGTCAGCTTTTCGACGGCATCGACCTGTCGACGGTATCGGTGTCGATGACGATGAACGGCGCCGTGCTGCCGATCCTGGCGCTGTATGTGGTGGCCGCCGAGGAGCAGGGGGTGCCGCCGGAGAAGCTGGCGGGCACCATCCAGAACGACATCCTCAAAGAATTCATGGTGCGCAACACCTACATCTATCCGCCCAAGCCGTCGATGCGCATCATCTCCGACATCTTCGGCTACACCAGCGCGAAGATGCCGAAGTTCAACTCCATCTCGATCTCCGGCTATCACATCCAAGAAGCCGGCGCCACAGCCGATTTGGAGCTGGCGTACACGCTGGCCGACGGCGTCGACTACATCAAGGCCGGCCTGGACGCCGACCTGGACATCGACAAGTTCGCGCCGCGGCTGTCGTTCTTCTGGGGCATCGGGATGAACTTCTTCATGGAGGTCGCCAAGCTGCGGGCGGGCCGGCTGCTGTGGAGCGAGCTGGTTGCCCAGTTCAATCCGAAGAACGCGAAATCGCTTTCGCTGCGCACACATTCGCAGACCTCCGGCTGGTCGCTGACCGCGCAGGACGCCTTCAACAATGTCGCGCGCACCTGCATCGAGGCGATGGCCGCGACACAGGGCCACACCCAGTCACTGCACACCAACGCCCTCGACGAGGCGCTGGCCCTGCCCACCGACTTCTCCGCGCGGATCGCGCGCAACACCCAGCTGCTGCTGCAGCAGGAGTCGGGCACCACGCGACCCATCGACCCGTGGGGCGGTTCGTACTTCGTGGAGTGGCTGACCCATGAGCTCGCGCAGCGGGCCCGCGCTCACATCGCCGAGGTCGCCGAGCACGGCGGCATGGCCCAGGCCATCAGTGACGGCATCCCCAAGCTGCGCATCGAGGAGGCGGCGGCGCGCACCCAGGCCCGCATCGACTCCGGGATGCAGCCGGTGATCGGCGTCAACAAGTACCAGGTCGAAGAGGACCAAGAGGTCGAGGTTCTCAAGGTCGAGAACAGCCGGGTGCGTGCCGAGCAGCTGGCCAAACTCAAGGAGCTGCGGGCGAGCCGTGACCAGTCCGCCGTCGAGGCCGCCCTGGCTGAGCTGTCCCGGGCCGCCGCGGCACACGGCCGCGCCGGGGAGGACGGGCTGGGTAATAATCTGCTGGCGCTGGCGATCAACGCCGCCCGGACCAAGGCGACGGTCGGGGAGATCTCCGACGCGCTGGAAAAGGTATACGGGCGGCACCAGGCGGAGATCCGCACCATCGCCGGCGTCTACCGCGACGAAGCCGGAAAGGCCCCGAACATCGGAACCGCCACAGAACTAGTCGAGAAGTTCGCCGAGGCCGACGGCCGCCGGCCCAGAATTCTGGTGGCCAAGATGGGTCAGGACGGTCACGACCGCGGCCAGAAAGTGATCGCGACGGCCTTCGCCGACCTCGGCTTCGACGTCGACGTCGGCTCGCTGTTCTCCACACCCGAGGAGGTGGCCCGGCAGGCCGCGGACAACGACGTGCACGTCGTCGGCGTTTCGTCGCTGGCCGCCGGCCACCTGACGCTGGTCCCGGCGCTCCGGGACGCGCTGGCCGAGGTGGGGCGGCCCGACATCATGATCGTGGTCGGCGGGGTGATCCCGCCCGGTGACTTCGACGAGCTGTATGAAGCCGGGGCCGCCGCCATCTTCCCGCCCGGGACGGTGATCGCCGATGCCGCGATCGGCTTGCTGCACAAGCTCGCCGAGCGGCTGGGTTACACGCTCGACTAGATGGCCGGCCGCAAGAGGGACTCCGTCGACGAGCTGGCCCGGGCCGTTCGTAGCGGTGACCGAGCAGCGCTTCCGCGAGTCATCACGTTGCTGGAGTCCACCCGCGCCGACCATCACGAGAAGGCGCAGCGGTTGCTGCTCGAGCTGACGCCCGACTCGGGCAACGCGCATCGTGTCGGCATCACCGGGACTCCCGGGGTGGGGAAGTCCACCACCATCGAGGCCCTCGGCATGCATTTGATCGAGCAAGGCCACCGGGTGGCCGTGCTGGCCGTCGACCCGTCGTCGACGCGCAGCGGTGGATCGATCCTCGGCGACAAGACCCGGATGGCGCGCCTGGCGGTGCACCCGGATGCCTACATCCGTCCGTCACCGACGTCGGGCACTCTGGGGGGCGTAGCAAAGGCGACCCGCGAGGCGGTGGTGGTGCTGGAGGCCGCCGGGTTCGACGTGATCATCATCGAGACGGTCGGTGTCGGTCAGTCCGAGGTGGCGGTGGCCAACATGGTCGACACGTTCGTCCTGCTGACCCTGGCGCGCAGCGGCGATCAGCTGCAGGGCATCAAGAAGGGTGCGCTGGAGCTGGCCGACATCGTCGTGGTGAACAAGGCCGACGGGGAGCACCTCGCGGAGGCGCGGGTGGCCGCCCGGGAACTGTCCTCGGCGATCAGGCTGATTCACCCGCGTGAAACACTCTGGCGGCCACCGGTTCTCACGATGAGCGCGATGGAGGGAACCGGGCTGAAGGAATTGTGGGACACCATCGAACGCCATCGTCAGGTGCTCACCGAGGCCGGCGAGTTCGAGGCGCGCCGGCGCGCCCAGCAAGTCGATTGGACGTGGCAGATGGTGCGCGACACCGTCCTGGACCGGGTGCTGTCCAACCCAAAGGTGCGCAAGATGCGCGCCGACGTCGAACGCCAGGTCAAGGCGGGGGAGCTGACCCCGGCGCTGGCGGCGGAGCAAATATTAACGACCGCGTCAGACAACGGATAGATAAATAATCTAGATTTCGCTCCGGGAAGGTGTGAAATCCAAGTAAATTCAAAAGCGTGACGGTTCAAACCCGAGTCGATCGCCGCGCGGTCCCTGTCCACGATGACCTTGACGCAGGTCAGCGTGTGTCCGGCGCGGCGGACTCACATTTCGGATGCGTCGTTCGCAGCTTTTCGACCATGTTCCCCGCCCGCCGCTTCGGCGGCGGCGCCCTGGCGGTGTATCTCGACGGCCAACCCGTCGTCGACGTCTGGACCGGGTGGTCCGACCGGGGCGGTCACCGGCCGTGGTCGGCCGACAGCGCGCCGATGGTGTTCTCGGCGACCAAAGGCATGGCCGCAACCGTCATTCACCGGCTCGCCGACCGGGGGCTGATCGACTACGACGCCCCCGTTGCCGAGTACTGGCCGGAGTTCGCGGCCAACGGCAAGGCGAGCCTCACCGTGCGCGACGTAATGAGGCATGCCGCCGGCCTGTCGGGCCTGCGCGGCGCCAGCACTGAAGACTTGCTGGACCACGTCGTGATGGAAGAGCGACTGGCCGCCGCGGCGCCGGGACGACTGCTGGGCAAGCCGGCCTACCACGCGCTGACCTTCGGCTGGCTGATGTCCGGCCTCGCTCGGGCACTGACCGGAAAAGGTATGCAAGCGCTGATCCGGGAAGAGCTCGCCGAGCCATTGCGCACCGACGGGTTGTATCTGGGTCGCCCGCCGGCCGGCGCGCCGACGCGGGTCGCCCAGATTGTCGCGCCGCAGAACCTCGTGAGGAACCCGGTCCTGAGCTGTGTGACGCGCAAGGTGGCCAACCAGCTGTCCGGAGGATTCCGGTCCATGTACTTCCCCGGCATGGTCGCCGCGGTCCAGGGCGACATTCCCTTGCTGGATGCGGAGATCCCGGCGGCCAACGGGGTGGCGACGGCCCGCGGTCTGGCACGGATGTACGGCGCCATCGCCAACGGCGGCGAGGTCGACGGCATCCGGTTCCTGTCCCGGGAGATGGTCGCCGGCCTGACCGGTCGACGCAGCCTGCGTCCGGACCGAAACCTGTTCGTACCACTGGCATTTCACCTGGGCTACCACAGCTTGCCCATCGGGAACGTGATGCCCGGCTTCGGGCATGTCGGGCTGGGTGGTTCGCTCGGCTGGACCGATCCGGCGAGCGGGGTGGCCTTCTCGCTGGTGCACAACCGGCTGCTGACACCATTCGTGATGACCGACCATGCGGCGTTCGTCGGAATTTATGCGCTGATTCGCAAGGCCGCCGAGAAGGCGCGCAAACGCGGCTTCGAGCCGGTGACGGAATACGGGGCGCCGTACTACCAGCCGGGGGCCGTCGCGGGTTGATCGCCGCGCAACCAGTCCTCGATAATTTACGCCTGCGTTTGCTACAGCTCTCGATTACGGGATTGTGTCGGCAAGATTTCTACCGCCGAGCGGCATCTCAGCTGTGAATCGGCAAATACTGCGGGATAGCGGGTTGCGTTGCTACGATTCCGCCAGTATCTGACAGTGCCCAAACCAGGGTGGGGGCCCTTGTTTATGGCGTCTCGGAGGGTTTGCTGCTCTCCTGCTTAACGATGGATGGTGGACAGTGCTGAGCGGTATCACAAAAAACGTCAGTCGCAGGGGCCAGGCAACCGGCAAGAGGGCGTTGAACGGGAGTGCAACCCGGCCGAGCGCCATCTTCGTCCTGGGTATGGGGAGATCCGGAACGTCTGCCCTCACCCGGGTGCTCTCGCTGTGCGGTGCCACGCTTCCGGTCGGGATGATGGGGGCCGACGAAGGCAACCAGCGTGGATATTGGGAACCGCGCGAATCCCTGTTGCTCAACCGGGCAATTCTGGAACGTCACGGCAGCGCTTGGTGGGACCCTTCGCTGCGCGTGCTCGAGGAAGGCGAATTCAGCGCCAAAGAGAAGGCCTCTTGCATGGTTGACATCCAGTCGTATGTCAACAAGCTTCCGGCCGCCCCGCTGGTGGTCATCAAGGACCTGCAGATCAATGTGCTCGCCGACATGTGGTTCGAGGCCGCGCGCAAGGCCGGCTTCGACATCGCCGTGGTGATCGCGGTGCGCCACCCGCAGGAGGTGGTCCCGTCGATGGGACGCCTCGCCGGGGCGTCGCCGGAGCTGGTGAGCGCCTTATGGCTCAAGGGCAACCTGGTGTCCGAACGCCAGACGCGCGGCCTGCCGCGGGTGTTCGTCGAGTACACCAACCTCCTCGACGATTGGCGCCGGGAAATGAAACGGATTTCCACGGCGCTCGGCATCGATCTCGTCGCCGAGGACGAGGCGGCCGTCGACGAGTTCCTGTCGCCGGACCTTCGGCGCAATCGCGACTGCGACGGTCCGCCCACGGATCGCTTCGGCACCGACTGGATGTCGGTGGTCTACCGCGCGATGCACGCCGCCGCCGCGGACGAGCCCTGGGACGAGGCCGAGTTGGATCGCGTTTTCGAGGCCTACCGGGCGAGCGAACACGATTTCCGGACGGCGTTCGACAACGCCCGCGGTTACTCCAACAGCACGCTGGTTCGGCTGCTCAGGCCTTCCGTCATGAAACCCATCCTCGAGGTCGTCGCCATGGCGCACCGACGCAGGGGATCTTGGGCCTAACCGCCGTCCACCGGGGCGCCTAATCGCGCCCTTCGGTCGCCGTCGCGCGCCCCTGACACCTATCCGGGCAATCCAGCTTTCGCCGAGCGGGCCCCCGATATGATCGACCGGATCGCACCTCGGCAGGCGTGCCGGTCAAACTTTTCCGCACTCAACTGGGAGGCGCCGGCTCTTGTCATCGTCCGTGCTCATCACCGGAGGCGCAGGCTTCATCGGTTCCGCGCTTGCGCACCGCCTGGTCAAAGTTGGTTGTGACGTCGCCGTCATGGACGTTCTGCTCCCACAGGTGCACGACGGGCGCGCGATCGACCTTCCGCCGTCCGTGCGGTTCTTCACCGGCGATGTCACGCACGCGCCCGACTGGGACGCCGTGCTCAGGTTGTTCCGGCCCACCCAGGTCGTCCATCTGGCGGCCGAAACCGGGACCGCTCAGTCGCTCACCGAGGCGACGCGCCACGGGGCGGTGAACGTCGTGGGCACCACCCAGATGCTGGACGCGTTGGGCCGCAAGGGACTGGTGCCCGAGCAATTCGTCCTGGCGTCGTCCAGGGCGGTCTACGGCGAGGGCGCGTGGCTGTCCGGCGGTGAGGTCTTTTATCCGCCGCCGCGCAGCCATGCGCAGCTGGTGGCCGGCATCTGGGATCCGCCGGGGCCCGCGGGCGAACCGGCGGTGCCGCTTCCGAGCTCCGCGGGCCGAACGGAGCCGCGGCCCACCAACGTCTACGGGGCGACGAAGCTCGCGCAAGAGCACCTGCTGGCCGCCTGGGCGGCCGCGCACGACACCAATCTCAGCGTGTTGCGTCTGCAGAATGCCTTCGGGCCGGGTCAGCCGCTGAGCAATCCGTACACCGGTGTCGTGCCGTTCTTCGCGCGGTTGTCGCGGGAGGGACGCGCGTCGGAGGTGTACGAGGACGGGCGAATCGTGCGCGACCTGGTCTTCATCGACGACGTGGTGGATGCCGTTTTCGCCGCGGTTCAGCAGCCCGCCAAGGGTTCCCGTTGCCTCGACATCGGGTCGGGAATCGGGACGACCATTCATGAGCTGGCCAGGAAGATCGCCGCGGCGTTCGACGCGCCGGAACCGGTGCTCGTCCCCAAGTTCCGCGATGGCGACGTCCGCGCCGCGAGTTGCGACATCCAGCCGGCGATGGACGAGCTCGGTTGGCGCCCGAAGTGGACGCTCGACGACGGTCTGCGTGTGCTGCTCGAGTGGATCGGCAGCCTCCCCGAGTCCGGCCCCGCGGCGAGCGACAGCGTCGGTGGCCGGCCGGTCGAGCATGCCGGCCATCGCTAAAAGCGATCGGCCATTAACTACATGGTTAATTTCGGGCACTCGCGATCGGGCTCGAATGTGAGCAACGCGCCGCCAAAAGCCGTGGTGCGGTAGCATTCCAGCCCGGTACTGTCGAGGCATCACATCGCGTATCGCGGCCGCACGCCGGCTTCGCGAATCGCGAAAGCTTTCCCCCGTGTGACGCATGTTGAAGAAGGGCGAGTGAGCGCAGCAGCATGACCTAGGCTTACGCAGGCGACAGGTGCCGCGCCGCGACCGATCGCAGCACGCCGATCACTAGAACCCAAGTGCAGGAATGGGTTTGCTCTTCGGGGTGGCGGACGAATGGCGAAATTGGGTCGGCCACCGGCCGTTCCGCTGGACGCGCCGAATGCGCCTAATGGCCGAGAAACCCACGTGAGCAAACAACCATCCGCTTGGCGGATCCGATTCCAGAAAACTCGAAACGTACTAGAGGCGCCGATAGGCGGCTAGGCTCAACATCGGGAGTATTGAAATGCTAGACAGGGGGCAATCTTGACTGTGACCGACCGCGATACCCGGTCTGCGTACCTCGACCTGCTCCGACGCGACTTGACCAGATACGGCTCAGATGAACTGGTGCCAGTCCGGTGGTATCGCATCGGGCGGCCGATTCTCAATACCGGCAGCTACATGCTCGTCCGTAAACGTCCGTTCGATCAGCAAGCGCGGGAGTTGGGCCAGGACTGGCCCGCGGATGCGCTGACGATGATCGGGATGAAGCGCCTTACCAGCCTGCAACATTGCGTCGAGACGGTGCTGACCGAGGACATTCCCGGCGACTTGGTCGAATGCGGCGTGTGGCGCGGAGGGGCTTCCATCCTGATGCGCGCGGTGCTCTCGGCCTACGGCGACGAGGCGCGCCGCGTATGGGTGTGCGATTCCTTCGCCGGCGTACCGCCGCCGGACCCGGCCAACTACAAGGCGGACGCGGGCATCAACCTGCACCGTGCGGCCAACATCCTCGCGATACCGGAAGCGGAGGTCCGGGCCAACTTCGCGCGCTACGGGCTGCTGGACGACCAGGTTCGTTTCCTTCCCGGCTGGTTCAAGGACACGCTGAACGACGCCCCCATAGATCAAATCGCCGTCCTGCGGCTCGACGGGGACCTCTACGAATCGACGATCCAGGCGCTCGACGCGCTCTACCCGCGGCTGTCGCCCGGGGGTTTCTGCATCATCGACGACTACCACGCCCTCGACGCGTGCCGGCAGGCCACCACGGACTACCGGACCAAGCACGGCATCACCGCGGAGATCCAGGAGATCGACGGCACGGGCGTGCTCTGGCGCAAGTGAGGGCAACCCGCCAGGGGCGCCGCACCGGAGCGCGCTGACGCTCCGAGCGCGGTATCGCCGCGCGCACGCGGACGATCGAAGCCGCCCCCGGCACCGGAGAACCGGCCATAATGACCGGTGCCCCTGCCGTCGCCGGTGCGCACGTCAAGTGAAAGGCTTGGTTCGCGATGAAGTTTGTGCTGGCCTGCTATGGAACTCGAGGTGACATCGAGCCTTCCGTCGTCGTCGGTCGCGAACTCCTGCGCAGGGGCCATGACGTGCGGATGGCGGTGCCGCCCGACCTGATCGGCTTCGCCGAGGCGGCCGGTCTCCCGGCGGCCGCGTATGGGCTGGAGACCCAGCTGTGGCTGGACGTGTACCGCAACTTCTGGACGTCTTTCTTCGGCGCGTTCTGGAAGGTCCGGGAGCTGCGCGGGTTGTGGCGCGAGATGTGGGACCTCAGCGACCAATGCTGGGGCCACATGACGACGACGCTGACCTCGCTGGCCGACGGGGCCGACCTGTTGCTGGTCGGACAGAGTTACCAGGAGCCCGCCGCCAACGTCGCCGAGTACTACGACATCCCGTTGGCCACACTGCACCACGCCCCGATGCGGCCCAACGGCCAGCTGGTCTCGATCCTGCCGCCCCCGTTGAGTCGGTCGGCCATGATGGCGTTCGACTGGTTGGCCTGGCGCCTGAACAAGAAGCCCGAGGATGCGCAGCGGCGCGAACTCGGCCTGCCGAAGGCGAAGGGTCCCTCGCCGGCGCGCATCGCCCGACGGGGGGCGATGGAAATCCAGGCCTACGACGAGGCGTGTTTTCCGGGGTTGGTCGCCGAATGGGCGAAATGGGACGGCCAACGGCCGTTCGTCGGGGCGCTGACGATGGAGCTGACCACCGAACTCGACGACGACGTCGCCTCGTGGATCGCGGCGGGATCCCCGCCGATTTGCTTCGGCTTCGGCAGCATGCCGGTGGCGTCGCCGGCCGAGACGGTCCAGATGATCGCCTCCGCCTGCGGCGAACTGGGGGAGCGGGCGTTGCTCTGCGCCGGTTCGAGCGACTACAGCGACGTGCCGAGCTTCGACCACGTCAAGGTGGTGGGGGCGGTGAATTACGCGAAGATCTTCCCCGCCTGCCACGCGGTGGTCCACCACGGCGGCTCGGGCACCACGGCCGCCAGCCTGCGCGCCGGCGTTCCCACGTTGATTCTTTCGATGGACGTCAACCAAACCCTGTGGGGCGGTCAGGTCAAGCGATTGAAGGTGGGCACCACCCGGCGATTTTCGGCCACCACGCGGAAATCACTGGTGACGGACCTGCGACGCATTCTCGCGCCGGATTACGTCGCCCGTGCCCGCGAGATCGCCACCCGAATGACGAGTCCCAGCGAAAGCGTCGCGAAGGCCGCGGACCTCGCGGAAAACTTCGCCAGCCTGAGGCGTTATGCCTGATCAGCGCTGGCGGCTGAGTCGAGGATCGGCCCCGCCGGTCGAGTCTCGCAGATCGCCAACGGACCCCGAGTCGTGGCGGTATCGTTTCTGGCGTCGAAAACTTCATGGGGAAGGGCGAAGTGAGCGAAGTTAACAAACCGTGCCAGCTATGTGGATCGAATGGTCCGCACGAAATCGTTCCCGTTCGGGAGATGTATTTCGGGACCCGAGAAGTATTCGATTACTTCGTCTGCGCCGAGTGCGGCACATTGCAGATCGCGAAAGTGCTTGAGGGTGAAGAACTCATGCGCTTTTACCCCTCGGACTATTACTCCTACAAAGTCGCGCCGCAGCCCAAGCTGTTCCAATGGCTGACCGCGCAGGAGGACCGCCATGACCTGCACGCCGGCGGCCGCCTGGTCGGTACGCTCGTCTCGGCGCTGCCGCCCGGGCTGCGCAGCCTGATCGGAACGCACGACGCCAGCGGCGACGTCGTCAAAATGCTTGGCGAGCTAGGGGTTTCGCTCGACGCGCGGGTTCTGGACGTGGGGTGTGGTGGCGGCGCGCTGCTCGACCGGTTGGCCAGGGCCGGATTCACGAACCTGTCCGGCGCCGACCCGTTCATCGAGGCCGACGGCAAGACGGCCCTCGGGGTTCCCCTGGCGAAGCGGGACCTGGACGAGATGACCGGTGAGTTCGACGTCATCATGTTCAACCATTCGCTCGAACACGTCCCGGACCTGACCGCCACTCTTAAGGCGGCGCACGAGAGGCTGGCCCCCACGGGCTTGTGCCTGGTCCGGCTGCCGACCACCTCGTCCGAAGTCTGGGACACCTACCGGGCCAACTGGATGAACATCGATGCGCCCAAGCACATTTGCATACCGTCCCGCAAGGGTATGGCGGTGGCGGCCGACAGGGCCGGGCTGCGGGTCGAGAAGGCCATCGACGATCAGAGCTCGGGGTCGTTCATCGGAAGCGAGGCGAACCGCCGCGACATCGCGCTGACCGAAATGACCAGCCTTGGGGCCATGGTTCGGATGTTCGGGGTCAGGCAGCTCTTGAACTGGGAGAAGCGCGCGGTGGCGCTGAACCGCCAGGGCCGGGGTGACCAGACCGGGTTCGTCCTGCGGGTCAAGTAAGGAAGCGGCGATTCTGGCGAGCGGCGCGAACCTCGTTGCGGGATTCGTTGTGCCACTGAGGTTCACGCTTCGGCCATCGTGCCGTGCTGCCGACGCGGCGGCCGGCCGCTGATGGCAACGCGTGCTGTGAAAGGGGGCGGCCGCCGCCGCTCCGGCCAACCCGCCGCGTTCCCGGGTAGGCCAACGGATCCCGATGCTATCGTTTCCGCCGTGGCAAACAGGCTGTCGACCGGCGCTCGCATCCGGCTATGGATGGTGGGCAAGGAGTATGGGCTCGCCCGCAAGCTTTTTCCGAAGGCGTACGCCAGCGACGCGTTGTTCAGTTTCCACCGCCACGCGTTCATGGAGGATCCGGCGTTCCAGCGCGCCTACGAGCGCGGTGCGCGCGCCCTGGGCGGGCAGGACTGGTACCAGTGGCATTGGCGCGCGCACATCGGTTTGTGGGCGGCGACCAACGCCAGCCGGCTCGACGGTGATTTCGTGGAGTGCGGCGTCAGTTACGGATTCTTGAGCAGCGCCATCATGGAGTATCTCGACTGGGATCGACTGGGCAAGACCTTCTATCTGCTCGACACTTTCGCGGGAATCGATCCGCGTTACGTCACCGCCGACGAACGCCGCGGCGGCGCGCTTGAGCGGAGCGAGCAGCAGCTTCGCAACGGCATGTACGTCAGCGGGGTCGAGGGTGTGCGGGCCAACTTCGCGCAATGGAAGAACCAACGCATCATCGTCGGGCCGGTCCCGGAGACGCTCGACCAGGTCGAGGCGCGCACGGTGGCCTTCCTGCACATCGACATGAACTGTGCCCCACCGGAGGTCGCGGCGCTGCGGTTCTTCTGGCCGCGGCTCTCGCCCGGCGCCTTCGTGCTGCTGGACGACTACGCCTACCACGGGCACGAAGAGCAGCGCCTGGCCATGGACGCCCTGGCGGGCGAATTGGGCGTGCCGATCTGCACTTTGCCCACCGGCCAGGGCCTTCTGATCAAACCGGCGCAGTGAGCCGGCGGCGCATCAGACGATATGGACCTTGGGCGAGTACAGGATCCAGCGCCCGCCCTTTTCGTGGAAGGCTTGTTCCTTCGCCATGATCTCGTCGGCGTGGTTCCACGCGAACAGCAGCGCGTAGTCCGGGTAGGGGTGGGAGAAGACTTCCGGCGGGCACACCGGGACCTTTGAGCCCGGTGTCAGCCGGCCCTGCTTCTCCGGGGTCGAATCGCACACCATCGGAAGCAGTTCCGAGTCGATGTGGCAATAGTTCATGACCGTGGCGCTGCGCGACGTGGCGCCGTACCCGACGACTCGCCGCCCGTCGGACCGCAGATCGCGCAGCAGGGTCACCAGGTCCGTGCGGATGCGGTTGATGTCCTCGGAGAATTGGACGAACGTCGCCTCCTCGGCGATCCCGTCGGCCTTTTCCTGGGCCAGGAATTCCGCCACGGCGGGGCTGGGCTGCCGGCTGCCCGCGCGGGCGACGGTGTAGCGGATGGAACCGCCGTGCAGGGAAAGGTGTTCGACGTCGACCAATTCCAGGCCGAAGCGCGCCGCCAACGCCTGCACCGAGCGGACGGAGAACAGGTAGAAGTGCTCGTCGTAGATCTGGTCGAAGTAGACGCAACGCAGGATGTCGGCGAGGTAGCGGTCCTCGAACACGAACAGCCCGTCCGGCGCCAGCAGCAGCTCCGCCCCGCGGAAGATCGAGTCCAGGTAAGAGATGTGACTGATCGTGTTCGCCGAAAAGATCAGGCTTGCCGGGCCCTCCTTTTCGCGGATGTCGGCCGCGGTCGACTCGTCGAAGAAATCCGTGCGGACGCGGGCGCCGTGCGCGCGGGCCACCTCGCCCGCCCCGGCGGCCGGGTCGACGCCCAGGTGCCGCACCCCGGCGTCGCTGAGGGTCTTGAGCATGACGCCGTCGTTGCTGCCGATTTCGACGACGAACCGGTTCTCATCGTCGGGGATTACGCTGATGATCCACCTGGCGACGTCCTCGAAATGCTTGCGAATCACCGCGGATCCCGACGCGCGGTACGGGTAGTCCGCGCGGAACATCTGGCTGGGCGGAACCTCGTCTAGTTGCTGCACCATCGTGCACGACGTGCAGAGGCCCACCACGAGCCGAAAAAACGGCACCTTGGCGGTCTCTTCGGGTTTCACGAAGGCATTCGAGACCGGCTGGCGTCCGAGGTCGAGTACCTCACGGAGATCACCGCCGCAGACGCGGCAACTACGCTGAGTCAATACTTCCCCCTCACACTGTCAGGCCCACCCGCATCCAGGAACCCCGGACCAGTACTTAGGTTCATGAGCCTAGCCCCCAAGTTATGCCGTTAGCACCCTTCTGAGGTTTCCAGGAAGCCATTCTGTCAACGTTTGCCGAATCTGTACCCTGTTTCGCCAGTTGAAACCCAAATGGTCGATCGGGAAATAGACGGCGGGCGGCGTGCCTTAACGCGGCCGGCCGGCCATCGCTTCGAAGAGGTCGGCGGCCATGGCGGCGCTTTCGCTGGGCTTGGTCATCCGGGTGGCGATCTCGCGGGCCCGGGTGGCGTAGGACGGGGTGAGGGTTTGCCGCAGGTCTGCCACCATGGTTTTGCTGGTGGTCTTCGAGAAGCGCCGGGCCGTACCGACTTCCAGTCGCTTGACCTGGGCCCCCCAGTAGGGCTGATCCGCCGAGCTCCAGAGGATCAACGTCGGAACTCCGGCGCGCAGGCTGGCGGCCGTGGTGCCCGATCCGCCATGGTGGACGACCGCGCGGCAGGCGGGGAAGACGGCCGCGTAATTGACGGGGCCGACCACTTTGACGTGGTCGAAGTGCGGGACTTCGCTGAAATCCGACCCGCCGGCGCAGATCAGTGCGCGTTCGCCCAATTGCGTGCAGGCGGTGCTGATCATCTCGACCATCTCGGTGGGGGATTCGACCGGGATGCTGCCGCTGGCGAAGCAAATCGGCGGTGTTCCCGCGGCTATCCACGAGGCGACCTCATCGTCGGTGTCTGTCGTCATCTCCATGGTCAGGGCGCCGACAAAGGGCCGTCGGCCGTCCCATTTCGACCATTCCCGCGCCAGCCCGGGGAAGCACACGTCGTCGTAGCCCTGGATTTCCAGGGATCGGCGTTCGGCGATCCGGCGGGGCGCCGGACGGGTCGCCGGCGGCAGGCCCAATTCGCGGCGCTGCGCGTTCTCGACGTTCTTCGTCGAGCGCCAGAACAGCCAATCGACCAGCGTCATGGTGGAGCGGACCACGGGCGCCGGAATGGTCGGCACGAGCTGCCCGTTGGGCCGCATGGGGAAGTGGTGCATGGTGGCGAACGGAATGTCGTAGTACTCAGCAACATTCGCGGCGGCCTGCTCGAAATTGAGTCCGCTGGAAAGCATGTCGGCGCCGTCGGCCAGCGACAGCAGCGCGCCGTTGATGTCGTCCCAATAGCGGATGATCGGGTCCCAGACCTTGAGCACCAGCCTGATCGGATCGCGGATCTTCCACGCGTTGCGGAAGAAATCCGTCCACATGTTGCGCAGAAACTGCTCGTCGAGGAAGTCATGCACTTCCGGGCCGTAGGGGACCGCCGTCAGCCCGGCGGTCTCGGCGAAGCCGACGAGTTCGGGGGGGACCCCTAGGCGCACCTCGTGCCCCCTGCGGACCAGCTCCCGGCCGACCGCCACCGAAGGCTCGACATCGCCGCGAGTTCCGTAGCAGGCCAGGGCAAACTTCATTGCGGTCCTAGGTATCGGTCGTCCAGATCGACTTGCAGGGATATCGGTCATTATCTCTGGATCACCGGTGCCGGTTGCGGTTTTGGCGGCGGCGGCCGGGCGGGCGACACCCGCCTAGCGGGACGGCCTCGAGACCGGGATCTCCGCCGTGGGCGCTTCGTCGTAGTCGGATTCACGGTGCAGCAGCGAGCGCACTAACGGGCGCGGCCCCTCGGACCGAAGCATCCGGCTGGCCGGGCGCGGACGCACCACCTGTGGCCACCAGAACCAGCGCCCCAGCAGGGCGGCGATGGTGGGTGTCATGAACGACCGCACCACCAGGGTGTCGAACAACAGCCCGAGGCCGATGGTGGTACCCACCTGACCGATGATTCGCAGGTCGCTCGCCACCATCGAGGCCATGGTGAAGGCGAACACCAAGCCCGCGTTCGTCACCACCTTGCCGGTGCCGCCCATCGCCCGGATGATGCCCGTCCGGATTCCGCCGCCGATCTCCTCTTTCATCCGGGACACCAGCAGCAGGTTGTAGTCAGACCCAACCGCCAACAGGACGATCACCGACATCGGCAGCACCATCCAGTGCAGCTTGACGCCCAGCACGTACTGCCAGATGAGCACCGACATACCGAACGAGGCGCCCAGCGAAACTGCGACCGTGCCGACAATCACCAAGGCGGCCACGAAACTTCGCGTGATGATGAGCATGATGATGAAGATCAGGCAGAGCGCACCCACCCCGGCGATGAACAGGTCGTATTGGGATCCGTCCCGGAAATCCTTGAAGGTCGACGCCGTCCCGGCGATGTAGATCTTGGCGCTCTCCAGAGGGGTCGTCTTCAGCGCCTCCTCGGCTGCCGTGCGGATCTGGTTTATCCGCCCCACGCCCTCCGGCGTGGCGGGGTCGCCCCGGTGCGAAATGATGAACCGCGCCGCCTTCCCGTCCGGGGACAAGAAGTTGGCCATCGCCTTCTTGAAGTCGGCGTTGTCGAAGATCTCGGGCGGCAGATAGAAGGAATCGTCGTTCTTGGCCGCGTCGAACGCCTCGCCCATGGCCATGGCGTCCTTGCTGTTACTGGTCATCTGCCCGATGACGCCAGACATGGTGCTGTAGTTGGTCAGCAGCATCGCCTTCATGTCCTCGGCCATGGCGATCATCGGCGGATATTGCGCGAGCAGCTCCGGCATCAGCCGATCCATGTGGTCGAGGTCGACGAGGAGATCCTTGAGTTTGTCGCTCAAAATGTCTACGCCGTCAAAGGTTTCGAAGATGGCGCGCAGCGACCAACAGATCGGGATGTCGTAGCAGTGCCGCTCCCAGTAGAAATAGCTGCGGATGGGCCGGAAGAAGTCCTCGAAATTCGCCATGTCGTCGCGCAACTCGTTGACGATGACCGTCATCTCGTGGGTCTTCATGATCGAGTCATGCGTGATGCCGGTCAGTCTCTTCTGCAATTCGTACAGGCGCTTCATCGTCGCGATCTGCTGGCCGATCAGATCTGCTTGCGCGAGCATGTCTTTCGTGCGGGCCTGGACGTATCTGATGTCCTGACTCATCGTCGCGTTCTGCATGCTCAGCAGGAACGGGATCGAGGTGTGCTGGATCGGCGTCCCCTCGGGGCGGGTGATGCCCTGGACGCGCGAGATCCCCTTGACGTTGAAGATGCCCTTGGCAAGGCGGTGCAGCACAAGGAAATCCGCGGGATTTCGCATGTCGTGGTCGGCTTCGATCATCAGGATCTCCGGCATCATCCGCGACTGGGAGAAGTGGCGGTCGGCGGCCGCGTAGCCGACGTTCGCCGGGATGTCGCGGGGGATGTACAGCCGGTCGTTGTAGCTGGTCTTGTAGCCGGGCAGCGTGACCAGACCGACCAGTGCGATGGCGATGGTCGCGACGAGGATGGGCAGGGGCCAGCGGACGATCGCGGTGCCGATCCGGCGCCACCGGCCGAAGCCGATCTGGCGGGTGGGGTCGAAGAGGCCGAAGCCGCTCCCGAGCGTCAGCACCGCCGGCACCAGCGTCAGCGCGATCACGACCGAAGCGAACATGCCCACCGCACAAGGCACACCGATGGTCTGGAAGATGGGCATCCGCGTGAAACTCAGGCACAACATCGCGCCGGCGATCGTCAAACCGGACCCCAAGACGACCGGGGCCACCCCCTGATAGGTGGTGTAGAACGCGGTCTCCCGGTCATCGCCGGCCTGGCGCGCCTCCTGGTAGCGGCCGAAGAAGAAGATTCCGTAGTCCGTGCCGGCGGCCATCGCTAGCGCCACCAGCAGGTTGATGGCGAACGTGGACAGCTGAACCAGGCCGTTGTCGCCGAGGAAGGCGATGATCCCGCGGGCGGCGAAGACCTCGATCCCGACCGTCAACAGCAACATGATCACCGTGGTGATCGAGCGGTAGACGAACATCAGGACGGCAAAGATGATGATGGCGCCGATCAGCGTCATCTTCAGGATGGAGCGGTCACCACTGCTCTGCATGTCCGAAATCAGTGCGGCCGGGCCGGTGACATAGGCCTTGAGCCCCGGCGGCGGCGGATTCTTCGCGATGATCTGCCGGACCGCGGCGATCGAGTCCTGGCCCAGGGTGGTGCCCTGGTTGCCGGCGAGGTTCAACTGGACGTAAACGGCCTTGCCGTCGGGGCTTTGCGCGCCCGCCGCGGTGAGCCGATCGCCCCACAGATCCTGCACGTGCTCGATGTGCTTGGGGTCGGCCTTCAGCTCCCGAACCAAATGGTCGTAATACTCGTGGGCCTCGTCACCGAGCTGCGACTGCCCCTCGAGCACGAGCATCGCGAAGCTGTCCGAGTCCGACTCTTTGAAGTCCCGGCCCATCCGCTGCATGGCCTGTACGGCCGGCGCATCCTGCGGGGCGAGCGGAACGGAATGCTCCCGACCGACGGTCTCCAGCCACGGCACGAACAGGGTGACCACCAGCGTCAGGCCCACCCACGCGAGGATGATTGGCACCGCGAGCCGGCGGATCGACCGCGCGACGACGGGGCGCCGGGTCCGTTCGGTGGTCATGCGGACCCCAAGCGGCTGCTGCTGTCCTGTGTCACGATGTTCCCCACGATTGCGCCGTCCCGTTACTCAACTGGACCCGCCGCTCAGAGCGGCTGCTTCAGCAACAGGGAACGAACCAACGGGCGGGGACCGGTCGGCCGCAGCATGGAACTGGCCGGGCGGGGACGCACCTGTTGCGGCCACCAGAACCAGCGTCCGAGCAACGCGGCGACCGACGGCGTCATGAACGCGCGGACGATCAGCGTGTCGAACAGCAGGCCCATGCCGATAGTGGTACCGACCTGACCGATGCTGCGCAGGTCGCTCGCCACCATCGACCCCATGGTGAATGCGAACACCAAGCCCGCGTTGGTCACGACCTTTCCGGTGCCGGCCATCGCGCGAATGATGCCGGTGTTGATGCCGGCGGCGATCTCCTCCTTCATTCGTGAGACGAGAAGCAGGTTGTAGTCAGACCCGACCGCTAGCAGCACGATCACCGAGGTGGATAGCACGGTCCAGTGCAACTGGATATGCAGAATGTCCTGCCAGACGAGCACCGCCAGACCGAATGAGGCTCCCAGCGAAAGCAATACCGTGCCGACGATGACCATGGCGGCGATGAAACTTCGCGTCATGATCAGCATGATGATGAAGATCAGGCAGAGCGCGGAGACCCCGGCGATCAGCAGGTCGAATTTCGAACCGTCCACCAAGTCCTTGGTGATCGATGCGGTGCCGGTGAGATAGATCTTCGAATTCTCCAGCGGCGTGCCCTTGAGCGACTCCTCGGCCGCCGTCTTTATCGCCTCGACACGCGAGAGCCCCTCGGGCGTCGCCGGGTCACCGCGTTGCGAGATGAGCAGGCGAACGTCCTTGCCGTCCGGTGACAGGAACACGCTCATGATCCGCTTGAAGGCGTCCGAGCCGTTGATGATGCCCGGCGGCAGGTAGAAGGAGTCGTCGTTGCGGGACGCGTCGAAGGCCTGCCCCATGGCGCTGGGGTCCTTCGCGCTCGAATCCATTTGTCCCATCACGCCGGACATGGTGCTGTGCATGGTCAGCATCATCGTGCGCATGCTCTGCATGGTCTCGATCATCGGCGGGATCTGCATCACCAGTTGCGGTAGCAGCGCGTCGAGCTGATCGAGGTTTCCGACCAGATCGCGCAACTTGTCGTTGACCTCGTCAACGCCGTCGATGGCGTCGAAGATGGATCGGAACGAGAAGCAGATCGGGATGTCGTAGCAGTGCCGCTCCCAATAGAAGTAGCTGCGGACCGGTCGGAAGAAGTCCTCGAAGTCCGAGATGTGGTCGCGCAATTCGCTTGTGATTTCCTGCATTTCGTGCGTCTTGGCGACCATCTGATGAGTCGTGGCGACCAGCTCGCGCATCAGGTCCAGCATGTGCTGCATGACGGCGATCATCTTGCCCATCTCGTTGGCCTGCTTGAGCATGTCGTCCATGCGGTCCTTCTGGAACGCCATGTTCTGCAGCTGGCTGGCCTGGCCCATGCTGAGGATCCAGGGGATCGTCGTGTGCTGAAGCGGTGCCCCCTCGGGGCGGGTGACGGTCTGCACCGACGCGATACCCGGGACCGCGAGCACGCCCTTGGCCAGCTTGTTGATCACCAGCATGTCGGCCGGATTGCGCAGATCGTGATCGGTCTCGACCAAGAGGATCTCGGGCATCGCCATCCGCGACCCGGGGAAGTGCCGCTCGGCGGCCGCGAACCCCACGTTCGCGGGAATGCTTGCGGGAATGAATTTTTGGTCGTCGTAGCTGGGCCGGTAGTTCGGCAGGGTCAGCAACCCGATGAGCGCGACGGCCATCGTCGCGATGAGAATGGGCGCGGGCCACCGGACGATGGCCGTGCCGATCCGGCGCCACCGGTGCACCGTGATAGCCCGCTTGGGCTCGAACAGCCCGAACCGGGCGCCGGCGGCGATCAGCGCCGGCCCCAGCGTCAACGCGACGAGTACGGCGATCGAGATGCCGACGGCACACGGGATGCCCAGGGGCTGGAAATACGGCAACCGGGTGAAGCTGAGGCACAGCACGGCCCCGGCGATGGTCAGACCCGACGCCAGGACGACCTTGGCCACGCTGGCGTAGGTGGTGAAGAACGCCATTTCCCGGCTTTCACCGGCCCACCGCGCTTCTTGATATCGGCCGACGAAAAATATTCCGTAGTCCGTCCCCGTCGCAATCACCGCGGCCACCAATAGGTTGACGGCGAAGGTGGTAAGGCCGACGATGCCCAAATGGCCCAGTAATGCGACCATTCCCCGGGCGATTTGCAATTCCAGCCCGACTATCAATAGCAGAAGAATTACGGTGACGACCGAGCGGTAGACCAGCAGCAGGGTGATGAAGATGACCGCCAGGCTCACCAGGGTGACCAGCGCGACGGTCTTCTGCCCGGCGATATTCATGTCGGCGATGATCGGGGCCGGGCCGGTGACGTAGACCTTGAGACCCGGCGGCGGGTCCGCCTGCTGCACGATCTTTCGGATCGCCGCCACGGACTGGTCGCCGGCGCTGCCGCCCTGGATGCCGTTGAGGTTCACCTGCACATACGCGGCCTTGCCGTCGGCGCTTTGCGCGGCGCCCCTGGTGAGCGGGTCGCCCCAGAAGTTCTGGACGTGCTGCACGTGCTGGTGATCGGCTTCCAGTTGCTTGACGAGCCGGTCGTAATACAGGTGCGCGTCGTCGCCGAGGGGCTGCTGACCCTCCAACAGGATCATGGCCAGGGCGCCCGTATTGGTTTCCTTGAAATCGGTGCCCAGGCGTTCCATCGCCTTGAACGACGGCGCACCGATCGGGTTCAGCGGTACGGCGCGCTCTTGCTCGACCTGCTCCAGGGACGGAACGCCGATGCTGATGAGGACGGCGATCGCCAGCCATCCCAAAATGATCGGCACGGAGAATCGGCGGATCATCCGTGCGAAGAATGGTGGAGACGTCGGTTCCGTCGCCAAATCCCGGTTACTCATGTCGCCGTCAGCACGCAATAGGTGAACGCATTCATCTCGTTTGAGATCTTCTCGGTTTTGACCACGCCGTCCACGAGTATACGGCAACCGAGACTTTCGCTATCGCCCTGTGCCACAACGTTTCCCACGATGGAAGGGAGGTTGGTGGCGATGTCGAAGCTCCACGGGAGGGGTATTCCGTTGATGTGCTGCGGTTCGCCGTTGGCGTCGAAATAGCTGATGTCGGCCGTGGTCCCGGGCGGGCCGAAAACCTCGTACTTCACGTGCTTGGGGTTAAACGGTTTGGTGTCTTGCTGTCGGGTGTCGGCATACGACGGGCGCTTTTCCGATCCGAAAATTCCGTGCAGGCGCGAAACGGTCAAACCGCCGGCCGCGACGACCGCCACGATGACCAACGGAATCCACGCATGCTTCAGGAATTTCAGAATCGCCGGTTCCTGGCTTCGACGGTTCTCCCGCGGAATGGTCCGCCGTTCGGTGGCCTCGGCTGACGATCGGCGACCAAAGGGCAGAAAACGGCGTCGACGACTAGTCGGTTGGCTAATGTCGCGGCCTTTCGTGATGGCGATATCGGGCCGGGCCCGCACGTCGGGTTCGACCACCGCACCCCCTTCTACCCCATTTGGACGTCTCTTGCCATATCCGCCGGCCCGGACAAACTGTTACATGGCGATCGCGACGCCAGCCTGCGGCACATCGAACGCGGTGTACGTCGCAGCCTAGTCGTTCTTCGGTACCTCGTACGAGCCCTGCCCCCCGGCGGGCGTGACCAGTGTATTCATGAGTAAACCACGCCGATCCTCTCCGTATCGGGCCTTCGACAAGGAGATACGGGATCGTAATGCATACCGCGTGCGTAACGCATGTCGGACCGCCGGACCCAATGGGCTCGCTTCCGCGGGCGGGCGGCGGGCTCGCTTGCTCGGCGCCGCCAGCGCGGCCGCGGGCCCGCCGTGGTGATTTTCCCGGCGGCTTTCGGGTCGGTAGGCTGAGCGACGACAAGCACCCACGATTGCATCGACCTCGAAGCCCGAGCCAGCCCAATCGCGAGCCTCATCGGTAAGCCATTGTCCCAGCTCACAGCAGCCAACGGCGGCAGCTGCGCAGCCTGCACCAGCCCAACTTTTAGGCAGCGTTAAGAACCTGACAGGTCGCACTGGGAACTTTGTCCAAATCTCGGACGCACGGTGGTGCCTCCAGTATGGTTTGGAACCGTTCCACTCGTGTCAACTAGACGTCCCTGGAGAATTGTGAGCATCAACCCGTTCGACGACGACAACGGTAGTTTTTACGTCTTGGTAAACGACGAGGAGCAACACAGCCTGTGGCCGGCCTTCGCCGACGTCCCCGCCGGCTGGCGAGTGGTGTACGGCGAGACGGACCGGGCCGCGTGCCTGGAGTACATCGAACAGAACTGGCCTGACATTCGGCCAAAGAGCCTGCGGGACAAGCTCGCAACGGGCCGGGGTTTTGAGCAGTAACGAGTCGGGGTATGGGGCGGATGGAGCTTTGGGGGAGTCGATGGAGGTTGGTGATCGCGCACTACCGTTGACGCGCGGACAGCTGGACATCTGGCTTTCGCAGGAAACGGGCTACGTCGGCACGGAGTGGCAGCTCGGGCTCTTGGTCAAAATCGAGGGCCCGGTAAACCGTGACGCGCTCGAGCGCGCCATCACGCAGGCGGTGTCGGAGGCCGAATCCGGCCGGGTGTCGTTCTTCGAAGTCGACGGCCAGGTTGTCCAGAAACCGATCGATTACCCGCACATCGAGCTGACCTTCCACGACCTCACGGCCTCGCCCGACCCCGTGGCGGAAGCCCGCGCGATGTCGTCGTCGATCCAGCGCGCCCCAATGGCGTTGAACGGTCAGCTCTTCAAATTCGTGTTATTCCAGACACAGGCCGAAGAGTTCTATTTGTTCGGTTGCTGCCACCACATAGCAATTGATGGATTGGGTATGGCGCTGGTCTGCCGTCGGGTTTCGACCATTTATTCGGCCATGGTGGCCGGAAAGCCCATTCCCGACGCCTATTTCGGATCGACGCAGGATTTGGTGAACCTGGAGGCCGAATACGAGGCGTCCGCCGAGTATCAGGAAGATCGGGAGTACTGGAGCAACAACCTGCCGCCCGAAAGCGGATGGGTGGAGCGGCCCACCGACGCCCCGCGCGGCAAGGACCATTACTCGCCGTCGGCGTCCGTCCAGTTGGACCCCTCCGTCACCACCCGGATCAAGGAACTGTCCAAGAAGCTGGGCATCCGCCGGTTCTCCGTTACCACCGCCGCCTGCGCGCTCCTGGTGCGGTCGTGGTCGGGAAGCGGTTCGGAGGTGGCCCTCGACTTCCCGGTGAGCCGGCGGGTGCGTCCGGAATCGAAGACCCTGCCCGGGATGTTCGCCGGCGTCGTGCCGCTGGTCCTGAGCACGTCCCCCACGTCGACTGTCGCCGATTTCTGCAAGCATGTCGACATCCGGATCCGGGAGTTGCTGCACCATCAGCGATTTCCGGTGCACACCCTCGAAAGCGACGGGTTGAGGCAGGCCGCGACCCGGGTCGGCATCAACTTCATCCCGATGCGGCTGACCCTGGACCTGGCCGGCTCCCCGGCAACGGCCACCTACACCAACCACGGGCCCGTGGGGCATTTCAGCCTGTTCTTCCTCGGCGCAGGCGACCAGCTTTTCCTGTCCACCGCCGGACCGGGCCAACCGTTCGCGGACTTCGGCGTCGCCGACCTCGCGGCGCGGATGCAGCAGGTGCTGGAGGAGATGACCGCCGACCCGGAGCGGTGGCTGTCCTCGATCGATCTGCTGGCCGCCGACGAGCCGGCCAGGCTCGACGAGTGGAGCAACCGGGCGGCTTTGACCGAACCGGTGCCCGCGCCGGTGTCGATCCCGGTGGCGTTCGCCGAGCACGTGCAGTCGGCTCCCGACGCCCTGGCGGTGACCTGCTCCGCCAAGTCGTTGACCTACGCCGAACTCGACGAGGCGTCCAACCGGCTGGCGCACCTGCTGGCGGGGCACGGGGTGGGGCCGGGTGACTGCGTAGCGGTGATGTTCCCCCGCTGTGCCGACGCGATCGTGGCGATGCTCGCGGTGCTCAAGACCGGGGCGGCCTACGTGCCGATCGACCCGGCGCACTCCGCGGCGCGCATGGAGTTCGTGCTCGAGGACGCGGCGGTGAGCGCCGTGATCACCCTGGCGGAGCTGCGTTCGCGGCTGGACGGGCGCGACCTGTTGGTCGTCGACGTACACGACCCCGCCGTCGAGACCCAGCCCCACACGGCCCTGCCCGCCCCGGCCGCGGAAAACATCGCCTACATCATCTACACCTCCGGAACCACCGGAACCCCCAAAGGCGTTGCCATTCCTCATCTCAACGTCACCTGGCTGATCGAGTCGCTCGACGCCGGCCTGCCGAAGGGCGACGTGTGGACGCAGTCCCACTCCGCGGCCTTCGACTTCTCCGTGTGGGAGATTTTCGGCGCCCTGCTGCGCGGCAGGCGACTGCTGGTGGTGCCCGAGTCGGTGGCGAGCTCCCCGGAGGACCTGCACGAGCTGCTGATCGCGGAGAAGGTCAGCGTGCTCACCCAGACCCCGTCGTCGGTTGCGATGTTGCCGGCGGACGGGTTGGAGTCCACCGCCCTGGTGGTGGCCGGCGAGGCGTGCCCGGCCGACGTGGTCAACCGGTGGGCGGCGCCCGGGCGGGTGATGCTCGACGCCTACGGCCCGACCGAAACCACGGTGTGCGCGTCGATCAGCAAGCCGCTGACCGCGGGATCCGCCGTGGTGCCGATCGGTTCGCCGATCGCCGGCGCGGCGATGTTCGTGCTGGACAAGTGGTTACAGCCGGTTCCGGCCGGCGTCGTCGGAGAGCTGTACCTGGCGGGCCGCGGCGTCGGGATCGGGTACGTGCGCCGGCCCGGCCTGACGGCCTCCCGCTTCGTCGCCAACCCGTTCGGCGGTCCGGGGGCGCGGATGTACCGCACCGGCGACCTGGTCTGCTGGGGCGAGGACGGGCAGCTGCAGTACTTCGGCCGCTCCGACGAGCAGGTCAAGATCCGTGGCTACCGCATCGAGCTCGGCGAGATCCAATCGGTGCTCAAGGGCCTCGACGGGGTGGACCAGGCGGCCGTGATCGCTCGCGAGGACCGGCCCGGCGACAAGCGCCTGGTGGGCTACATCACCGGGACGGCCGATCCGGCCGCGATCCGGGCCGCGCTGGCCGACCGCCTCCCGCCGTACATGGTGCCGGCCGCGGTGGTGGTGCTCGACGCCCTGCCGTTGACCGGCAACGGCAAGCTCGACCGGCGAGCGCTGCCGGCCCCCGAATACGCCACCGCCGAATACCGCGCTCCCGGCGACGCCGTCGAGGAACTGCTGGCCGACATCTACGCCCAGGTGCTGGGGCTGGAGCGGGTCGGGGTGGACGCGTCGTTCTTCGACCTGGGTGGCGACAGCATTTTGTCGATGCAGGTGGTGGCCCGGGCCCGCGCGGCTGGCATCCTGTTCCGGCCTCGTGACGTTTTCGTCGAGCAGACGGTTTCCCGGCTGGCCCGGGTGGCCGAGGTCGCGGTCGATGGCGCGGGCGGTGCGGCCGACGACGGCGTCGGGCCGGTGGTGGCCACCCCGATCATGCGGTGGCTGCAAAGCATCGAGGGCCCGATCGAGCAGTTCAACCAGACCATGGTGGTGCAGGCCCCGGCGGGGGCCACCGAGGCCGACGTGGTGGCGGTGCTGCAGGCCCTGCTGGATCGCCATGCCGCGCTGCGGCTACGCGCCGACGACGACGGTGCGGGCGGCTGGTCGCTGCAGGTACCCGAGGTCGGTGCGGTGGACGCGCGCGGCTGCGTGCACGCCGTCGAGGCGCTGTCCGAAGAGGCGTTGGCGGAGGCGCGGTCGCGGTTGAACCCGGCCGCCGGGGTGATGGTCAGCGCGGCGTGGGCGGAGTCGACGGGTCAGCTGGCGTTGATCATTCACCACCTGGCCGTCGACGGGGTGTCGTGGCGAATCCTGTTGGAAGACTTCAACATTGCCTGGGCGCAGCATCACAACGGGCAGCCGATAGCCTTGCTGGCCCCCGGGACGTCGCTCGCCCGGTGGTCCTCGCTGCTGGAGGAGTACGCGCAGCGCCCCGACGTGGTGGCCCGGGCGGACGAGTGGCGACAGGTGGCGGCCACCCCGGCCGCGTTGCCGGCGGTGCAACCCGACGTCGACACCTATGTGACTGCCGGCCAGCTGTCCGTCTCGCTCGACGTCGAGACGACCCGGCTGCTACTCGGTGAGGTGCCGGCCGCATTCCACGCCGGCGTCGGCGACATCTTGTTGATCGCCTTCGGGCTGGCGTTCGCGGAATTCTTGGGTACAGGTGCGGCGCCGATCGGCATCGATGTGGAAGGCCACGGGCGCCAGGAAGAGCTGTTCCCCCGGGTGGATTTGTCGCGCACGGTGGGCTGGTTCACCACGAAATACCCGGTGGCACTGAAGGGCCGCCGGCTGAACTGGTCGCAGGTGGCGGCCGGCGAGGCCGCGCTGGGCGCGGTGATCAAGGCCGCCAAAGAACAACTGCGCTCTCTGCCCGACGGCCTGACCTACGGCTTGCTGCGCTACCTGAACGCCGACGTGGACCTGGACGGGTCGGACCCGGTGATCGGCTTCAACTATTTGGGACGGCTCGGCGCGGGCGCTGACCTCTCCGACGATCTGTGGCGGGTCAGCCACGACAGCTTGGCCGTGGCGGCGGTGGCCACCGCGGTGCCCATGCCACTGGCGCACACGGTGGAACTCAACGCCGGCACCATGGACACCGAGGCCGGCCCGCACCTGCAGGCCAACTGGACGTGGGCCCCCTCGGCGCTGGACCAAGATCGCGTAAACCGGTTGAGCCAGTTGTGGTTTGAGGCCCTGGCCGGGATCTGCGCGCACGTCAAGGCCGGTGGCGGCGGGTTGACCCCATCGGACATCGCCCCCGCCCAGCTCAGCCAGCAGCAAATCGACGATCTCTGCCGCCAGGGCAGCGTCGCCGACGTGCTGCCGCTGACCCCGGTGCAGCAGGGCCTGCTGTTCCACACCGCTTTCGCGCAGGACATGGACGACCTCTATGCGGTGCAGCTGGGGATCACCGTCAGCGGTGCTCTCGACCCGCAGCGCCTGCGCGAGGCGGTCCACACCGCCGTCAAGCGGCACCCCAACCTGGTCGCCCGGTTCTCCGAAGACTTCGGCGAGCCCGTGCAGGTCATCCCCGCCGATCCTCAAATGGCGTGGCGATACGTCGAGCTCGACGGCGGCAATGTCGACGAGCAGGTCGAGCGGCTGTGCGCCGACGAACGCGCCGCGGTGT
The DNA here is from genome assembly GCF_002102255.1 of Mycobacterium nebraskense. GTDB lineage: Bacteria > Actinomycetota > Actinomycetes > Mycobacteriales > Mycobacteriaceae > Mycobacterium > Mycobacterium nebraskense. The sequence continues at coordinate 32,355 of NZ_LQPH01000160.1, forward strand.
GCGACCTGGCCGACAAGCCGTCGTTCCGGGCCGCGCTGATCCGCACGGCGGCCGACCGGCACCGGTTTGTGCTGACCATTCACCACATCGTGGTGGATGGCTGGTCGCTGCCCGTCCTGCTGCAGGAAGTCTTCGCCAGCTACTACGGGGAGCGGCTGCCCGCCGCACCGTCTTACCGCAGCTTCGTCGCCTGGCTGACCAATCAGGACCGAGGCGCCGCGCAAGCGGCATGGGCCCAGGCGCTGGCCGGTTTCGAGACCCCCACACTGGTCGGTCCCCTCGGACAGATCGGGAAGCGCGGCGTTGCCGCCTTCCACGTGCCCGCCGACACCACACGGGCGCTCGGCGAGCTGGCGCGCTCGTGCCGCACCACGATCAGCACCGTGCTGCAGGGCGCGTGGACGCAGCTGCTGACGTGGCTGACCGGCCAGCATGACGTCGCGTTCGGCACCGCGGTCTCAGGACGGCCGACCGAGTTGGCCGGCGCGGACGCGATGGTCGGCCTGCTGATCAACACGGTGCCGGTGCGGGCGACCATCACCGCGACAACCACCGTCGCCGATCTGCTTGACCAACTGCAACGCCTGCACAACGACACCGTCGACTATCAGCACCTGGCGCTGCCCGAGATCCACCGCGTCACCGGCCACGACCAGTTGTTCGACACCCTTTTCCTCTACGAGAACTATCCGATCGACGCGGGCGCGCTGTTGGGCGTCCACGAGTTGGCCATCACCGATTTCAGCAGCCGCGAGTACAACCACTACCCGTTGTCGGTGGTGGCTTCGCCGGGTCACGAACTGAGCCTGCGTGTCGAATACGACATCGAGGTGTTCAACGCCGCCGCCATCGAGACGCTGATCGAGCGGTTGCAGCAGGTGATGGTGGCCATGACCGCCGATCCGTCCCGGCGCGTGTCCTCGATCGACCTGCTCGATGCCGCCGAGCACAACCGGCTTGATGAGTGGGGCAACCGGGGAGTGCTGGCCGAGTCGGCGCCCAAGCTGGTCTCGATTCCGGAGTTGTTCTCCGCGCAGGCGGCGCGGGCCCCGGAGGGGGTGGCCATCACTTGTGGTGACCGTTCGTGGACGTACGGCGAGGTCGAGGAGTCCGCCAACCGGTTGGCGCACTTGCTGGTGAGCCGGGGTGCCGGCCCGGGGGAGTGTGTGGCGGTGCTGTTCCCCAGGACGGCCGAGGCTGTCGTGGCGATCCTGGGGGTGCTCAAGACCGGGGCGGCTTACCTGCCGGTCGACCCGGGTGTGCCGGCGGCGCGGATGGAGTTCGTGCTGGGCGACGCGGCGCCGATCGTCGCGGTGACTACCGCGGAGGTGCGGTCGCGGTTGGACGGGTTGAGCCTGGACGTCATCGATTTCGACGACCCGGCCGTGGCGACCCAGCCCAGCGGCGGGTTGCCCGCGCCGTCGCCGGAGGACATCGCCTACATCATCTACACGTCGGGTACCACCGGCACCCCCAAGGGCGTGGCGATACCGCACCGCAATGTCACTCAGCTGTTGGAGTCTTTGGATGCGCAGCTGGCGCTGGGGCAGGTGTGGACGCAGTGCCACTCGTTGGCGTTCGACTTT
>NZ_LQPH01000161.1 GCF_002102255.1 Mycobacterium nebraskense
CTACCTGCTGCCCCGGCAAGATGACCCGCAGTCGGCGACCACCGACCGGTTCCCGGCGGCCTCACCGCACTACTAAGGCATTGCTGAGGTGCATGCAGTCCCGACCGCGGCGGGACTAGGGCGGGGTTAGCTCCAGTTCCAGACCGACATTTCCCCGGGGAAGGTAGTTGTTGCACACGTGGGTGGACTTGGCGACAACGCCCTTGTTGTTGCAGAAGATCTTCATGTGATTGGGCCACGCGAACCAAAGCGGATCGCCGTAGACAGCCTCGGAGAACACGCGAGTTTTGCAACATCCAACGCACCTTTCTCAATAGCGCCCGACGGTCGCTAAGACATCGACCTAAACGCCTACTTTCTGCTGCACCCCGCACCAGAAGACGCTTCGGCGACATAGGCCCGCTGGTGACGTTGGCGGTTGGTCTATAGGGAAACCATCAAAGACCTCACCGTCGAGCATGAAGTCCTGAAGTCTTGGAGGACAAAGTGAAGCGGCTGCTGCGGAAAGAGGGGTTTGCGGACGGTGGCCTACGATGCGGGCTCATCGGCCTTGCGGCGGTGCGCGGCGAGGAAGTCATCGACGATGCGCTCACAGTCTTGACGATCGATGGCACGCAGCCCGGTGAGTCGGGCAAACGCCACTGGCCCGACGAGTTGACACAGGATGAGCTCCGGGTCGAAATCGTCGAGGTCGGCGCGGGCTTCGGGGCTTTGCAACAGGGCATCGAATGGCTGGCGATACTGGTCGATGATCCGTGTGCGCAGCGCGTGCCGGTCGTGGGTTTCCTGGGTGCCGTTTGGTGTGCGGCCAAGCGCGACCCAGGCCAGGGTGGTGACGTGCAGCGGTGCCTCCTGGAACAGCGTGGCCTGTCGGCTCAACAGTTCGATGAGTTGGTCGCGCAACGATCCCGTCTCCGGTGCAGGGTGGACCTGCGGCAGCAGCCTTTCAAATGTGGCGGCAAGCAGTTGAGTGGAGCTGCTGAAGTGGCGATACAGGGTCGTGCGCGCGACTTTGGAGGCTTTGGTGACCGCGTCGATGGTGACGGCTTCGATGCCGCCGGCGCTCAGGAGTTTGGTGGCCGCATCCAATAGCCGGGTTCGTGAGCGCAACAGGCGCGGGTCGACGTCATCATCGTCGTCGACCGGGAATTCCAGGGTGTCGCGCTCCATGTAGTCACCGTAAACCTCGCGCGTAGCTGGCCGGCACCGAATCGCGGCTGCATCGGTCGATTGATTCGACCCCTAGACGGCTACGCTACTACTAGTAGCGTAGCGATACCACTAGTACACTTGTCTGTAGGGGTCTGTGGGGCGAAGGAGGACGCATGATCGGGCAGCGGGTCGGACGATCCCTGGTTGAGCAGCTTCAGGGCGCGGCCACCACAGGCCGGTTCGTGTGGCGGACGAACGAACTCTGCCGGCGGGCGCGAGGGGGAATCGCACAGACGGGCGGGGCTGGTCGGCGATGAATGTGCCGCTTGGGCTAACCAAGACGCATGTGTGGGCGCGGGGGGTTCGCGATTTCAGGCTGGTCCGCCGCGGTATCACTCGGCGCCTACACCGACAGCCGCCGGTTGATGACCGCGGCCGCGTTCGTCCCCGTCACTACCCTCCTCGCTCCTGCTCCTACTTGGACGACGAGTTGATGAACCGGGAAATGTATGACCACGTGCGCGACGAGCCGATCAGGTTGATCTCCCGGCTGGGATTTCGCCTGCGCCGTTCATGAAGCGGTCACTGTTTCGGGGTCGGTGCATCGTCATTGTCAAACCGCCTGTGCGCAAAGGGATCACGTGTCGCTGTACCGGACATGCTGGACCGTCGACGGCGCGTTGGTCACCGCCTGAAGCGGCTGGTTGCGCGGCGGCGATCAGAGAGCTTCGGACACCGGTGGCGGTTTCGCCGGGCAGGTAGAAGGGTACTGGTAGTACTGTTGCGATACCGTTGATTTCTTTCGAAGTAGCGGGGCGGGGGATGGCAGACAACGGGTGGGTCTCTTCGGGCGTGGCGACCTTGAGTCGCCCTGTTCGGGAGCGACTTCAAAAGGTTGCGGCCGGTGAGGGCGCGTACAGCGATCGGCTAGCGCGCTTGGCGGGTTTCAGTATCCGACATAAGGTGCTGATCATCGGCATGTGGGTGGTGAGCGCCGCTGCCCTGGCGGTGCTGTTCCCGCAGCTGGAAACCGTTGTTAGACAGCAGTCAGTGAATCTCATACCGCGCGATGCGCCATCGCTTCAGACGGTAGACCGCATGGGCGCGGCCTTCGGCGAGCAGGGATCCAAGACGACGATATTTGTCGCGATGGAGGATCCGGCGGGCCTGACTGCGCCGGTGCGCGGACGCTACAACGCGATGATTTCCCGGTTGCGTGCCGATTCGGAGCATGTGCGCTTGGTTCAAGACTTGTTGGCCGACCCAGTCACCGCAAGCCAGGCAGTCAGCCAAGACGGCAAAGCCTGGTATGTGCCGGTGGGAGTGGCCGGAACGCTGGGCGATCTCAAAGCTGCCGAATCGGTCCAGGCGGTCCGCACGATCGCCGCCCAGGCATTCAGCGGCTCACCCACCGATGTTCGCGTCACCGGGCCCCCGGCCACCTTCCGCGATCAAATCGCTTCGGCCGAAGAGGATTTGGTTGTCATCTCGGTCGCGACGGCAGGCCTGATCGCGATGATTTTGCTGGTCGTGTATCGGTCGGTGTTTACCGCGTTGCTGCCGCTGCTGGTCATCGGTGTGAGCCTGGCGGTGGGGCGCGGAGTGCTATCAGCGTTGGGTGAATCGGGCATGCCGGTGTCGCAGTTCACCATCGCCTTCATGACGGTGATCTTGCTGGGTGCTGGCACCGATTATTCGGTGTTCTTGATCAGTCGATATCACGAGCAGCGACGCCAAAACGTCCCGCCGGATCTGTCGGTGATCAACGCGACCGCCACCATCGGGCGCGTGATTTTGGCTTCGGCCGCCACCGTGGCGTTTGCGTTTCTGGCCATGGTGTTCGCGAAGTTGAGCGTGTTCGCCGCGTTGGGTCCCGCGTGCGCAATCGCCGTCTTTGTCGGATTTGCGGCCACGGTGACTTTATTTCCCCCGGTGTTGGCGCTGGCGGCCAAACGCGGCATCGGTGAACCCAAGGCCGACCGCACACGCCGCTACTGGAACTGGATCGCCGTGGCCGTGGTGCGTCGACCCGTTCCACTGCTGGTCGCCAGTCTGGCCCTGGTGCTAGGCCTGGCGGCCGTCGCGCTGACTATGCACATCAGCTACGACGATCGCCAAGGACAGCCGGCGACCACCGCCAGCAATGAGGGGTATCACCTGCTGGACCGCCACTTTCGCAAGGACGTCATCATCACCGAATTCATGCTGGTTGAATCGCCCACTGATATGCGCACCAGCAAGGCCCTGGCCGACCTGGATGAAATGGCGTCTCGGGTCTCGCAACTGCCTGGTGTCACCAAGGTCTCCGGTGTCACCCGGCCCACGGGCGCACGCCTGGACCAGGCTCAACTGTCGTGGCAAAACGGCCAGATCGGTAACAAGATGGCCGGCGCGGTCGCCAAGGGAGACGCCCATAAGGATGACCTGGCCAAACTCACCCACGGCGCCGACCAACTCGCCGGCGGTCTCGCGCAACTGGACACCACCTTGCGCACCGCGTTGACACCGTTGACCGGGATCCTCACCCAGGCCCAATCCAGTGGATCCCAAGTCCAGCGGTTCCGTCCGCTGCTACAGCAGCTTTCGGCTACCGCCCCGGCCGTCGACCAAGCCATCCGAACCGGTCCGGGACTGCGCCAGCAAGCCGACCAAGCCCAAAACGCAATCGCCGCCATCGACCCGCTCGTTGCTGCGCTCAACACCTCCCCATGGTGTGCGACCACACCGGAATGCGCCCAACTCCGCGACCAGGTGCAGATCCTGGTGACCCTGCGCCATACCGGCTTCTTCAACCAGCTCGCCAACCTCGGCGACCTTTACCAGCCCGGCAGCGACACCGCGGCCGGCACCGTGGCCGACGTCCAAAACGCAATCACGTCGCTGGACAAGGCTTTCGGAGCACTCGGCGACCCCGCCGACCTGGCCGGCAACATCCGCCGCCTCCAAAGCGGCATCAGCCAACTCGCCTCCGGCGCACAGGCCCTCGCCACCGGCGTGCACACCCTGGCCGACAGCAACATCGAAATGCTGTCGGGCATGAGCCAAATCGCCACCCAACTGCAGAATTCCGCACGAACCACCGCCGGCTCAGACAACGCCAGCGGCTTCTACCTTCCCACCAATGCCTTCGAGAACCGCCAATTCGCCGACGTCGCAAAGCACTTCCTGTCACCTGATGGCAAGACCGCGCGTTTCGCCATCGAATCCAGTTACGACCCCTACAGCAGCGACGCGATGAACCTCGCCCACAAAATCACCGAGATCGCCGATGCCGCACGACCCAACACCTCGCTGGCCAACGCCACGGTGTCGATGGCCGGATTCCCCGCCGTCAACTCCGACATCCAACGCCTGCTCGCCGCCGACTTTCATCAGCTGGCCTTTGCGACCCTCGTCATCGTCGGCCTCATCTTGGTCGTATTGCTGCGCGCCCTGGTCGCCCCGCTCTACCTGTTGGGTACCGTCGTGCTCAACTACGGCGCCGCGCTCGGACTGGGAACCCTCGTCTTTCAATATGGCCTCGGCAAGGAAATCGCCTGGCCCGTACCGCTTCTAGCGTTCATCATCCTGGTGGCCGTCGGCGCCGACTACAACATGCTGCTCATCTCGCGACTACGCGAAGAATCGACCCACAACATTCGCGTCGGCGTCCTGCGAACCGTCGCAAACACCGGCTCAGTCATCACTTCGGCCGGGCTCATCTTCGCCGCCAGCATGTTCGGCCTGATCGTCGGCTCCATCGCGATCATGATCCAAGCCGGATTCATCATTGGCTGCGGCCTACTTCTGGATACCTTCGTCGTTCGCACCCTCACCGTTCCCGCGATCGCCACACTGCTGCGCGAAGCGAGCTGGTGGCCGCAACGGAAACCCCTGACTCACAACGGCCGACCACATCGGACCACATGACAATTAGCCAGGAGCGCATCCGCACCAGCGACGGGATCACTCTCGTGGCCGACTGCTACCAGCACGCCGCGACTCGCCCCGTCGTGCTGCTCCTCCATGGCGGCGGTCAGAACCGTCACGCGTGGGCCACCACCGCTCGTCGACTCCATTCCCACGGCTACACCGTCGTCGCCTACGACACACGAGGTCACGGCGACAGCGACTGGGACCCGATCGGACAATACGACGTCGAACGGTTCGTATCCGATCTGATCTCGGTACGAGGACACGTCAGCGCCGACAGTCCCCCCGCCGTCGTCGGCGCGTCGCTGGGTGGGCTGATCATCCTCGCTACCCATCTGCTGGCCCCACCCGACCTCTGGGCAGCCGTTGTCCTGGTCGACATCACCCCGCGGATCGAATTTCATGGAGCCCGTCGCGTCGTGTCATTCATGGCCGCCCACCCCGACGGATTCGGCTCACTCAATGACGCCGCCGACATCATCGCCGAATACAACCCCCGGCGCGCGCGACCCGAAAATCTCGACGGCCTGCACAAGGTCCTGCGGCAACGTAGCGACGGACGATGGATCTGGCGCTGGGACCCAGCGTTCATCAGCTCCAACTTCGATGTCCTGCAAGGCAATCTCATGACAGGCAGCGAGGAGTTCGACGCCATCAGCGGATTTCTCGCCGAAGGAGCACGTCGAATCACGGCCCCAACGCTGTTAGTACGCGGCGCACTGTCAGACGTAGTCTCCCAGGAAACCGTCAACGAATTCCTCCAGCTCGTCCCGCACGCCGAAACGACGGACGTCACCGGCACCGGTCACATGGTTGCCGGCGACAACAACGACGCGTTTACCGCCGCGGTCACCGACTTCCTCGACCGCACCACAAGGACCCCGACGTAAGCATCCAGCGAACCTGCACCCGCCCCGGCTGACACGTCGGACACCCATCGAGATGGCTCGATCTATCGTTCGCACGCCTTCGGCGCTTGTGCCGTCCTGTCGCCAGGCGCGCGGCTACTGATGCGCCATGGCCACTGATTGTGTTGCGTCTAAGTCATTCTCGTCAACAGGAAGGTCGTGCCGAATCACCCGGACTCGACCCCGCGGCAGACACGCCATGTAGCCGTGGCACTTCCCATAGAGCTCCCACGAAGTCGCCGCCGCATCCGGGTCGACATCGATGCGGTGGCCGCGGGAGAAACACAGATGCAGCGCACCGTCGTCGTCGCACCAGGCACGCGTGCAGATCGCTCCGGCCAGGTCCAACAGTGGCCGCTCCTCGGCCGAAAGATTGATAGGGTCGATCAACACTTCTTCCTCAGGCCAGCCTGCTGCCGGAGGGAGGGTCAGCCGCATCGGTCGGGAAATCACCAGCTGGTTGTGATCGTCCAGGTCGACTACCAGCCCTTCGTGCAGCGAGACTCGTTGCACGGTGCACTGCTCGATCCATTGCGTGTACATAACCACTCCCTTCGACGCACCAGCGAGTCGCCTACCTATGCTACCGCTAGTAGCGCACCGATACTATTAGTATTGCTATGCGCTCTTGCTCGCGTTCCACGCAGCAAGAATGCGCTGCAGACCTCGATCAATGCGCTCGCGCGCCTCCGCTGCTGTCGCCCGTCCGACGACGAAAGCCATTAGATTGGCCAGCCAGATATCTGCGATGACTCCGGCGATCTGTCGCTCGCAAGCTCCCTGCGTCGGCCCACCAACCGTGCGCGCCAGCATGCTTTCGACGACGTCGGCGGCGTGTTGCACTGTCAAGGCTTCGTCTGTGCCCGCCATAACGAATGCCCGAACCACGGCCTCGGTGAGCTGCAGGTTTTGCTGCCACTCGTCGTGGAGCCGCGCTGTCAACGATCCCAGTCCGTCACTCGGGGAAGCGGCGCACGTGCTCCAGTCGCGTTCCTGATTCACCCGCTCGAACTCACGGGCGAGCAGCGTCACCAGCAGGTCGGTCTTCGACGCGAAATGGTCATACAGTGACCCGACAGTGATGCCAGCTTGCTTGGCCACCGTCTTGAGACGCACGGCCTTGAAACCGCCCGCCGTTGCGACCGCTCGGGCAGCATCGAGGATTGCGGTGCTGCCCCCGGTACCGGTCTCGGAATCTGGCGCCGCGCGGAACGGTACGTCAACCGACACTACGACTTCACTTCGGGGATAGACCTTTCGACGAGGAGGTGGCGGGATGACATTCCTCAAATCCCCCTTCGGGGAAGACGATGTCTTTGCAGACCGTTGGATATGCGTGCAGCCGCAAGCGCAACTGCAAGAGCCGCGAGTGCGGTAAACGGGGCTAGCACGAGCGTACTGGTGACACAGCCATGAGTGGGTACTGAAGCTGTGCCGTCCAGACCGCGGTGCGAAACGCGGACCCGATCGGCGGACGCTTCCGGGCGCACTCGGCAGCGAATACTCATGCGGGTAGCCGCAATTCCCCACGCAACCCACGGCACCCGACGCTGCGACACCGGCAAGGAAATACCCCCAGTACTTTCGGTTTCGCTACGCTACTGTTCGTACCATAGCTCATAATGCAGTTGGAATGTCACATTGACGAAGGTGATGGCATGCCGTCAGCAAACATCCGCTCGTTACGGGACCGACGCCGCGCCGAGTTGATCTCCGAGATCCAGAACACCGCACACCAGCTTTTCGCCGAACGCGGATTCGCTGCCGTGACAACCGAGGACATCGCGGCCGCGGCCGGAATCTCGATCAGTACCTACTTCCGCTACGCACCCACCAAGGAAGACCTGCTTGTCGCACCCGTCCGGCAAACGGTCGCCGAAATCGTTGCGTCCTACCGCGCCCAGCCGTCCGATGCATCAGCAACCGAAACTCTGATGCGTCTGCTTATCGAAACCGCTTGGGACAAAGCAAATCAGAATCTGCAATACTGGCGAGAAGCCATCCGGACCGCCCCCCACCTACTGGGCGAATCGGCGCTGATCAGCGAGAACGATAACCACCGGCTCATCGAACTGGTCGCTACGCATATGGACGTCGACGCGGTGACCGACATCCGCCCCTCGCTGCTGGTCCACACGGGTTTGGCCACTGCACAATTCATACTTCGGCGCTGGCTTAGCACGGACACCAAAACGAGTCCACCGCTCCACATTCAACTGGAACAAGCCTTGAGAATCACACTAGCCGGATTCGACTAATCGCGGACCGCGATGAACCATCGCGCTCGGCGGCAGCCGCGGCCGTTGCCACGTCCACAGCCCGGAGGACCCGGCCGGTAACCCGAAACCCCACACCATATTTGTAACGGCAACCACCGGTGATCAAATGGGCTAACCCTAGTGGGGCAGGCGCAATTGCTAGGTAGAGCCCGCTTTTCGGGTGGCAAGATACTGATTCCAGTCGCGTTTGGCATATGCCGCCCAGCGGGTCGCGGTGACGATATCGATGGCGAGTAGGTCGGCCAGAACTGCGCCCGGTAACTCGGCTGCCATTGTGATGAGGCCGGTGTTGCGACCGCCTCGGATTGTCAGGCCGCTATGTTTGAGTCGCTTGCCGAACACGCCCGAGTTGACTGGGCGGTCTGGTGTTCGTCCGGGAAACAGGAGCCGGTCCGGTGTTGAGGGTTCGGGCAGGGTCGAGCGCCGGGTTGGACGCGGCAGTTGTGCGAGCAGTTGGGCGAGCTTAGGAGGCAGCACCATTTCGTGGTCGCGCAGGGTGAGGTAGGTGTGGCCGTCCTGGGTGTGTATCTGGTTCTGTCGTAACCCGAGTACTCGCATGGTGGTGATTCCGTACAGCAGGATGAGCGCACCACTGGCGCGCACATCGATGTCAATGGTGTTGTCGTTGAGGCATCGGCGGAGTTGCTCGAGGTGCGTGGCTTCGTCGATGAACACCGAGGGCGGGCTGGGTCGGTTGGCCGGCGCGGAGGCGCCGTGGGTGATGCGACGCTGAGTTGTCCAGTGCAGGAAGGGCCGGATCTCTCGGTGTCGCCAGGTGCCGTGGGCCAACCAGTTGTCGATGTCTGCTTGGTCCATGGTGGCGAGGGTGCGTCCCCGGGTCTCGAGCCAAGCGAGGAATTCCAGTGCGACGCACACCTGGCGGCGAATGCGTGCTGCCCCGGTGTCGGCGTCGTCTGAAAACTGACCCCGTGTCCCCGGGTGGTTTCTAGGGGCGGTCGCAACACTTCTCTAGGTTCTGGAGGTTGTGTTGTCATCGTCGCGTCGCGTGAAAAAAGGCCCGTGGCGTGTTCCCGCTGAATGAGTCCGTCAAGTTTTAGAGTCCTGTGGCCCGATGGTGGGCTGGAAGGGACGATGAACAGATGGCTGGTCGGAAGCGGCATTCCGCTGAGGACATCGTGCGCAAGCTGCGCCGAGCAGACGAGCTGGCTGCCGAGGGCAGGACCGGTGAGGAGATCGCCGCCGAGATCGGGGTGTCGGCGGCGACGCTGTACAACTGGCGGCGCGCCTACGGCGGAATGGACACCGATGCCGCGAAGGAACTCAAGGAGCTGCGCGAGCAGAACGGCCGGCTCAAGCGGCTGCTGGCCGACGCGGAGCTGGAGAAGGACGCGCTACGCGAGGTGGCCAAGGGAAAATTCTGAGCCCAGCTGCCAAGCGCCGCGCCGTGGACATGCTCAAGGACACGTTGAGCATGTCGGAACGGTTGGCTTGCAGAGCAGTTGGGCTTGCTCGTTCCACCTACCGGCGACTGCCGATGGCGACCACGCTGGCCGACCCCGACGCCGACCTGCGGGCCTGGCTGCGCGCCTACGCCACCAAACACCCGTGCCACGGATTCCGGCGTGCATGGGCGGCGTTGCGGCACGACGAGGGCCGGGTGATCAACGTGAAGAAGGTGCACCGGCTGTGGTGCGCCGAGGGACTGCAGCGGCGGGTTCACAGTCCGCGTAAGCGGGCCGGGACGTCCTCGGCGCCCCCGGAGGTGATCGCCGATGCCCCGAAGGTGGTGTGGGCTATGGACTTCCAGTTCGACTCCACCACTGACGGCAAGGCCGTCAAGATCGCGTCGATGGTCGACGAACACACCCGGGAGTCCCTGCTGCATCTGGTGGAACGGTCGATCACCGCCGAGCGGCTCGTCGCCGAACTGGAGAAGGTGTTCGCCACCGCAGGCGGGCCGCCGAAGGTGCTGCGGATGGACAACGGTCCTGAGTTGGTTTCTCAAGCGCTGCAACGGTTCTGCGAGAACAAGGTCGGAATGTCCTACATCCCGCCCGGCACTCCGTGGAACAACGGGTACATCGAATCGTTCAACAACCGACTACGGAAGGAGTGTCTCAACCGCAACCACTGGAGCACCCTGTTCGAGGCCCGGGTGGTGATCGGCGACTTCAAGCACGAGCACAACACACGGCACCGGCATTCGGCCCTGGGCTACCGCACACCGGCCGAGTACGCTGCGGCCTGCACGCATGACCACTACGCCATGGCCTGCGAGATCAACTGAATCCAGAACTACGACAACCTGGCTCTACAACCGGGTGGACTCAATATCGGGGACTCGCCACCCGGGCCGACGGCCACAGTCCGCCAAGCGTGAGCGATTTACGGAGCTGCGCGCCCGGGGCTGGTCCATCTTGGCGGCGGGTCGTGAAGTCGGTGTGTCCCGTACCGCAGCAAACAATTGGGCAAGGGGGTACAAAACCTATCGGCGTGGCGAGGCCGTGGGATTCGTGCCCGCACTCGATCGTTTGGCTGTGCGCCAGATCAGCGATCGCTATCTATCCGAAGAGGAGCGGATCGGCATCGCCGATCTGCGCCGCACGGGCATGGGTGTTCGGCAGATCGCCACCACGCTTGGCCGGGCACCATCGACCGTATCGAGGGAGTTGCGCCGCAACAGCCGCCGCGACGGCCAGTACCGGCCGTTTGAAGCCCACCGCTGGGCGGTTCAGCGCAGAGCGCGTCGTCACCAGCGGCGGGTCGACAAGAATCCCGCCCTGTGTGACCTGATCGCCGAGCTCCTCGCTCAACGGTGGAGCCCGCAGCAGATCGCCCGACACTTGCGGCGCGAATACCCCGAGGACCGATTGATGTGGTTGTGCCACGAAAGCATCTACCGGGCTGTGTACCAACCCCATTCGCGCTTGATACGGCCGCCACAGGTCAGGTCGTCACACCGGGGTCCGTTGCGCACTGGCAGGACCCATCGCCGCGCGCACCAGCGGCCGGGTCGGCGGCGTCCGAGGTTCGCCCAGCCGATGTTGTCGATCCATCAGCGGCCATTCGCTCCCGCCGACCGCAGCCAGCCGGGGCATTGGGAAGGTGACCTCATCGTCGGCAAGAACCAGCGCTCGGCGATCGGGACCCTGGTCGAGCGCCAGACCCGCCTGATTCGGCTGATGCACCTTCCCACCCGTGACGCCGACTCCCTGCGTATCGCGATCGCCACGACCATGGGTGGCCTGCCATCGAACTTGATCCGATCGATCACCTGGGATCAGGGCATCGAAATGGCCCGACACACCGACATCACCGCAGACCTCGGCGTGCCGGTCTACTTTTGCGACTCCCGCTCGCCGTGGCAGCGCGGCAGCAACGAGAACGCGAACGGGCTGCTACGCCAATATTTCCCCAAGGGCACCAGCCTAAGCACCTACACACCCGACCATCTGCGCGCTGTCGAATACGAGATCAATAACCGCCCCCGCCACACCCTCGAAGACCGCAGTCCCGCCGAACTTTTCACCGCGCTGCTAACCTCACCAGACCATCAACTGTTGCGACGTTGACTAGAAGCCACCCCGCCGTTGACACCCGGGATTGCTTAGTGGTTGTTTGGCTCGGCGGGCTCGGTGCAGGAGGTACCAGATGGTGTAGCTGCGGACCAGCCGTGCGTGTTCGGCGGGATAGTTGGCTAGGTGGCGATCCACCCATGGCTCGATACGTTCGAGGTATTCGTTACGCGGCGTCAATACTGCTGTGCGAACGAGGATTTCACGTACGTAGTTGACATGCCCACCGGGTGGGAGCTGATCGAGTGCGTGGTGAGTGATGGTCTGTCCGGTGCGCGCCAGATTCATGAGGAGCTCCGCGGCGGCGCTCTTGCCGAGCCAGACGGCGACGCTGCGTGGATCATTGGCGTTGGCAAGAGCGTCCGCCAGTGGCTTCAGTTGCGCCGGTATCTGGCCATCCGGCCCGGCTAAGGCGTTGTGCAGTAATTCGGCGGTGTGGCAGCGGCTACATCGATTATGCGCGCGAATACCCGGTTGACCGCAATTGGCGCAGCGGTAGTCGAGCGTGGAGCCAGAACATGGCCCGCAGATTTGGCGCTCGTCGGGGTCAAATCCGATCAGCACCGCCTGCTGGCCGCACGCCGCGCATGGTGACGGGTACATCTTCGCCTTGCGCACGCACGGTGTGCAGACAGGCCCCGCTGGCCAATGGCGGGCTACAACGCGCCGTTGTCGGCAGAACGCGCAGGTGGATTTCGAGTGTGGTGAACGTATCCCGGAATAGGTCCTCGTTGTGATGGCGCGGCAGGTGCCGCACAAGTGCGGGCCGAGGACGCTGCTGCTTTGGCGGCGCCGGGTGGCTCCGCATAATCCGCATACCCACACGGTGCTGGCTTTGGCGTAGCAGTTCGTGCAGATGCGTCCTTCCGATGCCACGTACGGGGCGCGGCGCCGTTGTCCGCATCCCGAGCAGGTGTATAGGCGCGGTGGCGCGCACGTGGGACACAGCACGCCGCCGTCGACGAGTCGACGTGCCCGGGGACGGAGGCGTCCGCAGATGCTACATTCCTTGCGCGACAACGGGTCGCGGCTGTAACAGTTCGTGCACACGGGTCCGTCGGGAAGATTGACGCGTCTGCTGACAGAGGTCTTTGCGCATCGCGCGCACGTGAACGATCGATCGAGATCTCTGCAGCGACCACAAATGCGGCCGGTCGGACCGATCGCGGTCAGAGACACGCGCTGTTGACAATTCGTACAGGCCGGCGGCTTCACCGACGCGTGGCCATCAGCCACCAGTACGTGCGTCAAGCGCATAAGCCCCCGCGGGCAGGACGCGTCCGGGTTGAGCACTCCGTCGCCATGAGCGGCCAGGTACGCGTCGACCTGATTGAGCGTTTTCGGCCGGTCGACACGAGCAGCTTTCAGGAGGCGGTCGGCATCTGCAAGCGATAGGTCGCCAAGAGCGCGGACTACGTGAGCGCGGACTCGATCCCACGCGTCGGGCCTGAAGTTCGCCGATCCTCTCATGAGCTGCGGTCAGGTCGACGCACAGTCGTGCGCCGCACCTTCGGCACCTCCCGCGGTGAGTCCCCGGCCGCCTTCTTCACCGATTGATTGACGGCTTCGATTTCGATCAGGTCGTTGGGCGAGCATTCCAAGATGTCGCACAACGCTGCCAGCACGTCCATTGAGAGCCGTTGGGGAGGCGCAGTGACCAGGCGAAACACTTGCTCTCGCGACAGGACCACGCCACGTTCGGCCAACAGCGGAACCAGATCAGTCGTCTGGTACAGCTCCCGTTGCGCCATCAGCGCCCGCAGCCGCCACTGATAACCCATCTTCTTGATCACGGTTGATCCTCCCCGACGGCAATGCCGCGTTTGGTGAGCGCTTCACGGAGCAAACGGTTGCGGTACTCGTCAGACGTGGCTATAGATCGACGTGGTGCTCGCATAGGAATGTCCGACTTGGTCTTGCACGAAGCGCTCCGGGTAATCGAATTCGGTCAGGTGTGTGACGTAGGGTCTGGCGCAGCGAATGCAGGTCCAGCTCCTGCGGCAACCCCGCGGCGTCACGCGCAGCCACAAAGGCCTCGTTCGCGGCGCGTCTGGAGAGACGGCCGCAACGTTCGGTGACCCATAACGCCGGATGCCGGCCCGCTCGAAAGCATGGACGAACCTCCTCCAGGTAGGACTCGAAAACCTGGACAATCCAGTCCATTTCCGGCACCGTCAGCACGACGCGTCGCTTCGGCGAACTACCGCGGGACGCTTTTCCGAATCGGACGAATACGCCGCCAAAACGCCCGTAGGACGGTAGCTTTGGATTCGATCTCAGATCCACCAGGTCTAGCCCCACCGCCTCTTGGCGCCGCAAGCCTTCTCCGGGGGTCTGCGACCTGTTGCATGACGTCGCTCGTAGTGGGTGATCTGGTGGGCGGTGCGGCGTTTCTCCGTGGGTGTGGTGCTCGTGGCTGGTAGTCGTTTCTGACTGTCGACTTGAAAGCGAGGGCCCATGCGAGCGTTTCCGGTGAGTTTGCCGTCCGGGCAACGGTATTGGACGGTGCTGGATGAGGATCTGCAGGTAGTCGGCATCGCCGATGAGTATCTGCGGCATCAGCGGTTCGGCCGCGACGGCGCGGAATCCACGACGAAGGCGTATGCACACGCGATCGCGTTGTTCCTGCGCTGGTGCGCCAGGACGGGCCGGTCCTGGCAGGCCGGTGTCGAGCAGTTCGCGTTGTTCATGACGTGGCTGGCCCATGCCGGACCGCTGGCCAGCGGGCGTCGATGACGTCGCTTCGGGAGTGGTGTTGGCCGGTCCGGGGGCCGCCCCGGCGCGGGGCCCATCGCGGATCAACGGGGTGCTCACCGCGGTGCGGGGGATGGTGGTGCACGCGGTCGCGACCGGCAACGGCTCGGCGGGTTTGGTGTCGATGCTGTACGAGGTGGCCGATGACCGAGACCTGCCGGCGGAAGCCCGCAACGACGATGGCCACCTGGCATGGCGGATGCGGGCCCGGCACCGGTTGCGGGAACCGGAAACGACGATCGATCGGGCCAGCGATGAGCAGATCGTCGCGCTGCTGCGGGCCTGCCGGTCCACGCGGGACAAGCTGATCGTGCTGCTGATGGCCAGGGGCGGGCTGCGTCGGGGCGAGGTGTGCGGGCTGCGGCGCAGTGATGTGCACCTGCTGGTGGATTCGCGCCGGTTGGGATGCGAGGTCGCTCGGGCGCATCTGCATGTGGTGCGCCGAGACGACAACCCGAACGGGGCGTGGGCCAAATCGCGCCGACAGCGGGTGGTGCCGCTGGATTTCCTTGTCGTGCAAGCATTCGACGTCTACGAGTTCGAGCGCATGCGAGTTCCGGCCGCGGCGGGTAGTGATTTCGTGTTCGTCAACCTGTTCCGCGGCCGCGTCGGCGCGCCGATGCGGCCCGACGCGATCGGCGAGCTGATGGCAGCGGTCTCCCGCCGGGCCGGATTGGACACCCCGGTCCGCCCGCACCAGCTGCGACACGCCTACGGCAGCAACGTCGTCGACGCCGGGGCCGGTATCGACGTGGTCGCTGATTTGCTCGGACACGCGGCTGTCTCCTCGTCCCAGATCTACCTGCATCCGGACGCATCTCGACTGCGGGCCGCGGTGGACGCGGTGCCCAGCCCCCGCGAACAGACCGGAGCGAGCCGGTGACCGCCGTGACGTCGGCCAGGACGATCCCGGGCGATGAGGAATCCTGCAAGTTCGCGCATGTGTTGGACGGGGCCGCCCTGAGTGGCGCGGCCACGCACCTGGCCAGGGCGCTGGACCAAGGACTGCTTGACGAGGCCGGATGGGATCCGGTGACCCGGGTGCTGTACTTGCCCGCGCAGCATCGGCTGCTCGGCCGGAAGGTGTGCCGGGTGGAACGATGCGTCGGAACCGTCCACAACGACGCCCCCGAGATCTGCCACCGATGTTTCACCAGGCTGACCGGCATGGGCATGAGCGTCGAGGACATCGCCGCTGCCGAAAGCCTGCCCGCCGCACCGGTTCCCGCGGAACGCTGCGCCGTCCCGCAGTGCCGGTGCACGCCGACGGTGCGGGACGCGGTGATGTGTGAACCGCACGCCCAACAGTTCCGGGGCAGGCGCATCCCGATCTCGCTGGAACAGTTCGTGAGCGATCCGCGAGTGCGGCCAAGGCCGCCGCTGCCGGCATGCCTGGTGCCGGCGTGCACCCGCACGGCCGACGGCGCGATCGGCTACTGCACGACCCACTATCAGCGATGGAGCGTGGACCAGCAAGAGCATGCCGAACTCGATGAACAGTGGTGGCGGGTCCGGGAATCGGGCGTGGCCGAGCCGGGGCAGGTCAACCTGCGGGCGCTGCCTTCCCTGGTAGTTGTGGAAGTGCTGACGGGCTTGCAGACCCGTGTTAGGGATGGCTTGCGGCTCACCGACGTTGTGCTGCGAGCGGTCTGCGACACGCTGCGTCGCCACCAGGTCGGCTCGATCCACGACTGCGATCCGGGCCTGGCTCCCGGCAAGCGTGCACGCTCGGTGCTGGCCTCGTTCGCCCGCGACGCCCGCCGCGTGTTGGCCGATCCGGGTGTCGAGCAGGATAAGGACCGCTGGGATCTGGCGATCTTCGGTACCCCGGCACGCTGTCGTTCACCAAGATCACCCAGCCCTGGCTGGCCGGGGCCGCGAAGCGGTGGGCTGCCGAGCAACTGCCCCAGCACCGCGGCAGCGGCGCCTCTCGCGTTCGCGGCAAGATCAACAGCATCGGGCTGCTGTCCGAGCACTTGCATCGCCGACCCGATCACGGGCTTGACCCGACCGCGCTGGGCCGGACCGACTTGGAGGGATTCCTCAACCGGCTCGGCCATCTGGAGTTCACCGGCCAGATCGGTCGCTACCGCCGCAACATGATCTGCCGTGACATGCGGCAGGTGTTGGCCGGGATCCGATCCCTGGGGCTGACGAGAACCGGACGGCCGGCGGCCGGGTTGCCCGGCGACTGCGCCATCGAACGCGCCGACATCCCCGCCGACCCCGAACGCGGCGAGCCCGGCCGATGCCTGCCACCGGAGATCATGGCCGTCCTGTGCGCCAACCTCGACTCCCTCGAACCCGTCGAGGTCAGGGTCGCCACCCAGATCGGCATCGACACCGGCCGCCGCCCCGAGGACATCCTCAATCTGCCGCTGGATTGCCTGGCCCGCGACAAAGACGGCGGCGACGTACTGGTCTACGACAACATCAAAGCCAACCGGCTCGGCCGACGGCTGCCGATCAGCACGGCCACCGCCGCGGTGATCACCGGCCAACAACAACGAATCCGTCAACGCTTCCCCCACACCCTGGCCGCGAAGCTGAAGCTGCTGCCCACGCCCTATCGAAATCCCGACGGGCACAAGGCAATCAGCAGAACCACCCTGCAGGCGCGCCACCGCGACTGGGTGGCCGACCTGCCGACACTGCGCACCCGCGATGGAGTCGAGTTTGACATGACCAAGATCGTGCCCTACGCCTACCGGCACATTGTCCCCGCTTAGTTCCCGTGTTGCGATTGGCCTGAAAGGCCCGGGCGTGCTCGGCGTTTCTGCTTTGGTGAGGCCGTGTGGTGTTTGTATGGTCTCCAGTCGTGATCTTGAGCTTTTTCTCGTCGCAGGGCTGGCAGTCCTGGGGTGTCGAGCACCGGCCGGTGATCCCAGAGGGGATGCCGGTGCTGATCGATGACGACTTGCTGTTCGAGGACGGCCCGGCCGTGCCGCGGCCGACGACGGTGATCAATCGGTGGTTGCGGCTGCTTCCGGCCAGCGGGGCTCCGGCGCCGAGTTCGTGGGAGAACTACGCGCGGGCGGTCAAGGAATGGACGGAATTCCTCGCCGAACACGGTGTGGGCCTGTTCGATTCGCGAGACCGGCTCAAGGCAGGGCTGAGCCGATACGCCGAGCACCGCGCCGCCGGAGCAATCCGGGCGAGATTCGCGGCGACCACGTGGGCGCAGCACATGAGCATCCTGTCGCTGTTCTACCGGTGGGCGATGGACGAGGGATACGCCGAGGCGGAGCCGTTCACCTACCGATCCGCGCGAGCGGTCTTCGCCGGCACCGGCCGCGATGTCCGGGTGAACTTGGCGGTGCGCCGCACCCCGAAACCGCATGTGACCATCAAGTATTTGGAGCCGGACTTCACCGACCTGTTCCGGAAGGGGTTGCGCGGTTTGGCGCCGGATGGCACCCGCGACACCGGGTTCGCGGGCCGGGAGATGACCCGCAACGCCGCGATCGGGGACCTCGCGCTGGCGACCGGGTTGCGGCTGGGCGAGTTCACACATCTGCTGCCGTGGGAAATCCCGGCTCTGCCGCCGGCGCCGACGGTGATCCCGATCCCGTTTCCGGTGCCTGCGGGAATCACCAAGGGCCGCAAGTTCAGAACCACCTGGATCTCCTACGACGCCTTGGCCGGGCTGCACGACTACCTGCAGCTCGACCGCGCTGCCGTCACCGACGGATCGGCCTGGCGGCCACCACGACGCCGGGGCGAACCGCTGCAGGTCACCGAACCGGACGCCCGTGGCGGCCGGATCAACGGCGTCCGCCGGTCCTGGGAGTCGCTCACCCCGGCCGAGCGACGGCGGCTGGTGGCACCCGAGGGCGGGTCGTGCCTGCTAGCGGTGAAGGGTGATGGTGGCCCGTTCACGGCGTGGGCGACGGTGTTCGAACGCACCTCCGACCGGATCCGCGCACGGTTCGAACCACGGTTCCCGCACGTCCACCCGCACCGACTCCGCCACTCGTTCTCGATGCAGACGCTGGAATATCTGGTGACCGGCTATTACCGACAGGCAGCGAAGCTGGTATGCGACACCGACGCCGACGCAGCGCTGGTGTTCTACCTGACCAAGGCCGACCCGCTGCTGGTGCTGCGCGATTTGCTCGGGCATTCCACGGTTCTGACGACCGAGAAATACCTGAAACGTCTTGATACGACGCGGATTTACCGGCAAGCCTACGAAACCGCCGGAGCCGCAGCGGGACTCACCGAGGATACCGCCGCACAGCGGGAAGCCGACGCCGAGTTCGACGACGACACCGAAGAGGAGCTGTGATGCCGACGACGGTGCTCGATGATCCGCTGCGTTTGGCCTGCGTGTTCAGCGACGGCAGCAGAGCTGCATTCGATCTCACGGGGTTGCCGAACCCCGGGTTGGTGCGTGATCTGGCCACCGGGTTGGTGGAGCTGATCCATCCTCACGGCAGCGTCGATACTGCTGGCACCGTCGACCAGTACGTGCGTGGGTTGCACAGGATGGTGCGAACACTTTCTGATCAGGGTTTCACCGGCGGTGTCGGCGATCTGCGGCGCGGACAGCTGGCGCAGTTCTGGATGGCGGGCCCGAACTGGCTGGAGGCGCTGACTCGGTACTTGGTGGAAGGTTATGCGCGATCCGGCGGCCGTCTCGGCGAGGGGGTGCTGGAGCTGGCCGCAGGGCGGCACTTCAACATTCAGCGCAATCGGCGCCCGTTGCCGCCCTATTCCGAGGGCGCATGGCAGCGGCTGACCATGGCCTGCCGACAGCAGGTCGACGACTCCTACGCGGCACATCGGCGCGCGCTGGCGTCCGCCGCCGGAGGGCGGCATCCGGGCACGGGTGCGTGGACTCATCAGAACTTCTGCTGGCTGTTGTCGACACTCGGCCCGCTTGGCAGCAGCGAAGCTGCTGAGGAAATTGGCATGTCCATCAACGTTTTCCGTCATCGAGGAGTCATCGCTGTCTTCCACGAGGCTGCGCTGGCGATGTTCCCGCATCTCGAGGTCGTGATCGCCTACCGGCTGCTGTTCGGGATCTATTCCGGCATCGTCCCCGACGGCATCGCCGACTTGGACATCGGGGACATCGACTGGGCCGGGGATTCGACTGTTCTGCTGTCCTATATCAAACGGCGCACCGCCGCCGAGAGCGCGACGTTGCCGCGGCCGGCGGTGCGGTTGCTCGAGCAGTGGCTGGCGCACTCGGCGCTGTTGCGCAGCTTCGTGCCGCCGGACGAGCGCACCACGCTGTGGTTGGGGATGAGCCAGCCCGGCTACTCCCGCCGCCTCGATGACGTGAACCGGTCCGCGATTGGCCGGTGGATGCGCCGCCATGGCATCGTCGGCGACGACGGTCAGCCGATGAAACTGCACCGGTCCCGCATCCGCACCACCCATCACGCGATGCGGGACAAGAAGTCCTGGACCGGGAATGCGCGCGCCACGATCGACCCGAACCACACGCCCGCGGTCGAGGGTGACCACTACCTGTCGGCGACGACTCCCGGTCAACGCCACGCCGTCGAGACGATCATCGCCGACGCCCAGCACGACATCCTCCGCCGCGCGCACCCTCCGGCCGTGATCACCGAGGAAGACGCGGCGGCGCTCGCCGAGGGTTACCCGCAGCTGCTGGCGGTGATGAAGCTCGACGAAGGCGTGCTCGCCGAGCTGGTCGGTGGCGCGCGGGATGTGTTCACCGCAGCCTGCGCCGATCAGCTGGCCGGGTTACACGGGCCGGCAGGCAAACCATGCCCGGCACGTCCCTGGGTCTGCCTGCTCTGCCCGCTGGCGGTGTTCGCTCCGCGGCACGCAGTGAACCTGCTGCGGCTCAAGGCATTCTTCTCGCGCCAGTGGCAGCAGATGCCCGCCGCCCACTTCATGACCGTCTTCGGCCCCTACGCCGCCCGGATCGACCAGATCCTCGACCGCTTCGACCCCGCCGAACTCGCTGTCGCAGCCGCACGCGTCACCGACAGCGACGACGAAATCCCCTTGCGCCCAGAGGAACGCACCGCATGACGAGCACAATCGCGACCGCAGCACCCGGCGTTCAACCACGGTCGCCGTTCACCGGCGCGGACATCTGCCGCGACGCCGGGCTCACGCTGCCGGGCGGCACGCCACGACCGGTATTCGACGACGACCTGTGGGATTTCACCGACGTGGTCGGGCTCCCGGTCCAAATGGCCCTTTACCGACGCCGATTCGACTTCACCACCATCACCGACACCCGCTGGCGGCTGGTCGCCAAGGAGCTGATCCTGGCGCTGCTGGCCCCGAATCACAATGCCGTGGTCCGTCTGCCACGCGCCTACCGCACCCCACTGCATCTGACCAGCTGCTACAGCCGCCTCTACGAGGCCGGCAAGTTCTTCGGCTGGCTCGATCAGCGGGGCATCACTGCCCTCACCGAGCTCGACACCCACCTCTGCGAGGAATACCTGGCGTTCCGACGCTACGTGATCGACCCCGACGGCGTCATCGTTGGCGAGCAGAGCCCAGGCGTCCGGCGCGCAGCCGCGCAGATGATCGTCGATCTGGTCGACTACCGTGACCTGTTCACCGCCGACCGGGTTCCGGCCGATCTGCGCCCCTGGGGCGGCGCAACAGCATCCGCGGTCGCCGAAATGCCTTCTGGTCGCGACGGAAACAAGACACCTGCCGTTCCTGCCGAAGTGCTGCAGCCGATGCTGGCCGCGGCCCTGCACCTGGTGCAGATCCTCGGCCCGCACGTTGTCGAGCTGAACGAGCAGATCCGCAAGATCGACCGTGTCTGGGCTACCGGAGCCCCCGGGCTTCGTCACGGCTCCCCGGCGATGGTCAGCGACATCACGATGCTGCTGGCCGACCACAGGGCGACCGACACACCGCTGCCGATGCTCGAAGAACACGACGTCAACCGCAGACTCAAGGCTGGCTGGGACGCGAACGACCCGCTGCTGCCGGTCTCCACCGGGACCCTGGCGCGGCAGGCCGGATACGTCCAGTTCTGGGCGAAATGGATGCCCACACTGCGCAAACCGCTGATCGACACCCTCAACACCGTCGGAGTCGAGAAGATCTTCGGCCGCAACGCCGCCGAAGTCCCGGCCGCCGATGGTGCGACCTTGCTGCCTTGGACACTGCCAGTGCACCGGTCCGAAGCGGTCGCCATGGTCGGCATCGCCCGCACCGCAGCGATCGTTGTCCTGGCTGGCGCGTCCGGAATGCGGGCCAGTGAGCTGATGGAACTGCGGGTCGGCTGCCGCCGGGTCGAGGAACCGATCTCCGGCCTGAAGTGCTATCGCATCGCCAGCAAAATCATCAAAGGTCAGGGCCTCGGCGGCACCGACGACGAATGGGTCGTCATCGAACCGGTCCACCGCGCGATCGAACTCATCGAGCAGCTCCACGACGACCCGCGTGACGGTGTTCTCCTGCTGTCCCGGTTCAGCTTCCGAGTCCGCTACCTCTGGTTCCGCGCCTGGGTGAATTCCCCGGCCGGAGCCCGTCTCGGACTCGTCCCGATCCCCGACGAACCAGTAGCACTGCGTATGCTCAGAAGAACGGTTGCCCTGGAGATGGCTTACCGGCCTGGCGGTGTCCTCGCCGCAAAACTGCACCTCAAACATATCGCCGCGGCGACAACGGAAGGCTACGCGGCTCGACCGGGCGGCGCTCAAGCAGAGTTGCTGGCCGAGGTCAACAAGCTCGAGGCCGACCACATACTCAAGCTCGTGCTGGCCGAGTTCCGCAACTACCAGCAAGGCATCCTGCCCGCCGGACCCGGCGCCCGCAGCCTGACCGAATTCTTCGCCACCATCGACACCGACCCGAACACCAAAGCCACTGCGGCGCCGAAGATCCAGCGCAACGACCGCGACATCCTCAACCTGCTGTCCAAACGCGCCACGGCGCTGCACCTCGGCCCAGCGAACTACTGCTGGTTCACCGACCCCTCCCGCGCGCTCTGCCTGAAACTTGCAGGCACCCTGACCGCGGACCGGCCGATGATCGGCATGTGTGACTCCGCACGCTGCCCGCAGGCCACCCACCACCAGCACCACCGGCCCGTCTGGGCCGAGCACGCCGAACGCACCAAAACCTTCCTCGGCCAACTCGGCAAAACCCGAACCGCCGAACGCGCTCGTCTGCAGGCCGACTACGACCGCGCCGTCCAGGTCATCACCAGCATCGACACTGCCACAGGAACCAGCGCACCCGAGGAACAGGCATGAGAATCACTGCCGCCCAACGCATCCACAACGAGAACCGCATCCGCGCCGCCATGGACCGGCTTCTGCGCGGCGAGATCTCACCCGGCGGCAACTGCGATATCAAGACCCTCGCACTATCAGCCGGGGTCGACCGCACCGCCTTCTACGGCACCCGGCCCTACGCACACCTACGCGCCGAATTCGAGCACCGCCTCCAGCAGCTTCAGCAGGCCGGAGAAACCCCGGACCCGAAAACCGCACAGATCGAACGCCTCAAGACGGAGGTCGAGAAGCTGAAAAACAACCTCGCCCACGTCAACTCGACAATCCAGGAGCTCACCAACTTCCGAAGCCAGGCCCTGGCCCGGATCGCTGCCCAGCACGACGAGATCCTTCGGCTCCGCACGGCCAACGACCCGGCGGCAGGCATCACCCGCCTCGCGTCGAATCGCCCGAAATACCAGCAGAGGGTAATGGGACCATGCTGACCGACCCGGCAGTGACGTCCATCACAATCGGTTTCGCGTTATCGCCACACGAACGGCGATCAGCGTCACGAACTCCACGCCGAGAATCGGCCACGTCAAACGCAACACGAACCCGACCGCACACAGCCACTGCGGA
Source organism: Mycobacterium nebraskense (assembly GCF_002102255.1). GTDB lineage: Bacteria > Actinomycetota > Actinomycetes > Mycobacteriales > Mycobacteriaceae > Mycobacterium > Mycobacterium nebraskense. The sequence goes on from NZ_LQPH01000161.1 coordinate 23,355, forward strand.
GACAAGCCATTCCTACGCCCAACGCCACGCCGACGCCGGCATCCCGATCGACGTCCTGGCCGAACTGCTCGATCACCGAAGCTATTCGGTGACCCGCCGCTACTACCGCATCGGCGAGGACCGCCGCCGCGACGCCGTCGACACGGTCACCACGCTCAGCTTCGACCGGCACGGCAACCGGATCTGGCGTGACGCACACGCCCTGCTGGACTCCGAGCGCGCCCGCCACGCCATCGGCGAGGTCGCCGTCCCCGACGGCACCTGCACCGAACCAACCAACGTCAAGGCCGGCGGCGGTGCCTGCCCGATCCGATTCCGCTGCGTCGGCTGCGATCACTTCCGCACCAACATCGCCTTCCTGCCCGACCTGCAGGCATACCTGGACGACCTGCTGCGCACCCGCGAACGGCTGGCCGCCACCATCGACGGAGTGGACGAATGGGCCCGCGCCGACGCCACCCCCACCGAGGAGGAGATCACCCGAATCCGGCGACTGATCAACAGGATCAAAGGCGACATCGCCGAACTCGACGACACGGAGCGAGCGCAGATCAACGACGCGGTCGCCATCGTGCGTCGTCATCGTGCGGCCCACACGGTCCCGCTCGGCATGCCCACCCTCGCCGCCACCCCACCCGCACCAGCAACCCCCGCTTCGGAGGCCACCGCATGACCACAACCACCGACACCACGTCGAATCACACACGCGCACAATCTGTCTCGTCGAGCACACGCACCCGATCGATGCTCGACGGCCGTCGCGGCGACTCGATGCGCCGACGCCGGCGCGTGCTGGCCGCGATCGACCAAGCCGCAGCCGCCGGCGACCGGCTCAGCGCGGCCGCGATCGCTCGTGCGGCCGGAGTCGACCGCACATTCCTCTATCGGTACCGCGACCTACTCGAGAAAATCCATGCGCTGCAAACAGATCCAGTCCCCGACGAACACACCGGCCCCACGGTCACCCAAGCCTCACTGCAGGCCGACCTGCTCGCCGCCCACGAACGCGCCGCCCGGCTCAACGCCCGCATCCGCCAACTCGAGCAGCGGCTCTCCCAAGCACTCGGCGAACAAACATGGCGCGAGTCCGGGCTCGACGCCCCAACCGACATCGATGCACTCCACCAACGGATCACCCATCTCGAACAGCAGGTCCTCGACCAACAACAACAACTCGACGAACGCGACGAAGACCTCGCCGCCGCCCGCGCTACCAACCGCGAACTCATGGCCCGACTCAACGCGCCAGGCCGGCCCCGCTGAAACCGCGAGTCGACTTGCACCACACCTGTTGCAGCAGATAGCATCCCAACATCAGCTTCTGAACTGCACAAACTCAGAGAATCACGCCGCTGCATCTGGTTGAGCCCCGGAGAGCAGCCCATACGCGTAGACGGTCTTCAGCAGCGTCGAGTCCCGCAACGCTGACAACGCTCCCTTGCGGTGGCGAAGTCGCGCCTGATCTACCAAGCCATCGGCGGCATCGAAGAGCTCTTGAACCTCGTCATAGCTCAGCGGGCGCCGTCCCGGCCGCCCCTCAAACTCGTTGACGTGACGCACGGTGTTCCAGTCATGCAGGATCTGTGCCGGGGCCTGCCCGAACCGCTCAGCGCACAAAGACGCCCATCCATATCGCGTGTCAGTAACGAAGTCGCCGAACAACCGCAATGCGTTTTGGTATCCCCGTACCGTCGAGTCAGCTTTTGGCTCCGCACCGGAAAGCAGTTGGGAGAAAAACGCATCCGCGTCATCTGCTTGCCACTGCCAGGGATACGTCCCGGTGAACTCGGCGAAACGGCGCACCACGCTCGCCCGCGCCTGCACCGTCGGTGGCTTGCACACCCGGGCTCGCTGCTGATCAGCCCAGCCAGACAGCATCGCGGTGAAGACCGTGGCTTCTGGATCCAACGGAAGCACTTTCGACACCAGCGACAGCGCTGCTGACCCCGGCAACTCGACGCCCACCATCCTGTTGTACTAGATGCGACAATGATGCGCCAGACGTAAGTGTCGAGACAGCACCCTTTCTGAGGTGTGATCCGATGTCCGCGGGACGCGCTTTACTGGGCGCTATACTCGCTCTCAACCGAGCAATTATGTTGCAGCAGATGCAATTCCGCTCGTCCTGCGGCAGAAGTGAGTACGGTGCATCGACCCGCAAGTGCACTGAACTAGTCCGACAAGCACCCTGTTGGCGCCAAGCGTCGCCTCACACCGCCCACAGCGCCCCGGCCAGGGTTCTTCCCAGCCCCGAGCAGTGCGCCGCAGCCGCATACGGTGAAGCAATCCGGCCGACGTGCGGGCCCGTCTTAGCCAGCGTGATACCCGGGGCCAACATCGTCGCCGTCTACTGGGCGATGCATACCGCCGTCTATCGGCTGGATCGCATCCACCCCGTTCCCACAGCAGCGCAGCACGACCGGCAGTACTCGCCGGCTAAATCACCAACAGTGCTTACACCCTCACCACAACATCGGCATATCACCGAGGCGCGCCGCCTCCACTGCGGCCCGATCCCAGCCGCGTTCCCGCAACACCGTGTGCAACGCGACCGAGCGCTCCCGCCGAGCCCATAACCCATCACTGGGAATCGACCTGCGGCCTCCTCCGCGCCGCATCCGGGCCATTCGTCGCATATTTTCACTCTGAGTGCCGATTACCACATGCTGGAATGTCGCCTCGGCCGCACAGACTTTCACGCACAGCGGGCTATCGCACTCGTGCAGGCCCAACTCGTCTGGCTGAAGGAGCACACTGAGTCGACGCGCCAGCGCGTACCGGTGCGGCCGCACGCAAATCCCTTTACCCCCACGGTAAATGAAGAACCGGCCATATCCGTCTTTACCGATAGCCCCCGTGAAAAAATCGCAGTCGTCAGCGCCGGGTCCTTGCACCACGTCGGAGTCAAAGCGCCGGCATTCGTCGGCGTGCACAACAGGATCGACCCACAGCGGCATCCCCAGATGAACACGCACGCGCCCACGCTAAACCCGGCCACCGACACCTTCGTCATGCGCCGCAGCGCCATTCGCACCTAGTGCTTGCGCCGCCGCGCCATCGTCATGCGCAGTAACGCCGTTCGCACCTAGTGCCAACGGCGCCGCGCCAGGGGCCGCCGCGCCGTTGCCCTCACCTAGTGCTTGCACCGCCGCGCCAGTGTGCGCGCTCGCCGCCTTTAACATCATCCGAACGCTACCGACTTTGACCCCAGCCAATTCCGCTATCGCCGCGAGTGATTCGCCGCGACCCTGCATTCGAGCCACCGCGATGCCGCCGGCCTGGCGGTGCGTGTGCCGACGCCGCTCTGCCTCTGCCCGAATCTCGAGGATGCGAGTTGCCTCCCACTCCTCCACGGCCGCCAGGCGACCCAGCTCAACGAGTAACGACGCCGCGTCATCGACGTTTTGCCGCTCGCACTCCACGCGTGCCTCGTTCGCTCTAAGCTGCGCCTCGCGAACCCGCCTACGCGCCGCTGATTTCGAGTTGATCGTTCCCATCGCCGCACCATACGACGAACCGGCTGTCCCGCTCTACCACACTGACCAACATCAGTGCGTCCACATTTGTCCACCACCAATGTTTCCCGATCCCCCAGTCCCACAACATAAGCCGATCCCACCCTCATGCACCACACACCAATGACCACCGGCATCAACCGTTCTGAACCACCCCAGACACCACACACCTCTTGCATTAAGGTCACAGTTTCCTAAGAACCGCCTGATCTGTGTAGGACAGATCTGCGGTGTCGTCTCTAACGTGCGCCTCGAAAGGGATTGCACTGCAGTGACGATGACTAGCCACAAGCTCACCGCCGGAGACGGTTACCAGTACCTGATCCGGCAAGTCGCTGCTGTCGACACCACCGCGCGCGGCCGGGCCCCGCTGATCGACTACTACTCGACCAAAGGCGAATCTCCGGGCCGATGGGTGGGATCGGGTCTGGCATCGCTGTCCTCGACAAGGGCACGTCCGGTGCCCCCCGAAGACCTCGCGAAAGTTTGGGCCGTACCGGTTGATTCGCCGGTCACCGAGGCCCAAATGAAGGCCCTGTTCGGGGAAGGCTTGCACCCCAACGCCGATGCGATCACCAAGTATGTCGCCGAATGCGGCGTGCGCGGCCTCGCGGCCGCCGAAGCCGCCAAACTGGGCCGCAAGTTCCATATCCGCGACAGCGAAACCACCTTTGTGCGCGCCCTGGCAGTGGCCTACCGCGATCACAACGAAGAAGCCGGCCTGCACTGGAACGCGCCCATCGCCGCGCCCACGCGCGCCGCGATCCGCACCGTTGTCGCGCGCCGAATGTTCGCTGAGCAGTACAAGCGCGCGCCCGCCGACGATCGCGAACTCAGTGGGTTTATCGCGCGGGAAACTCGCGCGCGCACGACCGCGGTCGCCGGCTACGACTTGACGTTTTCGCCCGTGAAGTCAGTGTCGACGCTGTGGGCGATCGCACCGCGCGCCGTCGCAACAGTGGTAGAGGAATGTCACGACGTAGCGGTCGGTGATGCGCTGGCGTGGCTAGAAACTCACGCCGCATTTACCCGTTCAGGTAAGGGTGGTGTCGCCCAGGTCGACACCACCGGGCTGCTCGGGGCGGCGTTCACCCACCGCGATTCACGCGCTGGCGATCCTGATCTGCACACCCATGTCGCGATCTCCAACAAGGTCGCCACGGTGGGCCCTGACGGTGTGTTGCGTTGGCTGGCGCTTGACGGGCAGCCTGTGCACCAGTTCACCGTGGCCGCCTCCGAGCTGTACAACACGCGCCTGGAAGCCCACCTTGGACAGCGACTGCAGCTGCGGTTCGCTGATGTGGTCGGCGAGGGCCGCGGCAAGAGGCCGGTGCGTGAAATCGTGGGAATCTCAGTCGAGCTGATGGCCGCGTGGTCGTCGCGGCGGCTGGCCATCGAAGCCCGCACCGCCGATCTGGCCAAGCAGTTTCAAGCCGCCCACGGCCGCGAGCCGACCCACGTGGAAACCATCGCGTTGGCTCAACAAGCGACCCTAGAGACCCGCGAAGCCAAACACGAACCCCGATCATTCGCCGAGCAGCGCCACATGTGGCGCGGCCAAGCGATCGAGGTGCTCGGCGCTGTGCGGGAGCTGACCGCGATGCTGGGCACCGTCTTGTCCGCGCCGGCGCCCCAAATCGATGCTGTCGATGACGACTGGATCACCGCGCGCGCTGCCCAAGTCATCGCCACGGTTGCCCGGTCCCGCGCGACCTGGCAACGCCACCACGTGTTCGCCGAGGCGCAGCGCCTCGTTCGTGGCAGCGGGCACGCCGCCGACGAGACGCTGGCCGACAAGATCACCGAGACTGCTTTGGCCGAGCCGCTGTCGGTTCAGCACATCGATATCGACGACGGTGAAATGGGAGAACCTGCGCAGCTGCGTCGCCGCGATGGAACCAGCGTGCATAGCCGCCACGGCAGCGCTACCTACACCTCTCAGGAGCTGCTGGCCGCTGAGCGACGCATCGTTGCTGCCGCCCTCCGACGCGGCGGGCGCACGGTCGAGGACATCGATATCGAGCTGGCGCTGGCAGACTCGGCCGCACGCGATAAGCAACTCAACGAGGGCCAGGTCGCACTGGTCCGGGAAATGGCAAGCAGCGGGCGCCGAGTGGCGTTGGCGCTGGCCCCGGCCGGTACCGGGAAGACCACGGCGATGGCCGCGCTGTCGCATGCGTGGCGCTCCTCGGGCGCGACCATCGTCGGCTTAGCCCCCACCGCGGCGGCAGCCATCGAACTGGGCGAGGATCTGTCGGCCCCGACCGACACCATCGCCAAATACGTCTGGTCGGCCGACCCGGCCAGCGGGTCGAGTCGCTCTGCCCCACCGCCATGGTTCACCAACGTCGGACGCGACACGCTCATCATCATCGACGAGGCCGGCAAAGCCGGAACGCTCGAACTTGATGCGGTGATCACCCACGCCTTAGCCCGTGGCGCCAGCATCCGGCTGGTCGGTGATGACTGCCAACTCGCGTCGATCTCAGCCGGTGGCGTGCTGCGCAACATCGCCCACAAGACCGATTCACTGACGCTGTCTCAGTTGGTTCGCTTTGGCTCCACCGCCGAAAGCGCAGCGACCCTGGCGATCCGCAGAGGAGACCCCTCTGGACTCGGGTTTTACATCGACCACCAGCGTGTGCACGTCGGTGCCGATCAGACCGCCGCCGACATGGCCTACACCGCGTGGGCCGCCGACCTCGACGCGGGCCGCGATTCCCTCCTGTTAGCACCCACCAACGCCATCGTCGATACCCTCAACGCCCGAGCCCGACTCGATCGCCTCGCCGCGGCTGACCCGGCAACACGGCGCGGCCACGAAATCACCCTTTCTGATCGGCTTGCCGCCTCTCCCGGCGACCTTATTCGCACCCGCCGCAATGCCCGCCGGCTGCGCTTGAGCCCCACCGATTACGTGCGCAACGGCTACCGCTTCCAAATCCTGGAAATCCACCGAAACGGCAGCATCAAAGCCCGCCACCTCGGCAGCGGCCAAACAGTGCGCCTCCCCGCCCACTACGTCATAAAGCACGTCACCCTCGGCTATGCGGCAACCATTGACTCCGCACAAGGACTCACCGCCGGACACGCCTGCCACATCGTCGGTGCCGGGAGTCTCACTCGCCAACTGCTCTACGTGGCATTAACTCGCGGCCGCATCGAAAACCACATCTATCTATCCACCGCGGAATCCGACCCGCACCGGGTGTTGTCGCCCAAAGCAACTCACCCCGAAACGGCCGTCGATGTCCTGACCAAAACGCTGTCACGCGACGGCGCACAAGTCTCGGCCACCAGTGCCGCACGCGAAGCCCGCGACCCCTTCGTGCGGTTGGGCCCGGCCGCGGCGATGTACTACAACGCCTTGGGCGACGCCGCCCAGGCCCTGGCTTCCCCGGCCCTGCTGGCCCAACTGCACATCACCGCCGATCAGCTCTATCCAGGGTTGACCCGCGCCGAAGCATGGCCAGTGCTCTGCAAACACTTGGCGATCATCGGCGCCGACGGGCGCGACCCGTTCGCCACACTGACCGAGGCCGCCAGCGTAGGCGAGCTTTTCAGTGCCCACGATCCCGCCGCGGTGCTCGACTGGCGCATCGACCCCACCGGCGGACACTCTGCCGGTATCGGGCCGCTGCGCTGGCTGCCCGCCACTCCCACTTTGCTGGCCAACGACCCCGCATGGGAGAACTGCCTGACCGGTCGCGCCGTGCTGGTTGCCGAGCTGGCAGACCAGATCCGTGAAACCGTCACCCACCAATGGACACCGGCGACCGCGCCGGCCTGGGCCAAACCCGTGCTGGCCGCCAACCCCCAACTCGCCGCCGAAATCGCGGTCTTCCGCGCCGCCCACAACGTGGTTGCCGAAGACACCACCCTGCTCGGCCCACCCCAATACGCCGTGCGCGCCCGCACCATCCAAAAACTCCTCGAAAACCGGGCTCAAGCGGTGGTGCGCACCCAAAGCCCGCATGCTCGCCGCTTTGAGCAGCTGATCGACTCCATCGATCCGCGCATCCGCGCCGACGGGTACTGGCCCCAACTGGCCGCCCACCTCGCCCAAGCCGCCACCAGCCGGCCCGACCTGCCCGGCCTCGTTCGCGCGGCCGCCATCCAACGTCCGCTCCCCGACGAGCTGCCCGCCGCCGCGCTGTGGTGGCGTCTTGCCGCCGAACTCACGCCCGCGGCCACCGTCGATGCCCCCCACACCGGCCTGCGCCCTGCCTGGATCGCTGACTTGCACAACGTCTTTGGGTCAGCAACCGCGCAATCCATCGTCGCCGATCCCGCCTGGCCCGGCCTCGTCTCAGCTGTCAATGCCGCCGACCCCACCCGCTGGACCCCCGCCGACCTTCTTCACGTCGCCGCCGAGCACCTGGCCGACGTCGACCCCGACCACACCATCCCCGCCTACCAATACGCCCGCACCATCACCTACACCGTCGACCTGATCGGCGGCCACCACGACCACGCCGACCACCCGCTACCCGAACAACCCCCACTGCACCCCGAGGAAGAAGAACAACTTCCCCCCGACCCCCACGCAACCAGGATTGACATGCCTGCCACCGACCTGTCTACGCAACCGTGGCACCCCGAACTCGTTGAGCCCGACCCGACCAACACCCCGCTTGAGACCGCCGACGAACTCGCCGGCCTGGACTTCGACGACCTCCCCCGCCACCGCGTGGCACCCCCGCCACTGCCGGCCGCTCTGCTTGACCTCACCAGCTTGCGGACCCAATACCAGCAGGCGCTGGCCGACCATCAGGCCCTGCATGCCCGCGCCGCAATTGGTGACGGACCGGCAATGCGCCAAGCCACCCCGCGCATCCGCGAACTGCGCCAGCGCGCCGACGCCGACCGCCCCTACTTGATCGCCGTTCACGACGTGACCGCCGAATGGGCCGACGCCGAAGCCGAATACGAGACAGCGCTAAGCCATGTCGACTGGGCGCGCAACCAGCTCGACGAGCTGCAGGCTCAACCTGACGTCGACCCACTTGACATCGCCTCGGCCAAACTCGATGTCCAACTGCGACTCATGGCACTCCCCGACACTGCGCCCGCCGAGCGCTATCAGGCTGCGCTTCGCGAAGCACTCGCGGCGCGTGCAAAGGCCGCCGGCGGCGCGGACCGCGTCATCAGCGGTGACGACGTCGACAACGTCATCGCCGAAGCACGATCCGAAGACGATCGCGCCGTGCTGGCCGCCCGCCGGCGCTCCAGCCAGCTGCGCCGTGACCTTGACCGCGCAGAACTGGCTGCCGCCGCCGCGTTCGCGGCCGCCGAAACCCGTTCGGCCGAGCACATCACCGCCCAACTCGGCCAACTGGCCATCGAGCTACGCGTGCTCGAAGCCGCCAGCCGCTTCCAACCGCACCGCCCCCTCAGCCTTGCCAACAGTGCCGCCGCCGACCTCTCCCCCGCCATAGCCGCCGCCATCACCAGCACCGCAAGGCTGCCCTTCGCCGTCACGGTCGTGCACGCCCAACCCTCGCCCGAGCGCCGCGCCGCCCTGCACACCCTGCACAGCGCGGCTGCAGCCTCCGAACGAAAGATCCTGTGGTGCAGCCCTACTCGCGAACAAGCCGAGGACGCCGTGACCAACGAGCTCGCCGACACCGCTGCCACCATCACCGAAACCCACGCCACCATCACCAACAAAAAGTCGCAGTCGCCGTTACCCCCCGGCAGTCTCATCATCATCGACGACGCCGCCAGCGCCGACCCTGCAATAATCGCCGACCTCGCCGAACACGCCGCGGCCAACCAGTCCGGCCTTGTCCTGCTCGACACGACCGGCCAAACGTGGCCACCCAAGCCTGCCCAGCGGCTCCTGCGACTCGTCGCCACCGAATTACCCTGGACGACAACCATCGGCGCGCCCCCAACGTCGGCTGTCATCAACCGCGGGACCCCGCCCGACCTCGACCCCGCGCTCACCCAGGCAGGGCGCCTGCACCCAGCCATACTCGACGAGCGACTGCGCGACAGCCTCGCACGCGCCGCCCAGCTCCACGCCACCATCCACGCCGCCTACCAGCGACACCTTGAGGCCACCTGGCTTCGCGAACGCGGCCCCCACGCCAAGCAACAATCTCCAGAAATCGGCATCACCGATGACTGAGTGATCTGCTTAGAACAGGGATCCGTTCCGTTCGGGGTCTCTCGCAGCCAAATTACCGACTCGTCGTCGTCCCCACCGTGCTACGACGCGCGGACGTGGGCAACCGGTTTTGTCGCCGCTCGGCGACGACGCGATAAATAGTTGAGCCAACCACAACCAATTCGGTGTTATACTTGATTTGAGAACAACTATTTCTGGAGGCAACCGTGCGTCTTGGCGGAATATCGGAGGTGGCCGAGGAGCTCGGCGTGAGCACTCAGCGCATCGCGACACTGCGGCAGCGAAACGACTTCCCCGACGCGGTGGGGGAGATTGCGCAGGGCCCTATCTGGGACCTCGATGTTGTCGCTGGATGGAACAGCTCAGGCCTCCGTCAGACCAAGGCCGGCAGGCCGAAGTCGGACGAGAAGACCCGCACGCTGGGTGGGCGATTCCTGCTGGAACACGCTCGGATCGGTGGTGGCGGCTTCGCCGACGTCTTCCGTGCCACCGACCGCAAGACCAGCGAACTGGTCGCCGTCAAAGTGCTGAAGGACACCGTCGCGGTTGACCCCGAAGCCATCAAGAGGTTTCGGCGTGAGCTTCGGCTCCTCGAAGACCTGCACCACCCCAACGTTATTTCGGTGCTTGCCCACGGCGAGACCGACGACGACAACATCTGGTATGCGATGCCGTTGGCGCAGGGCAGCCTGACCGACTACGTCGACACGGTGGGCGGCCAAGCGCGATTGATCGTCGACATCATGCGTCAGATCTGCACGGGGCTCGGTTACGTCCATGATCGGGGCATCTATCACCGAGATCTCAAGCCGGCCAACGTTTTGCGGCTGAGCAACGGCGATTGGGCGGTATCGGATTTCGGGCTTGCCGTTGAGGCCGAGCGGCACACCGACCCGCTGACCTCAACGCTGCGACAAGGGTTGGGCACGTGGGTCTACACAGCACCGGAGCAGTGGCAACGGGCCCGAAGCGCCGACCACCGTTCCGACATCTACGGTCTGGGCAAGATCCTGCAGGAGCTCGTGACTCAGGACTTCCCAGTGAACAACGAGGTGGAGCCCGGCCCGCTGCGACCTGTCATCGAGACCGCGATCGCCAACTCGCCTGATCGCCGTTACCAGTCGATCGAGCACTTCATGAATGCACTCGAGCGTGCTGTTGATGCACACGAGGAATACGTGGCCAACGAGTCGAAGGAAGAGGCAGCGGAGCGCCTGCAGGACCGCATGCGCAGTCCGTCGGTCGCCGACGCGGACTTGATCGAGATGATCGAGTGGGCAGCCGCGTTGGATGAGTCCAGCCACGACGACATGCACGTGCTGACCCGAGTGCTGCCCTGGTGCACTCGAGGGTCCGTCAAATTCCTCTGGAGCGAACAGCGGGGCGCGTTCCAGCGCGTCTACCAGCGGTTCACCGACTTTCTGAGGCATGGGAACTTCTCGTTCGAGTACTGCGACGTGCTGGCTGACTTCACCCGCATTGTCGTGGCCGAGACGAAGGACTCCAGCGTGATGCGGATGAGCGTGGGCGCGCTCGCGTCGCTGGGGCCCCGCCACAACCGGTGGCACGTGCGTGACGTCCTGGTCAAGATCCTGCAGGAGGTCAAGTCTGACGAGATGGCCTCGGCAGCAGTGGAAGCGTTACGGGCGGCCGACGCCGATGACGTCGAGTGGTCGATCAGCGATTTCGCGATCCGCACGCTGCCCCCCGCGATCCGTAGCGGCGTCGAGAAGCTGCGGCCTCCGAAGAGTTCCGCATCCTGAACCAGATCGCCTTGCCGACAACGTTTTCCACAAAAGGGGTAGCTTTATGAAAATCGACCAGTACGTCACCCTGCGACCCACCGTGACGGGCAATGCGTCCTTGCGCGAGCCGCAGATCGAGGCATACGAAACGCTCACCGGGCACGACTTCGACGCTCCCGAGGGCCGCGAAGTCTCCGTCGTGCTGCCGGTGGGCTGCGGGAAGTCAGGCCTCCTGGCTCTCACGCCGTTCGCCGCACAGTCTCACCGCGCACTGCTGGTCGCACCGAACCTCAAGATCGCCGACCAGCTGCTGAAGGATCTGACACCTAGCGACCCGAAGTTCTTCTACCTTAAGCGCAAAGTGTTGGACTCCGCGCCGTTCCCAGAGCCCGCAGAAATCCGAGGCACGTCGACCAACGTCACCGATCTCGAAGTGGCTGACATCGTGGTGACGAATATTCATCAGCTCCAGCGAGCCGAAAACACCTGGCTTGCAAAGCTTCCTGCCGACTTCTTCGATCTGATCATGTTCGACGAAGGCCATCACAACGTGGCCGAGAGCTGGGACACTCTGCGGCGGCACTTCCCGGACGCACGCATCGTGAACGTGAGCGCCACCCCCGGTCGTGCCGACGGGCGAATCATGGCCGGTGAAATCATCTACAGCTACCCCATCTCTCGCGCGGTGGAGAAGGGATACGTCAAGCGCATCAACGGCTACCGCCTCAACCCGACCACGCTGCACTACGTCCGGCGCCCTGACGACAACACCGAAGTCGAGGTGTCCTTGGAAGAGGTCCGCCGCCTCGGCGAGCGCGACGCAGGCTTCCGGCGCAGCGTCGTGAGCTCAGACGCCACCCTCACCACCATCGCCGAGGCCTCCCGCCAGAAATTGTTCGAGCTGCGGGAAAAGACCGGCGAGGCCAGGCTTAAGATCATTGCGGCGGCGTTGAACATGGAGCACTGCAAACAGGTCGTCGCCAAGTTCCGCGAACTGGGGCTCCGCGCCGACTTCGTTCACAGCCTGATCGAAGGCAAGAGCAAAGCGAACGAGCGAGTTTACCAGCGGTTGGAGAACCACGAACTCGACGTGATCGTACAGGTGCGCAAACTCGGTGAAGGATACGACCACCCGTATCTCAGCGTCGCCGCTGTCTTCAGCATCTTCAACAACCTCAGCCCTTTCATGCAGTTCGTGGGGCGCATCATGCGGGTGATTCCAGATGTTGACCCCTTCGATGCCGTCAACGATGGCGTCGTCGTTTTTCACGTCGGCGGCAACATCACCGGGGTCTGGAACGACTTCCAGGAGTTCGCCGAAGCAGACCAAGAGTTCTTCGCGCAGCTCATCGACGAGACCGTTGTTGAACCCCTGCCCACTCGCGAACCCCCACCTGGAGGTGGCCAGAACGCTCCGCTGCCGGTGATCACTGGCCAGGCCGACATCCAACTCGAAAACCTGACCCTGATCGCCCTCAGCGCCGACCCAGATGTTGCGCAGGCCCTGACCGTGCTCAAGGAAAAGGGTATCGACACCGGAGTCAAATTCGATCAGCTACAACGCGTCCAGCCCACCAAACAACAGACACGTCGATCCAAAAAGACCCTGCTCGACGATTTGGTGAAGAACGAGGCTGGCAAGTTTCTGGCCAAACACAGCCTCAATCGCGTTGGCCGCGAGCTGGACCGCACCCGGGAGAACTTCGTCACCGTGAAATCGGCCATCGACAGGCGGATCAAGACAATGGTTCCCAGCGGTGCCACCAATAGGAAGGATTACACCGCGGACGACTGCGACTACCTCATCGCGCGGTTGCCTCAGATCGTTGCTGCGGTCGAGGAGGAACTGCGACATGGGTAAGCCCCGCTCACTGCTGCGAACGCTGTCGATTGGCACGGCAGGACGACGGCACCCGTGTCGGTCAGACAAAAACCACGTGCTCAATAAGGGCGACCCGATACTTATCGTCAAGGTCGACCGTGACACTGCCCACTACTGCAGCGATTGCGCTCGAACGTTCATCAACACCGCCCGACAACAGCTGTCTGCCCTTGAAGAAGAGCTCGGGCGAACAACCCCGCCAAGCAGCTGACATCCAGAGTCGCACTCAGGATCCCGTCCACCTCTCTAATCGTCGGGGACAGCCTTACAGACCTCCGATGGTTCTGGCGTGCCAAGGCGGTAGTCCGTGATGTCGGGCTCGTCGACCACAGGTCCCATCGCAGTCGCGACTCTCGGCAGCGCGGAAAGCATTGTGAGAGCGTCGAAGCGGTCACGGTCGCGACTCATATCGTCGTAGACGATCTGAAGGTCCGAGGTGGGCAGTTGTTGCTGCAGTTCTTCGAAGGCTGCGGCTGCCGCGCCCGGCTCGGGCAGGCCCGACCGGACTACCCAGACATCTAGATCGCCAGGTGTGATAGCGGATGCAGCCAAGTGCGAGGTAGTCGATGAACGTCGCACCGACGAGCTCACGGCCGGCGACCACCACGAGGCCATGCTGACCCACGTCCACCTGGACAGCATCCCCAGCATCAGTGTGGCCTACAACGATCCGCATTTCAGCGCCCACGATGGGCTTAGGGCGTGACGAGCTCAAAGGCCGCCAGGACGTCGGTGAGGGCAGCGTCCATGTCTGCCAGCGTGATTGTGCTAATGCTGCTCAGGTCGGCGGTGAGCAAGTCCACCGTCGGGTCCGCTGCGATGCGGGCTTTGGCTTTGCGCAGGGCTTGTTCAATGACGGTTCGGGCGAACCGGCCGTTGGCGGCGACATCGATGAGCATGTGTGGTTCACCGGGGCGTGTACTTGGCGTGTTGCATAGCCACTCAGCGTTGCTGCTGAAGCGCGAAAGAGCGGAGGGTTCGATGGCCACATGGAACCGCGCTGCGAACAGCTCAGCGATCCGTACCAGGTCGTCGGTGTCGCAGGAGGTGAATTCGAGCTGGAACGGGAACCGTGACCGCAGTCCCGGGTTAGCGCTCAAAAGCCGGTTCATTGGGCTGGCGTAGCCAGCCATGGCGATCATTGTGTCGTGGCGATGGTCTTCTGCCCACTTCATGATGACGTCAACGGCGATGTGGCCGAAATCGCGCTCATTATCCGGTTTGTAGAGTTCGGGTGCCTCGTCGATGAACAGTGCACAGCCTTTGGCAGCTTGCAAGATCGCTGATGTTTTCTTCTCGGTGCCACCGATGTGCTCGTCGACAAGATCCTTGCGGGAGACTTCGATGAATTCTGGCGATTCGAGGATGCCCAGGCCGAAATACATCTCGCAAATCAGCCGTGCTATCGAGGTTTTCGCGGTCCCCGGCGGGCCGACCAGAGTCATGTGCAAGGTGTCGCGCTCACCGATCTGGACGCCGCGCTCGGCCATCTTCTGGTCGTAGACCTTGACGAACTTGAGTTCCTTGACATGCTCTTTGACGCGGCGGAGCCCAATGAATTCGTCGAGTTCGCGTTCGGCGCGCTCCAGCACACGTACGGCTTCCTTGCGTTGCCGGGCTCTGCGCAGGTCGGCCACGCTCGGTCCAGAGTCCGGGTCCCACCGATTGGACCGGGCGGCAATCACGTCTGGGGTCGTGACGGTGACGCCGTAGCCGGGGTCATCGAGCGCGGCGGCGGCGTCCGGGCGCAGTTGACCGTCTACGCTGGCTGCGCTGAACTCTTTGCGGGCGGCGGCCTCGTCCCCCAACGCGCGGTGGCACAAGCCGCGATATACGGCCGCCTCGGCCAGCAGGTGCGAGGTATCGATGCCGCTCTGGTCGAGCTTGGCCTGGTCGGCCTGCGTCACGACGGATGTCAATGTGGCCAGCGCCGCCTCGAACTGTCCCAGCCCGGTTTGGGCGATTCCTTTGAGCAGCCGTGTGGCGGCCTCCACGATTCCACCGCTGCTCGACGAGGCCTGCGAGGTCCACGTCAACAAGTCTGGCCAGCGGCGCGTCAGGAAAAACATTGTGGCCCCGATGAACCGGTGTATCTGCGCTTGCGCGGGCTCGACGGTGAGGTCAACCCCGTCGAGGATCTTTTCGGCCTGGTCGTAGTCGCCTTGGCTAACAAGTGTCGCCGCGTAGGCGATGGTGATCCCGGTCGGAGTGTGCGGGTAAAGGTCAATGAGGAATGGCGTAGACACGGTTGGCGCTAGCGCAGAATCTGCCAGGCCAATCCGACGCGTTTCGCGATGCAAAGTCGATAGCGCATCATATGCGCCGCGCATGGTGTTAAGGCTGACGTCGCCAGCAACCGCCAACCCCATCCACGCGTCGCACATGCCGGGATCCATGTCGGTGGCCTGCGTGAAGGCTTCGCGCGCTCCCGCGTGATCGGCCACGGGCCCACCGAAGCCCAGGCGGCTAATCCCGATGTCGAAATAGTCACGGGCACTCACTGGTGATAGTCCCTTGCTCGTGGTCGAGGTGGTGACGGAAATTCTACGGGCGACTCAGACAGCTCGAACGATCGCTGCTGCTCAGATGATGTATCTAGCGGCAGGCCGGGGTCCTCATCAGGGGTTGCCGACGGGGGCGCCTGGTGGCGACCCACGCCCTGGGCCGGGCGGCGCGGATGGCTCGGTAGCGATGGCAGCCCATCTGAGCCGGCCATCGGCGCCACCTCGCCTTGATCTGGTTCCCCTGGCTGGCCGTTGCTGAGGGCATTGGACGCCGCCAGGTGCGGGCTGGTGTCGCTGTCCGGGACGCCTTGTTGGGACCCGGGGTCTGAGCCGTTGCGGTGGTGGTGTCCGCGGATGTGCTGGACGGTCTTTTCGGTGATGACGGCGGGAATCACCACCTCTGGCGCGGCGGCCGCGGCGGCGCCTTCTGCCGCTGTGGCGCCGGCCCCCTCTGCTGCCGCAGCCGCGGCATGTCCACCTGCGGTCGCCGCGGCCTCGCTCGCCCCGGCCTTTTCTGCTGCCATCCGGGTGGTGGTGGCCCCGGTCGTCCGGGTCGCCGTGGTCTCCTCCTCACCGCGCATCCGGCTGGGCCGAGGTTTGACCGCATCGAACCCCGGCGTTGAGGTGTCGGCGTCGCCGTTAGAACCGTCATCGTCGCCGGCGCCATCGCTATCGCCGCGTCGCGCGACCCGTCGAAACAGCCCGCGCGCTTTGCGTCCCGCCTCGGCGTAATCGTTGTACTCATCGCGCACAGCGCCGCTTGTGGAGCACCACGCCCCAGTGATGTGGTGGGCGATCGTGCCCAAACTGTCTGTGTAGAAATGCTTGTCGATGTAATGGAACAAGAAGATGCCTACGACCGAACCCAGGCTCACCAACAACAGGCGCGGGACCGCGGTGGCGCCATGCCCCAGTTGCGGCGTGGTGAGCGCCCACCCCATCCCGACCGCACTCAACGCCAAAAAGACAGTGAAGATCATCATCTCGACGCCATGCAACAACACCTGCGAGACGCAGCGCACCGCGTATTTCTTGCCGCGCTGCCAACCGCTCATGCCGACCATCGCCGCGGGAACCACCACGATGCAGTAGTAGGTGGCTTTGGCACCGACCAGCAACGTGCTCACCCCGACGTACCAGATGAACAGGCCGATCCAAAACGCGGCGAACAAGAACACCAGCCCCAGCACAAAGTCGTTGGCCCCCAATTGTTGAGCGTGCGCCAAGGCTTGGGGAGCACCGCATCCGGCCATCGCGTGCGCCGGTCCAGGACCTTGGCTATGCGCGGCCAAGATGGCCTGGGACCAGGCCTGGCGGCAGGTGCCCACATCATCAACGACCATGCCGAAGTTCTGTAACTGTAGAGCTGGTCGCGCCGTCGAAGACACCAGCTGCGCCAGCAGGGCGTCGAGCTGGGTATCCAATGACTGGCCCGGAGCGTACGAACTCTGGCGGGCGTCCTGGGCGATCTGAAAGCCTGTCGCTCGACCCATGCCCAGCAGGCCGTGATCGCTGACTAGATCGTCAATGGGGTCACGAAAGACCGTCCACACCAATGCAGCTAGCACCGCGGCGGTGCCTAGCAGATTGCGGGCCTGGGCCGGCCGCCCTCGCTGTTGGTGATACCCCGCCAACACCACACAAACCGCGACCGCCAATGGCCCCAGCCACATCTGGTTGACGAGCATGTTCACTGTAGCGAAAACGGGGCGCCCGATTTGAACGAGGGCCAAGAGCCACGAGCTCGACATTGCAAATCGCAGAAGCCACAGCGCAATCCCGATAGCGAATACGACAAGAGCAGCTTCATTGGTCAGCCACCAGGCTGCGGTGGTATGCGCGATCGCGGTTTGGGTGGCTTTGACGATCCACGACCCCCACGATTCGGGATCGAACGCGCTGACGTGTTGGCCGTTGTTGAAGGTGGCTTCGGTGGTATCGACCATCGAGAGGAAGTAGTCAGCGATCGGCACGTTGTCCAAGTCATGCAGTCCCGTCCACCCCAGAGCAGCGGCACCCACCGCCGCCGAGGCTTTAGGTGCGGCCACCACCGCCCACAGACACAGCACGTAGACACCTGTCATCGCGCCGATCACGCGGCGCAACCGTGGGTGCTCAACTAGCCAGACTGCGAGGGAATCGCTGGCAGTCATGCGATCACCGATGCGGTGCTATCGAATGCGCGTGCCTGCTCTTCGGTTGGCGCGCCGAAAAATTGAACGCGTGCGGGACGTCCAAGTTCGTCGACTAAGAATCCCTCGCCGAGTCGGGCACGATCGACCGCCCCGGCCTCGGTGGCGTAGCCGCCCCATTCCCCGCGATCAGAGAACACGTCTTCATCAGCGGTGGAGCCAGGACTGGTGTCCTCGCTTAGTGCGCTGACAAGCTCTGGATACATTTCTGGGTCGATGCGCGCCCACTTCAGTGTCGCGTAGGCCAGTTCAGGGTCTTGAACACGAAAGATCCATTTTTGTGTGACAAACTCATCCCCCATGCGGGCAAGGTCCCTGAAATCCTGTGTGATGAACCAGATTCCACTCGCGTGCTTACGGCCCCGCCGAGTGAATTTGTGCGCAATGCGTGCCGTGGTGGGAAAGGCAAGCAGTTCGGCGCACTCCTCGAAGATCATGACGTCGAATACGTCGAGGCGGTCGAACATGTATCGCTGCTCTAGCTCAATGAGCAGGCCATAGATAGCCATTCCGGCGCGCTGGGTCCCCGACAGTTTCGCGTAGAGATCGGCGTTGGTGAGATCCTCGGTGCTGGGCAAGCCCAGGTTGCCGGTCAGGTAGACCGTGGCCGGGGAGTCTTCTGGCCGGTAGGGCGGCAAGTGGTCATCGAAAAGCCCGGGAAAATCCTCCTGGGCTGTTTCTAAGCGCAGCAGCAACTCGTCGTTGTCGGCGTCCGGCTGTGAACGCAGATAGTCCAGCAGTGTGCGGTGGCTCGTAATCCCTTGCCTGGCCCGGGTTTCCGGTCGCACCAAACGTCGGTAACGCTTGGCAAGCAGGCTGTCATAAGACAGCCCAATCCAGGGCAGGATGTGCGAGGCCGCGATGCGCCCTGCCAGGTGCGCTGGGAAGATCACCAGCGGGTCATACAAGTACTGCGGCGTTGTCGGGTCGATGAACCGTACACCCTCGATGGGTGTGAGGGCCTGCTTCCATTCAGCGATTGTGTCTGGCTCGAACACCACAACGCGTCCGCCACGCAGGATCAGTTCATACGCCGAGAGTTTGGTGCGGTTGGACTTCCCGCCGCCGGGATCGCCGACGACGGCCAGCCCGGTGTTCTTGTTTCGGCGCGCAGTTCCCTCGGGATCGTGAAGGATGATCGCCGGTCGCATCGTGGTCTGGTCGATGGCCAGCGCACTGCCCTTGACGTTGCCCACGCGGCCCGAAATCAGCGGCAAGAACAGCGACCACTTATGTGCGCTGGTGGGATTGCGAAATTCATCGAGCGGGCAGGTGTTTTCACTTCCGGTATTGAATGCCTTCCACAGCAACGCCTGGGCGCCACGGTGGCGTTTGACAGCGATGCCGACTGTGTCAAGCTCCTGGCGGACCTGTTTGACCGCATCCTCCAAGACCCGCGGTGAGTCGGCACCGACCGCAATCATCACCGTGTGGTCAAGCTCGCGTTCGGCGGGATTGCCGTTCAGATGCGATGTGTAGGCCCGCGTGCGCGCTAGCTTCCTTGGCAATTCGTCGTTTTCAGCTCCGCGGTGACCACGCTGACGCATCTGGTCTTTGATGTTTTTGGTGTAGCGGAAATTGCGGGCTTGCGCATCCTGGGGTGTGCGAATGTAAATATGTTGGGTCCACTCAATACTGGCCTGGGTGTTCACGTTGAGCAGCGCATTCAGATACGAAGCGCGTGGAAAGGCCAGGCCTGTCTCCGGGAAGTGCTCGACGGTCAAAAACGACTGGTAGCTCGATCTGCAGGTGGGCTCGTGGGGATCATAGACGCGAACCAAGGCTTTGAAACTGGGTCGCCACCATGGCCGCCCGGCGTTGTCGCCTTCATCGAAAGCGATGGTAGGGAAATCGTGAGCGCTCAGTGAGGACGGCCCCGTGCTGGCCGCTGGCATCGGCTCATGGATGACGCCGAGCATGGCGCGATGTCGCCGATACCAATGGATTTGCGCTGGACTAGCCGCGCGAACGTGAAACTCATCAGGTAGGGCACCACAGATCTGGCGGGCAACACTGGCGTAGTGCTGAATCGATGTGCTTGAGTCTTTGTCACGCCCGCTGACCCAGTCCCAAGCCCGCCTGCCCTGTCCGAGCGGTGTGCGTCCCGCGGTGCCAGCATCGACTGGCACCGTTAGCCAAAACCGTGGGCGCACGGGACCGCGATATCCCTTGGTGATCCACTTGTTCGCTTGGGCGATAGTTGGGACCCAGTGCTTGCACTGCCCAATCCATGTCGACTTGTTGGTGTGCGGACCCACCATTGCCCGCATGATGGCGTTTTGGTCCTCGGCGACCAGCAACCCGCGCACTTGCGAGCCTGAGGGCAGGTAGCGCCCCAAGTTCCGCGTCAGCCTGGCGGCTCGCCGGTGGACGTCAAGCGAGCGCATATTGACCGACAAACCATCGATCAAGAATTCGGCATAGACGCCTCCGCCGGTGAAGACCAGATTGTCCTCGACACGTTCAGGAGGGTCAAAACTGGAGTCAACACGCAGCTTCCTCTCAGCGGCACGAGGCTGCGAGGTGATCAGGTGAGGTGGCCGAATAGTGTTGCGGGCAAAAACGAGACGTGCTGAAAGAGATGGACGTCCCTTGGGCAAAAGTAGCCGCATCAGCCCAACGGTCACCACACAGAGCACCACCCCGCCGGCGAGGACCGGAAGCGTGGTTCCGGCGGGCTGGCTGTCGACCCATAGCAGCGTGGGACCCGCGATCGCGGCAATGGCCACCCATTCCACCCCGCGGTAGGGCCCGCCGGGCCATTCCTGCCCGGGAGCGGCTTCCCCGATCTGGATGTCGATGTCGCGGATGCCCGACCACGCTTCGGCCTTGTCGACGGGCCGTGGTGGGGCAACTGGGCCGGTGGTCACCATCCGCGGGTATTGGAGTGGCCAACGCTGCCGGGCAGGTGCTCAAATTCCTGGTTACCGCGCTGATACAGCCCGACGATGTGGGCTACGACAACTGCAAGAGCCACCCCGCCGGCGATTGCCGACAATCCGGCACCGGTGCCGCGCTTCCAATGGTCTCTCATACCGCGCACGATGCCGCTGCCCAGGAAGTATGTGCCGCCGACTGCGACGATGATGTAAAGCACTTCGTGGCTCATGTTGATCACGCCGGCCCCGGCAGCCACATTTGTCGTGTGGGTAGCCAACGTCTGTAATGTTAGCTGTCTAATCATGATCAATCCCTCTTTCTCTCAACGTGAGTGATGGTCAGTGCGGTGCTACCGCCGTGGTGGGCACCGGTGTCGGTGTCGCGTCAGCCAACAGCGGGATCGCGTCGATCTGGGCAACAAACCAGGTGCCGCCCACCGAACGCAGCGTCAGGGAATAAGACAGCGATACGAGGGTGTAATCGGATCGGCGCGCCGAAACATCGATGTGCGTGGCTAATTCGTTGTTATCGGAGGGAGCATCGGGTGGAGTGTTGTCGGCCTGAGCAGCAGTCACTGTGGCCGAGGAGTACGACCCTACGGCTGTGATGCCCGAGTCGGTGGTGATAAACCGTTCCAGTCCACCCGAGGTGGTTAAAAACGACGTCGCAAACCCAGACAGCATCGTAAAAAGTGGGCTGTTGGCAGCGATTGGTGCTGAATAGCCCAGCGGCACATAGGCTCCCGGAGGCGGCATATCGACTCTGCTGATCCGATCAAGAGCCTGAATGCCCATATCCCGGTATACCGCCACCGGCAGCTGGTAGAAAGCCGTCGTCGGCGGCGCCGACGGGTAGGGCAGTTCGTCGATTTGAACCTTCACGCTATAGAGCACGATGTCGTTGGAAGAGGTCTTGCGCTTAGATGCCCACGCCGCCGGGTTCGACACCGTCATCGACGATGTCGTGGGCAACTCGTACTTTTGTCCCCCGGGAAAGCAGCGTGTCAAATTCGAAGCACCCGAGGTGGTTCCGACAAGTAGCCCTTTCACGCAATTCACGGCGAAAGCCTTCACGGGATCGGTCTCGTTGATCACGTCGCGGGCCACCGCCGCCACTGGTGCTGGTTCAGGGGGAAAGACAAACCCCCACAGCAGGGCGATACCGTTGATGGACGAACTGGCCACAAGAATCACAAGAGCGACCCGGCCGGCGCTGTGGCCCAGCACCGTGATGCGCTTCTTCCATACGTTGCTGATTCTCACCACATCGTCCTCATGTCGCCTGGTGCCCAATGACTTTGATGCTCGACACCGCGAAGGTTCCATCACTGGGATCGGTGTCGTGTCCCGACCCAAAGCCGGTCGGGTCAGGCCCGTTGGTCGGTTCCGGGCCGGTGGCCGGGGTGGGCCCACCCAGGATTCCGCCGAACGGTCCGCCGTCTGGGGCCGACACGCTGGGCTGGGGGGCTGCGACCGGACGGCTGGTGTGCCGAATGATCACAGTGATTTTTGAGGCGCTGATCCCGGGAATCAGTTTGACCGCTTCGCCGTGAGCATTGCCGGTGTCCTGGTCGACGACCGTGTGCGCAGTGTCATTGAACTGCCACTGCAGCAACGTGACCACCCGATGCTGTAGCCATGGGTCACCGCCGGACCCCTGGGCCGCAGCAGTATCCCCCGGCACGATACTGACCGCCGTGATCACGTAAGCGCGTTCGATTCCGGCGGGCCCGAGCGTGATATAGAGCGGTTGTCCATCCGTATGCCGCACGCAGATCCACGGCGATGGCTTGTCGGGATCGGCAATCGATTTCGCCGAAGTTGAGGCGCCCGCCGGGCAGTCGGCTGAGGCGGTAAACGGCAGTGGGTGATCGCCGCCATCAGCAGGAGTCGGCGCTGGTGCTGCCGCCATTGTCGGTGCGGGGCCCGATTTGACTGCGTGCTGGCGCAGACTCGGCGAAGGGTTGTCGGGACCTGAGAGTGTGACGCCCAGCGTGGTTATCACCGTTGCCAACAACACGACGCCAGCGAACGCGCCGAGTACCCACGGCGTAAATCGGCGCGTACGCCGCTCCGCCTCGTGATCTAAATCAGCGTCGGCACCGGGGCTTTCGTTTTCTGCCGAGTCGGTGTGGTCGTCGCCGTCGGAAACGAACGCACCCGCAAAGGCGTCGGCACTTTGATCCTCGCCGAAGGGTGCGGCGTCGTTGTCGCTGATCGCGCCATCATCATCGGGATGCTCGTCGGCTGACTCCCCGGCCGCGCCGCTGTCGAGGGTGTCTTGGTCGTGTTCTGCATCGGCGTCGAGATTCACCCCAATCTGACGCAGCCATTGCTGATCAGAAACCGAGCTCACGGCCGCCGCCGCCCCGAACGGTGCCCGCTAGCCCGGCGCGGCGTGAATTTGCGCCGGTGATGGTAGGTGGCCGGCAAACGCTGCACACGCGGCAATGCCGTCGCCGAAACCTTGACATAGCCGTCGTCGCGGTCAGAGGCCAAGCCGGTGTCCTCACCGCGCACCACATACATGCGTTCGCGATGAGCAATTACCGGCGGCAGCGGTGTGGATGGCGCCGCCTGCGGTGGGCCTTGGGGAGCGGTCCGGCTCCAGTCCTGCTTAAGACGCTCCTCGTCGGCCGCCCCTCGGGCGCGGTGTGCGCCTATTAGCTTGGCCGCTCCCCACAAGCACGCCGCCGCGACCAGCAACGGAGCGAGTTTGATGAGCAGTTCGACGATCGCCAACACGATCGCGGCGATGACTGTCATCAGCACTGCGGCCGTCGCCACAAGCCCCTTCATCGCGGTGTCCCTTCGTCGTCTCGGCGCCGCTAAATCGGGTGGGCGCCTATGCACGCAACCGTAAGCGGTAATAGGCAAGGTTGTCCACATGGTTAGACGATAATGGTTGCGTTTAGGTAGTTTTGTGGGCGTGATTGCACCTAATGATGGGCCAGCGCGACTCGACTACTTCGTCTCTGAACGGCTGGCGGTCCTGCACATGTCCCGTGTCGAACTGGCCCGCCGCGGCGGACCCAACCGCTCGACACTGCACAAATCCAGTAACGGCTCACGCACCATGTCGCTGGCCACGCTGGCCCGACTCGATGAGGCGCTCGGGTGGGCCCACGGGTCGTCAAGGGCGATCCTTGACGGCGGGGTCCCAGCCACACCACCGCCCCAAGACACCCACGTACACACCGTTTTGCACGCCGTCGAAGGCCTCGTCGAGCAATGCCACTCAATCTTGGCCGACGCCCGTCAGCTGCTCACCGAACTCCTGACAAGCCGGGACCCGGCCGAGCATGCCCGCTGACATTTTCGACGACCAACGCCGAGCATGGATAGCCGCACACGCTGGGATATTTGTCTTCCAAAAGCGTCGCGCCGAGCTGCTCGCCAAAAAGATTCGCGCTCGCACACGCAGCCATGTTGGTGCCCGACCCGACCCACACGACGACGTCGTCGCCCTGCCACTACCGATGCGCTCCGCCACCTCAGCCAGCGGATCATTTGAAGTCGCACTGGTGCTAACCTGTGCGGCCATCGCGCCGCTGGGCTGGTTGGCCGGCAAACTCGCCTACGGACTAATCGTCACGCTCATCCCCGAGCGGCTCCGCGCTTACCCGATACCGGCACTGCTCTGGGGCGCCGCGCTCGCAGCGCTGCCCTTGCCGTTCTATAACCCCTCCCCTAGTCTCTGGGGCGAGCTGATCATCCCCTGGCTTCTAACACAACTGCCCGCAACCCTGCTCACCGCAGCCGTCTGCGGGGTCCTCGAAGGCTGGCTAGCCGTGGAAGGATCCAGCGACTGGTGGCCACTGACACCCCAAGCTGTCGAGGTTGACGACGACCTCATTCTCGGGCCGACGCTGCCCATCACCACCGTCTTAGATCCACTCCCCGAACCGGGCTCCGCCCGCCGCATACCGCCATCCCTGCACGCGCGCCGGCGAACCCCACCACCTATCCACTGGGTCCCCATCCTTGGCGGGACTGCGGTCATCGCAGCGATCTCCATCTGGTGTCTCATTTGCGCAATCAGCGTCCTGTTCGGCTCCACCAACCAGCACCTCGACACGGTCAGCTCCCGGTCAACCTCGATGCAGCTATTCGCGAACTGAGTTCGCTGCTCGGGGCCAACTCTGGCGCGCTGATGCCTACACCGCTTTGCAAAAATTGGGGTGTGAGCGGGGGGTGGCGGCACAGATACGGTTCAAGGTATGGATCGGGGTACGACCGTAGACGCAGTTGTGCATCGGGTGTTAGCCGCGCTCGAGCGAGCTGGCCAGGTTTGTGACACGCCGCCGGGTTCGCAGTCGCTCGAGGCGATGCGGCAACAGATCATTGCCATGCTCAGCGATCCGCCGTGGTATCTCAACACCTCGGCCGGGCAAGTGCTGTTCTTGAAGATCCTGCGTCAAATCGCCTCAGACGCAAGCGATATCGTGAAAAACACGCGTCAGGACCCAGGGTCATGTGAGGGCAACATTCGTCGGTAGGTCCGCAGCTGGAGTGCTACTGCGGACACGGCCAGCGTCGAGAAACGCTTGATCGCGTCGACAGCAAATTAGTTGCAGCACAGGCAGATTACACGGTGCAGCTACCCGGAGCTGCCCAGCGGTCGCACTTGGGAAGCTGGACGCGAGCACCGAGACCAATGCGTCAGTCATAGATTGCGCCCGTCGCGGCAACCGCCCGTCAACCCCACTGCGCCTTTTTGATTCGCCGCTGAACCGCCTGGTCGAACAGAGCCAGGAACTCGGTCCAGTCTGGAATATGAACTCGCTCGCCAGCCGTGCCGCGCTGCAACAGCTGGGCTTCTTCCCGGCTTTGGGGAAGCAGTTCCTGCCAACCGATCGCCTGGCCGAATTGCGACGATTGGCCCCGACTCCCCCCTGTGGGCTCATAGGCTTCGGTACGTCGGGTTGTCTCTCCCAGCCAATGTGAGGCCTGTTCGAGCAAATGGCGCTCGTGAGCTCCATACATGATCAGCGTGCCCGGAAACATCTCCCGCAGCGCTTCAGCGTACTTGGACCCAAATACAACGTCGAAATGCGCCGACGCCTGCACCGTCGCCAAGATGTTGACACCCAGTCCCGCTGACTCCCCCACGTAGGTCAACAGATCCGGCAACGGACATGAGTTACATACCTCGTCGAGTTCCAGCAGCAGCGGATGCGTCAGTTGATGATTGGCCATCTTGCGGCGGAAATGACGCACGATGGAATCGATCAGAGCCACCGCGGCTCCGGCGACCGAGCCGGTGTTCGGGGCGATCACAAACAATGTGGCGTCCGGCTCATCAAGCATGTGGACGTCGAATGACTCCACAGCGACACGTTCGACCGCGCTCAAGTACGGTGCTCCCTCGTCGGCGCTCAAACCCAAGCGCAGCCACGGTGTTACGGCCTTGGACACCGTGATCTTGATGCTGTCACGCAGCCGGGAATCCATCCCGGCGATAACAGAATACAGCGGGGCCGCGAGTTTCGGTTGTTCGCAAAGCCCGTAAGCGGTCAGCCACGACGGGCGTCCGAGCTCGGGGATGGGTTGGTCGCCGCCGGTTTCGTCGATACCGAAATCCTGCACGGCATCGAGCACCCAGGGCATTCCCAAACTGTTGCCCTGCGGGCTGGCCGCGTACAGCAGGCATGCCAACGGCGGTGCGGCCTGACTTTCCCAAAGCCCGCCCGCAGCAACAGCGTTGCCGCCCGATGCGCCACTGAAACCCACGCCCGAGGTCGCGAGCATGGTCTCAGCAACGGTCAGTGCTTCATGGGCGCTGGCGATCGTGCGGGTCGGGTCGGTGACCATACGCCTAACCCCGGCCGGCCATACCTCAGTGTGCTCAGGCCGCAGATCAATCACACCGGTAATCCCGATATTGCGTCGTGTTAGAACAAGCTCTGCCAGGTCGGGTTTCGACGACACCAAAACTTCCGGCCCAGGATGCACGAGCGCCGCCGGGGCCAAAATCCTGCGTGTTTTACCCGTACGTGTTGGTGCGCTTACCAGAATGTGAGGTGCTGTCTCCGCACGCACGGCAACGTTTTGGCGATTGTAGGTGAGGCCGCAGTACGGGGTGTACGGTTCGTTGACCACTACGTCATCATGGGCGCCACTGGCCGCGAACGTCTATCAAAGCAGCGACATTCGCGATCGCCGGACGTAGGTCACTGCGGCGGAAGCTTCGGGTTTACACCGCCGCTGCCGAGTGGAGCGCCGTCGCCAGTATCCGGTTCACCGTTGTGTGGTGCAGCTTGAGTTCCTCTGAGATTTCACCCGGCTTTTGCCCGTCAGCGTGGCGGCGCAGCACAGCGTCAATGATTTCTGCAGGCTGCTTGGTTCTTTTCGATGCCATCACTGTGCGTACGGCGTGTTCATGACGCTCTCGCGGGGGCACAGCGGCGTCCACTCTTGGAACCGATGACAGCGACCGGTCCGGCTCGACCGCCACCATGGCCCTATCACGCTCACCTGCTGAGGACCCAGCGACTGGCAGAGGTGTCGCCGACAGGGACACCGGGACGTCCTCCTCGACGAGGGCCGGCGGCGCCTCGGCGCGGCTGTGTAGGAGCCGGGTCAGGGCTACCAGCGCAACGGTGGCCTGCGCGGTCGTGACGTCAATGATCAGCGGCCACAACCATGCCAAGCTTGGGCGGATACCGCACCGGATAGCCAAGCTGCACAACGCATCAAATGACAGGCGAAACGCACCGGCCCCCAGTAACAGCGTCATGATCACCGCCGCCCAGAACGTCAAGGTGGGCCGGCGGTGCACCTTGATGAGCAGCGAGAGCCCTTCCGTGGACCCGAGCAATACCAGAGGTGGGGCCGTGGCCACCGCGGCCGCCAGCGCCGGGGCGACGTGATCGGCCTGCACGATCGCGTGTAACGCGTTGCCAGCGATCGAGGCCGCGCTTGCTCCTATCAACACCACCCAAAAGAAACGCACTGCGCGCCGGTGGGTTTTCGGATCGGTATCGGCGGGAGTGCTGCGGGCGCTATCGCAAGCCATACCCGCAATCGTGCACTCCCACCCCGGTATTCGTCTACCAAAGTCAGCCACATTGGGAGGATCGATTACCGCAGATAAGCATCCTCGTTGCGGAATGTCACAGACCTCAACGTGGTGCGAAAACGCTGTGTTTTCACGGTGATTCGCTCGCCCCGCTGTTCGATACGGATATCGGGTGCAGCGCTGGCGGGCACATCGCCGACCGTGATCGATGTGCGCGCGGGTGGGTAGTTGTTGACGCGACCATTGTGTACCACCATCGTCGGAGGACGTGGCGGCTGGGCTGTGACGTCGCGCGTCGTCCAGATCCGTGGGGAAGCAGACGTCATTGTCCAACGCCCAGTGGGGTCGTAAACGGCGACCTGTTCGCCTGCTGCGGCCGCCCGGCGAATCAGCCGTTTCACCGCCTGGTCATCATCGGCGTGCAGAGCAATTCGGGTGGGGGCCGCGGGATCTGATATCGGCATCAACAGCATAGCGTCTCGCAGTTCACCCAGCAGAACACCCGATGCGCCGGCTACGACAGCTGTGTTGAGTTCGGTAGTTACTGGCGTTGATGGCAACCTCAGCCGCCTGCACCCAGGCAAGGTCAGCGCCAACGCTTCCCACTGTCGGCCCGCCATCGGGTTGAGCACCAGCCGCGGCGAGCTGGCAAGCGGTTGCACGGTGGTCAACCGGACGAGGGCTGAAGCCCGCACGCCGGCAGGATCGCTGCGCAACGCGATCACCAGGGTCGTGTGGTCGCTCTGGTAGGCCCACACGTCGTCGAGTTGAGCAGAGCGCACGTCACTGGCGCTGAAGAAATACGCTGTGACATAGGCCTTCCCGCCGCGCTGCAGATTCGTCCAGCGGTCCTGGTAAGAAGCTGTCGCGTTTTCGGGCCCACCCAGGCTGGCCGCTACCGCGTCGTTCATCTGCGCTGCGGTCAAACGCCTTGCACGACAGTTTGTTTGGCACAGCGCTCTGGTGATGCGCTGAGAAGCCGCCACCGCCGCGCCGATCGTGTCTCGCCGCCACAGCAGTCCAGGCAGAATGCGGTCGCTGCGCGTATCGAAGCGGACTACCAACGTCACGCTACGCTGACCGGCCGCCGGCAGCCCCCGTAGCGCCGCTTCATACAGTTCGGCATAGTTGTCTCTGGCTGTGCGGCTGCCCTCGCAGATGATGTCGACATCAACACTCAACCCGCAGCGCTGCATCTCTTGTGCGATTACGCTAATCGGCACGGTATTAAGTGTTTTGGTGTGGTCGGCGTGCAATAGGGTGGGGATGTAAGGCTTGCCCAGCACAGTGATCATCGTGGACACGGTGTGCCCGTCGATCACAACACCGACTGTGTGCTCGTTGAGGGTGACATCGACCGGTTGAGGCAGCTGGAGTCTGCGCACCCGGCGGCGCGTCCAGGACATGGCCCGCCACGCCCACTGCCACACGGTGCGCTCCCGGAAGGTCAGCACACAGATCACCAGTCCGGTCGCGGCGCCGCTGGCGACGGCGATCGGCCACGAATCCAGCGTGGCGCTCAGTGCCAGCGCAACCAGACCTGCGACCACTTCGCCGGTGACCACGGCGCGGGGTGCGATACGGGCCGAGACAAACCGTTGCTTCATCAGATTCGCTCCCTGCGACGCGAGACGGTCAGGCCCACAGCAAGTCCCAATACGCTGACGACGGCGAGACCGGTGATGGCCATCGCGACCCAGCCCGGACGTGCGTCGCGTGGCGGGGGCGGGGCCGGCACTTTCAACTGGGCGCGCTGAACCCCGGGGGCAAACGTCTCACCCGGCGGCACATCCCAGGTCAGCGCCGCAACGGGGTCCACAGTTCCATAACCGACCACGTTGTCACGTCCACCAGCGGGAGGGTGCGCGGTGGCCTCTAACCGGTGGATCACTTGATGGGCTGTCAGGTTGGGAAATTTGGCCCGCACCAAAGCCGCCACTCCCCCGACGAACGCCGAGCTAAACGAGCTACCAGCGATAGGGTGCAGCTTGTCGTCATCGACTGAACCGTTGATCACCTGCCCGCTCGTCGACAGCCCCACGATGTCGGCTCCCGGCGCAGCCAGTCCTACCCACGGGCCGTGCAATGAGGCGGCGTCGCCGCTGGCGGGAACGCCGGTCGAATCGGTGGCCGACACCGCCAACGCGTAGTCGCTAAACCATGCTGGGGTGGCGATCGTTTTGACTGACGACCACCCCCGAGTGGGATCACCCGGTAATGGGTCCGGGTTTTGCCCATTGCAGCCCTGGGCATGAACGTTGCCCGCCGCGGTCACGATCACCACGTCGCGGTCAACCGCGGCATAGTGGACCGCGTCGGCCAAGGCGCTTTGATCCTGGGGCTTGGCTGTCGAGATGCACGACACCACACTGATGTTGATCACTTTGACGCCCAGATTCGCCGCGTGCACGATCGCGCGAGCCAACGAATTGATGTCACCGGCGCGGCGAACATCCTCGGGGTTGTCGACCACGCCGGGATCAACCAGGCCGAAAGTCTGCGCGGTCTGGCGAATCGACAGCAGCACCGCGTCTGGGGCGATGCCGATCAGCCCGTCTGGACCACCACCGGGCGACGGTTCCAGCGGCGCCGGCCCGCGAGCGTGGCCGAGAGTAACCGGAGACGGCGGCATACCCACCCATGATGGCTCGTCGGGCGGCGGCGGCGGCGGCGGTGGTGGCGGCGGCGGCGCCACCGTTTGGGTCACCGTGACCGTCGGCGGAGGCGGTGGCGGTGGAATCGCGCGCGGCGGCGGAGCCCCGGCCGGCGGGGCCGCAGGCGCCGCCCACGCCGGCTTGGGGACCAGTGCGAGCCCTGAAGGCGCCGCCCCAATCAGTGAAGCCACTACTGTGCCGTGCCCGTCGCAATCCGATAAGCCGTCGCCAAACGGGCCCATGACATAGTCCCCGCCAGAAACTAGGTGCGGCAGCCGAGGTTGTGCAGCCACGCCGGTATCGATAACCCCGACGACCACGCCAACACCGGTGGATTCTTTCCACGCTTCTGGCATGTTCATCAGCTGCAGCGCCGCGGGCAACTCACGCAAATCACTGCCGGGCAACACGCCGGTTGTTGTGCACGCCGCGATCTGGCGCATCGGCTGATCCGGCCCGGGTGCGGGATCGGGCGGGGGTGGCCCAGGCGGCACCACCGGGGGATCAATCGCGCCGGCCACGCCGCCAGATACGGCAACCAGTGCTGCGGCGAGCCCGATCGCGCCCAGCGTACTCACGGCTTTAATCATCAGCCGTGGACCGCATTTCGTACCACCCACAGCAGATTCAGCAGCCAGATCGCCCATGGCACAACGAAAATCAGCAGAATGTACTCGCTGACTTCGACGGCGCGGTTTACCGGTGCGCTGATCCGCGCATTGGGCACCACCAGCGCTCCAAGCAGGCCCGCCCCGGCCAACATTAGCGCTGCGCCAACACATATCAGGGTGACAACCGGCGAAGCCGGGTTGGGAGCGCTTGCGTATCGTCCGATCACCACCGCTACCGCGACGACCGCACCAACGGCCAGCATCACCGATTGATTGCGATCAACAAACGAGCGCGCCCGGAGCAGAAAGATTGCGCAAATCCCCAACGTGAATGCCAAAAACCGCCACCCGCCGCCAGTTTCGGGCATCACTGCATAGCGCGCGGCCGCCACCAACACCACAGCGCCGCCAGCCAGCAGACCCGTCACGATGGCGGTGCCGCGCCGAGCCCACGTCGCGATCTGCTCAACGGTTTCATTGCCCGGACGCTCCACCGGCGACACCGTGTTTAGGGCAGCGCCTTCTCGAGTCTCAAACACCCCCCGGTTAGTGACCGAAGGAAACCATGGCCCGGGCACTCCGGCCCCCACGATCCCGATGCTGGTTGCAAACGTCACTAGCACCAGGTCCGCTACCAAGAAGACGACCGCCAGATGCGCTGGCAGCACTCGCCAACCGCTGGCGTGGATCGCCGCCACCGCGCCCGCAGATAACCCGACCACAGCCATCCCCGCAAACACAGTCAGATAGCGGCCGGTCAGCATCGTCAATGCCGCCACGCCGGCCAACACGGTGGCCGTCGCGGCCACCACATGCCAGCCACCGGGTGGTCCCGGCACCGACATCGCCGCGCCTGCACCGGCGCAAATCAGCGCCGACCACACCAGGAAGTCCGCCGATCGGCGTCGCTGCTCATCTCGTGCCCGCGTCGCCGCCCTCGCCGACACCAAGAAAACGGCGGCTAATCCCCACGACACCGCCGCGGGCAGCCAGCCGTGCTGTTGCCACCACAACTGCGCCAACATCACCTCGGCCCACGCGACCAGCGCTGCGAAAAGCCCCCCGGCTACCCGACGCGCGACCGTGACATCGACTGTGGCGAACTGCTGGCGTGCTGAACGAGCCAGCGCCGTCGACACCTCCTCAATGACAGGTGCGAAGCGTTCGGTGGCGTCAGTAGGCAAGAGACACAACAAGTCCCCGTCGTAGACACGGCTGTCATCAAGGGATCGCTGCGGATCGAGCGGAGTGGCGTCTGCACGGCACAGTTGAAAGGTCAACGTGTCATCAAGAGGTGCCCGCCCGCGATCTTTGAGAATCGCATTGACCCGCGGGATGAGGTCCTCGATCACCGCAATCAACGCCACCCCAGCAGGCAGGACGTAATCGATGAGCGTGTCATCCCCGACCAGCAAATGAACCTTGCACAGCCGAGGGACTTCCGGCGCCTGTTGTGCGGAATTGGCGGTGGTCATCGGGCATCGGCCGCTGTCGAGAACCCTGCCGCCAATGCGGCGGCGGTCTTAAGCACCGCCCTGGCGGTCTTAGGGTTGACCCTTCGAAGGTCCAACTCGCCCGCCGAGGCGATGTGGGGGTCAAAGGGTACCTCGATAATGCGATCGTTTTTGACCCAGCTCCCGAAATGCTCCCTGAGTGTGGCGACCAGTTTGGCCGCCTCCTTACGATCCTTCCGATTGCGCGCCGGGCGAATGTGGTTGATCACCAACACTGTTCGCGACAGCAACTGGTGATAGCCTTCGTCGCGCAACCACTCGAAATTGGTGCTCGCGCCTTCGGCGCCGTCCGGGACGGCCGAGGCCACCATCAACACCGCATCGGCGCGCTCGAACACACCCTTCATCACCTCGTGTTCGAGATCGACACCGCAGTCAACGAAAAGCACACTGTAGAACCGTTGTAGACGCATATGGCCCTTGCTGAACTCATCAGCGGTCAACCCCTCCCCGCGAGCGCCTCCATGGCGCGGGGAAGCCACAACGTCTAAACCAACTTGGTTGTGGCCCGTCAAGGCCCCAACATCGGCGTAGCGATGAAGATTAAGGTCGTCGTTAATCGCACGCAGCGATGACGCCTTGGGATCCACCCGAGCCGCCAAATTTGCGGCCTGTGCCGGATCGGCGTCGACAGCGACCACTTGGTCGTTACGATTGCGTGCAAACTCACTGGCGGTCGCGACAGTCATCGCGGTCTTGCCCGAACCGCCCTTGCCACCAAGCACCACGACGGTATAAGTGCCACGCAAATTGGCCCCGATCGCAGCCTTGAGGCCACGCACTGTGCGCTCGTCGCTGGACTCACCGACGTTAATCAGCCCACCAGAAACCTTGAGCAACGCCCTGCGCCACCCCTTGGATGGCGCCTCCTTGTGTGGGGCAATCAAGTCCGTGGCGCGCAGGTGCTCTCGCAGCGCGTCCGAAGACCGTGGCGTGCCCGCGGTGCGAGGCGACGGTTGGGGTGTTGGCGCACGCCAACCATGTTCTTCTGCCGGCGGATACGGACGCGCAACCTGGCTGGGATCTGCGTGACCGGCTGGCTGCGGTGCGCCGTGACGCCCACCGAGCGCCGCCTCCGACACTCCCTGCGGTGGGCGGCCCAATTGACTTGAGGAACCGTAGCTTTCGCTGGGCGTCCCCTGCTGATGGGGACCGGCCTGCTGCGCCCACGGAGGTGGCGGAGGGGTGTCTTGGCCCTGGGGTGCCAAGGTGCCCTCCGGGGGCGAAAACCGCGGCGGCTGCCAACCCGGGGCTTGTTGGGGCGCCGAAGACGGCGCCGGCGTCGCATCCTGGGCGGGGAGCCCAAGAGCGGCCTCCGGGGGTGAAAACCGCGGCCGCCCATCATCGCTCGTCGGTTCGCCGCTGTTGTTGGGATGGCTGGGCTCAACTGCGCCTGGCGCGGGCTGCGTCTCGGGCGGCGGACCTGCCGCCAGGCCATTGAAAAAGTCGCGTTCCTCACGCTCATGCGGACTTGTCATACCGTGTCCCCTCGTCACCAGACGTATTCGAATTTCGCTTAGCGCCACATAATTTGGCCACAGCGCGACAGTAACAACCACGGTTTTCATCCGTCTACAACGGACACCATATTCGCCTGTATCGAAATTTTATGTCCGCTGATGAGTCGCCCAGCCGCGTCCCGAGGGCAAAGTTTCGAGCAGCTCGACCACAGCCGTGTGGATTGCGTGATCGGCGCCGGGCAGCAGTGTGGTCCATTGCCTGCCGTCAGGACCAACGCTGTTGCTGACAACGACGCGGCCGATCAAGGTGTCAGCCACGGTCACCGCCATCGGCGCCCGCGCCGGGCCACTGATAGAGAATTCGGCCGCGCCGATAACCGCGCGGGTGGTGCCCCGGTCGGCGACCGCTTCGACTAGCCGCGCCTGGGGAACTGAAAGTCCAACCTCTACGAGGCCCGCGATGATGTCGATGGCGGGGTTGGCCTGCCAGGCCGACAGAACTGTATTGAGTACCGCTGCTTCGCTATTGATGCCGTGGAATTGGGCCGGGTCGGCCGGCCCTATCGTGTCGACGACGACGTGCGCGATCTCGGTCCCACCCAGCGGGGTGACCACAACCTCATCGCTGGTGTCTTGGCCCGGGCGCCAGAGCCGCGCGGCGGCCACCCACGCGTTATCGCGCCGGCACAATGTCACAACTCGCTGGGGAGGCCGCTGGGCGTACCACCGTGCCAGCGCCTCGGCGGCCTCAATCGCGTCCTCCGGGGCGGTGAAGACCGCTGGTGGGCCTTCAAGCCGCTCCGGTCGGATCTCGGGGCGGGTAATCGTCACGTCAATCTCGACGTCGGGACGCCCCAAGGCCCGCACCCAAGAGGCCACGCTGGGGTCAACCTCGCCGCCCTGACAAATCCCCGCGTTTTCGAGCACCTCCATCCCGGGGTGAGCCGCGATGGTGGCCTGCACCGCCCCAATGGGCCGGATCTTGAGGGCAGGTGGCAATTGAGCCACACCGCAAAGCGCGGCTGTCAACCACAAACCTTCCGACGTGGTCGACAGCCGCGCTGCAACCGCGGTTCCGGTCTCGGTCACAAGCCCCGGAAACCAGCCTGGACCGCGTGGTCGGTGCCCAGCGCATTCGTCGACGCGTGCCCCTGGGCCTGTCCATGGCGCTCGATCGTGGTGAACACCGCCTGGAACGCCTGATCGATCTCGTGCATGGCGACCTGGGCAGCGTCAGAACCATGCTGCGTCCAGACTGTGGCGACCTGGTTGATTGTTCCCATGGCCCGGGTACGCAGATCGTTCATGTGAGCGACCAGCTGCGCCTGGGCCGACACGTGATCGGCGATCATGGCGTGGTCGTAACGCATTGAATCCATAACCATTCTCCTCTGAAAGTCGTTCGATGTCTGAAAGATTGGCCGCGGTCAGGTCGACTGGATGGAGCCCAGCGCCGCGCGGTTCTGCGCGTTCGTTTCTTGGTACTGGTGCGCCGAGCGCTTCATTATGTCGATGACGCTCTGAAACCGCTGGCTGACCTGTTGGCCGGTCCGGTTGATGTCCTCGGTGGTGGCCATGGAGGCCAGCGCCGCATCACCACTAAACCCAGTACCGGTGAGGTTCTGGTTCATGGTGACATAACGGCCCAACGCCGACAGCACCTCTTGTTGAATGTTCGACAATTGACTTGCGCCCGAAAGCATCTGGGCGACATCGGCGTTCAACGCCATGATGGTGTATCTCCTTCACTAGCAAGTGGTTACCGCTGGTTCGATCAGTTCAGCAATGACCCGGGCCCCTGCCGGGAGTTATCCTCCCTGCCCGACGTGGACCACGCCCTCAGACGTGAGCACCGGCGCCGCATGCGCGGAGGCCGGTAGCGTGATCGTCTTATCCTGCTCGCTGACATCGGCATATTCACTGCCGCGTCCGGAGCGCCCCGTTGCCGCCATGGGTCCATACATTCCGGGCGCCATGGCTCCTCTGCCCGCTGCCGCGCCGCTTCGCAGTCCCGCAGCCGGTTGCTCGTCTGTTTCAGCGCCATCAGCCACGTCGGCCCACCAGCCGCCCGGCACGCCCACAGGCCCACCTAGCCCGCCAGCAGACGGTTTCGTCAACGCCGCGGCAACCGCTGACGCGCCCCCGGCGAAGCCGCCGTTGGCGCCACTTAGT
The DNA here is from genome assembly GCF_002102255.1 of Mycobacterium nebraskense. Taxonomy (GTDB): domain Bacteria; phylum Actinomycetota; class Actinomycetes; order Mycobacteriales; family Mycobacteriaceae; genus Mycobacterium; species Mycobacterium nebraskense. Next base: position 59,637 of record NZ_LQPH01000161.1, read on the forward strand.
CCCGACCACGGTGCACTGGCTGCGCTGAATCCCGGTGCTCCCCCGGCTGGGGGCCCACCCAATCCACCGGACATTCCACCGGTCAGCGCCGACAACGGGCCCATCAGGCCGCTTAGTTGGCCACTGGCACTCGACGGGAGCTGCCCCAGTGACTCCAGTGGTGAACTGAGCGAACTCATCATTTCGGTTGGCGCCTGGGTGAGTTGGCCGAGCAACGACTGTCCAGACTCTTCCAGGGGCGGCTGACCGCCTTGACCCGCCTGCAACGGTGGAGCTTTTCCCTGCGGCGCGTTACTCGTGACGCCCTGGCCGGTGCCCGTCGTTGCGGGCACGCCCTGCCCCGCGGTCGTGCCGGTGGTCGCTGGCTGCGGTGCCGGGGTTTGCCCACCAGTGGGCGACCCTGCGGCCTGCACGCCTGCTCCCGTGCCGTTGAACACGCCGCTCGAGATCCCAGTGGCCACGCCTGTGCTGATCCCACTGCCAGCCGACACCACTCCCCCACCGGCGCTAATGCCCGACCCTAAGGCCTGCACGCCAGCACCAACCCCGTCGCCGACCAACCCTGCCAAGCCGGCCGTCGCCCCCAGCGGATTGCTCATATCAGGCAACGTCGGCAAGGGAACGGTCAGCGCGCTCACGACAGGGGCCATAGCGCCCAAGTAGCCGACCATGGCCCCGGCGTTCTGCGACCAATACTCCCCATATTCAGCATTCGCCTCGGCGATCGCTGGGGTGTTGATCCCCATGAAATTTGTTGATTCCAAAGTGGCCTCGCGGACCCGGTTGGCCACCACCACTTCATGAGGAATGGTCGCGGACACGGCCGCGCTGTACGCAGTCAACCCAGTTTGGATGGTGGCCGCCGCAGTCTCTGCATGCAGCCCGGCGGTCTGCTGCCAGGCCGCCATCGGCGTGGCACTATCGAGCATCCCCATTCCGCCAGAGCCCTGGAAAACCGGCGCGGTCGCGATCGCGGTCACCGACTGCTGCATCCCTTGCTCGAAGTGCGTGGCCGCAGCAGCCGTGTAGGCGGTGATCTGTGGGACGTGCGCCGTTGGACCCGCGCCCATCCTGGTCAACCGAAATGCGTTGATCTCTGGTGGGATACCCCAGTACATCAGTGCACCGCCGCGCTACAGCGACAGCAGCGCCTTGCCGACCGCATCCATAGCGGTGTAGGTGGCCGCCGACGTAGCCACGGTGGCTGCGAACGCCTCCCGCTGAGCCACACCTAGAGCACCTGCCGCCAAGAACTGCGCGCCGTGCGCGGCGATAGCTTGAGCGAACATTGCCGACACTTCCTCGCCGCCCATCGGCAGCACAGCGCCCATCGCTGGTGCCCCAGCGGCAAGAGTGGCCGCCGTGGTCGCCCCGCCTGCGCCCTCTGATGCTGCCTGCGCCGCCAGCGCCGGCGCCTCAATGAACATCATTGCAATCCCACCCCTGTCCACATATCCCATTCGCCCCACGAGCAATAAAGCCGCCGTTTGATGCGACGATAACCGCCCCCAGGGACACCGGCAACCAAACCTCCGACATTCCACACAAGGCAACACCCCCTGTTTCCCGACACCCTCTACGGCGCCGCTCACCTGGCGAAATACCGCCACGCATCACCGAGCGACAAAGGCCCATGCCGACGCATGAATCGGTCCAGATCGACCGCTTAATCAGCTACTGAACCGCCCAGCACGAACTGCGCAGCCGCACGCGCACGCTCCTCGATGGTTTTCAGCCGCAGAATCGACTGCTCGGCAGCACCGGCGGCCGACCGCGCCTCCTCGGCAATCTCGGTGAGCCGCGCTGCGACGAGCTGGGCCGAGCGAGTCACCGGCGCGCGTGGACCCGGTAGGGGTTGGCCGGCCAACAAGGCCGCACACGTCCCGGCCTCCCAGCCCAGCGCCGAGCCGATCCTATCCAGCGTGGCCGCACGAGACGGGACCATGCCATGGTTGATCAGCCGCGAGATCGTAGGCCGCGCCACGCGCGCCAGGCGTGCCAGATCATGTTTGGACAACCCCTGTTCTAAGCGGGCTTGTTCCACCGCGTGGACGAGCAGCCACGCGGGGTCATCCTCGCTCAATGGGCGCTCGCCGGGAACGCGATCTGCACCGGCGCCACCATCCGGTCAGTGACGTACAGGCCACGACCGGGGTCAGCTGGCACGGCTTTCGTTTTGCCGACGATCGGCCCTTCATCAGGGTCGCCGTCCATTACCACGACAGGTGCTTTGGCCTTGAGCAACTCCCCGATTATCGGATTGGTCAGCGTGCGGCCCCACTGAGCGATCCGCCGCGACACGACCAGGTGCAGGCCGACCTCTTTACCCCGCGCAATAAACCGCGCCAGCGGGCCCAACGGGTATCCGGTTCCTGCCACGAACCCACCAGTGTCCCAACTAGCAAGGGTCTCTTCACGATCGATGAAGACAAAGATCTCTGGCCCGCTCCAACGCCGCGTCCCCGCAGCCAACTCCGCCTGGCTTAGGTCTGTCATCGGCATACGTTCAGTCAGGATCGCCCCCAGGCTGTCACCCAAGGCACGCACCTGGTCCTCCCGGAAAACGTAGGCGCCCAAATGTTCACCTTCGACCACGCGCAGCAACTCATTATGAGGGTCCACCACATAGATCTGGGCCTGCTCGGGCCCGTACACCCGCATCACAGCTTGGGCCACCGTGGCCAACCCGCTCGACAATCCACATTCAGGCCGACCGGTAAGCAGCAGATGCGGGGTCGCAGCGAAGTTCGCGACCGCCGGCTCCAAACCGATTTCTGAAATCCCGAACGGCACGACACCACTCCAGTCGACCCCACCCGGCCCATGCTCACGCTGCTCCCATTGCGCGAAGACCTCGTCGATACCGACGATTTTGGGCAGCATCCGTACCCGCGCGGCCGCACTGTCAGGTCCAGCGAGCCGCTGAATTGGCTCAACGGCTGCTGCCACGTCGGCGCGCCGCCCTTGCACGGTTATCTCCGGTAACCCGGCCTGAAAATGGTACCCCTCCATCGTCGTGCCGCGGCCCCTGATCTTGACCACGTTGACCTGCTCGACCTCACCGCCAGTGTCGTCCTCTTCGTCGAGGAACATCTTCTGCTCCCCGAAGGGAACGTCGCGCGCGACCTTCACATTGTTGACCGTCATGTCATCGTTGTCACCGAGCTTGAGCTCCACGTTGCTGGTGAAATTCTTGGTCATTCCTGACGGGAATTTGTTGGCCACCCAGCCACTGGTCGACACAATGGCGTGCACCCCAACATCGGGTCCTTTAGCCAAGATTCGTTCCACGTCAGAAACCAACAGCTCCCAGTTCTTCACAAACGTTGGCCAGCCATCGATCACCAAAAACACATCGCCGAACGAGTCTTGAGGCACCTCACCTGGCACGCCGCCAAATTTGCGTTCACGCAGCTTGGTTAGCGTCAGACCTAGCTTGGTGAACGCCTGCTCGCGCTGATCGATCAGCGCCAGCATCTCGGCGATGATTCGTTTGACCTGCTCGGGGTCCACCTCGCGTGCGAAACCACCGACGTGCGGCAAACCAGCTACCAGGTTGAGGTCCGGCCCGCTGAGTGCGATGACGTAGAACTGAAGCCGCCGAGGATGATACAACAAAGCGGCACCCGAGATCATCGTCGCGATGGCCACCGTCTTACCCGATTGCCCCATACCAATGACCGCGCAGTTACCTTCGGCCAGATTGGGCGCATAGACAAGCTGGCGGTGGTCGCGCGGCCTGTCTTCGATCCCGACCGGAAACATCAGCCTCGAGAGCTCGCTTTGGGCCGAGCCATAGTCGACATCCCACGGTTGGCCCCGCAACCGCCGCACCAGCTCATCAGCAGGGACCGGCTGCAGCGGCGGCAGCCACATCGCTTGCAGTGGAGGAAGATTCAGCCGATTCAAGCAATCCACCGTTGCCTGCACCTGTTTGACGGTGCGGCCATCGGCGCCAATGATGGCGCGTGGTTCCGGGATTTTGGTCTGCTCGCCCTCGCCGTCGCGGGCCATCTGCAGAGCAGGCATACCGACCGCCTGGAACTCTTGTGGCTCAAGGTAACCGGCTTCCTGCCTGGCCGCAGCAGCTGCTGCCCGTTGGGGCGGTACATAGCTCTTGAGCACGAACGCCGTCTGAAACCTCGTCAGGTTCTTGTTGGCACCTACCTTCAAAAGCCCAGCCCCAGCAGGTTTTTTGGGCAGATGATTGGCCTCATCGCTACCCAACACCTCGTGGGAATCGGTGTCGCCGACAGTTCGCAGCGCCACCCGCACCGGGATGTTACTCATGATGCCGCCCTGCATCTGGTGGCCCAGCCGCTGCGACCCCATCACGAGGCGAAGCCCCTGCGAGCGGCCCTGGCGGCCGACCTCGTCCATGACCGCTTTGGCTCCGTCATGTTCAGCGAACATCTGCGTGAACTCATCGACAATCAGCAGCAGGTGCGGCATCGGCCGCAACTTCTCCTTCTTGTGAATGCGCAAATACTCATATTCAGCGATGTCACTGACCCCAGCCCGGTCAAGCCAAGACTTGCGGCGCTCCATCTCGCCGTAGAGGACATCTTCCATCCTCACAATCCACAGGCGATCGTTACGCAAGTTGCTCATCGCCGCGACGCAGTGCGGGAATCCCGCCACCAAATGCGCCAACGCACTACCCTTAAAGTCAAACACCGCGACCTTCAACGAGTCTGGCGAATGCGTCAAACACGCCGACGTAATCAACGCCGTCAAAAACACCGATTTACCACTCCCAGTCGTGCCGACGACGACGACGTGATGGCCCATCCCCTCGAACTCGTGAGTCTCCTTCAAGTCGAGGGCCACGGGCTGTCCATTGCGTGGATCAATACCGATCGGGAACCGCATCCACTCCCGACCCCACTGCAATTCGCCCTCGTCGTCTTGCAGCGGCGGACCCAGCCGCGTCGCCGCCCAGGCCTCCTCCACATCGATATCGCCCGGATCAGCGTGGCCGAGAATCTCATACAGATCCACGACCTTCGATGCGGCGGCAGTCGAACTTTGCGTTACCCGCGAATCTGCATGGTATCTAGCCATTTTGCGCGCAAACGCGACCGCGGACGCCGTGTCCAGCGTATCGGGGAGCGCGAAAAACCCCTCCTCGTCATATGCCCCGTCGCGCTTGACATGCAATGTGAACTCAGTTGTCATCCGCCGCGCCCTCCTTGACCACTACACGCACAAAGGTCACGCCCGCGACCCCCCCAACGCCCCTGCGATTCAACGTGTCCCATTCACTATCCACACGGAGCTGGTCGTTGATCACAAGCCAATGCGGACGTACCCCGTCCGCGGCGCCAGGGTCCCCGTAATTCTTTCGAGCGCCATGCAATTCGTGACCAACCGCCGCATCCATCGCCGTCGGCGACGTCCACACCATTCGCAACGGCCCGCCACTATCAAAGAGCTTGTCGTGTTGGCAATGCGGCAACCACTTGACCCAATCCCATCGTGCTGGTTCGTCGGTGACGACCATGACTTTCAAGTCCTGCGGTGAATGGAAGCAGGCCGCCTGACAAATCATCGCCCGCACCACACCGTGGACTGTGTCCGGACCATCCTCACCCACCAACGTCATCAGCGGAATCACCTTGAGCGACAGCGGTTTAGCGATCCCACTAATCTTGGACTGCTCCAACAAAAACTTGCGCAGCGCGTCATAGCAGACTGGCTCATAATCGGCCGACTCCCCCAACCGAGGCTTAGCCAGCTTCTTCGCCAAATCCGAAGTACCGGTTCCGAAACGGACAAAACCAAAGTGCATCGCCAAGTCCTCAGCAGAACCCGATCGCTCCCACATCCGCGGCGACCCGACCAACCCACGCAGCATCGCCGGTTCGGGATGCAAGAACTGGTAATTGGCGAACTGACGCTCGGCGTCACTTTGAATCACATCACGTGTCTGGTCGAGCTCGTCCATGTAGGCACGGCGCTCTTCTTCCAACGCCTGCGGAGACAACGCCTTATCACCGCCACCAAAACGGCCCTGCATAAACACCCCGGCGAACGACACAATCATCATCACCGGCACAAACAACGAAAACAAACTCATCGGCCCCGAGCGCAGCCCCGGTTGAGTCAAGATCATGGCCATCATGCCCAAAAACGCCGCGCCCATGACTGCAGGCAAAATGATCTGCGCCTTCGTCATCGGCAACCGGCGCGGCGCGATCGGAGAATCGCGTACCGACTGCATGCCGCCATCAACTTTGGGCGCCCTCAGCCGCCGAGACGGGCTGAAACGAATCGTCGACAACCTTCTCCCCCTCCTATCCGCCGGCCCGTACGTTGGTCTTCGTCGGCAACACAGCCACCGCGTCCGACGGGCTATGCACCGTCAACGCGGCCGCCCGCGACAACTCCGGTCCCGCAGGCCACACCTGCAGCATCGACCACGGCGCCGGACGAACCTGAGATAACACCAGCCCCAACGCCTGCACGCTATTGTCGTCAAACGGCACACCATAGCGCGACCCGGTGGAGCTAGTCAGCCACATCGTCTCGCGCGCAGGCGAATCCAATGCCTGACCAGTAGTGCTAACAAACGTCGATGCACCATCACCGACCAAGACCTGATTCGCTTGCACCCCGCCATTGCCGGCACCCACCAACGGCACCATCTTCGCCCGCTGATCCGCGCGGATGGGCAACCCCCGACCCGAAATCACCGCGAGCCGCGCCTGACGCTCGCTCACACTCCACTGCCACGCCACACACGAAACCGGCCGACTGCCCGCATCAACCAGGCGCACAGGCGACCGCGGATAATAATCCACATCAAGAACATGACGCAGCGGAATATGCGCCAAATGATCCGGCGATATCTGCGGCGGCGTGGCTAAACCAAACGAATCATGCTGGCGCAGCATCGAAGCCACCACAGGCGAGACCTCTTGAACCCCATCTGCCAGCACCACATAAAAGCGGTCCGACTGTGCAGCCACATCCCGGCTCGCCACCACCGCACCGACAACAACCCCCGCCCCCAAATCCACCTGACCGGGCCCACCGGCGCCAGGCACCGCGGGAACAGCCAGCGGTCCCCCCGCCGGCAACGCGTCAAAAAGGGCCCGCGACATCCCCGTCGCCTGCGCCCCGGGCGCAATCCCCAGGGGCCCGGCGACCGCGGACTGAGACAGATCAATCGGCATCCGAACACCATTAGTCACCAGGTGTACCTGCGGCCCATAAGACAACAACAAGGCCTCGCTGCCGGCGAGCTCTCCCGCCGCCTCCCCGAGCAACAACTGCCCATTGATGCCCGTCACCAACGGCGAACCACCAACCGTCGTCGGCGCCGTGTCGCACACAGCCCAGCGCGAAACCTGCGGAGACACCACCGCCGGTGTCTCCACCGGAGCGCCCTGGATCCCCACCGTCGGCCCTTTGGGCCACTTCGCAATCTCCCCCGATGCCACAAACGTCGGCCGATCCGGCGACCCAGCAATCAGCTGCGCCGACACCAGATTCAACGCCGGATACAGTCGCTTGTCGACCACCACAAACAACGCCCCCGACGAACGATCAGCAACGATCTTCGACGAGTCGTCGATCACCCCCGCCGGGCGAAACCACCCGTACACGAACGCCCCCACCACGAGCACCACACCCAACACCGCCGACAACATCAACAGCGTGCGGTGCCAGCGAACCGGATTGATCTCCATGCTCACCGAACGGCGCAGCAACGCAAACGACAAGCGTCGCCGAACAAAGAAATGACCCGAAACCTGCGTCTTAGACGCCAACTTCAACGGCACACCGGCACCGTACCGCCCCCCGCTACACCCCCGCTACCAGCACGTCCAAATTGAATGAAAACCCAGAACACCGCAGTGGCGCCAGATCGCTACAGGTACCGGGCTTTCAGGACCTTGACCGCCAGCGATCGGAGTCCGCCCCAAAAGCGAAGTCGCCCTACCCATCAGGATCGCAGCTCACTCCTGGCCGCCGACCATCTCCTCGAGTTCGGCCATCGACTTAGTAAGGCTCGCCAGCCCGGGACGACGGCCCTATCCCGTGCGACGGCCGCCATGAGGCGGCGCGCATTCTCACGCGAACCTAGCAGGTACACCGTTTCGCGCCCCGAATCGTCGTCATCGGCGTACATGGGCCCGTCCGTAACCGTGACTGGCAAGCTGAATCTGTGGTAGGTCGTCCTCGCACCATTTAACGCAACCTGCGTCGGCGCCACCAGCCGGAGTACCCTCACGACAACTGTCCTGCTCAGAGTAGGATAAATGGTATGGCGAAAGCCAAAGTGTCCGTAATGATTGAAGAGGCCGTGCTGGCGGCGGCCGATGCGGACGCCCAGGCGGCCGGGCTGAATCGTTCAGAGATGATCGAACGAGCCCTGCACAACGAGCATCTCCGAATCTCGCTCGAGAACTACACAACACACACTGTGCCAACGCTCGACATCGACGCCTACGCGGAGAAGATCTATCAGGCGAACCGGGCCGCTGGCCTGTGATCACACCCGGAGACATCACGCCAGGCCGCGACACCAACCAGGAACTGTACGTTGTCGTACTATCTAACACGATTCACCTCGCAGCCGCCACCGGCCAGGTGATCATCTGCCCCTTCATTCCCGGTGAAATCCCCAGCAGCACAATGGCTATGATCGTCACAGTGCTGCAACCCAAAGGGGTTGTCTTACCGGAGCTCATCCAGTGGCTTCCTGTCGCGGCCCTCGACCAACCCATCGGCAATATCGGCGGCATCGCGCTCGCTGACACGACCACGACCGCCGTCACCGCGCTCATTTCCTGACCCTCAACGTACTATCCCCGATCGCAACTTGCCCCCAATCCGATAAGAATGTCCCCGAGATTGCGTGAGAACAGACACCAATTTCTCGGGCAACCCTGCGCGCGTGGCCGCGGCGGTGGATGGATGGGTGCTTCCAGCGAATACCGCTTATTTCGTCACTGTGACGACTCGGCGTCTCTCCTCCAACGATCCGGCCATCACCTCGATCGCCAAATCGAGGCCCAGCTACCACGTACTTATAAGGCGTGCTCCTATAACGGTTTTCGCCAGCGCTCGGCGGTCAATCCTGATCACTGCATCCCACGTCGCACGCCGCGGCACCTCACGCTACGCCGCAGCCGAGCTCGGATTCGACCACGCGCCATAACAATTCAAATTTGGTGCCAAAATCTCCATGGGTAGGCCGTCGCCGCAGCGTAGACCATATCCGCTACGTCGACCGGTCGCCGCTCCCAACCCTGCAGCAACTCCATCGTGCGTGCGGTGACCCACTGCGCCTGATAACGCTCGCGATCTCCTGTGGAGGCCTCCGGCCGAGGCCGGTTCGCGCTGAGGTTCACGTAGTACACGGTTGAGGCGATCCGGTACTGGTTCCATACCTCCTCCGAGATGTGGTCGCCGGTGCCCAGCACATCCCACATCTGCCGCAGATCGAGCGTCATCTCCCCCGACATCTTCACAGCTTCGATCATCTGCACAGCCAGCGGCACAACGACCTGATTTTCAACCATGCGCGTCTCAGGTTCAGTGGAGGTCGTCTGCTGAACCCGGGCATACACCTCCGGGTGCAACGCTTCGAGACGATGCATATGCATATCGTCGAGAATCGGGCGGATGTAAGCACCGTCATCGAATTCGCGTTGACAAACCGCGTATTCGACCCCTGGCACCCGACCGTAGGGGCTGTCCGCGGTTACTGCCATGGCAACCAGATGCGTTCCGCCGCGGCCGCGCAGCCGTGCATATTCGGCTAGCACCTCGGCAGGATCGGATGACCCGAACCAGCCTTCCCGAAATTGGTTGTCTACCAACTTATCTGCCGTCAACAGACGGGCAGTACGTGGCAAGAACACTCCCCGCGGAATGTAACCAAAGCCTTCGTTGGACATCACCACGCACTCGGTGGCCCCGCCAGCCTCGCGGCGAAATACGCCCACGGCCCACTCAATGCACGCGTAATTAACAATGTCGCTGTCACGACGGAGCTTGCGCGCCAACACTTTTGCGGTTGCCAGTTCGGCTGACTCCGGTCGTCCACGGTTGCGGGCGCCAGCTCCGGCGCTGACAACACTTGCCGGCACAACCACCGCCCCACCCGATCCGACCGTCGATCCAGCTGCCGGCCCGGTTGTCGGCGCGGAGCCACCCGGTGTGGCCGTGTTGCCAGCAGGGGCGACGGGGGCTGCAGCACTTGCGCCACCCGCAGCTACGGGGGCCGCGGGAGCGCCCATACCCGGGGGCGGAAGCATCATCGCCGCCGGTGCAGCACTCGTCGGCCCGCCAGACGTGGCAAGCCCCGGCGCTGCGGGGCTGACTGCCGGAGGGGTCGCACCTGCTCCTGTCAACCCGGCCGAAGGAACGCCCGCACCCGAAGTCAGCCCTGCCGCTGGAGTTGCGGCTGCTTGCCCTGCGGCCGGCGTTCCAGTGCCGGTCGCAGGCGGCAGCGACCCCAACGCCGATCCGGCTGAAAGTCCTTGGGAGAACGCCGGTCCCAACTGTGCCGGTGCCCCGGCTGCTGGTGCGGCATTAGCGGGCAGGTTCCCCAGCCCGGCAGCCTGAGTACCGGGCAGCTGCCCCATACCGCCGGGCAGCCCGCCCAAGCCCCCACCAGAGCCCAGGCCTCCCATGCCACCCCCACCGGGCATCGATCCAAGTCCCCCCGTCATCGACGTCAACCCCGGCGGGAAACCAACAGACTGAATCCCGCTGCCACCACCACCCGGCATCGGCATCTGCCCGGCACCCGGATAAGGGCTCCCCATCACCGCAGGAGTGGATCCTGGTCCCGTCGTCGCCGGCTCGCCGTCCTCGCCCTTCGCTGCACCACTGTGGCGCGGCGTGTGCCCATTACCTATTCCCTGCGGATTGCCAGTGCCGTTGGGGTTCGCGGGGTCGCCGTTGTCATCACCTAGTCCGGAGCCCTCTTTGCCTGTGGGTACGGCTATTCCGCCTCCGCCGCTATGGGGCAAGACGGGGTCTTGAGGTGCCGGACCGCCTAGGCGTGAGGTAAGAGCCGTGATATCGGTGCCTGCAGTGTGCTCGAAAACTCCGGCCTTGGCTGTAGCGGCTCCTACCGCGCTGGTCGTCAGGGCTCGGGCGTGCGTGTGCCAGCGCGCCGCGATCTCCTGCTGTTGTATCGCGTTCTTGGCCTGCGACAGTTCAGCATTGGCTTTCATCAAGACGTTCCGTTGGGCGGTTTGCGCGTCGCGGTAAACGCCAGCGACTCCGTTGAAATAATCTGCCGCCGCGTTGTATATCTCGACCATCCGGCCGTAGTCTGCGGCCAATTGGCGATTCTTTTCGTGCCCAGCTTCCCAACCGGGCGATTGTGCGGCCTCTTCGCGCATCGCATTGGCGGCTTTGAGCTGCTGCTGCAGCTCACCGACTTTCTCCGCCAACGCCGCGTAGTGCGCCGCTTGGGTCTCCAACGGCTCTGCTGCTGGCGGCACCATATCCGGGGTGATGATGATGTTCCCAGCGATACTGGTTGCGGGCACATCCGCCACGGCTCCCTCTTCCTCACACTACCGGCAAGCGGCGTTTACCTTGTCTTCTGCGGTGTTTGCACGACCGATCGCGGCGTTTCGCAAGCTGCCCTTGCGATGCGTGGTGGCGTTTTCCATGTCCGAGCTGGCCGCAAGGTAGTCGTCGATCCCTGAGCGGATCGTTGCCGGTGTATCGGCGGGCAGTTCACGGCGCAGGTATGCGCTTTCCACCAGGATTACCCGCGCCTCGTTGGCCAAGGCCTCTTGGGTGCCAGGGTCATTCCAGTCGGCTGGAGCGTGGGCCACCGCGTTCGTGGCCGCGTCCATTGCTGTCGCGGTAATCCCCCACACTTGGCATGCCTTTGTGCGTGCGGCTGCCACCTGGTCGGAACTCGGGGCAGGTGGTGACCACGGCGCAACCACCGTACTGACGGGAACTTTGGATGGCGTCATCCACGCTACTGCGGCAAGGACGGCGGCTCCGACCGCAACGACTAGCGCCGCCGCCGTGCCCCCCACCGCCCCGCGGCCGGGCCCCGCCGGTGGCGGAAGCTGACGTGGCGGGAAAGCGGGTGGGAGCGGTGTCCCCGCTTGGGGCGAGTGCAGGGTGGCGGTCATATGCTCACCACCGGTGTCAGGTCCTGAGCGTTCTGGTTGTCGGTCTGAAGGTCTGCGGTCAACGATTGATCGTTGCGTTGAGCCACCTTTCCACCGCGTGGCGCCAGCGCGGCACCGGCTCCCGCGACTTGCTGGTTCACACCTGCGCTTGCTGCCACGCTCGGCGCCCACATTGAAGCCGCGTGAGCCCCCCCGGCTGCCGTGGCCGCCGCGCCATGGGCCGCGTGCTCGGGCACGGTCGTAGCAAACTCGACCGTTGCCGAACCGGTCAGCATGTTCGCCGACTCCGCCGCAGCGGGAATGACCTGCAGAATGTCATCGGTTCGCATCACTCACACACCTTGTCGAGTCGATCTCCCGCACTTCTAAGCGCTAACACGAACGGCTGGGCATCGTGGTCGGACAGCTCGCGGGTATTGGCGTCGACCAACCGAATTACTGCGGTGACATATTCATTGGTCGCGTCTAGCACGTTCTTCGGGGTAGCCGGCGGAAGATGCTGTTGGATGTACTGCGTCTCCAGTATCACCACAAGCTGGAAGTTGCCCAGTGCAGGATGGTATTGAGGCGATTGCCGGTCTCGCGCAGCGTCGAAGAAGTTCTTTTGAGCAGCAATTATCGATTTGTCCGCCGTATCGCTGGCGTCGCAGGCTTCCTTCTTGGCCGCCGCCACTTGCTCCGGGCTGTAGCTCACCGGCGGTGGGGGTGGCGCCATCACCGTGGTGGTTGTCGCGGCCGGGTTTGATGCGGTCAACTTCATCGCACTCATCACCGTTGCGCTTAACGCCAGTAGCAGCGCGAGCGCCAGCATTACCCATACCGCCAGCCAGCCCGGCCCGCGTCTGCGGTACACCGGTGGCGGTGCAGGAGCTTGTGGGGGTGGCACGTAGCTGGGCGGTGGTGGCAACACCGCGGCACCGGTCGGCACACCGACCGTACTCGTGGAGGTGGGCGGGCCGCCGGTCGCAGCGGGGTAGCTCGGCTGCCCAACTGCCTGCGGATTCATGCAATCAGCGTACTGTCCTGCGGCGACATCGGGCTACCGTTGGACGCGAATCCAAGACGAAACCGGTGCTCAGGTGGCAGTCCAGATCTCACTTTCGGGATTGATGAACGCTTGCACAGCAGCGTCGAGCGCTTCCTGGTCTTGGCCGCCTCCCACGCTCGCTGTTTCCTCGGCCGCGGCGTTGACTGCCTCGTCGATCGTGGTGTTGATCAGCTCGGCCAAAGCCCCGTGTGAGTAGCGGGTGGTGCAGCCCTGCGCCAGCGACAGCGAGGTGAGTTGTCCTTGGGAGTTCACCGACAACACGACGTCGCCATCGCCGCCGATGGCTTCCAGGTCGATGCCATCCATCTCCTCGAGCAGCTTGGAAAGCATCGTCGACACCCGTTCCATGCGCGCTATGACACTGGCGGTTAAATTCTTATCCGCCTGGTAGCCGTCATACTCGTACACCGTCACGGGGCCTCACCATCGTCGTCGGACGCAATTTCATCCTGCAGGTCGGGCAGGGCCATCGACACCGAATCGAGCTGGGCCATCACTTCAGCGACCAGATTCTGATCGGACTGATAGCCGACGCACCCATTCACGCTCACTGGTCATCACCGCTGCCCGGGTCGCGGTCGACGCGTCGGCTGCGTGACCGAACGGTCACCGTGCGCTTCGGCCCGTCTTTGGGGTAGGCAGCGGCGTCAACGGTGGCCGTGTGCCGAATTGGGTCTCCCCGTTCGCCTTTGATCGGCTCGGAATTAGGGCGCGATGGCATCTCGATCGACTTGTCCGGGTCCTTTACCTTGCGCTTGGCCGCCCCGGCGCCAGCGCCCATGCCCCCCATCGGGGGCATGAACATTGGGGAGCCGCCCATACCGCTCTCAGCGGCGGCAGCGGTGGGACTCGGGGTGGCGCTGGCCCCCGCCAACGGGGGCGAGGTGGGGGAACTCATTCCGGAGATCGCTGAAGCCGCCGGCTTGAGATCTGCGCCGCCGCTGGCCGCCGGGGCGGTAGCGCCGTCGTCACCACCGCCTCCGCCGGCACCGCTGCCCAGGGAGTCTGCTGGCTCAATTTTGGCCGCGTCGTCCAGCCCGTTCTTGCCTGCCATTCCTTGTGCCAAACCTGCAACGCTCTGGGTGGCTTGCTGGGCCAATCCCTGCAGCTCTTGGCCTAATTTCTGCGGTATCTGGGTGGCCATCCCGACCCCGGCGCCCAGCAGGCCGGTCAACATCGGCGGCAAAGATGAGGCCATTCCCGGCATCGCACCCGTTCCCGCAGGCGCTAGCGGGTTAGCGGCGGGATCACCATCGCCTGCATTGAGACTCTCGTCGAGGCCGGCGGGGTCGGTGTCGGGGTCGACGTCGCCGGCGTGGGTGGTGCCCGGGTGATCGCGTGTCGGTTTTGGATCCGCTCCCTGCTGAGTTGGAGACGGCGGGGTGTCCCCTTGTCCGGCACCAGGTTCCACGATTGCTGGGGCTGGCGGTGGCCCCGGCGGAGCCTCCGGTATCGTCTCGCCGGTGTGGTAGCCAGCGGCCACAACCTGGGTGTGGTTCGTTAACTGGGTCAAATTCGTGTGTGCCTTAGACACCGCGGCCGCCGATCCCGGACTGGGATAAGAGCTGTTGAGTGCGATCGCGTTGTGGAGCTCGCGGTGACGGTTAGCGAACTCCGTGGTCGTCGGAGTCGCCTGCTTGGCTTGTGTAAATCTGTTCTTGTGGCTGCCGGCGAGCTTTCCAACGGTGTCGGCATGGCGGGCCATCTCCTGCGCCCAGTCCGCGTAACGATTCAACGCCGCCGAAATACGCGGTCCTGCTTCCCCTTTGAGATGTTCACTGACCGTGGCCGCCCCGCGGCGGGCCGATCGCGCGGCAGCGCTAAATCCTTCTGACAGTGCCGCACAGTCGGCCACAAACGCATCCCCGGCAGCGGGCTGACCGGCTTCCATGATCGCCGCCGTCGTTTCGGCTGGGCGGGGTCCCGGCGGGGCGATCGGCACATCAGGCGCAACAAGATTCACCGTCACCGCCGGGGTGAAGCCCGGCGTGGAGGGTGCAGGGTTACCTTGCAAGCTCACCACCGCTTGATTGGCCTGGTCCATCTGCCCATACGCGACTGCTGACTGGGTTATCGCCTTGGCGCCGGCCGCAAGGACCGTCGACCCGTCAGCAGCTCGCGATGCCATCACCGCCGCGTGCTCACTGAGGCGGGCAGCCACGCTCGTTGATGTCTCATCGGTGGCCAGCGGAGGGTGCACCGGCGACTGCGCGCCGAGCCTGGCAAGGCTGTTAGCGGCGGCGACCAGCCCCGCGACCGCACTCTGCAGTCCGGCAACATCGACCTGCAGCACTGCGGTCCTCCCTCCGTGTTCTAGCTGACGTTGCGACGAGTTCTCTCAGAAATCGATCAGGGCCTCATAGCTGGCAACCTGATCCTTGGTGGGCAACGCACTGGACACGGTCACGTGTTGAGCCTCCCACTCCTGACGCAGCGCCAACTGCGAGCGTAAATGAGCCAGCGTGTTCAATTTGATGATGCGGTTAGCCAGTTCGGCGTCGCTGAGCTGCATCGCCGCCGCCTGAAGCTCCACGCCTAACGAGTTGCCGCTGCGGCCCACCGCCACCACGATCGACTCATCGCGGCTTGCGACCTCGAACACCACGGTGTCGTAGTCGGTCGACGGCGCTTCAGACATGTTGCTAATCCGTGGAAATCGTCAAATTGGCACGGTTGTCAGCGTTCATCTCCGCCATGCGCGCCGCGGCGGCGCGAAGCTGCTGCGCCATGGCCCCGTGCCGCTCTTGTTGGTCGCGCAATGCGGTCTCGCGGTCGTTGACCGCGGCCACTGCAGCACGACGCGCCTCGTAAAACAGCGGTCCCCACGATTCGGCCGCAGCCACGGTGCGGGCATGGTCAGCACGGGCCTGCCCGCACGCCTCGGCGGCGCGTTCGTGGGCGATCGCCCATCGGATCAGGTCATCGGTGTTGACCTGCAAGGCCTGCTCATTCACGGTCATTACGGTACTCCCTCACGTTGCAGTAAAAGTTCGCTTAAGTGGTCGGCGGCGCCGGTGCGGGCGCCACGGCCGGTGCCGGGGCGACGGCCGCCGAAGTCACCGTTGTCGCTGTTGGGGCCGACACGCGTGTCCACCCCAAGAAATTCGGGCCAGTGTCGAGCTGGTCAATCGGCGTGACCTGGCCATTGAGCCAAACATGGTCTTTGTCTAGAGCCATGACCCGATGATCGGTGTATTGGCCCACATCGCCGAATTGCAGCCGCGAGGGTGCCATGGGTGAACTCACCGGCGAACCCAGCGGCGGCAACTGAAGATTGGCCCCTGCAAACGCGTCGTCGATGCTGTCACCGGAGAGCACCGCGCGTCCGGCCTGCGCGAGTGCGCCATTGGCCGCGGTTCGCACCGATTGGTCGGGCAGCTGGACCTGAGTCGACGGTGTTGGCGTCTGACCTGGCGCTGCCGGCGCTGACGGCGGCGGGGTGGATCCGCTGCCAGCGTTTTCTGTCCCCGCCTTGTCCCCTTTGTCTGCTTTGTCCCCTGGGTCGTGCAGTCCGGCCGGCTGGGTGCCATCTCGCGGTTTGTCGTCACCGGTGTGCGATCCGGACGGGTCTTTCAACGAATCGACGTGCTCATCAGAGGCCTGGTCCGGATCGTGGCCGCCATCGCGTAGCGCCCCACCGATCGCCGAACCCAAATCCCCCAGCCCGCCGCCACCGCCTCCGCCGAGCGAGGGAATCGCTGAACCGAGCGCACCTGGCAGCGAGCCAAGAGCGCCCATCGCAGGCCCGCCCATCATGCCCAACCGCGACATCAACGGATCTGAGGCCAGCCCGTCCAGTAGCGGGTCATTGCCACTGCCAGTGCCGTCACCGGTCCCGGCCGGAGAATCGGCACCACCACCCGGTGTAGTGCCGGTTGAGTCCGGGTTGCCGCTGCCAGTGCCGTCGCCGCTCGAACCCTTGGTGTGCGGGTCATCGCCGGGTTTCTTGTCTTGCAACGCCTGATAGCGCGCCGAGAGACCATCCAACACCCGCGCTTGTGAATCTGAGTCCAGCCCAGCGTTTTTCAGGACGTTGAGGATGTCGTCGGTTTTTCCCTGCAAGAACTCTGCCAGCTGCTGTTGGCCGGTCGCAGTATCCAGCGATGACCCCAGCTTGTTGACCTGGTCGATGATGTCTTGCTGCAAAGCTTGGAGCCGCTGACGACCATCAGCGCTAGAGCTCGACGCTTTAAGCAGAGCGTCGGCCAGTTTGTCGTCAGCGTCATTGAGCGCCGAATGATTTTTGGCCAGTGCCTCGTCGAGCCGTTTGGCTGCTTCTGCCCCTGCCCCGCTCAGTCCCGGTGGCGGTGGCGTGCCCGCCGGGGAGGTCGGCGCCGGCGACTCCGGCGGGGGCGGCGGGGGCGGAGGCGCTGCGGGTTGGTCGCGGCCCAGCGCCTGGTTGATTTCGGGCATCGGAGCCGTATCCGGGTTAATGCCCATGTAAGTGAGCTTGGCTCGGTCGAGCTTGGTGAGCTGATCGCGTGAGGTGACCGGAGCCGTTGGGGCCGGGTCTAGTGGCATCGGGCCGCCGGGCGCCGGGCTTTGAGGGAAGGGTGACCCCAATACCTCGGATACTCCGCCGAGCACCTGGGACAGCGCTACATCGGTCCAGCCCGTCATGTTCGGGACGATAAGTCCCGAGTCGCTTTAGCCGCTACCAACAACGCCACATTCACCAAAAACCGGCTACGCCAGCATGTCCACACGGCTTGTCGACTTTTGTTTTCTTTCAAGACACGCCGCACCAGATGCGTCCTGCAACTTCGCACACCTGCGTCAATCAGTCCGGAGATACGGCACACAGGAGTGCCTTAAGCCGGGGAGCCTCGCGACTGTGAGCGTAGCCGGCGAGCCAATCGGCGATCTTAGCTGCAAGCTCCACCGGCAACGATCGCGTGCTCTACATCGGTAGCATCGAGCACCGCGCGCATATCCATCGGCGGCAATGACTTTCGGGTTCGCAGCGGGCCCATCACGGGTTGCGCCTCCTCGATACTTCTCGCCGCACGCCCCTTCCCCGCAGTGGAATCCCCGGCTGCACAAGCAGTAGCCGCCAACACCGACATACGCGCGCGAAAGCCGACGCACCTCTAGCAGGACCAGCCTGGACAAGAGCAGGGTCAAATTGTCACGGTGACGAATCAGCCTGGCGCACGGGGCGCTATTGCAACCCGGGCGGGCGCCGATCATCTGACCGGTGGCGCCGAAGAAGCGGCCTTGCGGCTGGCAGTAAGTACGTCCTGGATTTCCGCAATCTTCATGTCGACGTCTTGCACGACTGCGTGCGTGATGCCCGGATCGTCGGCTAGCTTAGCGGGGATACCGTCGCGCAAGCTGGCCAGCTCGTCGGCGATCCACTTTATTCGACGCGATGCGAACTGGTCGCCTTCGACAAGTGGCATCGCCCGCGAGGCCAACCTGACACCTCTATCAGCGATCCGGGCGCTGCACCCCTTTGGTTCCAATGTTAAATCCCTTCGAGCGCTGCACTTTCCACCAACGCTAGGGCAACTTATCGGCCTAGGCGACGGTCACGGTCAAAATTCCCGCCAGAACTTTGACGCGCGAAGGTTGATCGCCGGCCTTGGGGTAGATCTGCATCGCGACGGGCCATGGGGGCTGTACGCCGCCCGTTGTTGGCAGGCCGTCCCCCGGGTGTGGCTTCTAGTTAGTAGTTAGTGGCCTTCCTGCGGATAGGTTGGTGGCCCCAGAGGACCGGAAGGGTTGTACGGTTCGGGGGTTAAATCGCTGTGCCACATATAAATCCCGGACCCTGGTAACCATTCGTCGTATCCGTAGGGTGGCAGTGGGTTAGAGCCAGGCGGATAGATTTTCGCTCCCGGAAAGGCCGACTGCGGTACCCACACGCCTGTGTTTGGGCCCAACTGGACATATGGGTCTGGATTGCCGCGTTCGTCGACGACCGTTGGTGGCCCTAGGGCTCCGGGCGGATACACCTTGTAGCCGGGGATTTCATCGGATCTGACAAAGTAGTGCGGAACTTTGTCGGGGTCGTCTGCTCCTGACCGGTCCCATATATCAACCCACGGCGGCGAATCAGGAAAGTTGGGCGGGCCCATCCCACCCGGGCCGGCGTCATAGGGCATATGCCGCTTATCACCCGGCTTCCACGTGCGCGAATCCAGCGGCGCAGCAGGTGGTGACTCCTTGCCGTGGCTACCGGAAAGGCGCCCGTAGTCAGCGCTTTGGATGGTGCCGGCTATTTCAGCGTTGCGCTGCTGGAAGTTTTGCAGCAATCCCTTCGCCTGGTTGAGCTGACCCTGCAAAAAGCTGGCGAGTTGCTGCTGCCCTGCGGCGCTACGTGTGCTGGGGGCCAGTGCGCTAACCCCCGCGCGGGTCTGAGCGATCAGGTTGTCCATGCTTCGTGCTCCCGCCGCGGCGGCCTGTCCGGCATGGGTCAGCGCCGGATTGACTTGGCCATCGGCGGCTACCGTGCGGTCTAACGCATGGACCTGATCGGCGTTGGTCGCAGCGTAGGTCGTCGCTGCCTCGCCTTGCCAATTGGCAGCTGCGGCCTGCCCCACTGGCGCTACAGCTGCTCGGCCCGCCATCAACTGCTGCGCCGAAGGCAACGACGCTTCGAGGGGCGCCGCGCCGAAAAGCCGGCGAGCATCACTGAGCACGCGACCTGTCTCGGCCACCAGTCCATCGAGTGACGACATACTGGCCAGTATTACCCAGATCCAGTGCGGCTTCTATCGCCGTCTCCGACTTCGTGCTCATGTGGTGTGCGGGGCGTCGGCGACCGGATCGGCCAACTGCTCGTTCATTCGGTCTCCGGCATGCACGTGCTGGCGTACGAGCGGCGTCGCAGCTTTATTCAATGCTGGGGCTGCGATCCAGGTCAGGGGTGCTGGGGTGCGCGGCGTGCACAGGTCGCTAGTGAGTGCGCGCGCTTGTCTGATATCGAGCCGGACGGCGGACTTTTGTTCGGGCGTGCTCGTGGCATCCAGAAGGAGGGCCCGCGCGCGTTGCTGGACGGCATGGACGTGCTCGCGGCGGGCGAGATTGTCGGGCAAGGCTTGCGCGGCGCGGATGTCTTGTTGGGCTTGAGCCGAAGGTCCGGATTCGGGCATGCCGCACAGTAAACCGCGGGGCTGTGCCGCGCGACAAAGGCTGCGAGGTTTCGCCATGTGTCGGCATGCGGTGGCGACGGCTCGAATATGCCGCGATGAAAGGGCACGGGGAACTTCAGCGCCACACAAGGGACCGTTCGAATGTAGTGTCTAACTTCCGGTTTGGATATTCAGAAGTCGTGCTCGGGACCGGCGAGGCCTTGCTGGTGGTCGTGTTGTTCGAGGGCGAGGCGTTCTCGGGCGCGGACAATTTTGCGTAGGGCATCGGCGCTGGGGTAGCCGAGTTCTTCGACCAGGGCCGGTGTGGGGTTCAGGAGCAGGCTCCATCCGGGTTTGCGGCCGCGGGCGGCCATGCGTTGTTCGGCCGCGGCGGCTTTGGCTTTGGCTTCGGGGCTTTGGGCGGCCATGCGCAGCTCGAGGGTGAGGGCTTTAAGTTCTGCGTCTTTTGTGGCCAGTTCGTCGGCGTGTTCGAACGGTGCTGGGGGGTTGGTTACAAAGTCGTCGAGGGCGGCCTGGTCGCGGTCGCGTTCGTGCTGCAGTCGTGCGTGGTGTTCGGGTAGGCCGGTGTAGAGGTTTTCCACGCGGCGCAGCAGTCCGAGTTGTTTGGGGCCGTTGACGTCGGAGCCTGGACCTGCGCCGGTGGATAACAGTTCAAGGCCGGAGATTTCTGCGGTGCGCGACGGCACGGCTAGTCGTAGTAGCAGTTGGTCGTGGGTGAGGTCGCGGGCGGCCAGGATGTCGATGCCGTAGATGGTGGCGCCGATGGGTTCGAAGCGGCTGGCGCCGCGGTCTTTGCCGGCGGTGTAGGCGCGCCGGCAGGCCGCAGCCAGTGCGTGGGAGGCGGGGACGCGCTCGGTGTAGGTGGTGTCTGCGACGGTCAGCCGTGGTGGCCCGCCGGCGGAGGCATGCGCGGCGGCTGCCCTGGCGAATGGAGTGAGCTCGTCGATGGCGCGTTGTTTGTTGGGAATCGCGCGCTCGAGCACACTGACTTGCCAGTCGCGGTTGCGCACCGATTGACTGTGTGCGCGCTGCAGGGCGGTGAGGCGTTTGACGGTGTCGTCGAGTTCAACTTGGTGTATGTAGCGCGGGTCGCCGGTGGCGATGGCCTTGGTTTCTGCGGCGGCGGTCCCGATGTCACCGCCGGAAAGGTCGTCGATCTCGATATCGAGGACCTCGTTGCGGCGCATCTGTTCGATGAACAGCGTTTTGGCTTGGACTTTTTGCCACATGACGGTGTCGTAGGAGCCTTCGGTGACGTAGATGAAGATGTCGATGCCGTCGAGGTTTTGGTTGCCTTGGCGCTGAATGCGGCCTTCGCGTTGTTCAAGGTCGCGCGGGCGCCATGGCACGTCGACGTGATGCAGGGCGGCGGCTCGGGCTTGCACGTTGACCCCGGCGCCGATTTTCTCGGTGCTACCGATCAGCACTGAGACGTCTCCCCTAATGCACTGGGCGAACAGCGTTTTGATCTCTTGAAGATTTTTTGCCTCGTGGACGAAGCGGATCGCGGCTGCGGGCATGCCGCGCGCCACGAGTTCGTCTTTGATCGCCTGATAGATGGTGAACTGGGCGGGGTCTTTGGATGGGGTGCCGCGGTCGCAGAACATGATCTGCAGTGCCCCGGTGCCGGCCGGCGCGCCGGTGTCGGGATGGGTATAGGCGCGATGCGCGTGGCGGTAATGGACACGCATGGCTGCGTCGGCGACTGCGCAGGCGCGGCTGTGTCGGGGTTTGGGCAGGTGGGCCAACCGTGGATCCAACGACACGTTGCGCCCGTCGTTGCTGATTTTGAGTGGGTTGTCGCGTCGGGGATTGCGTGAGTCGAGATGATCGAGGCGGTAGCCCAAGTCGGTAATGAAGTCGACGACTTCGATGTCGGGGTGCAAGCTGATGATTTGGCGTTGCCCGGTGCGAAGCGGCGGCAGCTCGACGGGGACTTGGTCGCGGGTGACGACGTCGGTGTAGACCGAGGACAGCGCCAGCAGGGCGGGCAGGTTGGTGAACTTCCCTACTCGCGTGACGGGCCGCAGCTTAGTGCCCGTGGTGTTGACCTCGATGGTGGTGGTGGTCGCGGTAAACGCCGCACCCCAGTCCCCCAGGTCAGCGACCCCGGCGTGCTCTAAAAGGTCTGGCCGCAAGTAGGTTTGCATGACCCATAGCTCGCCTAATGAGTTGCTGATCGGTGTGCCGGTGGCGAAGGTCGCGACCCGTTCGACAACCCGGTGCGCGGGAATGCCTTTGGCCAGCGCCTCGTCGCGGCGCCGCTGGCGCAACACGGTGAGTTTGAGGGCGAGGTCCTCGGCACGTTGCGATGCGTTGGGGCACGATAATTCTTCAATGTTGCAGGTGCGGCCCAAGTTCTTGTACGTGTCGGCCTCGTCGATCATCAGATAGTCACAACCGGATTCCTCAAACCGCAACCCAGTGTCTTTGGTGTTGGCGGCTACAAGTTTTTCTAGCCGCGCCTTGGCGCTTTTGATGGCGAGTTCGATGCGCTTTTTGCTGCGGTCGGCTTCGGCGGATTGGAGTTGTTCGCGCAATGTATCGAGCTGGTTTTCGATGTAGTCGACGCGCATATCCGTGGAGACGTTGATCGCGGTGAACGCCGACTGCGGGATGACAACGAGATCCCAATCACTTGAGGCGGTTTGGGCGATGAAGCGGCGCCGTCCATCAGCGGTGGTGGCCGCTGAGCCGAGCAGAATCTTGGCGGCCGGATACCACTGTTGGGCTTCGCGGCCAACTTGTTCGGTGATCGCATTGGGTACCACGAGCCAGGGTTGGCGTACCAACCCCAGGCGCCGCAGTTCCAGCGCTCCAGCGACCATGCTTCCCGTCTTGCCCGCTCCGACAACATGATCCAAGAGAACGGCGGGCTCGGAGATGATGCGCGCGGCGGCGTTGCGCTGGTAGAAGTGCGGCGTGAAGTGATCCGACATGCCAGGAAAACGCATGTGTGAGCCGTCGTAGGCAGGCGCGCGCCGCGAGTTGAAGCGCCGGTTGTATTCGGCGACCAGGGTGTCGCGGCGGGTCTCGTCAGACCACAGCCAGCGGGTGAATTCCTCGCTGATTTTGGCCATTTTGGCTTGGGCGGCGAAGGTGGCCTGCAGGTCGAGGACACCGTCGTCGTTGTTGACGAGGACGGCTTTGGAGTTGCAGGCGGCCTCGAGCAGGCTGACCGCGTCGCAGCCGCGTCGGTCGGTTCCCCATTCGTCGGTCATCAGCCGGCCGTGGCGTTTGTAGGAGGCAACGTCGACGACCCAGCGCCCGCCGATGTGTTCGGCGACCACACCGGTGGCGTCGAATGTTTTCTCGGCGAAGGCGGCGACGACTTGGGCCGGGATCCACGGTGCCCCGGGGCGCATTTTGATGTCTTGGGCTTCACGCTGGGGCGGCAGCACCTGTTGCAGGGCGGCGGCGTAGTCGTTGTAGATCGGGTTGGTTTCGGCCGCATCGAGCGCGCGGGCGAGTTTGGTGCGCACGTTGCCGGACAGGGCACTCACGGCGGGGACGAGTTCGTCGGGGTCGTCGAGGCTGGGATAGACCAGTCCAGCGATCAGGTCACGGGCGTCGTCGACTTCGACTTCTAGCAGGTTGGCGATTAGGTCGACGTCGACGCGCTGGGTGCGGTCCAGGCACACCGCCAACGCTTCTTCGGGGGTGTCGGCGGTGGCGCGCTCCAGCGGCGGGGTGAGCAGGTCGGTGGAAAAGATGGGCGATTTCTGGGCGGAGCCGGTGTCTTCGTCGAAGATTTCCAATGAGGCGACCAGTGCCCATCCGGGGTCGTGGCGCATTCCGCCGTCGAGGTGACGCCGCTTCTTGTAGGGCGCGGGCGCTTCGGAGGCCTCGGTGTCCCATTGCGCGGCGACGTCGTCGGGCACGGGCCCGGTGTAGGGGCGCTCGGGGGTGCCTTCGGCGGTGCGCCAGGCGGTTTCGGCGGCGGCCAAGCGCTGATCGTGGCGTTCTTGGGTGACGGTGGGATAGACCCAGGTGAACCGGTTGAGGGGGCCATGCTGGCGCACGTAGTTGTCGTAGAGGGTGTTGAGGTGTCCGCGGAGCTGGTCGCGCTCGGCGGCGGGCTGGCCGTCGCGTTGGGAGGCGATGAGGCTGACGGCGACGTCGCGCAGGCCGATGAGTTCGCGGGTTTCTGCTAGCAGCGTTTTCGGGGTTTTGTGGGGTTCCCATTGGTGTCCGGCCCAGTATTCGATGCCGCGGTTGGCCTCGCTGTAGCGCAATGTGTAGAGCGGGGTGTCCTCACCGCGGTCGGCCGCGGTGATCAGGCCGGGGTCGAAGACGTCTGCGGAGACCTCGGTGAGTTCAGCCGGCGTGGCGGTTAATCCGAGCCCGTGCTTCATGGCCGAGTCGATGAGCAGGTGTAGCCGGTCGTGCAGCTGCTCGGCGAGCTCGGTGCCGCTGGTGCCGCTGGTGCCGCTGGTGCCGCGCACGACGAGTTGGTGGGAGCCGTTGAGTCCGCGGCCCAGGTGCATCTGGCCGAGCACGTTGTGGGGGTTGGCGACGAAATGGGAGTTGATGTGCAGGGTTTCGCCGGCGCCGGTGTCGGGGTCGGTGAGTTCGATGGCTTCGGTGTTGATCCAGGCGGGCAGTTCGTCTGGGGAGGGGGTTCGGGGATCGCGGCGGCGCAGGATGAGCAGGTCGGTGACGACCTCGGTGCCGGCCACCCGCGTAAACGCCTTCGACGGGAGCCGGATCGCGCCGATGAGGTCGGCTTTGGCCGAAATGTCACGCCGGGCGACCGATTTCGCCGCATCCAGGGTGTAGCGGCTGGTCAGCACAGCCACGTATCCACCGGGGGCAATCAGCGCGAGGGATTTGACGATGAAGTGGTTATGGATGGAGTGACGGGCGGGGTTGTGGGCGGGGTCGGTGACCGCGTAGCGGCCGAAGGGGACGTTGCCGACGGCGGCGGCGAAGCTGTTTTCGGGGACGTGAGTGGATTCGAAACCTTCGTGGCGGATCTGGGCCGATGGGTAGAGCAGGGCGGCGATGGCTGCGGTGGTGGCGTCACTTTCCACACCAACCATGACTGCCTCATCGGGGGCGTGAGCGATGAATGTTCCTGCTCCGCAACCTGGTTCGAGGACCTTGCCACCGCTAAACCCGGCCCGACCTAGTGCTTCCCACACCACGGCGGCGATGGCGGGATCGGTGTAGTGGGCGTTGAGGATGGAGGCCTCTGCCTGGCGGTATTGGTCGCGATCGAGCAACTCGGCCAGGGTGTCCCGTTCGGCGGTGAGGTCGCTGGCGCGGGGGTCGAACACCTGGGGTACCGCACCCCAGCCTGACCAGGTGGCCAGGACACGTTGTTCGGCTGGGGTGGCCGGCCGCTGCGCGTCTTGCAGGGCGCGCAGCAGCTGGACGGCGGCAATGTTGGCGCGGATGCGTGCTTTGGACCCCGATGGCACCAGGGTGTCGAGGCTTGCCGGAAAATCGGTGGGGCTGGTGAATTCTTCTATCCGCTGCTCGGCGGCCGGAGTCGGTTCGTCTGATACAGCCGGGCTTTGTACGGTGCCCGCCGGCGGGTCGATTGGCTGGTGGGCTGGTGTGCGCGGGTTCGGCCGCGGCAGCGGGGCGCCGCCGGGGTCAATCGAGCGCGGATCGGTGGGCTGATCGGCCTCATCGAACAGTGAGGGCTGGGCGTTTACCGCTCGGGTATGCCGTCGTCGCGCAGATCGGTGTAGACCATCTGAGCCAGCGTGCTCGTGAGCGGATCGTCCGGGCCGCTCGGTAGGGGCAGGCCATCCTCGGCCCGGGCGGCTAGCAGGTATCCGGCCTTGATCCGAAACACCGCCGAGTAATTCGGGTCCGGCCACAGATCCGCGATCAGCGCCTCGATGTTCTGGCTGGGGTCGCTGCGATACTGGGGCCGGGTCCAGCGTTGATCCCAGGGCACCTGACTGCGATCGGGCGCTGGGTCGTTGTGCTCCCCCCACAGGTTGCTGGGCTGGCCGTCCTCGGTCGGGATCTGCTCGTAGAGCTCGTTGTTGAGCACGATCTCCATCGCCTGGCTGCGTGCGGTGTTCAGCATCCCTGCCTTGGTCAGGTAATCCGGATGCTCGCCGCGGCTGCGGGTCCACGCCCCTACCGCCTGGGCGCCCATCTCGGCCGCCAGCTCGGCGACCTGGTAGCTGATCCTGGCCGCCTGGCTGTCCAGGAATGTCTCGCGTTGGGCTGGGCTCCACTGCGGGGGCAGCTCGAGCGGGCCCGCGTAGGCCTCCGCCACGATCTGGCGTATCTCTGGGCTCGTCACCACCACCGTCCCCGCCGAAGATGTCGAACAGACCCGGCTGGTGTGGATCTGGCCGCGTCCTCCGTGCCATATTGTGCGCTCCGATCGGCTCGAGTCGGGGTCGGGGTAACCGTGGTTAGCCATAAACTGGCGCAGCCGACGCTCAGCGACCCGTCTTCGTGCCGCAGCCGAGCGTGCATCGGGGGAGGTCATGTCGTTGTGCCGCAGTCGAATAATGTCGGGGTGAAGATCTTCCGGTTGGACCACGAGACCTCGGTACGCGCCGCGTAGGCGCCGCTTTGCGATGTGGCAGATAGGATTTCGACTCGGTCCCAGTCGCGCAGCTCGATGTCATACAGGGTGTTTGCGCTCATTGGGTTGCCTTTCGGTTACTGGGATCGGGGGCAACTGCCTGGTGGTGCAACCATGGGGGCACGATTTGCGCCAGTGGCGGTGCGGATGTGAATGCTGCAGGAGGTCAGCTGCCGGACAAGGCGCAAGTTGTGACCAACCTTGCCTAGTGCGCGCGCATAGTCATCGGGGTTGACGTAAACGCGGATGCGGCGCTGTTCAGGGTTGATGACTTCGGCGATCGCAGACTTGATTCCCAGTGCGTTGATCACGTACCTGGCAGTGTCGCTGTCGTAGGCGATGATGCTGACATGTTCGCCGCAGAGGCGCTTTTCGACGTCGGCGATACGCAGGCCGCCCCACCCGATACAGACGGCGACCGCGTTGATCCCGCGAACACGTGATCGGACCGCGACTTTAGCCAACAGTCCGGGCTCGCGTGCGACCGCAATGATTTCGACGGAGCCGTTGGCCAGTTCGGGCACCCGAGCTGTCAGCGCCGCTCGAACGGGACATGTGATCATCGGATGGCGCCCTTTCAACGTGGCGCCGGCTGGCCGTCCGAGGCGCTGAAAGCGGCTTCCAGGGCGGCGATTTCGCGGTCGGCGGGGTTGGCGGCCGCCGTCCAGGTGACCTCGCGGCCTTCACGGCCACCGCGGGTCAGCAGGCCTTGACGCTCAAGGCCGCACAGCACCCGGTAGATCTGCTCGTGGATCGGGGCGCAGGATATCGCGACCCCCGCGACCGGCACGTCAGGCGCGTGCAGGCGCAACTGTGCCGTCGTGAGGGGCCGTTGCGCGATGCGGAGTTGGGCGAGCAGGTCGTCGCGCAGGACGCGGGTGGCTGCGCTGCTGCTAGGCACTGGCCTTCTCCCTTAGCGTCGCACTTGCCCTGGACGCGGGTTTAGCCGCTTGTCGGCGGCGCAGGTCGCGCTGGGTGGCCGCGAAGTGCACGGCCTGACGGATTTGCAGGGACCGCAGCCGTAGCGCTGGGGGTTGGTTTCGGTAGCGGGCGATGACCTCGCGTAATTGCGCTCGAGCGGCCTTGAGGGCGGCGACGTCACGGGCGCCGGGCATGGCCACGCTCGCCCACACCCCATCGGTAGCGCCAAATCTGAGGGCGTTCTGGGCGCAGGCGACGATGATGGGGCAGTTGGTGCAGATCGCTGCCGACTCTCGCTCCCCGCTATATCCCCTGAACCAGGTGTCGGGGTCTTCGTACTCGCACAGGCCGGTGTCGGCTCGCAAGGGTCGGATGGTGGTCACGGCGCTCTCCATTCCTAATTATACCTGTGCATCATATTGTGTATGTTGTGTACTGACTACGTTTATAGCTGCTCATGCGCTGATAGGCAACATCAGTGCAGATGAAGGTTTCGGCAGAGTAAGTCGACACAGTTCAAGGGCGTACAGCGTATTGGCACCCCTGCGCATCTGCTGCGCGAAACCATGCTTTTCTGCCTTAAACAGGCTATTTCTGTGCATCTCTCGCGTGGCACATCTGTTGGGATCCCGTGTCCGACCGTGGCTGAACGTGGTCAACTTCTATAGTTAACTTGCAAGTATCCGAGAGGTCGTCGGTCGACGACGGCGGCGACGATGGCGAAGGACACGGTGAGCACCAAGGCGACTCCACCTGGCGAGAGCCCGCTAGAGCGGGTCGGCAAGGCCGTTGCCGACCGCCGAGTCGAAGTTGGGCTGGAAACGCAGCGAGAGCTAGCTGACGCGGCGAATGTGTCGCTGAACACGGCCGCGTTGCTTGAGCGCGGCAAGTCATTTCCTCATCGGATCAACCGCGTGAAGTTCGAAGATGCCCTGCAGTGGCCGCGCGGCACCCTCGATGCGCTACGCCGCGGTGAGCCCATCCCGCAGACCCAACCGCGCCCGGCAGCGGCGCTCACGGCGCAGCCCTCGTTCGAGTCGGTGTCGACCGATCCGCGCACCACGTTGCAGGCCTTGGGAATCGCTAAGGCGATAGCGGCGATATCTGCGATATGCGCACAGATTCTGGTGCGCCACAGCAACAGTGCACAGGCGAAGGCAACGCTGCGCGACCTCGACGATCAACTGTTGCAGTTAGAGTCGCTCATTGTCGCGAGTCTGCCGCACGTGCGCGGAAAGTCGTTTAGCGAGACCATGTCGGCGCTGACCGAGCTGCACGAGTATCGCGACGTCATCCGCGACGCCGCCGGGGACGCGCAGGCCTCGACCGAAACTGCTACGCCATCGGCCGGCGCGCCACGTACGAGGCTGGCATCGGCGAAATCCTGACCGGCACACCGGATTGCTGGGCTTCTACGCACTGCGTTGGGCTGATGGCGAGCATGACGTGCCCTGCTTCGGGAAAGATCAGGTCTCCGGCTTCGACGTTTCCATGAGCTACCTTGGCGCCCTGGTGAATCTGGGTGTATGTGTCGGGACCCAAGGTGATGCCGGCCTGAGCGTAGGACCAGTGAACCAGGCCGGAGCAGTCAAATTGGTTGGGCCCCTTGGCCCCCCAGACATAGGGGCACCCCAAGCGGGTTAGTGCGGCTTTGACCGCGATGCGCGCTAATGGCCCTCCCCCAGCGATCGCGGCGTCGTGGTCACCGGCGAGTTCGGGGTTGGTGTGGTGGTGGTTTCGGGTAAGCCCGGACAGGGCGGTGTCGAGGCCGGGGATAGAAAGTGGGCTGCCCACTCCCCCGCCGGCGGCGCCCAGGCCGCCCATCGGCATGCCACCGGTCATGGCGCCGGCGCCCATCGGCATCGCGCCCATCCCTGCGCCGTAGCCGCCGGCACCTCGCCCGATCAACGCCGCCAGCTCCATATTGCGCCGCTCACAGATGCGCAACAGGGCCTTGGCCCGATCCAGCTGGCTTTGCAAATGCGTCACCAATTCCCGCTTGCCTGCCGGGGTTCCGGTGGCAGGAGCGATCGCGGCCACCCCCGAACGGGTATCGGTGATCACCCCATCCATGCCCCCGCCACCCGCGGCAGCAGCCTCTCCCACGCCGGTCAGCGGCGGGCCGGTCCCCGCGTCGGCGGCGATGGTGTGATCCAGGGAAAATAGCTGCCCAGTGTTGGCAACGCCGTACCCGGTGGCCGCCGCACCACCCCAGCCTGCGGCGGCGGCCTGTCCCGCGCCTGCCACAACCTGGCGACCCGTCACCAGTCCCGACGTTGATGACCAACCCCCGTTAATCATCGGCGCCGCCCCGAAAAGCCTGCGCGCATCGCCCAATACACGGCCAGCCTCAGCCACCACCTCATCGAGCGACATACCCGGCAGTATCACCTAAACCGCGCCCACGCGGCTATCACCAGCACCAACTTCGCCGCTCAGTAACCCTTCGGCGGTCGTGTGGGATCGGCCTGCTGGATGTTGGCTGCCAGATTCGACGCGTCAGCTGCGACGCAATAGCGGCCGCGGGCGTAGTTGATGAACGCGCACGCTTCGGATACGTCGTCGAATCGGCTACTTGCTGTGCCCGGCTGGTGATACTGCCGGAACGTTGCACCGGTGAATTGGAACGACCCTCCGCTGGGATCTCCCCTCTGCGCGTTGGCATCGGTGTGGTTTATGGCGTCGTTGCGGTATCCGGATTCACGTTTAGCCACCAGCATCATCCCGGCTTCCCACCGGGCACGTGCTACGGGATCATGAACGCCTTCGATGTCGAGGGCTTTGCGGATCGCCGCGCGGACGCGGTCGGCCCCTGGACCTGCGGGCTCGGCGGCCAGGTTCAATCCCTGATCCGGCTCGGGGTTGGTGTGGTGGTGGTTTCGGGTAAGCCCGGACAGGGCGGTGTCGAGGCCGGGGATAGAAAGTGGGCTGCCCACTCCCCCGCCGGCGGCGCCCAGGCCGCCCATCGGCATGCCACCGGTCATGGCGCCGGCGCCCATCGGCATCGCGCCCATCCCTGCGCCGTAGCCGCCGGCACCTCGCCCGATCAACGCCGCCAGCTCCATATTGCGCCGCTCACAGATGCGCAACAGGGCCTTGGCCCGATCCAGCTGGCTTTGCAAATGCGTCACCAATTCCCGCTTGCCTGCCGGGGTTCCGGTGGCAGGAGCGATCGCGGCCACCCCCGAACGGGTATCGGTGATCACCCCATCCATGCCCCCGCCACCCGCGGCAGCAGCCTCTCCCACGCCGGTCAGCGGCGGGCCGGTCCCCGCGTCGGCGGCGATGGTGTGATCCAGGGAAAATAGCTGCCCAGTGTTGGCAACGCCGTACCCGGTGGCCGCCGCACCACCCCAGCCTGCGGCGGCGGCCTGTCCCGCGCCTGCCACAACCTGGCGACCCGTCACCAGTCCCGACGTTGATGACCAACCCCCGTTAATCATCGGCGCCGCCCCGAAAAGCCTGCGCGCATCGCCCAATACACGGCCAGCCTCAGCCACCACCTCATCGAGCGACATACCCGGCAGTATCACCTAAACCGCGCCCACGCGGCTATCACCAGCACCAACTTCGCCGCTCACGCCTCCCAGCGCTCCCAGCTGTGAGCGTTGCCGTGGGGTGCGTTTGGCTTTCGGCTCGCCGGTGTTGACGCCGACAACCACCACCTGCGATATCGAACGGTGCCACCGAAACCGCTTGACGCCCAACATAATTGAGTGTGGCTGAGCGTGCAGTATGCCACGCCACCTCGATGGATGGGTCAGCTTTCCACGGAAAACTGACCCTCGCGATGCTATGTGAGCAACTTCCTGAGCTGGCCGACCAGTGTCCTGGCTCCTTTATCGCCAAGTTGATCGCGCAACGCTATCGCCAGGGCGCGTGGATCCGCGTCGAACTTTCGAAGCGCCCGCGTCACCGAGCGCAGCGGCGGCGCCGTTGGTTCGTCTCGTGCCGCCGAATCCGAATTGCCGTCTTCGGTTTCATTGGCGGTGTTGGCCCCTTCACTGCGCCGGCCGCGAGCGGCCTTCCACCGGGCCACCTGCTGTGCGAGCGGAACCTGGGCAAGTGAACGCGCTTCGCGAATCGCCAGATCGCCCCTGCGGGTGGCTTCCTGAAGATCGGGTGCCAGTTTGAGTAGCGCGCGCCGATGTGACACCCACGTCTTGCTCTTACGAAGATGTTCGGCCGCGGCGTCAGCGCTGCCGTACTCCCCCACTAGCCTCTCGACAGCTTTGGCTTCCTCGATCACGTCGAATCCCGAGCGGTCGACGTTCTCGGAGATTACAGCCGTGAGCAGCGTTGCGCGATCATTGGCGAGTTCGTCTTTGATCACGATGTCGAGCTCGGGTCGGCCGAACTTGTGCGCGGCGGCCAACCGCCGGTTGCCGATGATTACTACCCACCGCGCCGAAATCGTGGTCTCGGGGTAGATGTTTTGAAATGCTCCTCGGGTGACAACAACTACGGGCTGTAGTTGGAAGTCAACGATGGAGGCCAACTCGTCGAGGTCACCGACCGAATCGCGCGGGTTGTGTGGGTTGCCGACCAGGTCTCGTAGAGCCACCGACCGCGACAGGCCCGACCGTGGGGCGACGACGGGAATCTTCGCGTTTCCGTCAACAGATGAGTTGTCGCCAACAGCATCGACGAGATCATCGAATGTCTTGACACCACCGCGCCCCATTACCGGACTCCTACCATGTTCAGTTCGTCGGCGAGCTTGTAGAAGTCAGCCGCCGCGTTGGCCGCCGAGCCACTCTTCTTGTACTGGGTGACCACGACGCCCTCGCTGCAGGCATTCGTGTGAATCTTGTAGTGCCGCACTACCGTCTCGGCTAAGGGCCATCCCTGTCCGCGAATGAACTTCTGCGTTTGCTTTAACCAGTGTTCGCCATCGCGCGGGTCCCAATCATTGATGAAGACCCGGTAGGGGATGTTGCGCGGTTCGAGAAGCTTACGGATCGTGCGCGCGGTTGGGTCGAAGCACATCGGCGCCGGCAGCACCGGGACGATCGCTTCGGCGGTGACGTCGAGGACGGTCCGCAGTGCATCGGCGGAGTATCCGTCACCTAGACCATCTCGAGAGGAGTCCGCGTCGAGGTCGAACCAGCCGGCGGTATCGACGTAGACCTCGACAATACCGGGCAGGTTGTTGAGCTGCTGCAGCCATTCGAGGGGATCGTCGTGCGCTTGGACAAGATGGAAGGGGAGTGCGTCGACCCGGTTGGCCCACCATTTTGCCGACCCCTGCGGGTCTATCGAGACCGCAGCCACCGGCGAGAACGCGTCGGGCTCGAGATATGCGGTCAGTTTTTGGGCTCGTACGGCGGCCAGATTGACGGTCGCGGTGCTCTTGCCGACACCGCCTTTTTGGTTCAAAACAGTGACAACTTTAGTCATGGGGAGAAGACCTTGGTGCGCTTGGGCCGCGGCTGCGGCCCACTCCGGGAACCGGCCGCCAGGAAATACGTCGCTGACCGAACGACCGCCCCTCAGACACGCTGAATTGTGCATTACATCTCGCCAGTTTTCCGCGGAAAACTGCCCAGATCCAACCGGAGATCGCATGCCGTCTTTCGCGCCTTCCCGGTCCGTCAATCACATCAGCGAGTCCATGACTTGCGTCGATTGACGAGCGACAGGCCAGTTTTCCGCGGAAAACTGGACATGCCGGGCTCAGATCATCACCCCAAAAGTCACGCGATTCCGCCGCGGCAGTGAGTTGTGCGCGCGCCTCATCGACTCGCCGCTCCCGATGGCATCCGGCCACATCATGACGTTGGCCGGCAGCCGCCGCCGAGAGGGTGACCACTTCCTCGGGCACTCGTGGATCGGGGCGTTGATTGCGCCGGGGCCCCGCACGACGTAGGAGTCGAACCGGCGGCATCCGCTGGCATGCACAACCGGGTCCACCCACAAAGCGCCCCCATAGTCGTTCGCACGTGCACCGACGCTTGACGACCTCACCGACACCGTCGGTCGACGGTTCACGGCGCACCAGCACCTAGTGCTTGTGCCGCCACGTTGTTGGGCACGCCACCGCCGACCTCTCGCGCGGCGGCGTCTACCGAACCTAGTGCTTGCGCCGCGGCGTCGGTGGCTGCGCCACCGCCGGCTTCCGGCACCGCGCCCTCTCCTGCGCCCCGCGCCGCGCTGCCTTCCGCGCCTAGTGCATCCGCGCGTGGCGCTGCCTGCGCGTCGGCAGACTTCAACACCGCGCGCACCTCACCGACTTTGACTCCCGCCAGTTCAGCGATCGCAGTGAGGCTTTCACCACGGCCTTGCATCCGGGCCACCGCTGTCGCGCCAGCCTGGCGGTGTTCGTGACGGCGCCGCTCCCCCTCTGCGCGTATCTCGAGGATACGGTTGCGCTCCCACTCGTCGACGGCGACCAGCCGCCCAATCTCGACGAGAAACGACGCAGCGTCATCGACATTTTGACGCTCACGCTCCAGACGTGCCTCGTTGGCCTTATGCTGCGCCTCCCGGACACGCTTGCGCGCCGCCGATTTCGAATTGATGTTCACCACGTGGGAACCATAGGACACACCCATCGTCGCGCTCTACCAACCTGACCAACATCATCTGTGTCCCCATTTGTCCGCACCCACTGTCGCCAAATCAACTGCCCACCAATGCAACACATCCGCACCGATCCGCACCACTCACCACAACCACCTGTCCGATCCGGGAAACGGTCGGGTGCGCTCGTTCACGCGCTACGACACACTTATGCCAACGAGACCCGTACCACAGCAGCCTGAAACCCGCTATCTGCACTGGTCGGCACGCGGTGGTTTCGCTTGGTGTGCGATGGCGCTATATGACCAGCTCAGACACCCCTTCTGGACCTCAACCAGAAGGGCTTGACCGCTCTCCTAAAGCCGGTCTCGCAGATTCGACCCCCTGACCGCACTCGACGGTGCATTTCCGATCGAATGTCGCACTGCTGGTAGCGGGAATCGAGAACTATGCCTCATGATCTCGGTATGACCTGCCGGCCAGTACCAACGGCGGGAGACGGGGTTGGAGACGATGACTATAGAAAATGCGTCGGTCATGCTCACCGCTCATGAAGTTCGAGCAATGACCGGAGTTCCGGTCTCAACGCTGCATGATTGGGCGGCCAGGCGGGAACGTGGGATTGATGCGCCTGGTCCACATCACCTCAGGCTTAGCGATCGGCACCGTCGATGGTTACTGGATGACGTCAAAGATTGGCTGGAATCGACTCGGGTGTAGAGCGATTCGCCCTCACCCACGACTTAGCACAACCGCAAATTTTGAGCTAACGATCAAGCTTGCACACGCTCACTGCTGGCTGCAGGCACTGATCCTCAATTCCCCCAACGTCATTCCGGAGGAATCTTGGCCATAAAGCGCCGCGAGACGAAGGACGGCGTGCGTTATGACGTCCAATGGCGCCTACCGGATCGTTCGAAGCGCAAGAAGAGCTTC
The DNA here is from genome assembly GCF_002102255.1 of Mycobacterium nebraskense. Taxonomy (GTDB): domain Bacteria; phylum Actinomycetota; class Actinomycetes; order Mycobacteriales; family Mycobacteriaceae; genus Mycobacterium; species Mycobacterium nebraskense. The sequence continues at coordinate 94,845 of NZ_LQPH01000161.1, forward strand.
CGAACAGAGCGGGAGGCGCGCCAGTTCGAAGCAAGGCTCGTCACCGACAGCGCCGCGGGCGTCAGGGTGGACCCACGCGGCGGCAAAATCCTGCTCCGCAACGTCTATCGATCGTGGCTAGCCTCCCGACCCGACCTGAGCGCGAAAGTCCGCCGCGGATACGAAGACAACTGGAGGCTGCGTATCGAGCCACAGTTTGGTTCGTGGCCGATCGCAAGAATCGACCACGAGTCGATCCAACGATGGGTGAATGCCATGTCAGCGTCGGGTCTCGGACCGCGGACCGTGAGGTGGACGCACTCGGTCCTCAAGATGACCCTTGACCGCGCCGTCGAGGAAGACCAGCTCCTCGGCAAGAACCCCGCATCACGCACCAAATTCCCACCGATGCGGCAAGCCACACACGTCTATCTAACCGTCGGCGAAGTCGCAACACTTGCCCAAACATGCGGCGCTCAAGGTGACGTCGTCTTGCTCCTGGCTTACACAGGCCTACGATTCGGTGAACTCACCGGCCTCAATGTCGAGGATGTCGACCTGGGCGCTCGTCGAATCCGTGTTCGCCGGTCGATGACCCAAGTCGGCGGCAAACTCGTTGAAGGGAACCCGAAATCGCAAGCCGGCCGACGTTCTGTCCCAATCCCCGAGCGCTTGATGCCGGCACTTAAGGCGCGGCTCGACGCACGACCCTGTGGCGCGCCGGCGATCGCGTCGCCGAAGGGTTCCCGGCTGAGCCTGGAGAACTGGAAGCGTGCGGTCAACTGGCGGAAGTCTGTGACTGAGATCGGCCGGGACAACTTGCGTGTGCATGACCTACGGCATACCTACGCATCGCTGTCACGACGGGCCGGCGCCGACTTGCGACTCCTGCAAAAGGCAATGGGCCACGCATCAATCACCGTGACCGCACACACCTACGCGGATCTCTTCGACGACGAGCTTGACGACATCGCAACCGCGCTTGACTCGCTCGACGATACTTTTCGTGCGGGCCGCAGCTGATCCGGTTTGGCCCTGTTTCGTCCCATTTCTCAGGGATCGAGGTGGCGGCAAGGCTGTCTGGCAATCGCACGGGAAGGGAGACCCAATCGTTAGACCCCGGCCTCAAGCCAGGTTGGCGAGGCCGGGGCCATTCGACTAGAGCGCAGACCCGGAGGTCATCCCCAACGCTGGTCCCGAAGCCGTTTGTTTAACCGGCCGCATCGGAGCGCACTTCATCAAGTGTAAAGGACTCAAACCCAATTGAGCGGAGGCCACACGCCCCCGCTGAACACAGCCGACCCCGGGGTTATGCGACGGTCAAGTCCAGGGACGTGGTGTACGACGTCGTCGTGTGATTCTTCGACTTGGTGGTTTAGGCGGTCAGTGCCGCCG
>NZ_LQPH01000162.1 GCF_002102255.1 Mycobacterium nebraskense
TGAACCATCCCGGGTTTCATGCACCCTCGGGGTTCTGTGAGCCGGCCGGTTGGTCGGCCACGCGTTGGGAATAGTAGCGGGCTTCGGCTTCGGCGGGTGGAACGCGTCCGAGGCGGTGCATGAGGCGCTGCTGGTTGTACCAGGCGACGTAGTCGGCGGTGATGTACTCGACGTCGCCCAAGGTGTTCAGGGGCCCACGGCGAAACGGGGAGTCGGCGCGGACGCATTCGTTCTTGTAGAGCCCGATCGTCGTCTCGGCCAACGCATTGTCGTAGGCGTCACCGACGCTGCCCACCGACGGCCGAATGGCTGAAAGGCTCAGCGTCTCACCGAATCTCACACTCGTGTACTGAGATCCGGCATCACTGTGGTGGATGGCCCCGTCGATGGGATGGCCCTGTCTGCGACGCAGTGCTGCTGCCTGACGGATCGCTGACTCGACGAACCGGGTGTGCTTGGAGCCCGAGGCCTCCCACCCGACGATCGTGCCGGCATAAGCGTCGATGACGAACGCAACATAGACAAACACACCCGTGATGAGCCGGACGTAGGTGAAATCGGCCACCACCAGCAGGTTAGGTGCGGACACGCCGAACTGGCGGTCCACCAGATCCGGCGGTCGCACCGCAGCCGGGTCGGCGATCGTGGTGCGGACCTTCTTGCATCGCCGCACGCCCTGCCAGCCGTTTCGCCGCATCAGCCGCTCCACGGTCGACTTGGCCACCGGGATACCTTCTCGCTGCAGATGGGCCCACATCTTCAGCGACCCGTATAGCGACTCCGGCTTCTTTCGGCCGTACTCGTCGGGCTCGTAGTAGCCGGCCAGGACCTCGGTGATCGTGGCATCCCACAGGGCCCGCTTCGAGGGCCCCCGGGCGGCCCAGGCGTGGAACGTTCTCGGGGCGATCGGCACTCCGTGCTCGGAGAGCACGCGGCAGATCGGAGCGACCCCGAAACGGCCCCTATTCTCGGCGATGAACTCGCAGACCGTAGCGGTCAGCGGCGGTTGCGCGGGTCGCTCTCCCGCACGAAGAAACTCGTTGCCGCTTTGAGGATCTCAATGGTTATCT
>NZ_LQPH01000163.1 GCF_002102255.1 Mycobacterium nebraskense
CACAACGGATCTCGGCGCACCCCGGACCGCGTGTCGTTTACATCATCGACAGGACGCTGAGAACCTCAGATAACCAACGAGATTCTGAAACGAGCGGCCAGTTTCTTCGGCGCGGAGCTCGACCGCCAACACAAGAAGTAGTCGACTTCATCGACACCCACCGTGGGGAATTCGGGGTCGAGCCCATCTGCACCGTCCTGCGCACCGCAGGGGTGTCGGTGGCCCCGAGTACTTACTACGACACCAAGGCACGGCCGCTGTCGGCACGGGCCCGTCGAGACGCCGAGCTGGCGCCCGCCCTGGTGGCGCTGTGGGACAACTACCGGGTCTACGGCGCCCGCAAGCTGTGGAAAGCCGCCCGCCGTGCCGGCCACGACGTCGGGCGAGACCAGGTCGCCCGACTGATGCGCGCAGCCGGCATCCAAGGAGCGCGGCGCGGCAAACGGGTCCGCACCACCAAACCCGACCTGACAGCGCCTCGCCACCCCGATCTGGTCAAGCGGAAGTTCACGGCGACTACGCCGAACCAACTGTGGGTCACGGATCTAACATTCGTGCCGACCTGGGCTGGGGTGGCGTATGTGTGCTTCATCGTCGATGCCTACTCCCGGATGATCGTGGGCTGGCGGGTGGCCTCCCACATGCGCACAACCATGGTGCTCGACGCGATCGAGATGGCCCGCTGGTCACGTGGAAACACATTGCCGGGCTTGACATGTCACTCCGATGCCGGGTCCCAGTTCACTTCCATCCGCTACGGTGAACGTCTCGCCGAGGTCGGTGCGGTGCCCTCGATCGGCACCATCGGGGACAGCTACGACAACGCTCTGGCCGAGACCGTCAACGGTTACTACAAGGCCGAGCTGATCTACGGGCCGGCTCACACCGGGCCCTGGAAGACCGTCGAGGACGTCGAGCTGGCGACCCTGGCCTGGGTGTACTGGCACAACACCAGCCGCCTACACAGCTACCTCGCCGACGTTCCTCCGACCGAGTTCGAAGCCACCTTCTACGATGCACAACGGACCGACCAACCCCTGATCGGAATCCAATAACCCGAGCCTCCGACAGAACCAGGGCGATTCATCACGCAGCTCCGGCGGATACCTCCTCAATGAACCACCTGACATGACTCCAACCTTCCCAAGAAGTGGAGTCTCCGGACATGCCGGGGCGATTCAGTGTGGAGCTCTTAAAGGCCATGGCCTGCATTCCAGACGGTCGCGACGAACGCTATAGTTATTGGCCATGAGATTAGATTCGATTCGCCGTTCGGGCGTTGTAGTGCTTGTCTTGGCCACGGCCTCGGTAGCAATGGTCGTGGAGGCGCTGGGGTGGCGCCGTTACCTTGTGCTGGGCACGGCCACACTAGCACTTGTCGTCAAGGCGGCGGGAGGGCGGCGTCGCCTCGGCGTCCGGCGCAGTCTGGGAAGAAAAGGCAAACGAACGGTCGCGTCCTAAAGCCGGTGTAAATGGGCCGGGCATAGGTTCTGCTTCGAGACCTACCAAGTCATCGAAGAAAGGACCTATGCCCGTGCCTGCACGAGTATCGCCGACTGATCGTGTTCGCGCCAAGATCGACGAGCTGTTCGCATCCGATCGTGAGCTGCCCGAGATTCTGGAGGAGGTGGCCCGGCTCGGCGCACAGTTGCTGATGCAGGCCGCGCTGGAGGCCGAGGTGACCGAGTTCCTCGGCCGTGACCGCTACCAACGCGCCGCGGCCGCGCCGGATGCGCAGCCCCGGGGCGCGCAATGGTTATCGGCCAGCGACGGTCAAGACCACCGTCGGCCCAGTCACCCTGGAGCGGCCCAAGCTGCGCGGCACGACCGCCGCGTTCGTCTCACGCCTGTTCGGCAAGCACGTCACCAAAACCAATGCGCTGGAATCGCTGGTGATCGCCTCGTTCGTGCGCGGACTGTCGGTGCGTGATGTCGAGGCCACCCTTGCCGATGCGCTCGGTGATCAGGCCGCGATCTCGAAATCGACTGTCTCGCAGGTATGCCAAGCGATAAAAACCGAGTACAACACCTGGGCGCGGCGCCCCTGGGCGATGTCGTGCTCGATTAGCTGTTCCTGGATGCCTCCTTCTTCCGGATGCATCCCGGCTCGCCGGCCGAGCCGATCCTGGCCGCGTGGGGCGTCACCACCGCCGGCAAGCCCGTCTTTGTTGGCCTGGCCCCCGGCGTGGTGGAGTCGACCGAGGCCTGGGCCGATTTCCTGACCGATCTCACCGACCGTGGGCTAGCGTGCCCGCTGCTGGTCATCTCCGACGGTGCCCGCGGCCTGATCGCCGCGATCGAGCAGGTCTTCCCGACCGCGCTGCGGCAACGCTGCCTGATCCAGCGGTTACGCAACGTGCTGGCCAAGATCCCGGCCGGGATGCAGGCCGAGATCCGCGACGGCTACTGGGCCTGCTTCGACACTGAGGACCTCAAAACCGAGCCCGGTCCGCGGCTGGTCGAACTGGTCGACGCCCGGCTGACCGCGTTCGCTACCCGCTACACGACCACCTACCCGGCAGCGATGAAGATCATGCTGACCGAGCGCGAGGGCCTGACCGCCTATCTGCGGTTCCCGCCCGAACATCATCACCGCATCCGCCACTCGAACTTCATCGAACGCACCTTCGGAGAAACCCGCCGCCGCGCAAAGGTTATCGGCCGCTTCCCTGGCGAGACCAGTTGTAACAGCATCGCCTGGGCCGTGCTCGACCGCGCATCCCGCGGCTGGCGCGGACTCACCATGACCCCCGCCGGGCTGCGCCAGCTCCAAGACCTGCGCCGCAGCCTGCTGCAACCACCCCGGCAACTGTGGCCCCAGCACACCCCGGACTTCGCTAGCAGCACCACCGAAACCGTCAGCGCCACCGCGTAGCATCACTCACCGAAGCCAGAACCTCCGCAGGCCGATTTACACCGGATTCCGGACGCCACCCAAACGAACTAGTGCCCTGAGTCATTAATTTTGGTGCAGTAGTTGCCGACGATGCTGATCAAGATTTGGTCGACGGTCTTGGTCCAGACGTATGGGGGCCCTCGTTCCGGGTTTCGACTACTGCGGTGATCGCCGCCCACTGCGAGGGGTACTGCGGATGCACCTCAGCGACCATGCGCACTGCACGCTCACGAAGCTCGTCGGGATACTTGCTCGGGCGTGCCATAACTCGAATCCTCCCAAGATCGGGAGTCTCCGGAAACGCCGGGACGGCTCAGTGTGTGGGAGCTGTTCAGCAGGTGCGTAGACATTGCCGACGCAGTGCTCGTTCAGTGTGTCGGATACCTGAACCAAGCAACGGCTCGATAGCGCGCTGGAGGACTTTGCCCGCGAGCCCACCGGGGAACTTGTAGTCGGCAGTTATGTCAACGCGGGTCACTGCTGATCCCATCGGCGTCGTGGCAACGGCTGCCAAGGCAACTATGCCGTTGTTGGTCACCAAGGCCTCTGTGATGCGCCGGCACGGCTCCCACTCGGTGATGCGACTCGTTCCGGTCATCGCGATTGGGCCGATCTTGCCGGTTCCTCGAAATTCGGCGCCGACCCCGTCTGATAGTTCGCCGATTGGCGTAATGGTGCGCAACCCAAAGACCCACTCCGGCATCCGGCGGTAGTCGACAGCGTAGTCGAAAACCGCCTCAGCCGGCAATTCTAGAGTGCCAGACGCGAACACCATCGTCATGCGCCACCAGCCCAGGCCAAAGACTCCGCCGTGGCATCGCCTACAGAATGATCCCTGCAGTCAGTGCGCATGGGTTGATGGTGGCATCACCGTCACAACCCGTCAATAGAATTGGATTTCGAATCTCCCTCGTGGTGGGTCGGCCGGCCGCTACGATGAATCGCGTTCATGATGGTGAAGACGGATCGTCACGCGCGGCGCGACGTTCAGGCGCTTCCAGGCGGGCACCGAGAGGCTCAACGCGTGAGGAGTTGCCTGACGCACCGTTGGCTTGTGCAGTAGCTTTAGCTTTTAGATTAGAATTTCGGGGTGTCGATGAACCTGGGTGCCGTGGGGCGGCTGCTACCGGAGTTGACCGGAGATGCCCGAGCCGATCGTTGGCGCGAGCATCGAGCTGCTGTGCGGGCGGAGCTGATAGAAGCGACGCTTCGCGCGATCGACGAGTATGGGCCTGACCTGTCCATCGACGATGTCGTAAAGACCGCGGGGATCCCCAGGCCCAAGCTGTATCGATTCTTCGCGGATAAGGACGCCTTATTCGCCGCGGTCGGCCAGCGGGTGCAGGAGATGATCATCGAGCAAGTCGTGCCGCAGTTTGATGCCGCCACCACGGCGCTGGAGCTGGTCAGCTCCGCGGTGGCCGCTTACGTCGGGCTCGTGGATAAGCGGCCTAATCTTTTTCGTTTCCTGGTGAATTCCCACTTCAGGGACGGGCGTTCGCCCGCGGATTTGATCGAGGGCGGCAGGCCGCTCTCGGACGCCACGGTGGATGTTTGGTCAGCCGCTATCGAGGCGCGTGGTGGCGAGGGCGCCAACTTTGAATATGTTGTGGATGCTGCTCTGGGAGCGGTGGGACTTGGTGTGCTGCGCTGGCTGAATTCCCCGACCGTCAGCAAGGATGCCCTTGTCGAAGAGTTGACCGCTTTTTTGTGGGGCGCCTTTTCGGCAATTGCGGAAGTGCGTGGGGTGCACCTCACTCCTGACACGAAGCTAGAGTCATCGGCCGAGGCAAATTAAGCGGTCGCTTTCCCAGTTCGGGCGGCTGGCGGCGCCGACATGCTGAACCTGCCCTGAACCGTAGAGGCATACACTACGAGGAGTGGATGTGCCGGAGACACGGATCGGGAGTGGAGATATCGTCAAGACCTGTGGATCGGTGAGTTTCAGGCGACCTGCGATCCGACGGTTTGAGGCTCAGCTGCCGACC
>NZ_LQPH01000164.1 GCF_002102255.1 Mycobacterium nebraskense
GCCCACAACGGATCTCGGCGCACCCCGGACCGCGTGTCGTTTACATCATCGACAGGACGCTGAGAACCTCAGATAACTAACGAGATTTTGAAGTCAGCGTCTGCGTTTTTTGCCGCGGAGTTCGACCGCCCCGCGACGAAATGATCGCCTACATCGATGCTCATCGCGATCAGTTCGGGGTCGAGCTCATCTGCCGAGTGCTGCGGGCAGCTATCCCCGGATTCCTCACCTCGCGGGGTTATCGGGCCGCGCGGACCCGACCACCGTCGGACCGGGAGATCCGCGATGAGCAGCTGATCGCCGACCTTGAGGCGGTGCACCGGCAGAATTACTCGGTGTATGGGGTCAAGAAGATGCACGCGGCGATGACACGGCGTGGTTGGCAGCTGGGCCGTGAACAAACCCGCCGGTTGATGCGCAAGGCCGGGTTGCGCGGCGCCCAGCGGGGCAAGCCGGTGTTCACCACGATCAGCGACCCGGCCGCGATCCGGCCGGCCGATCTGGTCAACCGCCAATTCCGGGCTGCTGCACCGAACCGGCTATGGGTCGCCGACATCACGTTCGTGCGGACCTGGCAGGGGTTCTGTTACACCGCGTTCGTCACTGATGCGTGCACGAAGAAGATCGTTGGCTGGGCGGTCTCGGCCACGATGCGCACCGAAGACCTCCCACTTCAAGCATTCAATCACGCTGTGTGGCAGTCGAATACCGATCTATCCGAGTTGGTTCATCATTCCGACCGCGGATCCCAGTACCTATCGCTGGCCTATACCGACCGGCTGGCTGAACTGGGGATCGCGCCCTCGGTCGGGTCGCGTGGCGATAGTTATGACAACGCCCTCGCTGAAGCGGTCAACGCCGCCTACAAGACCGAGCTCATCAACCGCGGCAAGCCCTGGCGGTGCATCGATGATGTCGAACTCTCGACCGCCGAATGGGTGGCCTGGTACAACCAGGAACGCCTGCACGAAGGCCTCGGCTACGTTCCACCCGCCGAGTACGAGGCCGCCCTCACCGGCACCTCACACCATGCGAGCCAGCCGACCCCGGCCCTCGCAACCGAGTAGGAACTAAACCTGGGGTAGTTCACACATCCTCGAAACCGGCACCGAGTCCTACCGTCTGCGCAGCTCCAAAACCACCACGCGACGCAAACGCACCGGATAACCGCGTCGCCGGATGGCCGGCGCCACCCGGCAGCCCTGGGCGTGGCCGTGGGGCCAACGACGGGACCCCACCCCGAGTGCCTACTGGGTGGGTGTGGGCCAGCGCAGGTGGTCTTGGTCGACGATGAAGGTGTGGGTGTGTTGCATGCGACCACCCTCGATCGCGGCGGCGTCGTTGAGGTGGTGGTGGTCGGTGGCGGCGATGTCGTGGGTGTGGGTCAGTTCGTCGGGATCGTGTCGGGGCCACAGCAACCGCGCACTGACTGCGCCCACGCCCGCGATGGCGGCGAGGATGATCCAGGTGGTGGTGAATCCGGCCAGGGTGGCGACCCATCCCGCGATCGGATAGGTGAGCAGCCAACACAGGTGCGACAGGGAGAATTGCGCGGCGAACACCGCAGGCCGATCCGCTGCACTTGAGGAGCGTCGGAGCACCCGACCCACCGGGGTCAACACCAGGCTCATCCCGGCCCCAATGAGCAGCCAGATGATCAGTGCCGCCCCCCAGCGCCCCGCACCGTGGGTCGCCGAGAGGGCGATGGCGCTGCCGGCACCGGCGACCAGAAGTGCTGCGCCGGTGGTCATCACGCTGCGTTCGGGCACCCGGCGCAGCACCGGGGGTAGCAGCAGCGCGACGATCATGGTGCCGGTGCCCGAGGCGGCCAGCAGCCACGCGACATCAGCTTGGGTGCGGCCCAGGGCGTCGCGCACGTAGTTGACAGTATTCACCAGCACGATCGACCCGGCGGCGGCAACCACCAGATCCAGTGCCAGCACGCCACGCAGCCGTGGGGTCGCGGCGAAGATGCGGATCCCGGCGGCGGTCTTGTCCCAGGCGCTGGCGCGGGGGTTGGGGGTGGCATCAGGGATGCGGGTGCTGAGGACCAGGGCCGCGGAGATCAGGAACCCGATCATGGTGCCCAGGAACAGCCAGTGGAAGCTCATCACGGTCAACAACACCGCGGCCAGCACCGGGCTGAGCAGGCTCTCCATGGTCGAGGCCAGCTGGGAAGCGGATAGTGCTGCGGTGTAGTCGGATTCATCGGTCACCACATCGGGGATCATGGCCTGAAAGGTGGGGGTGAACGCGGCCGAGGCGCACTGCAGCACCGCGATCAGCACATAGATCTGCCAGATCTGGTCGATGAACGGCAGCGCGACCACCACCGTGGCACGGATCAGGTCCAGACTGACCAGCATCAGTCGTCGCGGGAACCGATCGGCGTGCGCGGCAGCGACGGGGGCTACCACCACATAGGCGATCATCTTGATCGCCAACGCTGTTCCCAGTACCGCGGCCGCTCGCCTGCCGGCCAGCTGATAGGCCAGCAACCCCAACGCCACCGTGGTCAGACCCGTGCCGAACAACGCGACCACCTGGGCGGCGAATAGATGTCGGTAGTCGCGATAGCTGAACAACGACATGCCCAGTCCTTCCATGCGTGATCAACCGACGGACCGTGCCGTCTAGTGAGATATTCGTTTGCAGGCCAACGACTCCCGCGAAGATAGATCCGCCGGCCACCGCTGTCGGCGGCGAGTGAAAGTTAGTTACTTATGCGCTTTCTTGGCCGAACCCCCGGCCAAGGGATGCACGACGGCATCGGCGCGGTGATGCGGCGGGATACCGTGCCCGGCGTGCTCGGCGTTGAACACCGCGTCGGTCACCAACTGCCGGACATGTTGGTTTTCCAAGCTGTAGTACATCGTGGTTCCCGACCGGCGCGTGCACACCAGCCGCGCCATGCGCAGCTTGGCCAGATGCTGTGAGACCGACGGCGCCGGCTTGCCCACCCGCTCGGCTAACTCGTTGACCGACAACTCCTGACCGGTCAGCGCCCACAACAACTGCACCCGGGTCGGATCGGCAAGCATGCGGAACACCTCGACGATCAGGTGGACATGATCGTCATCCAACCGAGGCGATGCACTATCTGCATTCATAAGCAGATAATAGCTCACAAGAGTTCCGGATGGGAACTGCCCAGCAAGACCAACACCAGAAGCCAACGAACCAACGCGGCTGGGGCCACAATTCGTGACAACAGACGGAGCCGAACTACTTGACGAAACTCACCGACACGTCGGTCGCGAGCCGTTGTCCTGATTAATTCCGTTGTTGGCCATATGGATAACAAAACCTCCCCTTGCTCATGAACTGGCGCTCACGCCTTGGTCGAAGCTCCCGCACCGCGCTCGGAATCCGAGTTAGTCGTTTCACCGCTGGTGTTGGGGGCAATAGGAAGCCACCGACGCGCCGACGAAATAGCCGGCTTGATGTGGCGCAAGGTCGGTGTTCTTTACCAGAGACAACACCACGACTAACCGTGATTGGCCCTGATCCAGTCCGGCGCACACACTATGGGCCGCGGCAATCGCGGCGTCGCGGTTCGCAAAGACGACCCCGTGTTGCTCAAGTGCCCCGATGAATGCGTCATCAGCGTCATCAGCCGACGCTGGCGCTGCCACGAGCAGCGACGCGGCAGACACCAAGGCCACACCGATCATCAACCACCTCCCACGATCTAGCTTCGGTTCAGCCATGGTTTTCCCCAGCGGCTCTCATCAACCACCTTGCAGGCAGTGCGCAGACCCATCTGATCTCTCGCCGGAGATGCGATAGCGCGCGCTTCGCGTTTCGGGCACTGTTGACCGACCTCGCGCCCTAACATCCGCAGTCCTCGCCGCGCCACGATCGCAGGCCTTGCCAGAGCGCAACCGCGGCAATGCCCAACCCGATGACCGGATCCAACCACCACCCACCCGACCACATGACGGTGACCGCCAGGCCTAGCAGAACCGCGGCGGCCTGAGCAGCACAAAGGTAAGTTTGGATTCCTTTACCGATTGTGGCAGTCGACCCCAAGCGGCCGCCGAGCCTGTGCTGCGCGCGCCCCAGGATCGGCATCAGCAACAACGCGGCCCCCGTCAACACAATGCCTACCGACGTAGGGTGCGACGCGTGATCCTTAAACAGGTGGTGGATGGACTCCGCGCCGATATAGGGAGCGCTGAGCCAAAATGACACTGCCACGCCCCGTTGCGCGCGAAGCTCTGCCGACTCGGACAGGGTGCGCCAGCCGCTAAACCGCCAGATCACGATGAGGCTGGCCATCGCTTCGGGCCCGCTGCCCAACGCCCATGCGGTCAGCGCGATCGATCCCGCGGCCACACCCTGCCACAGGCCGATTCCCCCATCGACGACCACGAACACCAGACTGACCCACGCCAAGTGCCGCGCCCATCGCGCGGCCCGATGCCATCGGGCATCGAGCCCGCGCGCCGCCGCGGATTCATGAGCGATTGCGGCGCAACACATGTCGCTGACGATCCCTGCGGTTGCCGCCGAATCGAGTGCGGTCATAATGCGCTCCCCATGAGCACGCCGCGCATAATGACGGCCGACGCCGGCGCATCTGCGCGTGAAAATCCCGACGGCGAGACCATGATCGCCAGCGCCGTATCGTAGGCGGTCACTGACGCCCTAACCTGCGTTACGGCCTGCTCGGCGGTGGCGGCAAGCCATTTGAGGTACGGCGCGACTGAGTCAGCCATCGATGCCGCCGCACGACCGTGCCACGAGTCATCTAGTCCAGAAATCACCGCGCCGAAAGACGCTGCAGTGGAATATAGTTCGTCGGCCAGCCCATCCCACACACCAGCAGCGACCAACATCGGGCCCACTCCGGGACCGCAATACATTCTGGCGGAGATGATCTCCGACGGTAATGCTCCAAAATCGACCTCGTTGACCGGCAGATCCGTTGCGGATTCCGTTGGAGACGAAGCCAATAGCAACGTGGAGGCGTTGCTAACCATTCCGGTAGTCGGCGCTGTCGTTGCGTGAGTCGCTAAGTTCTGTGGCCAACCGGGATATGTCATGTCGGCGACCGCAACCACTGACATGGGTGTGCGGCTGTGATAGGGCATTGCGTACTCCTGTACGACGTAGGTTTTGCGGAAGCGAAACACACTCAGCGGGGTCGCTTCAGTGGTGTGTCACATATCCGAGGACGGCACGGCGGGAGCCGGTACATCCGATGACTCGATGCAGTTCGATTGACAGATAACTCAGGGTGTCGGCGAGTCAATCCGTCGATTTCGTCGATACCGAGGACGCGTCGAACGAGTAAGAATCACCGCCGCCGAACGCAGCGTCGAACGATTCGACGCTGATCTATCAGCGCCGTGCGAGACAGAACCGTGTCAACATGTCTTGACCGGTGACAATTAAGACAGGCCTCCGAGGCGGGCCTCGTCTGCTCTGCAGACAGTCAAAGCACAAGCCGACGGTCGCAACCAGTGCGAGCACGCCGAGCGTGAGAAAACCGGCGACCCAACGAGGGAGATCCCCCACAGCCGCCGATTCGGGACACGACGGCGACCAACCTCGATCGCAATGCGTGTGGTCCGCGTTGACCGCGAATACACCACGGGATGAGGTGCTCGAGCCGTGGGCCGCATCGAGCGTGACAGTCGCGTGCCGAGCATGCTCGGCGGTGCCACCGAGTAGCCACACTGCGGCCGCGATGGCAATAACCCATCGCACAAGTGGCTGTCTGGTTACGTCGCGGGGCACAGTGCCTTCAAATGTAGCAGCAGTTCAACGCCGGGCATCCAACGTTGCGGCCCTGATGCCATTTATGCATCGGACCGTCACGGCGCTCAGGAGACTCTCGGTTGAACGCGTGTGCGGCCGAGAAACGTGAGTGCCGATATCCTCGCGCAGCCGAGCACTAAGGAGATGCTTTAGTGACTTCAATTTCCAAATAGCCGCTCAGGTTGAGCGTGCCCGCGAACACGGTTTCGCCGCCAAACTTCTCTTTGGGTACGCTTCCACCGGATAATAGTGGCCTCAGCCACCGGCGACTCGGCGCCCACCACGACCCCATCGAGGGGCACTGTGTCTGCGGGACGGACCGCCACGATCGCGGCGGGCTACACCTGATCGACCGGTAGCACACGGCCATCGGCACGGTGGGCGGTCTTTGAGGAGCGGTCGATCAGTTCGAATACTGCTTTCTGTAAACGGGTCTCGCCGAACGCCTCGAAAGCCTCGGCCAGTGCGAAGAAGAACACCACCGCGGCCGCCTCCGCGACCTGACCTAAACACACCGCCTCGATCGCCGCCACGCTGACCAGCAAGTTAATAGTGACGTTACGCCGCAAAAGATCCCTTAACGCGGCACCGCCATGGGCACACCACCCGCGCCAAGCGGCAGCCCCAATAGCCCACACGCCTGAGGCGATTTCAACCAGCTGCCAACCAGACCCGCCGCGAATGCCGCCGCCGCCAACCCGGTCAAAGGCTTGTTACACGACCGTTGCCCAGCCACGACACGGTCGTCACTCATGCTTCAAGATGCGAACGGATCTGCGACGCAGTTTCCGGCCGCCGCGCTGTCGGACAAACCTTTGAGTCCACTTCCCGTCAGTTGCCGGTCGACTACTCGCCATCCCCGTCCGCACCCCCGTCCGCGGCGTCAGCACCGCGACGTTCGCCCGGGACGATGACCAACGGGCACGGCGCGCCTTGGGCGCACTGCTGGCTGACAGAGCCCAATAACAACCCCCGAAAGCCCCCGTACCCGCGTGACCCCACTACCAGCAACCCAGCGTCGGCGCCCGCAGCGATCAACACCCGCGCCGCGGAGCCCTCCTCAACGACGGGCATGATCTCGACCCCGGCGGTCTCGATGCAGGGGTCAGCGAGCGCGGCGTGTAGCGTTTGGCGGGCTGCCTCGATGAGGGGCTCGCGAAGATGCCCGAGCGCCAGGTGACCGACATAGCCCTGGTGGTAGGGCAGTTGCCAGGCATGAACGGCGCGTACCACACTGCCATGGTGGCGCGCTTCGGCCACCGCCCACCGTAGCGCCCCCAACGACCCGGGGGATCCATCGACACCTACCGCAATCGTGGACACCCAAACCCCTTTCCGCCGCCTAGTGTCACGTCCGGCGACCCACCCGCGATCCGCGGGGGCGAGTCGAATCTCGTGAGCACACAGCCCGTCTAGCTGCAAGGGTCTGCCCCCGGTTTGGTTGACTCCTGACCTGTGAGGATTCGTCCTTGCTGGAAGGATCAACCTCGTGCCGAGACCGTTTCCCGCCGAGTTCCGAGCCGATGTCATCGCTGTGGCCCGCAAGGGTGAGGCGCCGTTGCGCCAGATCGCGAAGGACTTCGGGATTTCGGAGGCCTGCCTGCATCGCTGGCTTAAGATCGCCGACCGCGAGGACGGTGCCAACCGGCTGTCGCCTGCGGCGGTCTCTGAGGATGTGTCGGCGCAGCTGCGCGAGGCGCATAAGCGGATCAAGCTCCTCGAGCAGGAGGCTGAAGTGATGCGTCGCGCGGTCGGCTACTTGTCCCGGGATGCCAACCCAAAATGATGTACCCGCTGGTCCTCGACCTTGCCGATGACGGCGTGCCCGTCACGGTGACCTGCCGGGTCCTGGGATTTTCCACCCAGGCGTTCTACAAATGGCGCAAAGCACCTCTATCGCAGCGAGATTGGGATGATGCGCACCTGATCAACGCCGCCCGCGACATCCATGCCGACGACCCCGCATTCGGCTACCGATTCATCGCCGACGAACTTCCCGGACGCGGTATCTTCGCCAGCGAGAACCGTGTCGCACGGTTGTGTTCCCAGGAGCGCATCTGGTCGGTCTTCGCCAAGAAGCGAGGACTGAACCGCAGATCCGGGCCGCCAGTTCACGACGACCTCGTGCAGCGTCAGTTCAGCGCCCAGGCCGCCAACCAGGTCTGGCTGGCCGACATCACCGAACACCGCACCGATGAAGGCAAGCTCTACCTCTGCGCGATCAAAGACGTCTATTCCAACCGGATCGTGGGTTACTCGATGGACTCGCGGATGAAGTCCTCGCTGGCAGTGGCCGCCCTCGATCACGCCGTGGCGTTGCGTTCACCTGCCGCGACGATCGTTCATTCGGACAGGGGTAGCCAATTTCGCTCACGAAAGTTCGTCCATGCACTGTCGCACAACGGATTACACGGATCGATGGGTCGTGTCGGCGCGTGCGGTGACAACGCTGCCATGGAGTCGTTCTTCGCCCTTCTGCAACGCAACGTGCTCGACCGGCGACGCTGGTCCACCCGAGCCGAACTACGCCTGGCGATCGTGTCGTGGATCGAGCGGACCTACCACCGACGCCGCCGGCAACGCGCACTCGGCAGACTCACCCCGATAGAGTTCGAACTGCTCCACACACAAGCCGCAACCGCGGCCTGAAAATCCCACCCCGCGAGTCAACTGAATGCGGGGCAGTCCCCAACAAGCCGAATGATAGCGCGGCAAACACCTGGCACGATAAGCAACACGGCCAGGGCACCGCCCTGCGAGCATCCCCTCACCTGACCGTGCTACCAGATCGATGCGGCTACACGGACCTTCGCAGTGGCGCTTACGTCCCTTCCTTTCCCGGGTCCGCCGTGGACGGGCACACGCCACGTGACACTAACATGCACATTGCAATATCAACATATGTGTGGCTGGGTAAGCCGTTGCGCCCGTTGGTGATTCCGGCTCAGCAAAACCACCGGATCACGGCGAGTCAAGGTGGCGTCCTGTCCTCGCCTTAACGTCACAGATTCGGGGTGCGCCGTTCTAGGATTGACACCACCGCACCAGCTCAACGCCCGCGGCGTGGTTTTCTATCTTCGCAATGCGTTACTACGGGTCAAGTGGGATGGTCTGATGGTGGAGGGTGGCGGTGCTGTGATCGATGAAGCGGCCGAGTGGTTCACGACATTCGACGCCGAGTTTGCCGTCGTGGGCCGGTGAGCGCGCGCTATCTCGGGGTGTTGTATTGTCCCCGTTGCGGATTGCAAGCACCCGAGGATCGAGCATCGTTGGGATGCTCTGTGTGCGCGCGTCGCGGTATCGGAGTCAACGTCAACCCCGCTTACGCATTGACAGCTGGCGTTTTGCCATGCGAGGCCTCCCAACCGGGGATCTTCGGTTTCCGCGAGTTGCTGCCGTTGGCGCCCGACGACGTCGCGGTGAGCCTGAGAGAAGGTGCGACGCCTCTGGTTGCGTTGAACCGGCTGGGTCCTCGAGTGGGATTGCGCAGACTCATGCTCAAAGACGAAACGCGCAACCCAACGTGGTCCTACAAAGACAGGCTCGCGGCGGTCGCGATCACCAAGGCGGTCGCGTGTGGAGCGTCAACGGTCGTTGTCTCGTCAACCGGAAACCATGGCGCAGCGGTTGCGGCCTACGCCGCGGCCGCGGGGCTGGGCTGTGTGGTGCTCACGGTGTCGTCCGTACCGCGCGAGATGCACATACTGATGCAGGCGTATGGCGCCTGTGTCGCCGCCTACGACAAAGGCCCAGACCGATGGTCGGTGCTGCGGGCCGCAGTCGAAGAGTTCGGCTGGATGCCGATATCTGGGCTGGTGATCCCCCCAATCGGATCGAATCCCTTCGGCATCGAGGGATATAAGACGATCGCCTACGAGTTGTGGCGACAACTCGGCGAAACGCCCGACGTTGTTGTGGTGCCCACCGCCCATGGCGATGGATTAGCCGGTATTCGCCGAGGGTTTTCCGACCTTATCGGTTTGGGTCTGGCCGAGCGCATGCCGCGGTTGGTTGCGATCGATCCTTTCGGCGCCTATGCGCGCGGGCTGCGTTCCCCAGAGGGCGAGCAGCCAACGGTTGCCACAGGGGCCTCGATGGCGTTCTCGGTCGGCGCGCGTGTAGCGACCTACCAAGGATTGGATGCCATCAGAGCCACCAATGGGACAGCAGTCGCCGAGCCAAGCGACGACGCGATCGCGGGTATGCAACGCGAATTGGCCTCAACTGAAGGCTTTTACGCAGAAGGCGCGTCGGTGTTGACGCTACTGGCCGCTCAACAACTTGCCGCGAGCAAATGGATCGACCCCGATGAGGTGGTGGTGGTGGTGTCAACGTCGACCGGGCTGAAGGATGCAGGCGCCTCGGCAAGGCGCCTGAGCAATGTCCCCGTTCTCGAACCGACCCTGGCGGCCCTTGAGGAGGCGTTGCCGGCGCGCATGTGCCGATGAGCTTTCGGACGCATCGCGCGAATCAGCGACCGAGCGATTGTATTTCGTCAAGTGTGTGCCAAGGCTCGAGTGTTGACGGCGGGTGAAAAGTAGGCTCCCGTTGCGACGCGTCGCTACTAGCCCCCGGTCGGACCGCCGTCAACAGGGAGGGGCTTTTGTGGAAATCTTTAACTCGAATTCAGTGTCGGCCTCTTGCGGAAAAATTGCAGGCTCCGCACGTCTACGCTTTCGCCAACCATCGCCTCGGCGATTGCGCTAATTTCCGTGATTCGAAGTCATGACCGCTCGCGATAGTGGCGTTGAAGTCAGGGTAGGAAAGGCCGCCCACCGTGTGCGTGCCCAACGGCATCCACCTGCTTGCATGTCCATTGACATTGCAAATCTCGGATGCCAGGTCGGAGTCCGGCGCGGAGGCAGGCTGGAAACTCGACTCGTCTGACACAAGATTGCCATCGCCCATGGGCACGTCTCGCATCGGTCGGTTTGCGGGATTCATGTCTGGTGGTCGGGCAGCGCGCCGTCGTTGACGCGTGCCGCCCATATCTTGCGGGGTGATCGTCCACCGTTTGAGCGTGTACGTCGAAGCGGCCCGCCAACGCGCGCATCTCGTGGTCATGAAACGTGTGATCACCTGAATTTCTCCATCTCTCAAACTGGTGGCGGTTAGTGTCCACGTCCGCAGGGTTGGCCGGCTTGAAATCAACTGCACTCCATCTCTTTCCGTTACCCGACGGCCGGCCAGTGTGGCAGCATCGGGGGGCGGGTCAAGTACCGGGTATCCGCAACGCCGGTACCCGCCGCCCCACGTCCGGCCATACTTGCCAGGGGGATCCCGGGAAAGCCTCCCGCCACCGTTGGCGGAGCGGTTAGCGGGGTTCCTCCCAAAACCGAAGCGACAGAATTGATCGGCGGAGCAATCGCAGTCCAGGTCGCCGGCACCGACAGTGAGCCGATCGAGGCCGCCTGGCCCGCGCCCGCAGACACCGCGCCGCCCAGGCCTGCGAGCCCGCCAAACGGACCCGCCAACGCGGAACCGAGCCCCCCGGCGGCAGCGTCTCCCATCGCCTCCCCGACCGCGCTTCCAGCGCCCGCACCGAGCAGACTCAGAAAAGGAGCGACCGTGTTACTTGGCATGAAGAAACCGGACGAGAATATGGTGTTCCAGATATTGGCGTTTGGGCCCAGCGGCGAATTCATCAACCAACCCAGGATGTCCGATGATCCCGATGAGGACGACCCGCCAGATGCAGCCAATGTACCCAGCATGTTCCCACTCCCCGACAACGCCGACCCAGAGGACGCGGGTGTCGCGAGGTTCTGCAGCGCCGGGGGCACCCCTGACATCAGCTGCGACAGCGCCGCCTGCGTGCTCGTGTTGGCCGACGTGGCGGTGGTGTGGGTGACCGCCGCGGCCTGGTCGGCCAGCCCACCAACACTGGTGTTCTGCTGCGGCGCGCTGAACGGGGTCACCTCGGTGGCGACCGCCGACGACCCGGCATAGCTATACATCGCCGTGGCGTCCTGCGCCCACATCTCGCCGTAGTGGGCTTCGGTGGCCGCGATCGCTGGGGTGTTCTGCCCCAGGATGTTGGTCGCGATCAACGACACCAACAAACTGCGGTTGGCTGCGATCACCGGTGGGGGCACCGCCGCCGCGAACGCGGCCTCATACGCGGCCGCCGCCGCCGTGGCCCGAACAGCGGTCTGCTCGGCTTGCGCCGCAGTAGTGTTCATCCACATTGCATAGGGCGCAGCCGCGGCCGCCATTGATGTTGACGCCCTGCCGCGCCACGCGTCGCTGGTCAGCCCCAAGATCACCGCAGTGTAGGAAGCCGCCGCCGAGCGTAGATCAGCGGCCAGCCCATTCCATGCGGTGGCGGCGCTCAGCATCGAAGCCGAACCTCGGCCGGAATAGATTTTGGCCGAGTTGACTTCGGGCGGTAAAGCGCCGAAATCCGTTGCTATAGTCATTGCCCCGCTCCTTTCTTTAGCGCGCTGCTCTTGCGTTGGCGGCTTCGGTAGCTGCAAGCGAACCGGCGCTGACAGTCAGCATGGTCACAAACATTTGGTGAATCGAGGCCGCGCCGCTTGGGCGCTTACCCCCTGGTGCATCTGGGCGTGCGCGGCGAATTGTGTTGCGGTCAGCGCCGATACCTCGTCCCGCCGCTGCGGCAACCAGGCCTGTGGTCTGCGCGGCCGCGGCGGTATTCTGGGCGCTCATTGCCGCGCCGATGCCGCGCAGATTGGCTGCCGCCGCCAAAATTTTCGGCACGATACGTACGAATGACATAGGACCACTCCCTGAGAGACGGGCCAAGCCCGACCGCTGCGTGCGTGTTAAATCGCACGCTGACCCCACGCGTCAGCGATGCGGAGACGCGCGTAAAAGAACAATCAGCGCAAGCTGACTCAGATAGTGAAAACGGCGCCGGGGCCGGATCGGAACGAAATGGTCATCGATCTCGGACTCGGATAGGGACTATCACCCAGACTCATCTCGCTCTCACCTCCTCACGGCCAAGGCACACGGGGGTGCCACCACAGTCGCACAAATGGGGTGAGACGGCCCGGCAAAGTGAACCGCGGCCGCGGCACCCCTCTCGTCAGAGCTTCAGCACCACACGGCGTATCCGACTTGAGCCGGAAGCCACTTGGGCTCAACCCTTAAGCCGGGAAGAGCTGTCCTGACCCTGGGCGTCTTTCGACGTTCGAGGTCAGCGGCCTATGTCCGTGCAGACGCCTCACCTAGCGAGGTGCATATGGTCGTAATACTGGCACTTCGGCCGATGCCCGTCAACCCGGCGTGTCGACTCCACCGAATGCGCGACTAGCTGCCGCCGATGATCCGCGTGAGAATATACGTTCGGCCTATACGCCTCAATTAACCGGTGCCCGAGAACGTCGGCGCGCAAAAGGGCCTGACCTCATCGACCGGCATCTATCGGCGTGGCACGTCAACACATCCGCAGACCTGTTGCGAATGCAACACGCTCTGCATCGTCCGCCGCGGGCGGAGGATGTAGCCCTCCCGGTTGCGAACCACCCCAGCTCTTGTATGCGGGTGCGAGGCAGGGTTAGCCAGCGCGTCCAATCCTTCAGCGCTCCCCGCCCGCCAGCAGCCTCAACCGGGCCGGTACCGGTAACCCGCCATATCGATTCGGCCGTATTCCCCACCTAAAAGTAGTAAATCGGATGAGGTGCCCGAGGGCGGCGCCCGCCAGTCGGGCAAAGATATCGACTTTTAGGCTGGGGTGGCAGTGGGGATGTCCTAGTCCCATGGTCGTTTGCTTGCCAGACTCGTCCCGCAATCGTGTCGTGGCCCAGGTTGCGGCACATTTGCTGGTTGCGCCAACCCTCGAGCATCTCATCGACGGTCTGCGCCTCCGGATGCAGCAGCGGCACCGATCCGACGACATGAACCCGACCGCTCTTGTCGAGGGGCAAATCAGCCTCCCACCCAGTCTCACCGAATGAATCATTGAATCACTCAATGATTCATTACCACATCCCTGCTGCCAGAAGGCTCGCGCTGACGACGACACTTTGTTCCGGCGTGTCGGCGGAGCGAACTACCCCTGCCGCCCCCACGGGGGCCCGCCACGCCCGAAAACCAGCCCCCATCACGGCATCTCGGGTGCAATCGGGTCGTCCTTATGAGCGTCGGCGAGCTAGGATCATGATTCATCAGATGAAAACGGCGTAATTGGTCGTGGATAACTGCTGTTATGCATGAGGAACCACTGCATATTGCATCTGATGAATCAGCGCTTGTGTGGTTGTCGCTACCGAGCAGTCCCCAAAACGCGCACGAGGATCTCGTACTCGGGCGGTCGATGGAATCGCAGATAGGTGATCCGGTGGCGGCCGTCGGCGAGACACGTGGGTCCGATGTCGGCAGGGCACCCGAGCCAGGTGCTAGTGAGGCCCTTGGCGGTGCAGTAGGGCCTCGCCCAATCGGACCACTGGGACTGGTCGTCTGGTAGTGGTTGATTGAACAGGGGCGATGAGCGCGCCAGAGTTGTTGCCGCGTCTACGTCGTCGAGTAGGTCGATGCTCCACGGCATCTGGGTCAGCGCGTCCAGGACGATGCGGCGGTATTCGGGATCTGCGCTCTGGTAGGCCCGCTGGTGGGCTGCGGGATCATAGCGGCCATCGCCGAGGTAGTTTTTCAGCTGGGTATCGAGCTTCTTGTACGGGTGCGTGTCGCCGGCGTTCTTGCCAAGTCCGTGGGGCCAAGGCAGGGCGCCGAGGCGACGGATTACGAAGCGGTGGGCCATCGGAACCTCTTGGGGTCGTTGTGTTCCCGGTACCAATTGCGGAGGCGTAGGCTGCCACGCCGTCGATCTGGGTGTCGTTCATGGCTTCTCGTTTCCTCGCGATCCGAGGTAAGTCGAGGCACTTGTTCTCCTTGGCTCGCCTTGTTTGCCGGACAATCGGCTGGCGGTCACTCAGCATCGTTGGCCGACTTGCCGCGTCGAATCTCGCCGGTGCTACCGTCTGACATGATGATATCATCGATATCAGGAGGTTGGTCGGTATGGCTGATGTGTTGATCAGGGGACTATCGGACGCCGCGGTGGCGCACATCGATGCGTCCGCGGCGGCGCGCGGATTGTCGAGGCAGGAGTATCTGCGGCGACGGTTCGAGACGGAGCGCTCACAGGGGCAACCTCAAGGCAAGCTCACGATCGAGGACATGCGTCGCGCGGCGGCCGCAGCGGCGGACCTCGACGACCCAGAGGTAATGGAGGGCGCGTGGCGGTGACCACGTGGCTCATCGACAAGTCGGCCTACACCCGCATATCAGGCTCGCCCGATGCCGAACTCTGGATCGACCGGATAGAACGCGGTCTCGTGCGAATGAGCACCGTCACCCGCCTGGAGATTGGGTATTCCTTTCGCACCGCGGCGCAAGCGCGTCACGAGGTCGTCTCCCCGCCACTGTCGCTAATGCCGGTGGAGTATTTAACGCCGGCCGCAGAAGATCGCGCCGTCGCGTTGCAGCTGCTGCTCGCCGATCGCGGTCAGCATCGCGCACCGTCGATCCCTGACCTCCTGGTGGCCGCCGCCGCCGATATCGGAGCGCTCACAGTCCTCGCTGTTGACAAAGACTTTGACTTGATCGCGCAGATCTCTGGACAAGCCATCGAATGGCTACGCCTGACATAGGGGCGGCGGCGGCGTGACGGGAAGGCGGCGCTGTGTTCCGGTATCGCCTCAGAAGCCTCGTGGCCGGGCGTCAAGGATGCCTTTGGGTTAACGCTGAGGGAGTTGTGCGAACCGACGACGATTTGCCCTTATCTGACTGTGCCCCAAAGTGATCGAATGGGCCACACTAATTCTAGCCAGCGCGTGCCAGTGTAAGCAGCGAGCCACATGGACGTTAGAGGGTATTGAGCGCGAGTGAGACTCGGCCCCGGTCGACGTCGACCTCGACGACCATGACCGAGACGGTTTGTCCGATAGTGACTACTTCTGAGGGATGTTCGACGCGCCGTTTGCCGAGCCGTGTCTTGTGGATGA
This sequence comes from Mycobacterium nebraskense, assembly GCF_002102255.1. Classification (GTDB taxonomy): domain Bacteria; phylum Actinomycetota; class Actinomycetes; order Mycobacteriales; family Mycobacteriaceae; genus Mycobacterium; species Mycobacterium nebraskense. The sequence goes on from NZ_LQPH01000164.1 coordinate 15,738, forward strand.
GCCCGTCGAAATCGCCGAGGTCGACGAACGCGCCGAAGTCGGTGATGTTTTTGATAGGGCCCGACAGGGTTTGTCCCACAGCGAGTTTGCGTAGAGCGGCTTTCGTGCGTGAGCTGGTTACCGAGGACCGTTTACCGGGGGTGCGGTCCGGCGAGGCCTTTGCCGGCGCCGTGGTCGTTGCTGGTCTGGCGGCGTGGTGCGCCGGCGGGACTCTGGCGGCGCGGGTTGTGGCGCCGGGCCGTACCCCCGTGCGGTACTGGGCTGGGAGAGTGCCGACGACTTCGAGGGCATGTGCCAGGTTGTCGGTCATGTATTTCGCGTAGGCGCCGTCGGCGAGTACCTGGTCTTGGACGAGGTCGCCTTCTTCTTGGCGGTACTTGCGTGATGGGTCGCCGCGAAACGATAGCCAGTTAAAGCTCGTCTTGATGTAGAAGTCGTCGCCTACGAGGACCTTGGCGTGTGTGTCGTCGACTTTGACGATTGCCAGGCGTTGTGAGCGTTGCGCGGCGGTGTGTAGCGCGTCGATGGCGGTGGTGTCGGTTTTCCGGTTGTCACCGAATCCCCAGAAGATTGTGACGTCGACGGTGCGGGCCAGCTTTTCTACGCGGCTGACCCATTGTGCGTCAACGACGGACTGGGTGATCCACGGGCTGATGATTAGCAGCCTCCGTTGGGAATTGGTCAGCGCGTCATCGAGCCGTTTGGGGTGTTCGTAGACGCCGAGCCAGCGAATAGCGCTGCGGCTGAGCGCTTCCGGGTCAGACTGGTCTTGGTCGACCATCGATGTCTGCAGGGCGATGACTTCGTCTCGGGTTAGCCGTTTGCCGGGGTGGCCGACGGGTTCGTGGGGTTCCTCGACGGGGGCGGCAGTCAGGCCAAGGCGCTGCACTGCGCCAATCGCTTCGAGGGCGGCGGTGTGTTCTTCGCTCCACACTCCGTCGACTTCGACACCTAGCCGCAGCGTGTTTGAGTCAATGTCTTTGTACACCAGCAGGATCGCGTCGTAGTAGTAGTTGCGGTTCTCGGTGAGCCCGCTGACGCCCAGGATCCGGAACGCGTCGCTGTTAGCTCGCAGCGCCGTTGAGACCGCGGTGATGCTGAGATCCTCCAGTTGGATCGGCATGCTGGTCGCCGGCGGCATGAGAATTCGGCCGGGGTCGGATTTGGCTTGCGCTGAGCGCCGTAGCGACGGTTTTCGCCATTCGGTGACCCGGTTGGTGAGCCGGTCGTAGATCACCGGAATGGTCGCCGGTTTAGGGCGCCGTATGGTGGCGTTGCGGGCCGCTTCTTGGCCCAGGGCTTGCAGAGACAGTCGACGGTCGCCGCCTTCGGGTGGTTGGCGATAGTCGATGAACTCCGCGTGAAGCATGCCGGCTACGACGCTTTTGGTGTCCCCTTCATCCAGGCCGAGGAACAGCTGGAGGTCGTCGACGGTGTCGATGCCGTGCAGGATGGCCCGCAGCGCGTACTTCAGCCCGGCTTCGATCTCTTCAACCTGTTCGGCGAGTACGTCAACGGTCACGGCGGACACCGGGATTGCCGACGGTTCTGCTGCTAGCAGGACGTGGCCGGGCAGGGCGTGGGCCCAGCGGCGCGCGGCGTCGGCGAGGATGTCGCGGCTCACAGGTATTCCACCCTTGAGGTGTTGGCGGCGGTGATGTGGTGCAGCACCTTCTTGAGTGGGCCTTCCTTGCTGGCACAGAAGTCGGAATCGCCTACTATCCATAGCATTTCGCGGGCCCTGGATAGGGCCACGTTGAGGCGGCCTTTAAATCGTTCGGCGAGGAAGCCCAGTTCGCCGGCAGGGTTGCTGCGGGTTACTGAGAAGATGACGACGTCTGCCTCGCGTCCCTGGACGGCGTCGACCGTTTTGGCGGTGGGCTCGATGTTGGTCAGGGTAAGGCGGCGCAATGCGCGTTCAATTTCGGTGCACTGGGCCCGATAGCCGGTGAGGATCAGGACTTCCAGGGGCTGGCCATCGAGGCGCAGATAGGAGCCGCCGCTGATGTCGGTGTCGATCTGTTGGACCAGTTTCGCGACGTGGTCAGCTTCGAGTTTGTTCGACGAGCTCGAGCTGGCGTGCCGATCTTCTTCGTGGCGGTTGCCGCGCCTGCTGGTGGAAAACCACACCAGGCGATCGGCTGGGTTGACGGTCGCCTGATCCACGACGGGGACCGGGTCATGAATGAGGGCGCCGTCGTAGAAGGTGTTGGAGATGAGTTCGCCGATGGGGACAGCCATTCGGTGCTGGGTGACCAGGCTGGTTTTGCAGGCGGCCGGAGCTTCTCCGATCAAGATGTCGAACAGCGACGCTGACAAGAACGCTTGGTCGAGGTCGAACGTCTCGACCAGGTCTTTGTGTTCGAACACCTCTTCGACCATCGGGGGCAGCTGCTTGGTGTCGCCCACCATGACCCATCTCTTGGAGCGGGTCATCGGGACCAGCAGCTCGGGTGCGGTCGCGCGCGACGCCTCGTCGATGATGCACAGGTCGAATTGCATGTCCTGGATGTGGCTGTTGGCGAGGAAGCCCATGCAGGTTCCCGCGACGACACTTTGGGTGGGTAGAAACATTGGCTCAGCGCTGTCCGGGTCGTTGAGGCTGGCCAGCCAATCACCTTGGGCGCGCATGAGTTCGCGCAGACGACGGTCGGTGCTGCGTCCCCCGAGCAGATCAGCCACCAAGGCGTGCAGTTGGGGTTCATCGACGGTGTCGCCCAGGGGGATGCCCAATTCGGTTGCCGCGGAACGGACTGCGGCGACGGTGTCGTCGGCGCGATCGCTAGCGCGTCCGTAGTCGGCCAGTAATTCGGCGCGGTCTTCGGGTAGCTCGTCGTTGTCGAGGCGGTCGTCGTCGCCGAGTTGGCCGAGGGCTTCGGCGGCCTCGGCTTTACGCCGCAGTGTCGATGCGGCCTCCTCGGCGGTCAGCGCAAGTGAAAGATGTTCGACTTCAACGCCTTCGCGCTGGGCAAGGGTCGACATGCCCGCGCGGGCACGGTGGGCGACCTGTGCTGTCCATGCGGACACTTTGTTGGACAGCAGCATGTGTGCTGCGTCGGGGTCGACGTTGTCGTCGCGGCTGGACAACCGCACGACTGAGGTGACCCCGGAGCGGTGCAGCCGGGTGATGGCGTTGTCGATCGCCACGTGCATCTGGCTGACCAGGAGCACTTTGTCGGCGGGGCGTGCGGCCAGGTATTGGCCGATCAGTTCGCAGATGAACGACGTTTTGCCGGTGCCGGGTGGGCCCTCGACCAGAAACAGGTCGCTTGAGCCGAGCGCGGCGGCGACGGCGGCTTTCTTGTCGTCGTCGAGATCCGGTGTCCTCGGCTGGAACGCGACCGGCTGCGGGTGTGCGGCCAGCGTCGGATCTAGGACGAGGTCGCGCAGGTGTGGCCGTGCCGCGCTGCCCTCCCGCAGCGCTGCCAGGGCGCTTTTCTGCCGGCTAATGGCGGCATTGGATGGTGTGCGGTCGCGGACTAGCAGCCCATCGGTTGGGATGTCGCCGCCGGGACGGTGGACGCGCACGGTGAGAGTTTGGCCGTCGACGTCGACGATGGTGGCGGCCACGCCGCGGCTGGTCGGTTCACTGACGGGTCGCGCGATGCGTTCTTGGTCGAGGACGGCGCCGGTCTGCGGCGTTGTTGCTTCGAGTTCGAATTCGGGGCCCGAGCGTGCTATCCGCTTGTACTGGATTGGCTCCTCGAGCCGCTTTTCCAGTTGCTGCTTGGCGTCGATCAACTTCGACCAGTTGTTGAGCCGCAGCTGTTTGAACCGGTCGCTGACCTGATCGCCGGCATCCTGAACGGCTTTTTGCAGCATTGTGTGCAGTTCGTGGGTGGCCAGCGCGGCCTGGTGCGGGTTGGCCGGGCGTGACGCGGTCCAGGTGTAATCGCGGCCGTCGAGGGTGACGGCGCTCTCGTTGCGCCGCAGAATCTCAAGCTGTTCGAAGTCTTTCGTTTCAGCCCAGATACAGAGCAGCCGCTGGGAGTTCTTGAACACCAGCGTCAACGAGATCTGGTCACCGACCAGGCGGAATTCTTCGGCGGTGAGTTCGGCGCCGCCGTCGTCGCTGTTCTTCAGCCGGGGAATTGCATAGGTTGCTGTCCCCATGCGCGCCGCGATCACCGCTTCAGCGGGTCGGCCGTCGCCGCCTTCTTCGAGGGCTCGGCGCGCTGTGGCCGACAGTTCGAACGGGATTTCTTTTCTGCGGTGCCAGCGTGCGCTTCGCTTCGTTTGGATGGTCTGTAGAGCGAGGTGGAAGACCTGCCCGTCGGCCGGTCGTCGGTTGAGGTCGGTGTGGAGGGCATCGCTTAGCAGCTGACCCACTTCTGGGGGGACGTTGGCGTTGTCCAGGGCGCGCCCGATATCGGGGTAGTCCCGCAGTTCGTGGCCGGTCACGCACTGCAGCAGCGTTGCCGCCAGTCCGTAGACGTCGAAGCGGGTGGACCCGCGTGAGGCGGCGTCGGGCGGCGCCCACGGCGGCGTGGTCATCCCGGCCACCGTGGCGTCTTTGGCGCCGGCGATCTGGTCTTTGATCTTGGACAGTGCGAAGTCGGCCAGCAGCGGTTGCGTGCCGTTCCATAACACGTTGGCGGGCTTGATGTCTCGGTGCAGAACCGACATCGAGTGTGAGTGCGCCAGCGCGGAGGCCAGCGGAAGCGCGATCACATCGGCGATGTCGTCCCAGCCCGGCGGCTCAGCGAACGCGGCCAGCCAGTCTTTGATGGTCTCCTCGACCCAGTCGAGCACCACGTAGTAGAACCCGGAATCGGTGTCGGTGCCGCTGTCGAGCAGGGCAGCGATATGAGGGTGGCTGAGCTTGCGTAGCGCGCCTGTTTCGCGCTCGAAATAGATGCGGTAAATGTCGTCGGATGTCGCCGGCACGATCTTGACCGCCACCAGGCGTCCGCTCTGGTGAAGGTCGGCAGCTTGGAACAGCTCACCTTGGCCGCCCACGCGGCGGGTGTTCTCGATTTCGGCGTAGCGGCCAGCGATCACACGCCCCACACATATCCCCTTCCCGACCGTGGCCGTTCAGACGACGATACGCACTGCGGACGACACATTCGGCGTCGGTTCGCACGTGGCCCGCCCGGCGGCAGTCTGCGGGCTGGAGTAACGATATGTAAGCCATCGCCTTGCGTAAATGACTACTGTACCATTCCATAATTGTAAGCTATAATTTGACGCTGGTATGGATGCTGCCTCACACTGGGACTCATGGCAACGAGACCTGCCAGCCGCCTGGGCCAGCTGATCGAGGACTACAAACGTGTACACAGCGCCAGCGACACCGGCTTGGCCGACCGGATCGGTATCACCCGTCAGACGCTGGTCCAATGGCGCAACGGCGAATTGCGCACGCTGCCAACGCAGGCCAACCTGCGGTCGGCCGCCACTCAGCTCGGTTGTCCCTACCGCACAGTGCTCGACGCGGCGTTGTACGACACCGGTTACCTCACTCCCCCGCTCGCATTGGAGCCGCGTGCGTATGCGGATGTGTTCGCCGAGGCCGTCGCGATCCTCACAGAGGCGACCCGCCTCACGAATCAGCGTGTCCGGCGGACCGCCACCGGCGGGTGGGAGCCCGACCCGGATGCGCCGCCGGATCGGATCGACTGGGCCGCGTTCGTCACCGAAGCCTTGGCCGGGGCAACCGCCAACGCCGGCGGCATCGACAACGTCTTGGCCGGCCGCCCTGGGTCCTGGGAAGCCGCCGTCGTTCGCGACGTCTTGAACGCTGCTGTCGGCCAGGACGAGTGGGACCTATGGCGCTACCGCACCGAGCCCGTCGACATCATCCTCAAACCCGAACAAATCCTCTATGACGTAGGCGACCTGGAGCACATGGCTGCCTACGACGATGCCGAACAGGAACTCTCGCGCCGCGAGGAAGAGATTTCGCGGTCAGTGCCGATCAAGCCGGGAGGGTTGGACTGGGTCAACGATCCCGTGCAGGTCGCGGAGTTTCACGCCGCCATACGGGCCGAAGCTGAAAACCCCACTCCCCCAACCCCGGAAGAACAGGCGATCGACGACGCGCTGGCCGCTGTACAGGCACTCAGGGACCGCCTCCAAGCTCAACAGCGGGCCGAGCTCGCCGACTACGGCCAGGCGCTGGTCGCCGCCGTCACCGAGCACCTGGCCGACCTCAATCTGCCTGTCCCCGTTTCGGTTACGGTCGACCTCGACGCCCAGCTCGACGCCTTGCACGGCGGCGGCACCCCTGTAATCGGGGAGGTAACCGGCGCCATCGACGTGGCGATCGCCGACGCCATCATGACCACACCCACTCCTAGCGCCTTGCCTGGCACGCCGCTTGAACGCGCCGAAGCCGCACTTTCCCGCGACCAGGACGCCCCCCGCAATCCCGAATAGGTGTCGTACCCGCGAGACAGAATAGACGCGATGCCGACCCCCAGCGAGGAGAATCTGATGGCGAACACTTCAGTCACGACGACCATCACCGCGGTCCCCTGTGGCCGTGATCGGCATGGCAACCCGCTTGCGCCTCGCCGCTATGTCGTCGATGCCCGTCGTGAGGACTGGGGCGACGGCCGCACGAGGGTGTTCGAGCGTCGCCCGGACTTGGAAGTTGGCGACGGAACGCTGCGGTTCGCGCCGGTCGTCGTCCGAACGGACGGCATTCGCGAGTATCGCGAACCTCACCCGACCGAACGCGATGTTGCCGCAGCCTGCGCGGTTTGTCGTGGGACAGCTAAAGGGGTCGAACGAGGTGACCGGCATCGAATGGCATGACAGTGGCTACTTTCGCTTCAGCACAGCCGCGATCTGCGCGAAGGGGGTCGCAGGCGACGTTGCGGCGTTGGCTGAATTTGCCAGGCGTGCAGGGGCTTTGACCACATCGCGCGTCGTCTATGAGGCCAGCGACGCTTTCGGCGACATCGGATACGACCCGGAGGTGTGGTCACTGGCGCGCCACTGCTTCGAGGACGACTTCGAGCGCAAGCGCGGGGACAAATCGGCGCTGTCACAACTGAGGCTTGCCGCAGAGAGCCTGCCAACTGATCGGAAAGCGCTGGTCCAGCTGGCCAAGGCCAGGGCCGCCGTGCTGAATGAGGTTGCACCGTTGGTCCCGTCACCGCGGGTGTTCGATACGCATACCGCCGGTGTGATCGTCGCGGAGCGGCGCGCGATGCGCGGCTTCGCCGCATGGGTTGACTGGGTTTCGCCTGAAAAGGTTGTCGCGACGTCGGCGCGGGCCTGGAACGACATCGACCGCACTCCCCCGCGATCCAGCGTGGTCGACATCGCCGCAGCCCTGGGCACATCGGAGCTTGGCCAGTGGGTCGAGCAGATGTCACCTGAGGTTGATCCAGTCGTCGCGTTTCGGGTGGAGGGGCCGGCCGGCCCGATCTATGAGGTGGGCACTGGAACGCACCGGGCGCACGCTGCACGGGTGTTCGGCCTTCCGTGCTTGCTTGCATTGGTCAAGCCGGCGGGGCTGCCGGTGGCGGTGCGTCCGGCGGATCGGGAGGTATCGGCAGTATGGGCAGGGTTGCTCGACCGCGGACTTGTACAGGCCGCAGTGTCGGACGATAACTGGTGGTACGTCGGGTCAGTCGTCGGAGAATGGATGCTGGCGGCGCCGTCGGTGGCCACGCAGGTGAACAGTGCGTACGAGCGGGTTTACCCCGGTGCGCTATCTGAAGCGACCGGGTTGACGGTCGCGGAACTGACGCATCCTCAGCTGTGGAGGCGTGCCCTGGGCGGCCGACGCGGATGGTGGGGGCGCCCCGCGGTCTCGGGCACGCAAGGTAGCGCCGGATCGGCGGCCGGTGGTGGTATCGGGTAACACGACAAAGGAATTCGACGGCGATTCCTGGCGGGTCTCTGTCTGTTTCTGTTGTCTGTCTGTCCGTCCGTCCCCCCCAAGACGGCGGTCGCACGGTCAAGAACTTCGCGATTGGCGACGACGACGCCGTGACAGACCGGGCGACGGCGCTCGGAAAAATGCTGGGGATATCTCCTGGCGCGGCGCAAGACTTCGCACAAGAGGTCGCCGAGGCCACTCGTATCGAGCGACAGGTGCTACTTACAGGGCGTCGATGAGCGCCTGGCGGGTCGCCTCGTCATTGGCAGCCAGCTCGACCAAGGCGCGCATGATGTCGGCCTTGGTCAATGTGCGTCTGCGGGTTTCGCGTCGCAGCCGGTAGAGGAGTTCGTCCCATTGGGTGACCTCGTCCCCGACAAGCCGGATGGACCAGTTCACGCGATCAATGTCGTCATCCGGTGCGGGCACGAACCTGATTCTAAGCCCAATCCTTTATGCGCGCAAACATGCTGGCGCGCATAAAGGCATGCGCGTATTCTTGTATGGCGAGGCGTGGCCTGGCCGTGAAAAGGCGCGGCAGGGTCGCTACTACGGGAGACAATGGCTCGGATGGGCGAGGAGGGCGTCTAGGTGTCATCACCACGCATCACCAGCCGGCCAGCGATCGTGGCCGACTTCGCCGGCATCGACAGCCTGCAACAGCGACCAGCGTCTAGAGGAGAGGCAACATGATTCATCGCAACGCAGGTGCTCCTCATCATGTACTGATGCACCCTGAGCGTGACGACTGCGGAACGGTGGTGGACAGTGTCAACCCAGCGTGGACACCTAACGTGCTGACGGCGACGCCGCCGGACGCCGGCATGGTGAAAGTCCGGTGGTCTGACAGCGCTGATCCGACCCAGTTGTATTGGGAATACCTCGCCGAGCTGCGGCCCGTAGTCGAGGAGTCATGAGCGCAACCGCCCGTGAGCATGTGCGCAACGTGGCCGCTGACAACGGTTACGAGCGCGATGGCGACCTTGGCGAGGCATCGCCGTGGGATGCGTTCGTTCGCAACGAGAGACGAGTCGCCATCAAGTTCAGCCGAACAAACGATCGAGTTCTGAAAGTCACTGTCAACGGCTCCGACGTCCGCGGCCGCTATGGCGGTGCGATCACCGCCCTGGCCGGCCCTGACGGCGACCTGCGCCGAGCATAGGCCGATCCAGGAAGCGTAGGCGACACAAGGAGATTGAAGCGCATGGGGACTCAACGTGGAGGGCTGGCGTACGACAGGGGGCGCGCCGCCTGCAGGTGGTGCAGATGACGGGTACGAGCGACGGCGACCCAGACGGGCACCGACCGGCGTGGTTTCGGGAGTTTTTGACTGACAGGGCCACACGTAAGCCGTCACCACACACCTTGCAGGCATACCGCCACGACTTTGACGCGATCGCCAGCCGACTTGTCTGTGAACCACAACATATTTCGGCGCTGACGCCGACCGCTATCACGACGGCCGCGATGCGAGAGGCGTTCGCGGACTTCGCGCACGGCCACGAGGCTGCGTCTGTGCGGCGCTGCTGGTCGACGTGGAACACGCTGTGCGGCTATCTTTTCGGCGCCGAGCAGATCCCCGCCAACCCCATGGAACTTGTCGGAAAACCCAAGCCAGCCAAGACGTTGCCGAAATCTTTGCCGCCGGCGGCAGCGCAAGCGTTGCTGGGCGCGATCGACGCGCCAGGCGCGGACACCCGGACCACCGACTGGCCCGAGCGCGATCGTGCGATTGTGTTCACCGGGCTACTAGCCGGCCTGCGCGCACATGAGCTGCGCGGCGCGAATGTGGGCGATCTGCGTGTGCTGGCCGGCAATCGCGGCGGCGTTTTGCACGTGCGCGGTAAGGGCAACAAAGAACGCGCCGTACCGATCGAGCCTGCCCTCGTTGAGGTGATCAACGCGTATCTGGACAGCCGCGCAGCACGATTCCCCAACACAGTGCGCCAGCGCACCGCAGGGGCGCAGCACAGCCGGTGGCCGGCTCAGGCACCGTTGTTTGTCGGTCGCGACAACGAGCGCATCACCCGAGGCGTGCTGCAGTACCGGGTTTTACGCGCTTTCAAGCTTGCCGGTCCAGACGCCCAACGCGCACGCGGCGCCCTATTGCATGCACTACGGCACACGTTCGCTACCGAGCTGGCCAATGCCAACATTAGTGTTTACGCGCTGATGCGGCTACTCGGGCACGAGTCCATGGCCACCTCACAGCGTTACATCACAAGCGCGGCCGCCGAGACCAAGTCCGCGGCCGCCCTCAACCCGCTCTATAGCCTTGTCAACCGGCCGTTGGAGGCTGATCCGTCGTGATCACCCCAGAACCCGTGGCGCCGTTGCCCAACGAGGTCGCCGGGTATCGCATCGAACGTATCCTGGGCCGGGGCGGGATGGGTGTGGTGTACCTGGCTGAAAGCCTGACCTTGTTACGACGCGAAGCCCTCAAAGTGCTCTCCGTCGACCTTGCCGACAGCGCTGCCGCCCGCGACGCCTTCCGCAGAGAGGCTGTGACGACCGCGGCGCTGGACCACCCGAACATCGTGACGGTGTTTAGTCGCGGCGACACGGACGACGACCGCCCGTGGATCGCCATGGAGTACATCGCCGGCACTGACGCCGAGAACGCGCTGCGTGAGGACACCGTCACGCCGTCGCGGGCGTTGCACATCATCACCGAAGTGGCCGGGGCGCTTGACTACGCCCACGGCCAGGGCGTGATTCACCAGGACATCAAGCCCGCCAACTTTCTGCTCGGCAAACAGACCGGGGCGCGAGACAGGGTGGTCCTGGGGGACTTCGGCGCCGCCCTGAGCCTCAATGAGGCCGCCGACGCGAGCGGCGGGGGTTCGATGGTGGCCAGTTTCGCCTATACCGCCCCCGAAGTCATCACGGGCAGCACGACGATCGGGCGCCAGGCCGACATTTATTCGTTGGGCTGCAGCCTGTTTCGGCTTCTCACCGGCCAATATCCGTTCGCTGGGCATGACAGCGTGGTGTCGATCGCCAACGCGCATCTCGAGCAGCCGCCGCCGCGGCCTTCTGCCTTTGTGTCGTGGGCGACAGCAAACCTCGATGACGTCATCGCGCAGGCCCTGGCCAAACAGCCCGAGCAGCGCTATAGCACGGCGGGCGAACTTGCGGCCGCTGCTGCGCGCGCGATGCGTGTCCCGTGGCAGGCTCGCACACCGGCGCCCACCGACATGGCCGCCGGTCCTCCTCCCCCGCCGCGGGTTTCGGTGTCGCCGGTCGTCAGGACGTCGCGGTCACGACGTTATGTGGCGGCGCCGAGACGCTGGATCGCCGCGGGTGGGATCGGCGCAGCGGCGGCCGCGGTCGCGCTGCTGGTGTGGTTGGTTCTACCTAGCCACAATTCGGCTTCCAACTCGGGGGCATCGCGGAGCTCGACGAGCAGCACGGCGTCGAGTAGCAGCGCCGCGGCGCCGACCGCGGCGCCGATCGAGCAGCTGCGGCGTGTCGTGCCCGCCGCAGGGTACCCGCCCGGTGCGTGCACGCCGGCGCCGCCCGGGCCGGCGGCGGTCATGTCGTGCGGACCCAACGTGGATCCGGGCGGTCCGAGTGCGGCGATATACACGTTGGCCCGCGACACTGCATCGCTGCAGGCCGCATTCGCCCAGGTCATTTCGACCGCCAACACCGTGGTGTGCCCTGGCAATATTCAGTCACCAGGCCCTTGGCGGCGCGTGTCTGACCCGAGCGTCCCCAAGGGCACCGTGTTTTGCGGGTTCCGCGATGACCGGCCGCTGATGGCCTGGACCGTAGATTCCGAACACCTATTAGCGGTCGTTGCCTCCGACGTGCCGGATCCCAACGCGCTCAACGCGCTCTACGCGTGGTGGGCGACCCACTCGTCGTGACGGCCCACCGGTAGAGCCAGCCGCGGTTGGCTGCCCGCCAAGAGCGGCTGCAGACGGACGTCGTTGGTCCACGCTGGCCCGTACAGCGCGTGCGCGGACCATAACGCAATGGCCACCGCCGACGGCCCAGCCACACGTAGGGGCAGGCAACGATCACCGTAAGCGAACGTCACGGTGCAGCCCAGTAGATCTGGGTAGAACTCCGTGACGTAGCCGAACCAGAAATCAATTAGCGTGCCGTCTGGTCCGCTGCACATCAGCCGCTCGTCGGTGACGACGATGGTGGACTGCTGCTGATAGCGCCATTGAGCGACCTCGTCGCGGCGAGCCCGCCTTTTGCGTCGGCCGTTGATAACGCTCTGCGCGGCGAGCATCCCCAGCGTGAGCCCAGCGCTGCCGAAGACGAACGTGGAGGACCGCTCGTAGGTGCCGTCGCCGGCGGCCAGGCGGCTGGACGTGGCGGTGGTGCACAGCCGCGCTTGTTCATCGTCGTCGAGAATGGGGCCGTAGACCGCGACCGACGCTGGCGCGACACCGCTGCGTAGTGCCGTGGCCCAGCCGCGCGCGTAATCCCACCACGGATCGGCCGCGACGAGTTGCGCCTGCACTGTGATCACCGCCCCTGTGAATGCTGCTGGTACTGGTGGCAGCAACATAGCACTGCGCTACGACAACAGTTCGGGGCTGGCGTCACGGGCGGGGCGCACGAAGCGGGAGATGGCCACGTGCTCCTGCGGGTTGGGGGTCTTAACCCTGCCGCCCGTGACGCCGCCTTAACGCTAACACCGTGATCTGACAGCTTCGGCGAAAATCGACGCACGTGCGCAAAGCAGCGACGTGAACACCCGGCGTAGAGGACGTGGTGTTCACGGGCAAGCGCGCAGGGCTGCACCAGCCAGCCAGCCGGCCGCGTGGTCTGCTGCCTGCCGAAGCGTTCGGGGCTGCTTGCCGTCATCGTCTGACTTCCAACCTCGTTCGGATCATTACCCGCGTAGTGTAAGTTGGCCGGCCACCGGCGCGAGACGCAACTTACACCTGTCACAAGCCCAGTGTACCTGGTGGTGTCTATCCTGCGTTTACGCATTGCCGTTATTGGCGCTTTGTGCCCGGCTTCGGGGGCGGCTGCATGTGAGCTGAGGATGGCGTGTGAAACGGCCGGGCGGTTCCCGGCCGTCGAACTGTGGTGTCGTTCAGCGGGATTGGTGCGACGTCGCGGTTAAACCGCCAGCCTTGTCGCGGTGAATCCGCTTCCGCCGCAACCTATCTGGCTCTCTGAAGGTTGTCGGCTGCTGCTCGTAGGGTGGCACATGCCCGAATACTGGAAAGGTGGGTGATGGTGGAGCCGTGGATCGTTGAAGCGGTGTTGCTGGTCGCCGGCGCGCAGCCTGCGCGCCTGGCCCGGTGGATGCGCGAGAACGTCGATGAGGACGCGCGTGGTGAATCGCGCCGTGGCGTAGAGCGGGTCGATACCGGCCATTTCGTGTTGTAGCGCCTGGCCGGGCCGGCCCTACAGCCCGAGCTCGCCGTCGTCGGTGTTGTCACGGTGTTGTTGCTGCTGCTGTTCTTGGTCTTTGGCGATGTGCTCGTTGCGGTATTCGGCGGCGCGGTGTTGTTCGATGATGCGTTGGGCGGCGCGGTAGCTGGTGGCGTCGGGTAGCCCTGACTCGGCGATGAGCGCGGGGGTTGGGTTGAGTTCGAGGGTCCAGCCTGGTTGGCGTCCGGCCTCGAGCATGCGTTCGCGGGCGGCTGCGGATGCGGCTTGGGCCGCTTCGCTTTGGGCTTCCATGCGTAGCTGGGCGGTCAAGGTGCTCAGTTCTAGGCGTTTATCGGCGAGTTCGGCGGCGTGCTCGAAGTCGCCGAGGCTGGTGTTGTCGTAGTCGTGCAGCTCGCGGGTGAGGGTGTCTGCGTGTCGCTGCAGGCGGGTGTTGTGGTGCGGGATGTCTTTGTAGGCGTTCTCGACGCGCTGGAGCAGTCCTCTGGCTTTGGCGATGTGGGCGTCGCCGCCGACGGTGGGTGCTGTGGCGAACAGTTCGGCGTCTTCGATGGCGACGGTGGTTGACGGTACGTCGAGGGTCAGGTGCAGCTCGCCTTTGAGGTGGCTTCGCCGCGCGGTGATGGTGATGCCGTTGATGGTGGCGTCGAGGGGTTTGGTGTCGAAGCTGGATTTGTGTTTAAGGGCGAGATAGGCGTCGCGGCAGGCGGCGGCGAATGGGGCGGCGGCGTCTTTGCGTTCTGCGTACCCGCGGTCGCCCACGGTGATGTGTGCGGGCCGCTCGCCGGTCGCGGCGATCTGATCGAGGACTGGTGCGAGGGTGTCGAGTTCTTTTGTGGTGGCGTCAAGTTCACGCTCGGTGGACTGGCGCTGGTGGCGGCGGCGGGCGGCGGCGTCGCGGTGGGCCGATTCCAGGGCTGCCAGCCGTCTGACGTCGTCGTCGAGTTCGACTTGTCTGATGTAGCGGGGGTCGCCGGTAGCGATGGCCTTGGTTTCGGCGGCGGCGCCGGAGATGTCTCCTCCCCCAAGGTCTTCGATCTCATCGACGTCCACGTTTTCGCGTTTTACCTGTTCGATGAAGCGGGCTTTGAATTCGACTTTTTGCCACATGACGGTGTCGTAGGCGCCTTCGGTGACGTAACTGACGATGTCGATGTCGCTGTTTTGGTTTCCCTGGCGCATGATGCGGCCTTCGCGCTGCTCGAGATCGGCGGGACGCCATGGAACATCGACATGGTGTAGGGCGCGCATTCGGGTTTGAACATTCATGCCGGTGCCCATTTTTTCGGTGGACCCGATCAGGACGGAGACCTCCCCGGTGCGGCAGCGGTGGAACAGGTTGAGTTTGTCGGCCGGTTTGACGAAGTCGTGGATGAACGCGATCGCGTCGGCGGGCATGCCGCGGGCGATGAGTTCGTCACGGATCGCGCCGTAGAGGGTGAATTGGCGTGGGTCTTTAGACGGGGTGCCGCGGTCGCAGAACGCGAGTTGGAAGGCGCCGCGGATCGGCATGGCACGGCCGGTTTCCGGGTCGTGGTAGACGTTGTCGGCGCTGGCGCGGTGGATATCCATGATGTCGTCGGCGACTGCGGATGCCCGAGAGGTTGCCGGGGCTTCAAGGCCCGCCAGGCGCGGGTCCAGTGAGACGTTGCGGCCGTCGTTGGCGATCTTGAGTTGGTTGTCTTTGTCGGGGCGGCGGGGGTCGAGGTGATCGAGACGCCAGCCCAGGTCGGTGATGAAGTCTTTGACCTCTTGGCTGGGGGTGATGCTGTCGACGCGGCGCCGGCCGCCAGACAGGCGGGGAAGCTCGATGGGGACTTCGTCGCGGGTGACCACGTCGGTGAAGATCGACGAGAGTGCCAGCAGTTCAGGAAGATTGCAGAATTTCCCTACCCGGGTGACGGTGCGCAGGCTGGTGCCGGTGGCGTTGACTTCCACACCGCTCACAGGGGCGGTGAAGTTGGCTCCCCAATCGTTGATGTCAGCGACACCGGCGGCGGCGAGCAGGTCGGGACGCAGATAGTTCTGCATGACCCACAGCTCGCCCAGGGAGTTGGCCACTGGTGTGCCGGTGGCGAAGGTGGCCACCCGCTCGACGACTTGGTCGGGTCGCAGACCCGCGGCGCGGCCTTCGTCGTGGCGGCGTGCTCGCAGGACTTCGAGTTTCATGGCGAGGTCTTCGGCACGTTGAGCGGGGGCAGGGCAGGACAGTTCTTCGATGTTGCTGAGGCGTCCTTTGTTTTTGTACATGTGGGCTTCGTCGATGAAAAGGTAGTCCGCACCGGCATTTTCGAATGTGAGGCCGGTGTCTTTTCTGTCCTGCTTGGTCATGTCTTTGAGGCGGGCGTCGAGGCGTTTCTTCTGTTGTTCGACTCGCTTTTTGCTCATCGAGGTGAGGGCGCGGTCTTGGTGGTTGTCGAGTTCGTCGAGTTGGCGTTGGATGTAGTCGGCGTGGGTGTCGGCGCTGACCCCGATCGCGGTGAACAGGCTTTGGGGAACAATGACCATGTCCCAGTCGGTGGCGGCGGATTGCGCGACGAATCGGCGTCGGCCTTCAGGGTCGGTTCCTGGTGTGCCGAGCAGGATTCGGGCGGCCGGATACCATTGCGCGGCTTCTCTGCCGACTTGCTCGATGATGTGGTTGGGGACCACGATCCAGGGCTGAGAGCATAACCCGAGCCGTTTGAGTTCCATCGCTCCCATCAGCATGGATCCTGTTTTGCCCGCGCCGACCACGTGGTCGAGCAGCACGGTGGGTTCGGCGATGATGCGGGCGACAGCGTCGCGCTGGTAGGGGTGGGGCTCGAACTTCTCCGATAGGCCGGGCAGGCTCAGGTGGTCGCCGCGATGTTTCGGCGCGACAAGGCTGTTGAACCGGGCGTTGAATTCGGCGACCAGCTCCTCGCGGCGGCGGTCGTCGTCGAATACCCATTCCTGGAAGGCCTCGGTAATCTTGGCTGCCTTGGCTTGGGCGGCGAAGGTAGCTTCGAAATTGATTGTTGGGCCGCCGGTTTCGGCAACGACCTCGGCCGGCCGATTGACGGTGATCGGCTTGGAGTTACACAGCGCGTCGAGCAGCTCGATCGCGTCTTTGTACTCGGTGCCCCATGTTTCGGTCATGGCCACTGAGGCGCGTTGGTGGCGTGCGCAGTCCACTGACCAGGTGCCGCTGATGTGGTCGGCGACGACGGTGTCGGCGCCGAATGTCTCGTTGGCGAACTGGGCGACGTATTTGGCGTCGATCCATGGGGCGCCGGGGCGGACCCGGATTTGGGAGGCTTCTTTATCGGCGGGCATGACCGCCTGCAGCGCCGACATGTATTCGGCGTAGGCGGGATTGGTTTCGGCGGCGGCCCGGGCGGCGGCCAGTTTGTTGCGGACATTGCCTGACAGGGCGGTGACCGCGGGAACAAGTTCGTCGGGGTCGTCCAGGGACGGGTAGGCCAGCCCGCGTAGTTGTTCGCGGACCTCGTCAGGCTCTGCTCCCAGAAGGGTGGCGATGTAGTCGACGTCGATGCGCTGGTGCTGGTCGATACTGATGGCCAGGGCGTCGCTGATGGTGGCGGCGGTGTCGGGGACCGTGCGGGCGGTCAGGACGTCCACGGAGAAGATGGGCGCTTTGAGGGCTTCGCCGCTCTGTTCGTTGAACATCTCCAAGGCGGCGACGTTGGCCCAGCGGGGATCGTTTTTCATGCCGCCGTCCAGGTGCGGGCGGCGCTTGTAGGGGTTGCCGGCTTCCCAGGCCTTCTCCGACCATTCCTGCTGAAGATGCTCGGGCACCGGGCCCCGGTAGCGCACGCCGTCGATGCCTTGTGCTTTGCGCCATTGTTCTTCTGCGCCAGCCACTTTGCGGTCGTGGGACTCTTGGGTTGGCGGTTGCGGGTAGATCCATTTGAAGCGGTTGATCGGCCCGTACTTGCTCACGTAGCCGTCATAGAGCGTGTTCAGCTGCGCGCGGAGCTGCTCGCGCTCGGGTAGGGGTTGGCCGTCGCGCTGGGAGGCGATGACAGCGGTGGCGGCCTCGCGCAGCTCGATGAGCGAACGGGTTTCGCGCAGACGGCTTTTGGGGGTGCGCTGCTCTTGCCAGCTATGCCCGGTCCACCGTTGGATGCTGTCGGTCGGTGGGTGGTAGCGCAGCGCGTCCAGGGGTGGTTGTTCGGCGCGTTCGGCCTCGGTGAACAGGCCCGGGTCGAACACCGTGGTGTCGACGTCGATGAGCGAGTCAGCGGTAGCGGTCAGGGCGTGGCCGCGGGCCAAAGCGTTCTCGACGATGTCGCGGAGGCGGCCGCCGATGGCATCGGCGAGCGCCTCGCGGCTCTGCTGCTCCTCCCCCACGACTTTGAGGGTCGGTGAGCCGTGGATGCCTTGGCCCAGGGCCAAGGTGCCGACAACGTTGTCGGGGTGGTTGAGGAAGTATTCGTTGATGTTGAGGGCATCCCCGACGTCGTCGCGGCCGAAAACCGTCTCGTCGACGAGGTGGTCGAGGTCCTCGACGTCGAGGGTTTCAGTGTCGATCCAGGCGGTCAGGTCTGTGTCGGCGCGGTCGCTGTCTTTGCGGCGCAACACCAAGATGTCGGTGACGACCTCGGTGCCGGCGACTCGTTTGAACGCCGTGGACGGCAGCCGCACGGCGCCGATCAGGTCGGCTTCGGCGGCCATGGCCCGCCGGGCTCGAGTGTCGACGCTGTCCATGGTGTAGCGGCTGGTCAGGACCGTGACGTAGCCGCCGGGGGCGGTCAAGCTGATCGCTTTGTTGATGAAGTGGTTGTGGATGCTGAACCGGGCCGGGTTGTGGGCGGGGTCGATGAGTGAGAAGTTGCCGAACGGCACGTTGCCGATCGTGGCGACGAACGAGTCGGCGGGGACCCGGGTGGTTTCGAAGCCTTCGGCGCGGATTTGGGCGTGCGGGTAGAGCGCGGCGGCGAGGGAGGCGGTGACGGTGTCGTTGTCGACGCCGACCAGGACCGTGTCTGGGGGGGCTAGGCCGATGAAGGTGCCTGAGCCGCAGCCTGGTTCGAGGACACGGCCGTCGCGCAGCCCGGCGTGTCGGAGGGCGTCCCACATGGCCGCGGCGATGATTGGGTCGGTGTAGTGGGCGTTGAGGATGCTGGCTTCGGCGGCCCGGTAGGCGTCGGCTCCCAGCACGCTGCGGAGCTGGTCGCGCTCGGTGACGTATTGGTCGCTGCGCCGATCGAACAGCTCGGCGCAGGCTCCCCACCCTGACCAGCTGGCCAGCACGTCGCGTTCGGTGTCGGTGGCCGGCCTGCCGCCGTCGGCGCGCAGCCGTTCGAGCACGTCGATCGCCGCGAGGTTGGCCTGGATGCGGGCTTTGGTCCCTGACGGCACCCGGATGTCGGTGCCCAGGCGAAACCTCGGTGAAGTGAGCTCGACCGCCGATGGCGGGGCGATCTCATCAGCGCTGGACGTCGCCGCGGTGCTGGGTTCCTCGGTATTGACCCCGCGGGCGGGCTGCGTTGCCGGACTGGTGCCAGCCGGCGGCGCCAAGGTCTGCTTCTGGGAGTGCTCGGGGTCGGGCAGTGTGCGCTGCGTGAAGTCCAACTCCGCGGCGGGGTCGGCGGCGATCTCGGCGCCGCTGGTGTGGGCTTCGGCCGGGGTCGAGTCTAGGGCGTACAGGTCACCGTCGCCGGGCTGCGCGAGGTCGGCAGTGTCGTCGAGGCGGCGCGGTGGCGGTAGTGGCGTGCCGCCGGGGTCGATGCTGCGTGGGTCGGTGGGCTGGTCGAAGTCCTCGAACAGCGACAGTTGTGGCTCAGGTGCGATTACTTCACGGGATAGCCGTCGAGGCGAAGATCCTCGTACACCAGTGGTGCCAATTCGGCTGCCAGTGGATGCTGGGGGCCGTCCGGTAGCGGAAGCTGGTCCTCGAGGCGGGCGATCAACAGGTAGGCCGCTTTGATGCGGAACAGGTCCGAGAACTGCGGATCCGGCCACACCATCTCGGCCAGGGCCTCGATCTGCTCCCCCGGTTCGCTGCGATAGCGGGCGTCGTTCCAGCGCAGGTTCCACGGCACCTGGCTGGCTGGTACCGGCTGAGGAAGCGGCGGGTTGAACGCGACCGTCTGCTCGGGCGGTTCCTCGATCTGGTCGTAGAGCTCCTGCCGTACGACCGTTTCCCGCGCGTTCTGCAGCGCCGTCTCGCGCAGCCGCACGGTCGTCAGGTAGTCCGGGTGCGCGCCGTGGCGTTGAGTCCATTGCTGGATCGCTGAGGCTGCCAGGTCGTCGGCCATCTGGGCTGCCATCCGGTCCAATCGGGCCGTCAGGTCGTTGAGGTGCCGGCGCTTCTGTTGCGGTGTCCAGTCCGGGGGAAGATCCAGCCAATTGCGGTACACGTCGTGTACCGCTTGCTGCATCCATTCGGTCACTGGCGTCGTCAGTCCCTTCGAAGCTGAACAGATCCGGCTGCTGGTCGTCGGTCCTGCGCGCCATAGTGTTCTCCCGATGCCGCTCGTCATGAGTGTTTCTCCTGATGTGCGGCATCGGCCTGTGCGGTCGTGCCCGTGCCCGGCGACCGTGGCGGGCGGGATCGCCCGGCCGTGGTTACCTGTGTGCCCCGTGGGGGCGTCGTCACCGTCATGGTAACGAGTTGCTGCTGCGCTGGTGGGGTGCTAAGTCCTCGACGACCAGGTATGCCTGCGAAAGCGCCTGGTCAATGTCTCGAAGCTGCTGGTCAAGGCTTTGCTGTTGGCGTTCGGCGCGGGTTCGCAGCACCTTGAGCCGGTCGATGATCGAGTGGACGGGGACCAGAGCGGGGTGCGGTTTGACGTCGATGTGCAGGTTGACGGGTTTGCCGCCTTTGAGTGCGGCAAACGCTGAGCCGGGAGCCCACATGAGGTGGGTGTCGATTCTTTCCAAGGTTTCGGCGTTGGGGCTGTAGCCGCGCTTGCCCATGGTGGCTAGCGTTGTGCGGCCGGGCCCGCCCACCGCGGCCAGGCGGCTCTTACTCATCTGCAGCTCGAGTAGCCGCTTTTCGATCCACATGCGCAGGTTGTCGTAGTCGTCCTCGGCGTCGCGATCCACGATCGGGCCGGGTGGGCGGCTAATGGTGTTCTCGCGCGGTGTGGGTTCCGACCCGTGCATGGTCGCGTGCGCTGACCCTGGCTCCCAGGACAACAGTTCATCAAGTTTGGACAAGGTGGCGCTGCCCGGGACCCTGTCGTCTTTGCCGAGCAGGTTCAGCGTCGAGCGCGAGACCAGGCCTAGTTTGCTGGCTTCGAGCTGGCTCATTCCCAGCTCGCCCAGCCGCGCATTCATGTACTTGGCCAGCCGCTTCACATCGGGGGCAAGGGTGCTGCTAGCGAGCATCTCGACCTGATTTTGGGAGAGCCCGGTTTGGGCCACCACCTTCTTGATGTCATAGCCCTGGCGGAGTAGCGAGCGCGCCTCCTCGGCGGCGGCGTCTTCGTCTAACGGCTCAGCGCTGATGATCACCCTCCTGCGACAAGAGCCCTCGGCGGGTGCCCTGGTGTGCAAAAAATAGTACAGGTTTCAGTATGGCACTTCTAGAACAATCGCGGCACGAGCGCAACACGGAAGTGTTTACGCAACATAAGCAAAATAGGCGATGGGCAGGGGTTGTGCGATACGAGGGCGTCCGCCGGTGATCCAAGCCGCGCGCTGCGACGCTATAACCCAGGATCGTAGCCTTCTGAGCGGCGGGTCGCGCGGAGCTCGGTCGTGATGCTGATATCACCTGCTGGGCGGGCGATCTGCGCGAACACCGGCACCATCCAGTGATCCTGCGGTTCGTTCTCGTCCTGAGCAGGGCAGGAGAAGGCAGCGCGCTGAACGAACACCTCCCATGAAATAGCGCCAAAGTCCAGGCCGCGGCCGGACTTCTCAGCAAGAGCTGTCAACGGCGCCGTTGCCCAATTCGATGGCGCGGCCTTGGGCCAGGCTGTGCTCAACACGGGTTAGTTCCGAGGCGTCGTGGATGTCGAGTTTGTTGGCGAGAACTTTGGTGCCCGGCCAGAAATAGTCCTCCCACTGCACGGGCGTGGCTAGCGGTTGGCTACCGTCGGCGCCCGGGTATCGGCCAGGATGGCGGCGCGGTACTGCTCGCCCGTGATTTTCCCGATCGCCAGGTCGGTGAGCAAAGCAACCGACGCTACGTCGGGGATATCCCCTTCGATCATGCTGCTGGCTACCGCGTTGCTCACGCGCCGCCGCTGCTCCAGAGGTAAAGCGGCCAAGATTTCAGTGAAACTGTCAGGCGCGCTCATATCATGAATTCTACAGCGGCGCCGCGACATAGCAGCTACCAATATGAGGCAGGCGAGCGGGCTCAACCTCGGCAACGGGCGTGGTTGTGAAGCGGCGAAACGACTGATACAACGATGTCAAACAGACCGGCTCACATGAGCCGGCAACGGGGAAGCCGGGGTTCAGACGTGCCAATCATCCGCACCACCACCATCCTTGCCGCGATCGCCGCCACCGGAGGCGCGCTGAGCGCCGGTCTGGTTCATGCCGACCCGGGCACCGCGGTGGCCACCGCCAACACCACCAATCTGCACGCCCTGGGCAGTTCTACCCAGATCGGTGAGGGCACCTGGACGGTCACCAACCTCAAACCCAGCAGCGACGCCATCCCGTATCACCTCGACGGCGCGCTGTGGGAAGCCACGGCCACCGACGAGGCCACCCACGGCTCCACCACGCCTATCGTGTCGAACTTCAACGCCCGCGCCCGCAGCGGACAGACCTACCGCGAGCTGTTCCAGGTCGCGACCGCCCAGGGCGTCAACCCCGCAGGGCTGGCCCAGGGGCAACAGGCCAGCGGCAAACTGTACTTCGACGTCACCGGTGACACGCCCGACAGCGTGGTCTATAACGCCGGCGGCCCCGACCTGGCCGTGTGGGTACAACCCCCGCCGGGCACGGGCGCAGCGGCTGGCGGAACGGGCCGCGGGGGTAGCGCCGGGAACGGCTCGCCGACATCAGGCACCGGCGCTCCCCCGACCCCGACGGCGGTGCCAGCCGCAAACCCTGGCAGCGTCGGTACTCCTGCCACCGGTCTGGCCCAGGGCACTCCCCTGCCGGGCGCCGTGCCAAGCGGGCCGCAGACGCCGGCAGCGGCAACGCCTGCGGCGCCGCCGCCCCAAGCTCCCGCTCCTGGTGCACCTCAGACGCCTGCGCCAGCCGCGCCGCTACCCCAGGCTCCGGGTGCCCCGCAACCGCCAGCCCCGGGAAGCCTCGGCACCCCGCTTGCACCAGGACCCGACCAACAGCCAGTGTCCACCCCCCAGCCGGCAGCCACCCAGACGCCGGCCCCCCAGCAGGGTGCGACCGCGCCGGCGGCGGCGACCCCCTAGTTAACGGGATGACTCAGTCTCGGCGTTGCGGACGACTTACTGTTTGACGTCGACCCTGATCGATGCCGAGGGCATCATCGACGCTGTCGGAAGGCTCCTCCCAGAACTCGGGATCTGGAATTGACTCCTGGGCCGCTGCGGGGCCGCCGCTGGCGGCGCTGTCACGTCGTTAAATGCGCTGACGATCTCGCACGGGGGCTAACGCGGCCGGGCGAAGGTTTCCGGTGCCGAGAAGGGTCTACGCGGCACAGGAGGGAATTCAGGGGTGATTGTGGGTGTGGCGGGTTACCGCGCTGCGTGACCTCCGACTATTTCTGCAGGTCAGTGGTCGTCGAGCGTGGTCGATCCTCCTCTCCCCCGCCGCGGTGTCTGGCTCTAGTTTCGCGCCCGCCAGGTCATAGCGGCGGATGCTGAGGTTGTCCGGCTGGGGTCCTGCGGGTCCCTAGTAAGTAGAGAGTGCTGATCTGATTCGCCGGGACTCGGCGTAGTTCGTGTCGGCCGGTACATCTTTGGCCTGGTCAGTGCAGTCTGCGACCGCGGAACGTCTCTTGAGCGGCGTGCAATATTCCGCGCCTGCTGTCCGGGATCAGCTGTGGGTGGAGGTCCACTGGAACCGCCCGGCTGCCGACATGGCTCGTCTAGGGAATTCGAAACCATGCGGCCTCAATGCGGGTCTGCCATTCTCCTGGTTCCAGTTCCCGTGTGGTGCGCAGGAGCACCTATATCCTCCGAGCTTCGTGCGCGACTCTTCGGCGCCGCGGAGAGCGAAACTTAAGCGCTAAGAGGTTCTTTGTCGCTGTGCATTCGCACCGTAATGGTGGGCCGCGGAGTTGATCTGGAAAGTGCCTCCTCTCCCCCACTTCGAGCCTGTCGACGTGTGCCCTGCGGTGCTGCCCGGGTTGTGCGCGAAGGGGCGACGTCGACGCCGCCGAGCGCCCTGGGGTCCGCGCGAGGGCCGACCTCACATGGCCCACTGCGTGCTGTGTGCAGCACAGAGAGGAGTTGAGGACGAGAGGCTGATGGTGATCGCCTCCTGAGCGCGCGAGCCACGAGCGTGCCGGCATGCGCAACGAATGCGGCCCGAGTTGTTGTGGGCATCCGTGTCGCTACGGCATCGTAGTTCGGGTCGGCTTTATGTTCGATGAGTGCAAGGCACGGAGAAAATGGCACTGATCTGCAGGGATAACGCTGCTGAGCCGTTTGTGCATTTCCGTCGTCACACGCAACCGGATTGGTCGTGGGACACGGGGGCATCTCCCCTGCCCGATGCGTATCCGAGTAGGGATGCAGAAACGGCGTTTCAGTCGAGTAACCAGTCCCATGATGATGGGGCTAACCAGCGGTGGTCCACAACGCGCCGAGTGGTGTATTACGAACCGGCTGCACTTAGGAGAGGGATACCCTGTGGTCAGCCGTAATCCTAAGCGTATAGCTAGCCGTAGTCAGATACGGATGTTGTGCGGTGGTTCGAAACGGCTACAGCAACTAGTCGTCACACCAAGGAAAGCACGGATCACGAGTTTGGTGTGTAGCCGGAAAGAGGTACGACGTCTGAGTGCCGATGTATCACCACAAATCAGAGGTATGGGATGTCGGAGTGGTATAGAATCGGCCATCCCAATCGGCCAACGGTTTGTGACGCCCATCAAGCAGCGTGTACCAGGACGCGATGTTATGCGGCTAGTACTGCGAAGTAGTAGACCGGTAGAGAAGCCGACAGAACTACGGGTCGATAACGCGCTGGATAAACCAACGGGTAAGCGGGCTACGAAACGAGTATTGACCTATCTGGGTACACGGATACAGATATGAAACCCGATGGGAGGTAACAAACGGATCACCATCGGTTGTGTATAGTAGACAGCCAACCGGGTGCCGAGCTACTATCGCGGGTATGACAGTGCTCGCGGAGAAGGTGGTCGTCGCCACGCAGAAGGGCGGCAGCGGTAAGTCGTCAATAGTGGCCGGCATAGGGGTGGCCATCGCCCGTAAGGGTAGAAAAGTGCTGGTCGTGGACGCTGACCAGCAGGGAAACCTGACGATCGACGATCTTGGTGTCCCCGAAGAACTGTGGGATAAAGGCAAGAACCTCGCCATCGCCCTGCAATACGGACCGGGCGGGGGAGTCGCACTTGAGCCGTACCGCAATATCCGCCCAAACCTCGACATTCTGATGGGCGGCCCGGCGATCGGCCAGGTATCCACGGCCATCGCCGCATCAACCGAACCGGTCGACTTGGCCGAGAATCTCGACGCTGCGCTCACCGAGCTATGCGAACGCGAAGGGTACGACATCATCCTGGTCGACTCCGGACACGGCGACAAAGTACTGCTCATCGCCCTTCTGCAGGCTTGCCGCTATCTGGTCGTGCCGACCAAAGAAGATGGGGCGTCCCTCAATGGGGTGCGTCAACTCGCGGCTACCTACCGCCGCGCCAAGCGGTACGGATCCCCGATCTCGCTGATCGGCGTCGTACTCTTCGACGTGAACCCCAACGCCTCGGTGCGGCTGCCGCACGTGTTCAACCAGGTCAAGGAAATGCTCGGATCTGAGGTGGAACCGTTCCAAGCCACAATCCGCAGCGCGCCGGCGTTGGCTATCGACATGCGAGAGCGGCACCTGACCGCCCAGGAGCTCGCTAACCCCAGCGAAGAGCAGAAAGCGACCCTGATGACCGCGCTGCGGAACCGGGGCAGAAGGGACGCCACCGACCGACTGTGGTCAAAAGACCCGGGGGCGGTAGCCCAGGACTACCAGGAGCTGACCCGGGAAGTCCTGATGCGCGCGTCCAAAGAGCGAGCAGCCGCAGCAGCGGCGGGAGCACAGGAGTAAGGAGCGCCCCCATGGCCAAGAAGAGTGTCTTTGACGAATCCGCCCTTGATGACGACCTGGACGAATTCCTACCAAGGGTTGGGGTCGGCAGCCGGGCGGGGCAGCCTGATCCGGTCGGTACACCCGCCCCGCCTGCGGCGCCGGTCGAAACGCGAGCGAACGAAGTCCAGGCTGAGACGAGCCCGCCGGGCGGGGGAGTGGGGGCGGCAGGCAGCCGGACCGCGAAAGCTGGCGACTCCGACGGTGAAGGTAACCCGACCGCGGAGATTTCGGCAGACAATCTGGCGAAGCTGCGCAGCTTGAACCTGGCGGAAAAGAAGAAGAACCCGGCCAAGGCCCGCACTTATGGTCAGATCGTGCTCGATGCCATCGACGCCGTCCATGAAGAACTCGCCCGCCACTGGAAACCGGCAGAGAACGCCGAAAAAGCGCCGGGCAGCTTGTTCACCCGCCAACCCGTGGTGCGCAAGCGTCGCCGTCACATTGCCCCGCCGGCCAAGATCGCGCTGACCGGTCTGAACCCGGCTGATGCGAAGACTATCGATGAGCAGCTGGTTAAAGAGTGGGGAGCGCCGTCACGCAGCGCGCTTGTCGATGAGGCGCTGACCCTGTATTTCAAGCGGCGCCGTGGTCCGGCCCGGGCAGAGAAAACGGTCAACTCTGCCGCGTCGTAACCTCTCGTGGCACCTCGGCTAACGTGGTGTTTTGGCTAGTTGAGCCACGATTTCGGCAAGTTGGGCGATGTTTTCATCGCGCTGGGCGAGGGCGGCCTTGAGTTGGGCATTTTCGGCTTGCAGTGTGGCGTTGGCCTGTCGCGCGGCTTCGAGGTCTGCGCCTTGAAGCTGGAGCAGATGCTCCCAGTCGGTCGCTGCCGTGGTGGGTGGCCATTTTCCGCGTGCGTGAAGGTAGCGCTCGAAGCTGTCGGCGAACAGGAACCATGCTGGGCGGCCTTGGCGGCCGGTGACGTGGCCTTGCTCGGCGTCCACGGCGCCGGTACTGGCCAGCTCTGATGCCCATCGGGGGCTGCGTCCGGCTAGGACGGCCGCGGTGGCGGCGAGATATGAGCGTTGTCCGGAGGGGCTGAGGACTTCGCCGTGCTCGCCACCTGGCCACGGGGCGCCGACCGGCGAGTGCATCGTCTAACGGTACCTGCTGATGTGCAGATTGCAGCCTTCGATTGCGGAAATCATATCGCAATATCAGCGGCTAATTTCGGAATAACCGCCACAGAGTGCAGCCTGGGGGACACGCATAACCGAAATCTTCGAGAAAGCAGTGTGCTGCGGTAGGCTTGCGATCAGCACTAGGACAGGGCTGAGCTGGGATTTCAGAGAGGTTCGGAGATGGTGGGCTTTTCGGAAGATATTCGGAAACCTTCGAGCGATGGTGACGTCGACGAGGGCTCAGCGACCGGTGCAAAGTCCGACTGGCGGCGCCGTGAGCGGCGTCAAGCACAGAAATACTTTGGTAAGCGCCTCACCAACGCTGATCACCAGCTCATCAAGAACTATGCGCAAAGCCTCGACCTCGACATGTCGGATCTCATCGCGCCCTATGTCGACAAGATTCTCAAGCAGGCCCGCGCTCACGCTCGGCAGACAACTCGCGCTATAGCGTCGTAGGTGCATCGGCGCTTGGGCGCCAGGCTAGGTGTGCTATCTCGTGACATCGGTTACGCGGCGAAGTCACCGAACCACAGTTGCAACGGCCTCTCGGGGCGGTCGGGGTCCTCAGTTGTCGCCGAATGTGAAGCCGAGCTGTCCGTCCACGTCCTCGGTCTGCTGGCCCTGGTCTGCCTCCGCGTAGTTGGGGCTGCGCTGTACGTCGTTGGCGTTGGGGCCAGGCCAGGTCACTCCGGCGGCGGCGAGGTCGGTGTAGCTCGCGACCGGTTTGGCGAGGATGGCGTTGAGCACGTCGGCCTGCGCAGGCTGCAGCTCAACGAGGCGACTGAGCACCGACAGTAGGTCGATGAGTTCGCCGTTCCACTCCGTCGGCCAGGTCGTGGCGTTGATGTCGTCCAGCGGGCTGGTGCGGCGCCCGGTCGGGTTGGCCTTGCGGTAGTTGAACCAGGATTTGACGACTTCTCGGCCGCCGACGGTGTAACCCCAAACCGCTTGTGGGACAGGGCCAAATGAGCCCCCGCCGATGTGGATGGTGGCGGTGTCGGAGTCGTAGGTCATTGCGGTCGGCATTGACTTGACTGCGGTCAGGTTGGTGATGCGGTGCGGGTCACCCGCGGGGTATCGGACGTCGCTGCCGTGGATAGCGGTGAACCGTTCGGCGTAGGTATGTAGCCAGATCGCGTGGCGGCCGAGGTCGATGGCTTGTTGGAGCAGTTCAGGGTCGGTGGTGATCGGGACGCGGATTCCGGGGGTGTCCAGTTCTTCGGTGAACTGTTCGGTGAATCCGGGGTGGGCGGTGACGCCGGCGATGTATGCGATCAGGTCCTCGGCGGTGAGTTTGCGGCCACTGATAGTCGAGAGGGCTCCGAGGAGGCCTTTGGCGATGTTGGGGCGCCCGCCGGGGTGCAGCATCGGTAGTGCGCGGCCGCCTCGGTTGTTGAAGTGGTGGGCATCGGGGATGAGGGCCGAGAGCATGACGCCTGGTCCGTCGCTGACTGGTTGGGAATGCTGTTCGATGACGAACATCTGACCGGGGAGCCGTGCTGCCCACAGTTCCGGGCGTGAGCGATCCAGCAGTCGCCGGTCGGCGATTATCCATTGGCGATCGAATGAGCGGTAGCCGTATCGGACGATGCGTGCGGTGTTGACGTAGCTGGCTGTTTCGTTGTTGAACGGGCGGTCGGTGTGCGGTTCGGTATCCGGAGCGGCGAAGGGGTCTTTGCGCGCAGTCAATGACGATGTGTCAGTTTGCTTGAATAGTTCGGCTTTGCGGGTGGTATCAGGCTCTGCGACAAGCCGTTTGAGGCGCTCTTTGAGGACGGCGACGACGGGGGCGCTGGGCCAGTTGCGGTTAGCGGTGATCCCGGTGCTGCTCCAGGGCAGCAGATCGTTCAACGCGGGATAGTCGTCCCACTGGGACTGAGTCGCAGGCGTGAACGGGGCCTGCCAGGTGGTGCGCGTCGGGTGCCACTGCGTGTCGTGGAGGTTCAGCTTGGCCAGGGCGCCGTACTTCTCGGCACGGTGACCGTGCACGGCGGTGTAGTGAATTTGGGCGGGGGTCTGCGGGTCGCAGTGCGGGGTTCGGGTGAAGATGGCGATCGCCAGGGGTTGTTGGACGCCCGGGAAAATGCGCGTGGCCACCTCGGGGCGTTGCCCTTCGGGCGAGACGTCGATGATCCAGCCTTCGGTGGTGTTGCGGCGCAGATATTCGCGCATCCCTTTGAAGCCGGGGCCGCGCAGGTAGCCCGATGTGGTGATGTAGCAGACGATGCCGACGTCGCCGTCGGGCTGATCCCTGTTGGCGTCGAAGACTTTCCATGTGCCCCAACGCCAGAAGTAGACGTACAGGTTTTTCAGGTTGAATTCGTGGCGGCCGTTGCCTTCGGCTCGGAAATCGTCGAGCGGCTTGTAGGGGTCGGCGCCGCTGCCCCGCTCGACCCAGCCGCCCATTCCTTCGGCACGTTCGCGGTACGGCGGATTGCCAATTACCACAGTCACTTTCGTCTTTGCTTTGACGCGGGCGGCGCGTTTGCGGGAGCGGCTGATCAGCTCCAGCCCGGAGCCCAGTTGCGTCTGCTCGGCGTAGGGATCGTCCAGGGTGTCGGTGACGAACAGCCCGAGCCCTCTGGGCGGCAGGGTGGCGCCGATATCGGCCAGCAGGTCGGTGGCGCGCAGCTCGGCGACGGCGAACGGCCCCATCTGCAGTTCGAAGCCATAGAGCCGGGTTGCCAGGCCGGTCACCGCGCCGGCGACAGCGCCCTTGCCGTCGCGGGCCTCGACGCGGTCAGCGACGTGCTCGATGACCTGCTGGAGATACCCGCCGGTGCCCATCGCAGGATCCGCGATCACCACCGATGGGTCGGCGAACCCCTCGGGTCGGTCCAGTCGGTGGACGAGAACGTCTTCGGCGAGGCGCACCATCTGCTCGATGACCTGGTGCGGTGTGTAGTAGGAGCCGGAGAGCTTGCGGAGCTCGGGATCGTATTCGCCGAGGAACCGTTCGTAGAGGTGCAGATATGTATCGCGGTTGCCTGCACGGACTTTCGGCCAGTCGACGGCGCCGATCACGCGTACCAGCAAGTCCAGTGTTACCCGGAAGTCAGCGGCGACGTAGTCGGTGAGGAGCTGCAGGGCACGTGACATCAGGGAGTGCTGCCCGGCCAGCTTGGTGCCGACCTCGTGCAGACTGCCGGCGGCGACAAGGTCAATGTTCTCGGTGCGGGCCAGCAGCAGCGCGAAGGTG
Organism: Mycobacterium nebraskense; assembly: GCF_002102255.1. Lineage (GTDB taxonomy): Bacteria > Actinomycetota > Actinomycetes > Mycobacteriales > Mycobacteriaceae > Mycobacterium > Mycobacterium nebraskense. The sequence continues at coordinate 45,466 of NZ_LQPH01000164.1, forward strand.
ACGGCCTGAGCGTACCCGTCGGCGAAGACGTCGTCGGTGGCAGTGGGAAACAACAGGGCCCGCCAGTCGCGGGCCAGGCCGTGGAAGGGCTGATCGGCTTCCTTAGCGCCGGCCGCGATCGCGCGGGTTTCTTCGGCGAGCTGGTCGAGGACTTCGCCGCGTAGAAGCCGGCACAGCGGTGCGACCTCGCGAACGAGTGCGACGACGCCGGTGATGTCGACCGGGTCCCACCGCAGAAAGTCGGTCAGCAGGACCTCAAAGTCGTCCCCGCAGGTGAGTTTGGTTCCCGCGGCACGCAGTGTGCCGCCGGCCAGGTGCACAGGGTCTCTGACTGGGTTGCCGTGGTGGTAGAGCCGCCACTCGGTTCCGTTGGTGTAGATCAAGTTGGGAAAGTCGCGTTGGCGTTCCCATTGGCGCTTGTTGTGGCCGGTGAACGATTCGGGGTCCAGGTTCGCCCCCGGTTTCTTGACCTCCAGGTAGCCGGTGATGGCCCCGTCGACGCGGATCGCGTAATCCGGGCGGACGCCGCGGTCTTTGTCGCTGACTTCGTCGTGAGGGACGACTGTCAGCGACAGGTTCTGGCCGGCGGCGGTGAGCAGTTCTTCTATGGGGGCTCGGATCGCTGCCTCGGCTTCTCCTGGGCCGGCTAGCTTTTTCTTGCAGACGTCACCGAGTGCTGATGTCGCATCGACGATCCATTGCGCAGGCATACGTCCTCACAGGTCATTCCGAGCGTCTGAGGACATCAAACACTGCTGTCTGGGCAAGGTCGGGTATTTCTGGGTCCTGGAGAGCCGGTAGATGCCGCCCTACAATGCCATCATCGTGTCGCGCCGTGTCACCAACGTGGTGGAACACCACAGCTAGGTCTCTCGGGCGGCCTATAGCGTTTAGCGCCACAGGTCGTTTCGAGTTGCGTCGGGGGCAGGAGAGCCGTCGCGGCGGGCGCGGTCGATGAGCGCTTCGAGTCGTGTTTGTTCGGCGGCTGCTTGCTCGGTTCGGCGCTGAGCGCTGCGGCGGCGCGCGGCCGATAGGGCGGCGAATGCTTTAGCACGGCCGGGGCCCGACTGTGCGGCCTGTGCTGCGGCTCGGCCGGCTAGATGTGCGCGGTGCGATGCGGCGTTCTCTGCGATGCGGATTCGTTGGGCGGCGCGGGCTTGGGCTTCGCGTGCCTCGTCGAGGGCGGCTGGCCGCTCGCCCAGGTTGTCGGCACCGTGCCAGGTCAGGATCGCGCCGAGGAGCCCGATCGGGCGGGCGGGGGAGTCGGGGATGCGCCGGCCCACGCCGAGCCAGTCGGTGATGAGTTGGTTGAGGTCGCGTGGGGTCCAGCCGGCGGCGGCTGGGGCGGCGAGCATGGCGGCCCAGCTGGTTGGGGTGAAGCGTCGGGCCCATGGTGGGGCGTGCGGATGGTTACGCCAGTCCGCGGCCAGGCGCCGACCTCCTGGGTCTGGAGCTGGGCGGCGCGTAGCGACGCCTTGCCGGGCGCCCTTGTGGCGCCCGTGGGTAGTAACCAGTCGGTTTTGAGGTGAGGTGTGAGGGGTTACTGGGGACCGTTCCAGGTGGGGTGACACGCTGTGGATAACCCGGTTGACCTGGGCGTCGTCGTGCAGCGCCCACACGGAGGCCCAACCGCGGTGGCGATCGCCCATGCGCCAGGACGCCATACGTTCGATGTAGGTGCGTTGGCGGCCGCGCAGCACCTCGGTGGCCACCGCGAGAAGGCGTAGACATTCACGGGCCCGCTGGACGGTGCGTTCAGTGAATCCCGTAGCGTCGGCGAGCTGTTCGTTGGTGGGGCGGGCGTTGCGGCCGGTGTCAGCGTCTGCGGTCCGGGCGAACGCGGCCGCGATGACGACCAGGGTTCGTTTGGCGATGCCGCCAGAGGTCATCTGCGGCCGGATTTCGGCGTAGCGCAGGTCGTAGGCCGCCGCGACGGTCACGTGCGCCCAGTAGGCGCCGCCGCCGGACCAGCACGGCACGCCGACGTAGGCGTCGTCGGCGAGCTCGAGGTTGACGAACAGGCTCGGCGGCGGGGGAGCAGCGCCGAGCAGGCGCCGACCCCGGCGGATATCGAGCACCTCGGCTACCGGGGTGGTGCGCACGACACCGCGGCGGCGGTGAACGGCGCTACAGCCGCGATACGTTCGGGGCCGCGTAGCAAACGGCCGGTGTTCGCGCGCGGGCCCGGCCGGTCGACGGTCGGGCGATGGTTTGACACGCTGCGCCGGCTCTGGTGCTGGACGCAGGCATGCGCTACCGTAAGAACTGCCTGTCAAAGCAAGTCCCTTCGGGGATGGGGCGGTCTACCGCCTGCCCAAAGCCCTCCGGTTGCCTCCGGGGGGCTTTGAACGTTCGGGGGTAGTTAGTGCCTGATGTCGGTATTCAGTTGAGCCGCTGCATGATTCGGGGCCGCGGCGCTCAAATGGTCAGGTGCATCGCCTCCATTTGCGGGTAGCGCGGATCAGGGTGGGCGCACCCGGTAGTTGGGTGCGCGGCGGCATGCATGGCTGAGGGATGGGGTGATGGGGTGCGAGGAGCGTTGTGGTGCACCGGCATTGGCACGGATTCGCGCCCCGGCGCCGGGCGCGGGGGGAAGGGCCGTGTGGCGGCGTGATCCTTCTTGCGGCTCACGATGGGTGTCCTCTATCCTGGAGCCAGCCCCTTGGAAGGCTTGGTTCCTGTTGTAGGGAGCCCGGATCGAAGGTGGTGCTTCGATTCGGCAGATGGGCCCCGCTTCGGCGGGGCTTTTCTGCGTTTAGCGGGCGGTCGTATTCAGTTGGCTGGGGTCGGGGTTCCTCCTGGTGCCTGTGTTGTTGGTGAGTTTTACACGCGCGTCGGCGGATGAACCGCGCCGACACGCGGGAACGGTGATTTGGCTAGTGAATACAGGCGGCGAAGCTGGCCGCGGGGCTCCGGCGACGCGAAATGCGGATCGTCCGGCTCTTGCGCACATGGTAGGTGATGCTACAGACTAGGCAGTGGGTAAACGCAAGTGATGCAGGCTTCGTGTCGCGGGCCTGTGACGAAGGAAGCGGTGAAACATGACGGACTCGATCTCCCTTGACACCGACGCTGCAGCGCAGTCGGTCGCGGCTTGGCGTGACTACGGCGACCAGGTCGAGGCGCACGGCCGGCATCACCACATGACGCTTGAGGAACTGCGCGCCGCGGTGGGGGACACCTACACGCCTTACGTGCAGGCCAAGCAAGCCGAGATGGCGGCGCGCGAGGCCGCCTATCAGCGGGTGGCTGCTAACGCGCGCGGCTTGGCGGATCACCTGAGCAACACCATCACCGTCTTCGAAGCCACCGACGACGAAAACAAGACGCATATCAACGCCGTTCTAGACGCGTAGCCTCAGCGTATGGACCTGACGGTCGACCCCGACGGCCTGCGCGCCGATGCCTCCGCTCTGCAGGGCTCCGCGGCCCCAGCAGGGATGGCACCGGTGGCCCAGGCTGCCGCGGCCGACACGGTGTCCACCCATCTGGCGGCCTCGTTGACCACCTGGGCGCAGTCACTGCACCTGCTCAATGACCATGCAGGACAGCTACGGGCAGCCGGCGGGCTAGCGCTTAACGGCACCGCGACGACCCTGTCGAGCACCGACACCGAGAACGCGGCGGCGATCAGCGGCATCCTCGACGGCGCGGCAACACCGGGTGCCCCAAGCCCCGCAGCGCCAGGTGCAGTTCCCGACGTCGCGTTGCCGACCCTTCCTGTTCCGCCGACGATGACCCCGCCGGCGCCCATGCCAGCCGAGCAGATCGCGGCGCTGGTGCATTCCGGCCCCGGCCCGGGGGCTCTGCGGAACTTCGCCAACCACGTTCGTGAGGCACTTGGCGCGACGGTGCTCCACACGGCCGCCAACGTTCGCAACGCCGGGACCTCGGTTGCCCAGAATTGGCGCGACGGCCACCAACAGGCGGCCAGCAATATCACCGACCACGCGGACTGGCTGGAGTCCAGTCTTCACCCACAGGTCCTTGCGCTGGCCGGCGCCGCCGACGCAGCAGCCGAGCACACCGACACGTTGATTCAGAGCACCCCGCACCCGCAGGAGTTCACCGATCTGAACCAACGCTTGAAGGTGGCGATCGCCCACTACAACGCCACCGGCGGGTCTAACGCTGCGCAAGTCGCCACCCTGTCGGGCGAGCTGACCAAAAAACGAGCCACGGCGATGGCCGCGTTCCAGACCTTCGCCACGGCCGCGCCACCCACGCTCACCGGTGCGGCTCAGCCGCCTACCCCTGCGCCGCCGATCGTGCAGAATCCTGGGGCCTCAGTTGAGCAGCTTCAACCGCCTGCCCATACAGAACAGGCCAGCAAGCACGATGGACGTGCCGTCGGGCATGACCATCACGGTCACGGCCCGGGCGATCCCGATAATCCCGATCTGGCCGACTCCGGTACCGCTGCACCGCAGCCGACACCTGGGCTGGCAACACCGCCGGCCGCCGCCGCGGCGGCCGATCCGAATACCGCGAACACGGTGGCCAACGTCGCCGGAATGATCATGGGCGCGGGAACCGGCGCCGTCGGCCAGGTCACTCACGGGCTGGGCGGCGGCTCGCCGCTATCGGCGCTGTCGAGTCTGTCGTCGCTTCCCGGGATGGGCTCAATGCCCCACATGGGCTCCCCTGAGATGCCCGAAAGCGGCGGGGGACCGGACAACTCGTCGCCTGATGGCCCGGGAGCCGGGGACTTCGGTAGCGGCGGAACCAGTCCCGCGTCCGGCGTCGGGGACGGCGGGGCCGGCGGCGGTGGTGGTGCGCCGATGACAAGCTCGAGCCCGGCCGTTGGCCCGCCCACGGGGTCAAGTGTGGGCGTCGGCGGGCCCGCCACTGGGTCGGCGCCGCCCACCGGGTCTGCATCGGGCGGCGGGTTCGGCATGATGCCGCCGATGATGGGCGGGATGGGCGGCAAGAACGACGCCGAGCGTAAGTCCGAGGAACGCCGACGGGTTGTCATGCGCCCGGTGGCCAATACCGAAGCGGTGTTCGGTGAGGTTCGTCGTGAACCGCGCCGCCGCGCCGAAAAGGACAAGAAGTAGGGGCTGGTTGAGGGAATGTCGCTGTATCGCAGCGGATTTCGGACACTTCAAGGGAGATGAGAGATGGCTACACGGGCAGAAATGTCATCGGCGATGATCGATAAACTTCTCGATGCGATCTACCGCTGGGAAGACAAGGTGAATGCGTTCACCGCTACCGGTGATCCCGACGACGACATCGTGTTGACACACGATGGGCGGGGGCGGCTGATCGGCTGCGACATTCGCCCTGGCCTCCAAGAGGAGCTGACTGTCGGTGAGCTCGAGGAGGCGATGAACGACGCGATCGCCCGCAACGCCGCGCGCACGCATGCAGGAATCCAGGCCATGGCTGCGGAGTTCCGTGAAGAGTTTGCGCACATACCCGAGGAATTCGCCCAGCATCCGGTGGCCGCCGAATTCGCGGCGGCACTACGCGGCGCGGGCTAACCAGTATTTACGGCCTGGAAAATACCCGGGCGCAGTGTCGCAGCAGACAGCTACCATTTTTACAGGAAGCAGAAAGAGGCAAGGATGGAAACCACGGATGCCGTGCATGTGAGCCTGGTTCATGCGCGTTTTGCCGCGGACCTGCTTGTCGGTGTGCAGGAGGAATTACTGCGTTTAACGACCGATCTTGACGTCTACATGGACCGGGCGCGTCGAGCCGGCGTCGGAACGAAACTCGACGCAGCTTGGATGGCGATCGCGGCGTCGGCCCCTGGCAACCGTCGAGAGCTCATTGCCGCCGCGGCTTACGCGCAATGGCTCAGCGACCACATTCGGCTGCAATCCGCCCGGTGGAAGCGCGCGGACAAGGCGTCCGCAACCGGATACATGAAGCATTCCGAGGAGTCGGCGTTGTTGGAATGGCAACCGGTTCCATTCGAAATAGTTGAGCCTCCAAAGGATCCGCCGCCGCACCCGGGTGCGTTGGACAGCACCATCGCAATGCTTCCGGCACCATACTTGGCGCACATTGATCGAGCGCGTGAGTGGTGCGGGCAAGCGCTGTGGGCAGCGAGGATGTCGAACACGCAAGGCATGGCCGTGGTTTGTGGGTACATGGAGAGGCTTTTGGGCTGGATGGAGGAAAATCCGTGAGTGAGAGGGTAATTCGTTTAGAGGCCGAGGAACTGGCATCGGCTACGGGCGGGTGGTTGGCCGCGGCGCCGATCCAACCCAGCATCCACCCAATCTGCACACCGGGCACCGACCCGATGTCAATGGCTGTGAGCGCCGTTGCGGCCGACTGGCCGGCCGTTCACGAAGCATTGACCACCAACCGCGCAACTCAGGTCGGCGAGCTGGCCGCCGCCAACGGCGGAACCGAAGCAAATCTCAGCGCAGCCGAGGCCACCAATGTTGAACAAATCACCGGGATCGAGGTCTAGACCATGACCGACCAATACACCTACCCGGCCCACGTGGCGACGCGGCCGTCCGCGCCTGGCAGCTACACGCCGCCGCTACCCCCGCTGCCGCAGGCCTACCCGCCGCCGCAGCCACGCAAGGGCAAGGGTGGTCTGATCACAGCGGCGATCGTCGGCGCGGCCGCGATCGCGCTCACTGCCGGTGGTATCGGCGGCCTCGTCGGCAACCACATGGCCGGCGGCTCCGCTGCACAGTCCTCGGCGCCGGCGGCAGCGCCAGCGCCGACCGCCGAACAGGTCCACGCCGCCACAGTCGACCTGTGCACACGGTTCGCCGCTGGTTATCACGCGATGCCATCAACACAGAACACTGCGGCAGACGTCATTCCAAGCCTTACTTACATCACCCAGGCATTGAACGATGATCAAGTGGCCGACGGCACAATCCGCAACGCACTGACCGAAAGCCTCAAGTTGGCCCGCGACCAGGCATCGAAACTCACGAACGAACCCGCTCGCGGTGCGATTCAGCCGTCTACTACTTGGACTTCCGCCGCGGCAAATGAGGCGGATCAGCGGGTGTGGGACCTGTGCAGGGCCTACGGGAGCTAGGCGATGGAAACTGCGGCTGACGGGGTGAGCGAGGCGGTATCGGAAGCGGCTCGGGCCGGGGGCCACATCGCCCGCCAGCTGTACACCCAAGGGGTCAGCGCGCTGACAAATGGCGCGGCCACCGCCAAGGGTGCAGTCTCTGATCTTGGGGACGGCCCGTTCGGACGTGCGTTAAAGCAGGCATGGCGCCCCGCTGAGCGACTCGCTCAAAGTATGCAAGAGATACAGGAATTCCACACCGGCCTGGCCAGTCAAATCAGTGACGCTATCGGCACGTCGATGAGCCATTATCGGCGGCGGTTTGAGGCAGCACTATCGGACCAGGGCGAGTCTGGCGATGCCCTACTGCAGGCTCACGACGCGAACATCAGGCTATGGAGCAAGCACCAGGATATGCACGAAGCAGCGTCCACGGCCGCCGCCCAAGCGTTAGTGCATATCAAGGGCTTGCAGGGCCGTATCGACAGCCTCGCCGAGGCCGGCGAGGAGGAATTCAACAAGGCTGTACGCAACCGCGATCCCATAACGGCGATGGAGGTCTGGACCCGATACAACGGGCACGCCGAGGAATCCACCACCGAATCCACCCAGAAAGCCACAAGCGCCATCCGGGCAGCCAACTTCACGATTCCCCTCGACAAACCGCCTGACGCCCCAAAAGACGGGAAACGCTCAGACGGCGATGCCGGAAAGAAACCACCCGACGCAAAACGTTCCGACCCGGAGACCACCGGTCAAACCGCTGATGGTTCTGGTGATGGTAGTGGGCAGAACGGCGACGGTACCGGCGCGCTCAACGCTGGCAGGACGGAACCAGACACATCAGCCAGCAATCAACCTTTGCTTGCCGCCAATGCGGGGCGCACGGACGGCCCGGGCACTTCAGGAACCCCGGGTACGATGCCGCCGCTGACGTCGCTTCCGCAGGCGCTCGGCGGTTCGATGGGTCGGGCCGCTTCTGGTGGTGGTGGTGCTGGTGGCGGTGGTTCGGCGCTTTCGGGTCTGGGATCGGGGTTGAATCCTGGATCGATGGGGTCAGGTCTGGGCTCGGGTATGCCGACGTCGCCGGCTTCCTCGTTGCCGTCTGCGCCGGCTGCACAGTCTGCGGCGTCGCCGCTTGCGAATGCTGGGTCCAGTTTTCAGTCCGGTCTTGCGTCGGGAATGGGGGCGACGGCGCCTCCTCCGGTGGCTCAGCAGCCGATAGCGCAGCAGGCGATGGCTGCTCAGCAGCCGTTGATGGGTTCTACGGCCGGTAGTGGGCCGGCGGGTGTGCCGATCGCGCCGCATGGGGTGCCGGATGGCGGTGGGGGCGGCCCGGTTCAGGGCGGTGGGTCTGGCGTGGGTCCGGTGGGTGGTGCGCCGATGATGCCGCCGGCGGCGATGGGTGGTGGTGGTGGGCCGTTGGCTCCGTATAGTGCGCCGGGTGCGGGTGGTGCTCCACCTGCCGGTGGTGCGCCGACGGCTCCGGCGGCCGGTGGTCAGGCTTCGTCTGGTGGCGGCGCGGCGCCTGCTGGCGGTAGTGGTTTGCCGTCTGGGCCGGTCTTGGCGGGCGGGGCCGGGTCGGGTAGCGCGATGGGCGGTATGGCCGCGTCGGCGTCTGAGGTCAGTGCGGACATGTTGTTGGCTCAGCGGGTGCTGGGCGGGTTGGTGCGCGGCTGCGAGTTTTGGCCGTCACCGATCGCGTGGGCAGTGAGCGTGGTGAAGACCCCGGTGGGCTCCCAAGTTGTGGTGGCCAACAGTGTGGGCGGCGGAAGTTACTTGCCGGCAACGGTTTTCCTTCCATCGACGGCGCGGTTGGCGGTGGTTGATCCGGCGTTGCCGTTTGGATGGGCGCAGCGGTGGATGGGTTGCCAGAAGCCGTCGAAGATTCTTGCAGATCATTTTGAGCGTTTGAGCAAACGGGTTGCGGGAGCGTCGATTTCGGCGATGGTCACCACAGAGTTGTGGCCTGTGGAGCCGGCGGGTGTGGGCGAGTTCTTGGGGCTGCAGCATCGCCAGGCCTTGGGGTTGCTCAGCGTGGCGCCGGTGCTGGATGGGGCGCATCAGCATCGTTTGACGGCTCTTGATCCTGTTCTGGCGCAACGCATTTCGTCGATCGCGTCGAACGTGGACGTGGCGGTGCGGGCGGCTGCGCAGTTGACGGCGTCGGTGACCCGGGCCGCGCAAGCGCCGGATGCAACCGGCAAGCCGTTGGCGTTTGAAGACGAGGTGAACGTCTTGCAGGCGGTGTCGGCGGGAACGGCCGACGAGGCGACCTGGGACTCGTATAACGCGAAGGTCGCGACCCGCGATGGCGAGGCGTGGCTTTGGCCGGAGTCTCACGCAGCTCTTGATCACGATGGCTCGGAGCTGAGCGAGTCGATGAATCTGTGGTATCGGCGTTACTTCCAAGGTGGCCGGATTGTCGAGCTGGTGCAGTGGTGGAAGAACAGCGCTGCACCGCTGGCCGAAATCGCCTATTGCGGGGTGCAGGCCGGGTTCGGGGCGGTCGTGACCGCGACGATTAGTGCTATTGAGGAGCAGCTGCGCCGCGGTGGTGGGCCGCGCTCGTGACCCCTGCTTGGCGTGTGCCTGACCCGGCCGAGCTGACGGCGCGTGATCGCCGGCGCCGGGTGCGCGATTGCCTGGCCGATGTCTTGGCCGAGGCGCGCCGGGGCGAACTGTCAGCCGACTGGCGTGAGGAGCGGCTGTCGGCGGCGTTGGCGGCGGTTAAGCAGCACCAGGCGTCGTTGCCGCCAGAGCCGGTCGATCCATACCGCCCGGTGTACGACCCTGATGACCCGTTGGCGGCGTTGAAGGAATTGGATCGTGGGCCGGTGGGCTTGGATTCGCGCGTGAAAAGCTATTTCACGCTTTTGGATGTGGTGATGACCTGGCCGGCGGCGGTGTGGGAGCCGGGAGTGGTGGGATCTGCGCGCGCCGCGTTGGATGCGTGGTATTTAGCAGCGTTGGGCTGCGTCGCGGAGGCCTGCAGCGAGATTCCTGAAGTTCCCGACGGCGACGACGAGCGCAGTGTGCGGACGCGGCTCGGTATTGGAACGGCTTGGGTGAAGCGGCGTGCGGAATGTCAGCGCGACGCAGATTTGCTCACCGAAAGCTACGAGGCGGGGTTGGCTTCGCTCGGTGCTAGCGATGGCGGCTGGGTGGAGCGGTCTCGGCGGCGAGTTGCCTTGTGGCCCGACGCGATTGGGTTTTCGCGGCATGAGCATTGGTGGCTGCTCGAAGATCCGCTGTATCAGGTGAGCAGGCAGTGGCTGCCGGCGTACTGGACGGCGCACGTCTAGAGGCCGATGTCGGTGAGAGTGGGGGGACGCCGGAGGCTGCCGGGCGGATCATTGCGTTATTTCTGTTTACGATTGCTTATCTGTGTGTAGACTGCTTTGATGTAGGGGTTGATGGTGCGTCCAGGAAGGGGTAGTGGTGGACGACCTTGCTGAGGACGAGACGGCGGTCCCTGATGTTCGCGTTGTGGCATCGGCGGTGTCAGCGAAGAGGAGCCTCGCGGTTGAGGTGGGTGACACCGGATGTGTCGTGGGGGTTCGGCTGCTTTCGGACGCGGTGCGGCGGTGGGATTCCTACACGTTCGGGGAGCGGGTCGTTGCTGTGGCCGATGTGGCGCACGACCGGTATCTGTCCAATCAACGCAACGTCGACGGGCACTATCCAGACCCCGCAGAGGTTGCCCGCGCTGAACGCAAGTTGAATTTCTAGGAAGGGACTGCACCGCAATGTCGAATGATGGCTGGGATTCGATCGGTTCAACGATCGAGCGGGTGTTGGGGACTGCTGTGCTGACCCCGATCTTGGGGCCGTTGGCCCCGGTGGTGGGGGGACTGTTCGGCCATGGGCATGCACCGCAGGCGCCGGCGCCTGGTCCGGCGCCGAGCCCGCCGCCGCCTGACCCGCACGGTCCGCCGAATACGCCGCCGCAGGGTCAGTTGCCGCCGCCGCCGGCGGGTCCTGTTCCTGGTTCGGGTGCGGCCACGGATCAAGCCAATGCTGACGCTGGTCGGGTGGCTGAGGTGATCGCTCAGTTGCACGAGCTGGATAAGAGTGCCGCTGCGACGATTGACGCGATTCATGCTGCGGGCGCTGCTGGGCAGAAGCAGTTGGACAATATCGGCAAGGATGTTGACGAGAAGATCACCGAGTTGGGGCCGCGGTTGAACACTCCTGCCGGACAGCAGGAGTTGCGCGACTTTTTGAAGGAGAAGCTGACCGCGGCCAAGAAGGTGATTGATCAGCAGATCGCCGATGCCGAGGATAAGGCGCGTCACACCCGCGAGTTGACCGAAAAGTATGCCGGTATCGGCGGTGATGACTCCGGCAAGGCCGGCACCGAACCCGCGTCCGCGCATGGTGACGGCGGCGAGGGTAGCGGCGGCGGTGGTGGTGGTGCAGGTGATCAGGGCACCACCCCGGCGGCGGCGCCGGGCGCTGCGCCGGGTACGCCCCCGCCTGGGCAGCCCCTGATGCCGGGTGCGGGCATGATGCCCGCCGGGATGGGGATGCCGTCGATTCCGTCATTGGGCGGAATGCCTGGCCTGGGCGGCGGTGACCCCTTGGGCGCATTGGGTGGTCTGGGTGGTGATCGTGGCGCCGGCTTCCACGACGACGACGGCAAGCTCGATGGGGACTCCTCGAAACAGGGTGGGTCAGGACCGAAGTTCCACGACGACGACGGCTCGACGGGTCCGGGTTCTGGAAAGACCGACCACGACGGCACGGGGACGAGCCCGGCGTCAGCGGGCGGTTCAGCGGGCGATGGCAGCGGGCCGGGCACGGAGCTGGCGGGCAATCATGCCGGTCACGCTGGCGATCCCGGTGGTGGGCAGGTTCCGGCGACGACGAGCGTGTCGCTGCCCGATGGTGAGACCAGCGAGGCGCGCACTTCGCAGGGCGCTTCGGCGGCGAAAGCGGCGCTGGGCGGCGCGACGGTGGCCGATGCGTGGCATCAGGCGGGGGTGACGGTGCCACCGCCGGGGACTCCTGTCACCGATCCGATTCCCCCGACGAAACTCAAGGCGGGCGATGTGGGTATCTGGCAGGACCATCTGGTGATGGCCTTGGGCAACGGGAAGGTGTTGGTGTCGGGGCAGCCGCAGCCGCTGTCGAGCGTGGGATCGGGCCCGGACTTCTTGGGGTGGATGGACCCAAGCGCATTGGCTCCCAAGGGCTCTGCGCCTGCCGCACCGCCTGCACCGCCGGCGCAGCCGTCCTAACTGATCGGCGGGCGCGATGTCCACTCTTGACGGGTTTGTGCGGGCTGCGGGTGCGGCGATGGGCATGGCTCGGGAGAGTTTCGGCACCGGTGGCGGGGTTGCGTTGGCGCCGCCGCCGGGGCTGGGTCCGTCGCCGGATGGCACTGGGGATGGCTCGGGTGCGGCCGCTGACGGGTTCTCTGGTGATTCGTCGCGGGTGACGAATCATGTTGGGGCGCTGGCTGATCACGACGCGGTCGGGCATTCGGGGTTGGCGGCGGCGGTCGCGTCGTCGACCGCTTCGCGCGGTCGGATGGACGCGGTGATCGCTGCGGCGATCGCCGATGTGCAGGCCAGCGGGGTCGCGGTCAACACCCCGGCGGGCCAGCAGGCGTTGGTGGCGGCGATCAAACGTCATCTTGAAGATACGAAGTCGACGCTGGATCAGGGCAGCGGAGATGCGGCCACGCATGCCGCCTCGGCGAACGTGACCGCGGCGGGATACCAGGGGATCGGCAACCCGCAGGGCGGGCCGGCCCCGATGATGCCGATGATGCCGCAAATGCCGTCATTGCCGATGGGTGGCGGCATGCCCCTGGGTGGGGCCATGCTGGCTCCGCTGAGCAGCCTGGGCAGCCTACTAGGCGGGGGAGGGCAGGGGTTCTCCCCTCAATCCGCGAGGCTGGCCGGTGCGACCGGCGCCAGCACGACAGGAGAGGCGAACGCGACACCCGCGGCGGCCATTTCGACTGATGAGGTGAATCTGAAGAAGGAAGGCTTTCCCGGTGGCCCGGATGCCTACCGCCAATATCTCGGGAAAACCTTTGACCTGATGGGTATTACGGACCCGGTTGCGCGGGCGAACTGGACGCGCGGGTTGATGACGGGCATCGGCCGTGAGTCAGGGTTTCGTCCAGACGCGGTCAATCTGAGTGACTCCAATGCCCGCGGGGCCAGGATGGTCGATGGTGCGCCGGCGGGGGCGTCGCGCGGCGGTATGCAGACGATTCCGGCGACGTTTGCGGCTAATCACCAGCCGGGGACCTCGCGCGCTATCTACGATCCGATCGCCAACCTGGCCGCCGGGATGAATTACCTGATGCGGCGCTATCACGTGGCGCGCGACGGGTCGAATCTGTCGGCGGTTGGGCAGTTCAATCCGCAGCACGCCCCGGGCGGCTACTGATGGAGGTGTGGCGGTGAGTCTTGACGGGTTTGTGCGGGCTGCGGGTGCGGCGATGGGCATGGCTCGGGAGAGTTTCGGCACCGGTGGCGGGGTTGCGTTGGCGCCGCCGCCGGGGCCGGGTCCGTCGCCGGATGGCACTGGGGATGGCTCGGGTGCGGCCGCTGACGGGTTCTCTGGTGATTCGTCGCGGGTGACGAATCATGTTGGGGCGCTGGCTGATCACGACGCGGCCGGGCATTCGGGGTTGGCGGCGGCGGTCGCGTCGTCGACCGCTTCGCGCGGTCGGATGGACGCGGTGATCGCTGCGGCGATCGCCGATGTGCAGGCCAGCGGGGTCGCGGTCAACACCCCGGCGGGCCAGCAGGCGTTGGTGGCGGCGATCAAACGTCATCTTGAAGAAACGAAGTCGACGCTGGATCAGGGCAGCGGAGATGCGGCCACGCATGCCGCCTCGGCGAACGTCACCGCGGCGGGATACCAGGGGATCGGCAACCCGCAGGGCGGGCCGGCCCCGATGATGCCGATGATGCCGCAAATGCCGTCATTGCCGATGGGTGGCGGCATGCCCCTGGGTGGGGCCATGCTGGCTCCGCTGAGCAGCCTGGGCAGCCTACTAGGCGGGGGCGGCGCGGGGCTGTCGCCTGGCAGCAGCACAGCGCAGGGGTTGGGCTTTGGCGACAGCGGCATCACCGGCAGCTTCGGCGGTGGGGAGCGCGGCGACCGGATCGTGAAGGCCGCGTTGTCGCAGCTGGGGGTTCCGTATGAGTGGGGTGCCGGTACCGTGCGCGGGCCAGGGCCCGGGATCGGGGTCGATGCGGGCAAGATCGGGTTCGATTGCTCAGGGTTGGTGCGGTATGCCTACTGGCAGGGCGGCATTGAGCTACCGCGCACGACCTACGATATGGCGAACTGGGGTGTGCGGGTTCCGCCGGGGCAAGCCAAGCCCGGCGACATTTTGCTGTGCAACTGGGGTAATGGGGCCTACCAGCATGTGCAGTTGGTGATGAATGATCACCAGACAATCGAGGCACCTGATCGGGGTTCGAGCGTGCGGATTGGTCATTGGCCCTCTGGGCGCTTCGAGATCAGACGAGCTGGTTAACAAGTAGTGAAGGGGTTTGGGAGATGCCGCGCGGCGGTTTGAATTATGCGTCACTAGAACAGGTTTCGGCGTGGCGGTTTCTTCGGCACCGGGTGTCGGTGGCGATCGGGCGCCGCAACGTGCGCTTGGTGCACGATCCGTCGAAGAACGCGGCGGCCTCGCTGCTGGTGGGGTTCGTGCTGGCGGTGGGGATCGTGGGGATCTGCGCGATCTTGGCGTGGATTAAACCGATCGGGCAGGTCGGTAAGTCCAAGATCGTAGAGGCCCGCGGCGGTGGCGGTTTGTATGTCGAGGTGGGTGGGGTGATGCATCCGGTGCTGAACAAGGCGTCGGCGCGGCTGATCACCGGCCAGGCCGCCGACGCACCGTTGGTGCCGATGAGTGAAATCCTCAAATCCCCGGTGGGTCCGACTGTCGGGATTTTGGGGGCACCGGACGATCTGTCGGTACGGACTCCCGGCGATACCGGGTGGGCGCTGTGCGACAAGCTGGGATCGCAAGGATCGCAGGTGATTCCGAAGGTGACCGTGATTGACGGATTGGCGACGCTGGGCGACTGGGCGCACACGATCACCTCACCGGAGGCGGCGCTGATGACGTACGGCGGGGCGACGTTTTTGGTGACTGACGGGCACCGCTCAGAGATCGATCTGGCCGATAAGCCGGTCACGTTGGCGCTGGGCTTGCCGGTGGGGGATCTGCACCCGTCGGCGATGTCGCGGGCGCTGTATGAGGCGCTGACGCCCACGGCGGCGCTGCGCGTGCCAGCGATCCCGGATGCGGGCGGTCCGGTCAGTTACAGCAGCCCAGGGCTGCCGGTGGTGTCGGGCAGTGTCATGCGGGTCTCTGATGTCACCGGCGATCCTCAGTTTTTCGTCGCGTTGCCAGCCGGGGTGCAGCGCATCCCGCAGACGGTGGCCACGATGATCATCAATGCCGGGGTCGTACCGGGCGCGCAGGTGATGTCGGCGAGATCAGCGGCGCTGACCGCGATGCCGCAGGCGGTCGGGTTCGACTTGTCGGTGTATCCCTCGGCGATGGTCAAGCTGCTCGACAAGGCTGCCGAGCCGGTCACGTGCGTGATGTGGCGTAAAACCAACGGCGAACCGCAGGCGCAGGTCAGCACGATATCGGGGCGGCGGCTACCGATTCCGGTGGGCGATGAGCGTCGTGTGGTGCCGTTCATCAGCGCCGGCGTCAACACCGCTGACGAGGTGTATGTCAGTCCCTCGTCAGCGAACTACGTTCAGGTCACTGGTGTGCAACCGGATTCGGTGCGCGGGGAGAGCCTGTGGTTTATCGGCAACAACGGCACACGTTTTGGTGTGCCCACCGTCGGGTCTAATGGTGATGATCAAAGTCGGGAGGCGTTGGGGTTCAAGGGCACGTCGCCCACTCCTGCGCCGTGGGCGGTCATTAAGTGGCTGCCTGCTGGACCGGTGCTGTCGAAGTCGGCGGCGATGGCCCAGCATGACAGCCTGGTGCCCGATCCCAAAGTCGCCGCGCTGCAACAAGTCAAGGGAGCGGGCCAATGAGTCAAGTGGGGTTCATCCGCAAGGAAGTGGGCTCGCCGTTTGTGCCCGAGGATGCCGTGGAAGTGCCCAATCCGGCCGAGATCACGCGCCCGGCGCCGGCCAAGCCGCCGACGTGGGTGTGGGTGCTGATCTTCGTGAGCATGGCCGTGGCGTTGATGGTGAGCCTGTATCTGTCGGGTGCGCGTCAGCTCTCGGGAGGCTCCTTCTTCATATTCCCGGTCATGCTGATGTCGATGATGATGATGCTGCGAAACCGTATGGGCAGCAACGGGAAAAAGGATCACGGCAGCGCCATCAACCAGGACCGCGCCGACTTTTTACGGGCGCTCGACGAGCAGCGGGTCAAGATTCATGCCGCCGGCCGCGCGCAGGCCGCCGAGATTTCCTACCATCATCCCGACCCGACGAATGGGTCACTGGCCACGCTGGTGGGCACGGGCAGGATGTGGGAGCGCACCCCGGATGCCCGCAACTTCGGGCACGCCCGGTTTGGCTTGGGTGTGACGCGGTTGAAGACGAAACTTCAACCGCCCACCAAAGTCCCGCCACCGGAGTTTCGGGAGACCGTGACCACGGTGGCTGCGCGTGATCTGCTGGTCGCGCAGAACGTGATCCACGACGTTCCCCGGCCGTTGCACCTGTTCGACCAGATGGGGTGGGCGTTTTTCGCCGACCCCGATGTGCGGCCGACGGTGCAGGGGCTGTTACGTGCGCTGGTGTGTCAGGTGTGCGTGTTCCATGGCCCTGACGACGTTAAGGTCGCGATCATCAGCGATGACCCGGCGGCGTGGGACTGGGCGAAATGGTTACCGCATACCGGTGACGAGGAGCTGGTCGACGCGTGCGGGCCGGTGCGGCTGATCTTTGCTGACGTGGCGGCGTTTATGGAGCATTTCGGGTCGTCGCTGTCGGGGCGGGGACCGTTTCAGCCCCGCCAGGAAGGCGGGGTGAAACCGGACAGTTGGTTGCTGGTGGTGGTGGACCTTCCTGGTGCGGATTGCACGCCGATCCTGAGCGAAGAGGGCCGCATGGGTGTGTCGGTGATCGAGGCAACCGGTAACGAGCTCAGCGTGCTCGCGAACCCGAAGAACGCATTTTTTGTTGCCGCCGATGAGGACAACACGATTAATCTGCTCAAAGCAGCTGGCCAGGAGGTGTAGCGATGGTTGCGGTGACGAAATCAATGCCGGCGGGTCTGCTGTTTGCCGCGGTCCCCGACGTTATGCCGATTTATGAGGCTGAGGCGTTGGCCAGGGCGCTGTCGGCGTTCACTCCGACCGATGAGGCTGAATCGGTGCTGGCTAAGGCCGCTGCGGAGGCGCGCGCCGGCCAGGACTTCACCGATACGATGGGGATCTACGATTTGCGTAGTTGGAATCCGGTACCGCGGTGGAATGATCTTGCCCCTACTGATCGGCTGCGGGCGCCCATCGGCAAGACACCCAACGGCCAATTGGTGTATCTGGACATCAAGGAGGCTGCCGAGAACGGCGCTGGCCCGCATGGCTCGATGACAGGAATCACCGGTTCGGGTAAGTCCGAGCACCTCAAGTCGTGGGTGCTGGCGTTGGCCGCAACGCATTCCCCGGAACAGTTGCGGATTCTGTTGGGCGACTTCAAGGGTCAGGCCGGGCTCGGCGTGCTGGAGCATTTGCCGCATTGCGTTGGCATCGTGTCGAACTTGGAGAATTCCCGCCACAAGCTGGAGCGGTTCAAGCTGGTGTTGCGTGGGGAGGTGAACCGACGCCAGGAAGTGTTGCACGCCACAGGTTTTAAGGATGTGCGTGATTATGAGCGGGCACGCACGGCCGGGCGTACTGATCTGGAGCCGATTGGCGCACTGCTGCTGGTTCTCGACGAGTTCTCCCAGATGCTGGAATTCGCCCCGGAAATGGCCAAGGTGATGGACCAGGTGGGCCTGGTAGGACGCTCGTTGTGGATTCACATCATCAACGCCAGCCAGCGCGCCGAGCAGGGCAAGATGTCCGGAATGATTGCCCAGCAGACGTACGCGATCGGCTTGAAGCTCAAGGACGCAGGCGAGTCTCGCGCGGCGATCGGCTCGACGCGGGCGTGGGAAGAACTCAAGAACGCCCCGCAAGGGTCGGCGTTTTTGGTGATCGACGGCGAGCACACCCGCTACCGCAGTTTTTATACCGGCGGCCAGTACATTCCTCCGAAAAGGAATGCCGCCGAACGGGATCGGGCTGAGGGGCATTATCTACCGGTGGCACGGTTCACCAGCGCGGTGGCAGCCCTTCCGGACACCATTGGCCACGACATCGAGCTCGAGGACGAGCTGATCGACGACACCCCCGAGGACGACGCGCCCACGGTGGCCGAGCTGATGGTGCAGCGGATGGCGGCTGCGGCCACGACGTTGCCACGTGGCCATCGGATGTGGCTACCCGCTTTGGACGAGACGTCGGCGCTGACGATCGACGTTGTCGTCAGCGAATTTTGGAACCGACCTTGGGATGAGTTCAGCGAGGACTCGGGCTTAGTCGCCGCCTACGGCCGTGAGGACGATCCGTACGCGCATTCACAAGACGTGGTTGCCCTGCGGCTAGCCGATAGCCACGGCGGTGTCGCCGGTGCACCGCAGACCGGGAAGTCCACCGCGCTGCGCACCTTGATCATGTCGTTAGCGATGGCCAATTCCCCCGAGCGTGTTCAGTTTTACGGAATCGATTGTGGCGGTTTGAAAATTCAGAGCGTGGCCGCCCTGCCGCACGTGTGCGGCATCGCCGGTGCTGGTGATGAGGAAAAGATCCAGCGGGTGGTATCGGAGGTGGAGCGGATTTTGCGTAACCGCCAGCGCGATTGGGCGCGCTGGGTTGATCCGGGCGCACGAGATGGGCATAGCGGGTTGGATCTGTTGAGCTTTCGGGCCAACAAGTTCGGTCCCAACAAGCGCCCGGTGCCCGAGGACGGGCATGGCGATGTGTTCCTGGTCGTGGACAACATGACCGCGATCAAGACTGAGATGCTGGACCTGCACGATCGCATCCACGCGTTGACGCAGGGGGCGTTGAACTTTGGGGTGCACGTGATCTTGGGTGCTGACACCTGGATGGAGCTCAAGGCCGAAGCGAAGCTCGCAGCCAAGGTGGAGCTACGCCTGGCTGAGTATTCAGACTCCAGGATGGACCGGGCGGCGGCCAAAAACGTGCCCGATCATCAAAAGGGTCGCGGCTTGGTGAAATCCGGCAACGAAATGCTGGTCGCGGTGCCGTATGTGGCTCAGTTTGCTGAGATGGACACCGAGGTCGCGGCCACTAATGCCACCGCCGAGCTGGTGGCGCACAAGTGGCTGGCGCGCGGGTTCGGTCGTGCTCCGCAGCTGCAGCAGTTGCCTGCCGACATCGCGTTCGCCGATCTTGACCCGCTGCCGGCGACTGCGCCGCGCCACGGCCTGCGCATCGGGATCGGGGAACGCGAAATGTCCACGGCGTGGCTGGATTTGGACCTCAATCCGCATGCGTACTGCGCGGGCACCAGCAAATCGGGGCGCACAGTGTTTTTGCGGACAGTATGCGCGGCGATCATGGAGACCTACACCCCGCAAGAAGCTCAGGTCATCATGTTCGACCCGGAGTTTTCGATCGGGGATGCGCTGAGCAAGGAGTACCGCACGGTGTGGGTAACCGAGCACCAGAAAATCCACCAGGCCGCCGAGCAGATCGCGCAGCGCCTCGAGGGGCGCCGTCCGCCAGACAATCTCGAACCCGAGGAGCTGCGTGACTGGAAACCGCAGCGGCCCAAATGGTTCATCATCGTTGATGACCTGACGCTGCTGAGCCCGGCGGGGGCAACAACAACCCTGCTGCAGCCGTTGGTGCCCGCCGCGGAGACGGCTCGCAATCTGGACCTGCACATCATTGCCGCGTCAGCATCCGATGACTGGTATGCCCGCGGCGGGGCCAACAAGTTGATTGCGGCGATGACCCGGGGCGGGGCGTCAGTGGTAGTCCTCGACGGGGACCCAAAGAACGTCATCATCGACAAAGTCCGGCCAGCCAGCCGCATCCCTGGACGCGCAGAACTGTATCTGCGTAAAGGCGGCGGGCAGCTCATTCAGATTGCGCAACCACCTGACTTGCGGGCCGCGACATTGTCTGTCAGCGGCAGCGGTGTCGAGCAGGGATAATTGGGGAGGACACAAAACTGCATGATCGGTGAACAAGGAGACGTTTACGTGTTCCATTATCTGCTTCGCTGTGTATAGACTAGCGGCGGGCAGTTCCAGCGGTTCGATCCACAGGGTGAGGAGTTAACGGAAATGGGTGATTTCATCTTCATGGAGCCCGAGGCGGTTGTCGGCGCGTCGGGCAGCGCGGCTGCGCTGGCCGGCGAGGTCGCCGCGCATGGCGGGCAGGCTGCTGCGTCGTCGGCGGTGGTGCCTCCGGGTCTAGAAGAGATCAGCGCCGCCAATGCCGCCAAGGTGATGCAGGTGGCCACGGAGGCTTCGACGGTGATCGAGGCGGGCGCGGCGTTTCACGCCGAGCACGGATTGGCAGTAGGCACATCGGCGGCCCTGACCACGTTGGCCGACGCGGTCAATTACGCGGCTATCGCCGACATCGTCTAAGCCGGGTGTTCGCGGGGGTTTAAGGGCAGGCAATGACAGCTCCAGGAGCGTGGGCGGCAGATCCACCAGAGATCAACAGTGCGGGCTTTTGGCTGGGTCCTGGCGGTGAATCGTTTATGGCGGCTGCCGAGAACCTGATCATGGTTGCCTCTGGGCTGATCGCCAATCTCGGTGGGCAGGAGGCGATTAACGCCGCGTTGGCGATGTCGTGGCCTGACCCCACGGGCGAGCTGGCGGTGCTGGCCAAGGTTCCGCTGATGCTGTGGCAGGCGGCCGCCGCCGCCCACATGTCGGCCTCGGGCAGCGCCATCCAGCAGGTGGCGATGGCGTTTGAGGCGCTTAAGGCGGCCACGCCGACGCCGGTCGAGATCGGCGAAAACCAGGTTGAGCACGGGGTGCTGCAAGCCAACAACTTTTTGGGCATGTTGACCCCTGCTATCACTGTGAATCGGGCCAACTACGGCCGGATGTGGGTAACGGCGGCGTCGAACAAGTACGAATACGCCGCGTCCTCGGCGCCGGTCCAGGCGATCCCGCCGATGCCCGAACCGCCGCCGGCCGGTACCCCCGGCGGTGCGACGCCGTCGATGTCACCTCCGCAGGAGAAATCGGCCCAGGATCTGCTTAGTGGCGGTGGTTCGGACGCGATGAGCATGTTCATGGGGCCGCTGTCGCAGGTCGGGGGGCTGGCTGGACAACTGGGCAGCGGTGGGCAGTTGACGTCGCTGCCGCAGCAGGCGTTCCAGCCGTTCATGTCGATGCTCAGCGGCGGGGGCTTGGGCAGCAGCCTGAACCCGTCGTCGGAGGCGATGTCGGCGGCCTCGGCCGCTGACTGGCTTTCTGCCACCCCGGCGGCAGGAGGGCCGGTGGCGGCCAACCTGGTCAGCAGCGGCGGGGGCGGCGGTGTGGGCGCCATGGGGGCGTTACGGGGGCCGGCGGGTTTTGCCGCCGCGCCGACGGTGAACGCGTCGGCGGCCAATCCCGAGGGCACGCTGTCGCGGGTCAACGAGGCCCGCGCGGCATCGGGGGCTCCGGTGAGCAGCGCGGGTATGGGCAGCAGCGGAGCCATGATGGGTCCGATGGGCCATGCCGGCGGCGAACACGGCAAGGAGCAGTCCAAACGCAAGACACCGTTGACGTCGTTGGCAGCGCTGTATCGGGCTCCGACGGCGGTTCCGGTGATTACCGGTAGTGGGGGTGCGGTCTTCCGACCGGGGGAGGGGGTTGACACACGCACGACCTGACAGCGGCGCTCACGCTTAGGCGGGACTCCCGCATACGTGATCTACCGACAACCAAACGTACACACTTACTCGAAAGGACATGCCCATGAGCGGCACACCCATTCACGGTGATCTGGAAGGTATCGGCCGCGACGCCGGTAGCTTGCAGGAGATCTCCGACCAGCAGGCAGCGATCATGCACTCCCTTGGCAGCACGCTGGAGGCTCTGGCCCCGGCGATGCGGGGCAGCGCAGGCCAGGCGATGCAAGTCGTGGGCGAGCAGCTGATCCATCAGGGCCAGCAGTTCTCCACCGCGTTTGCTGATCACTCGCAGAAGATGAGCAACAATGCTCACATCCTGTCCACGGCCGACTCGGACGGCGCTTCGCTGATCAGCGGCGTCGCCAACCTGATCTAGGCGACGGCGCCGCAGACCAGACCAGTCACATCCTCTGAAAGGACATTGCTATGTCAGTAATTCACTACGCGACCGCGGCGATCGCGGACGCATCGGCCCAGATCGGGCAGGCCGCGAGCCAGACCGAGCAGAATCATCAGCGGTCTTTGGCAACGGTGCAGGCCAACGCCGAGAACTTCGGCGGCCAAGGCTCCGAGGCGTTCCAGCACGTCATTGCAACGCTCAACCAGAAGTACGCGCAGAGCCAGGAGACGATCCAGCGCGCCGGGATGGTGCTGCAGCAGGCCAACGAGGGCATGACCCACGCCGACGGTCAGTCCGCCGGCCAGTACGGGGTCTAAGCGGGCCGACTGGCCGAAAGTCACGTTGCGGCCCGGCGACGAGCGGGATACGCCCCCTTGTGGGGCACTTCGGCTCAACGCCGGGCCGCTGCGTGAGGAGCGCCCGATTCCCAGAAGGCTCATCATGACGCGACCACCGTCGTTTCTTAAGCGCCCGCCGCCGAAAACCCCGGGTCCACGTCCGATCACCGCGATCGACACGACCTGTGAGGGTGTGTGGCTGATGCAGGCCCTGTGTGGGATTGAACAGTTGCCGTCGGCGCTGCTGCTGCGGCCCTATGTGTCGGCCAGCGGCCGCCCGACGGGGCATCCGGGGATCGCGATCCTGCAGGAGGCGGGCGCGATCATGGATGACGAGACGGTGCACCCGACAGTGGCCCGCTGGTTAGAGACCCTGTCGGCGCCAGACATTGCGTTGACCGTCGATGTGAAGCGGCCCGGTGTGGAGTTCATGCGGATGGTGATCGCGCGACGTGACGCTAGACATGCGGCGATCTCGCGTGGCGGTGCGGGCAGCGCCGACAACATCACCATCGAAGAGGTGGGGGCGGTTCCGTCGTTACGTGTGCTGTTCGAGCGGATCATGGTGCTGTGCGACCGTGGGCGTGGGCCGGTGGAACCGGCGTCGCTGTCGCCGATCACGGTGCCTACCGCTGACCTGGTCGACGGGTTTGCCCGCATTGTGGCCGGCGACCATACGCCGGCATCGGCGCTGTCGTCGCTGAACCTGACCGCCGAGCAGCGCCGCATTGTGACGTTGGCTGCCGATCAGCCACTGATGGAAGTTGCTTTCGCGCTGATGGTGCACGACAGGCGGGGTGATCATGTGGCGGTGGCGTCGGCGGCAGTGACCGACACCGTCGAGGGCCGCATCGTGACGGGTCCGATCCTGGGGGAGGACGGGACATGGTGGACTCAGATTGTGCCGGGGACCTCTGATGCGGGCGGTGCTGCGCTGCGTGCGCTGGTCGC
This sequence comes from Mycobacterium nebraskense, assembly GCF_002102255.1. Lineage (GTDB taxonomy): Bacteria > Actinomycetota > Actinomycetes > Mycobacteriales > Mycobacteriaceae > Mycobacterium > Mycobacterium nebraskense. The sequence continues at coordinate 69,056 of NZ_LQPH01000164.1, forward strand.
GACGGTGGGCACGACATGGGAAAACCACTCCCGCTACAAATAAAGCAATTGATCTGTTTACGGGCTGCTTTTTTTGATGCGGATGTGTTATTTTGGGTGTTATTGAGATGGGGGTGTCAGGGGCGAGTCCTTGACACGACGCTTGGGAGAGCCAGTGACCAACAGCAATGACCGCCAGGACTTCTACGGGCAGCGGGTCGGCGACGAGGAGCCGCAGGAGTCGAGCGGCGAACCGGCCGGTGAGGCGCCCGCTGCGAGCACGCCGGCCTCCGAGCCCGCCCCCGGTGCGCTGGACCCTGACGGCCACACCCAAATCGTCGACCGCGACGACATACGGCGCAAGCTCGCCGCCGCGCGGCGCCTACAGGATGCTGCGCAGGGCGAGGCTATGTCGGCGCAAAGCCCGGCCGGGTTCGACAGTGCCGAGGGGGGCGCGGGGGCTGCGCCGCTGCCCGGGCGGACACCATCTGGGCCGCCGCGACCGCAGTACCCCGACGCGCCTGGTCCTGATGGGCTCTACGGCGGTCCGCCCCAAGCGATGTCGCGGCCGCCGGCTCGCCCGCCGGAACCGTCGGGTCCACCGAGCTACGGCGGCGGATGGCCGCCTGCAGGCGCGCCCGGGCGTCATGGCTCACACCGGCTCGAGGACGACCCTTACGCCTCGGTGGGGCCGATGCGCGCGCAAATCCACGAGAGCCAGGTGTCGGCACCGTATAAGCCGGTGCCCGAGACGGGCTGGCGCCACGGCCTGTACAAGGTCACCCGGATTAACCTGGGATTGTCGGCCAGCGAGACGCATTGGAACGATCTTCGTCGGCGGCTGAAAGTCAACCTGCGCGGCACATACGTGATCGCGGTGATGCAGTCCAAAGGCGGGGTGAACAAGACCACCACCGCCGCCCTGATCGGTGCCGCACTGGCTAAGTACCGGGATGAGAAGATCGTCGCGATCGACGCCAACCCGGCGCGCGGGAACCTGAGTCGGCGGGTGGACGAGCCATCGACCATGTCGTGGCGCGGACTCAACGCTGATCAAAACTTGCGCAGCTACTCTGATTACCGCGAATTCCTCGGGAAAGATTCGACGTCTGGCCTCGAGGTGTTGGGCAGCGACCTGGGCCGCCAACGCATGACCGGAATGGACCTGCGGAAGTCCTGGGCGATTCTGCAGCGCTATTACCCGATCGCCATTGTGGACTGCGGGAACGAACTCGATGACGACATCGCCCGCGCACTGCTGGAGGACATTCCCGTGGACGCGATCGTGGTGCCGTCGACGACGCGCCTCGACGGCGCTCTAGCGGCGGCTGACACGTTGAATTGGCTGATGGACAGGGGCTACCCGCATCTGGTGCACGAGGCCGTGGTAGTGGTCAGCAACATCAACAAGATCAATGCCAGCGCGGAGGTCAAGCAGTTGCACGCAGACTTTGAGCGCACGGTGCGATCGGTGCACGATGTGGGTTTCGATCCGCACCTCAGTGACGCTGTGGCCATCGAATACACCCGGCTGCAGCCTGAGACCTGGCTGCGCTACATCGAGGCGGCGGCCTCGCTGGCCGATGGGTTCGCCCGCGCCAACGACCGTAGTCCAAGGCCATCTGGTGGTGCACCGCATGACCCTCCGACCCAGCGCCAGCCGTGGGGGCGCCTCGGCGGCCATGAGGGGGGCCAGTGGCCCGACGCCGGCCTGAACGCCGGGCCGTGGGGTCAGCGGCAGTGAGCACGGTATCGGAGCGCACTGGAACACGCTCAGCGGCACATGTTCGGCTCCGGGAGCAAGTGAAGGTCGCGGTCCTGTTCGAGGGCCGCCAAACCGACCTGGTGCTGCCGGCCACCGAAGTCGTGGCCACGGTGATCACCCAAGTTCTCACCCATGTCAGCAAGGCAGGGGAGGAACCGCGCGGCCCCGACGATGACGGTCTTATCCGACCGGGCATGCTGGTGCTCAAGCGGGTCGGTGGGGCGGCGTTGAACCGTGGGCAATCGTTACGCGAGCAAGGCATCACCGACGGTGCTCTGTTGATGTTGGAGGTTGACGACGCCGAGGTGTCGTTCACCGAAGTGGTGGAGAACGCGTCGTCAGCGATCGCGCATGTGAATGCGCAACGCTTCAAGGCGGTCACCGAGCAGACAGCTGTCACGGTGGCCGCTGTGACCGCCGCGGCCGCGGCAGCATTGATGGCGGGGCTGTTGATGTGGGTGTGGCACCTCGACCACCTCGCCGGGATCAACTGGCCGCTGATCACGCCGATCACCTGCGGTGCGATGGCGGTGGTGCTGCTGTTCGGCGGTGTGGCCGCATGGTGGCGCCAGCACATGACGGTCATGGCCAGCGGACTGTGGGCCGGGGCGCTAATGGCCGTCGGCGTCGCCGGCTACACCGCCGTTCCCGGGCAGGTCGGCCCGTGGCATGTGGTCCTGGCGGCGTCGTTGACTGCCGCGGTGGCCGTAGCGCTGTGGGCGCTGGGCCCGGCGCCGGCAGCGGCGCTGGCCTGGCTGACCGCGGTCGGTATCGGCACCGGACTGATCGCGCTGGTTCACGCCCTCGGCGTCGCCATGCCCTATCTGTGGGTGGCGACCATGGTCGTCGCGCTGGTGCTGTTGAAGAAAGTCGAGCCACTGTCGGGGTTGCTGGCGCGGGTACCGATGCCCAGTTTCCCCACCATCACCGGCAAGCTGGTCTTCGACGACGCCGAAGACATCGCCGCCGAAGCGTTGGTGGCCGCAGAAACCGAAGGCACGCCCAGCGTCGATGAGCTGCGGCGCGCCGCGGCCGCGGCCAACGGCTACTTGCAGGCGCTCGTTGCGGCGGTGTCGCCGTTTTTCATCCTGGGCGCGGCCGGGGCGGTGACCCCTGGCCATGGTCGCTGGGTGTTGGCCACCGTATTCGTCCTGGGCATCGCCGCGATTCTGGTGCTCGGCGGGCGCGCGCTGACTGACCGAGCGGCCGCGGTGACCGTCGTGGGCACCGCACTGGCCATGAGTGCAGCGCTGGGCCTCAAATACGCTCTGTCGAGCCATGATCGGTCAATCAGCCTGATCGTGGCAGGCCTGATCGTGGCTTTGGGCCTGGCGGCGTTGGTGATCGCCGCGGTCGTTCCCCGACGCGTGTTCTCTGCGCCGTTCCGCAAAATCGTGGAGTGGACCGAATACGCGCTGCAGGTTGCGGTGTTCCCGGTGGCGCTGTGGCTGCTCAATGTGTACGTCCTGGCGCGGGCGGCACTGCAGTGACGCGCCGATGGGCGCGCCGAGGGCTCTCGGCGGTCAGCGTCAGCGTTTTGGTGATGCTGACCCCACTGGGTGCGGGCACGGCCGGGGCGATCTCACAGCCGGTGATCGATCCGGGGGCTGTCCCCAACCCCTTGCCGCTGGGTCCAGGAGAGCCGCTGCGCCAAGAGCATCAATGCACACCATCGGGGCTGCTACCAAATACCGACCTGGGCGCACCGAGCGCATCGCAAGCGTTCATGGATATTCCGGCGCTGTGGCGCTCAGCGGGCCGCGGGGCCGGCCAGAGCATCGTCATGGTGGACACCGGGGTCAACGTCTCGCCGCGGTTGCCGCACATCCACCCGGGCGGTGATTACGTGGTCGAGTCGGCGAATGGGTTGCAGGACTGCGACTCTCACGGGACACTTGTTGCTTCAGTCTTGGGGGCTCAGCCGTCGCAGACCGATGGGCTGGTCGGTGTCGTACCCGACGCAGACATTATTTCGATCAGGCAGTCGTCTGAGGCGTGGGTGCCGGCCAATCCGACATCGGCCGACGTCGAAACCGATCGCCGGGCCGGCACGGTTGCCTCGTTGGCCAAAGCGATTGTGTTGGGCGCCAACACCGGCGCCAAAGTGATGAACATTTCGATCGTGAGCTGCATCCCGGTTCTCAAGCCGGTTGACCAGACCACGCTGGGCGCGGCGGTCAGGTACGCAGCGGTAGACAAGGATGTCGTCATCGTGGCCGCAGGCGGCAACCTCGCCAACGCAGGGTGCGCGCAAAATCCCGACATCGACGCCACCAACGCCAAGGACCCCCGCAACTGGGGCGGTGTGGTCACCATCTCGACCCCGGCATGGTTTTCCCAGTACGTGTTGTCGGTCAGCGCCAGCGACGGTACTGGCCAACCCGCTGTCGATGAACAGCACCGCGAAATCTCTTTGTCTGGGCCGTGGATCGGTGTGGCCGCACCCGGGGTGTTCATCGAGGGCCTCGACGACAAAGGCGGGGTCATCAACGCCACGTTCGATGCGACCGCCGGGCAGCTGCGCGCCATCAACGGGACGTCGTTTGCAGCCCCATACGTTTCGGGTGTGGCGGCGCTGATCCGGGCGAAGTATCCGAAACTTACTGCGGCCCAGGTGATTCACCGGATCGAGGCGACCGCGCACTCGCCGGCGGCTTCACCGGTGGACGGCTCGGTGGTCGACAACCGGATGGGTTACGGCGCCATTGATGCGCTTGCCGCGCTCAACGATGACGTGCCGCTGGGCCCGGCCGTGCCCACGGAATATCTATCCCGGCCGCTGCACCCGCCGCCGCCTCCACCGCCACCGGATCACCGCCCCATGATCGTGGCGCTGGCCGGCACGGGTATCGCGGTAGCGCTGCTGGGCGCACTGTTCTTCATTTCCCGCATCACCCGCGAGCGGCGATCATGACGCATCGGGTGGCGTTGAGTGATCCGGCCACGGCGGTCGCTGAGGAGCCAGGCACGCCGGGGGATCGGTTAGCGCGATGGCAGCTGCGGTGGCCGCTGCGGCGGGCGATCATCGCCGAGGTGGCCGCAGTGGCGGTGGCGGTTCCGCTGGCTGGGCTGGCGCCGTGGTGGGCGCTGGCGCTGGTCGCGGTCGTGGTGATCCTGGCGGTGGGGGTGACCTATCGGTCAGCGACCGCGTTGAGCTGGTTGGGTCGGCTATGGCGGCTGCGGCGGGCCGCTGCCAGTGCCACGCGGCGCCGTGCACGCGCGACCCCGCCCGCTCTTTGTGAGGCAGAACTGCCTGGGGTGGGGCCATGCGGGCTGGCCTGGGACGGTCAATTCGCGATCACCATGATCGCGCTGCACGGCCGCCCATACGCGACGACCGTCCTGGTGTCAGAAGGTGCCGAATCGATCGACACTGTTCCGCTGAAGGCGTGCGGTGAGTTGCTTGAACAGTTCGGCGGGCTCGAACTGCACTCGATCGACGTGCTCAGCGACGGCACCCGCACGGCCCCTGATGGCCGGTTCACCCCTCGCTATGAGGAAATGGCCGCCGATCGGTCTGCTGTCGGGGTGCGCCGGACCTGGCTGGTGCTGCGGCTGCGGCCCACCGCATGCCTAGGCGCGATGCTGTATCGCAGCAGTGTCGGTGAGGCGATCGCTGCGGCCACCGAGCGGATTCGGCAGGCCACAGTGCGCGCCGGGTGCCGTGCTGTGGCCTGCAGCACCGAGCAGATCACGGCCGCAACGAGCGTGCTGTTGGGCGGCTATGAGCTCGACGCCTATCAGGAGCGGTGGACCGACCTACGCGTCGGCGACGACTACGTCACCCCCTACCGGGTGTCAGGGACCGACCTCAATACGCGCATGCTCAACGACGTGTGGACCATCCGGGCTAGTAAAGCCGTTGTGTTGGTGCGCATTACGCGTGACGACGAGACCGGCGAGCTGATGGCCGGTGCCTTGGTGCGGGTGCACACTAGCGCACCGCTGACCCACCCGCCGGTGTCGACGCTGCAGGGCGTTCCCGGGCAGGCTTTCGAAGCGCTGGCTGCCACGCTGCCGTTGGGGGACCGCTCGGTCAGTCTGGCGTTGTCGGCGCGCCCGCTGGGGCGCGCCCCGTTGGCTGTGCAGGTCGGCCCCACCGGGTTTTTGCACGGGATGGCCGAGGTGTCCGGGGTTCCTTTCCTGCTGTCGTGGACCGACCCGCTGAAATTCCTGCGGGTCGGTATCGCCGCGGACCTCGATGTCGTCGAGGCGCTGGTGTTGCGCGCGACCTCAGCGGGGGCGAGTGCCGAGATCCACACGGTCAGACCAGCACAGTGGCAACCAATCTGCGATGAAATCCGCATCAACATGGCGCGCAGACAAGAGCGCTCCAAGACGGCCACGTTGATCGTGGCCGACGGGCCTGAACCTCAGCAAGTGCTGCGGGAAAGCGGTGAACGAGGCCACGCCCTGGTCACGGTGATGCCCGCCGGCGAACCGTTGCCCGAGGATGTCGACATCCGTATCCGCCAAATCGGTCCCAATCGGATCACCGTCGAGACGCCGGCCCGGCCCCGGCCGGTGAATCTTGGAATCATGCGCCCGCGCAACGAGGCCCACACCCTCGCCCACCTACGCCACAGGAGTTAGCCCACATGAGTTCGCGTAGCACCGAAGCCCTGCGCGCGGGCATGAAAACCTTGCGTAGCAACCCTCGGCGCGCGCTGGAAGTGTTCAAGCTGGCCACTGATGACGACCCCGGTATGGCTGATGCCTGGCTAGGACGCATGGCTGCCGGGGACCGCTCAGCCGGTACGGTGGCTCGGCTGGCCGCGGCGCGGGATCGGCTCGGCTCAGACCTGCGGATCGCAGGCTCAGGCACGACCCTGGCCGACCTCGACGTCACGTTCGATGTCGAATACCTGCGGTGGCGCATCCAAGATTCCACCACCGCAGAGCTGGCCTATATCGCCGCGCTGCTGGCTGACCAGAAATTCGCCGAAGCCCACACCCGCCTGGCCGCGCTGGGGACTGACCCCAAAGTCCAATTCACGCGCGCAGTGCTGATGCAGATGACCGAACGCTGGCCCGATGTCCTAGCCGCCGTGGCCGGCCGCGAAGCCTGGTTCGCCGACACCATGCTCAGCCAGGCCAGCGCACTGCTGGAAGCCAAAGCCGCGGCACACCTGGGGATGTGGGAGCGAGCCTCAAACGCTGTGGAGACCGCCAGCGACTCGCCGTACGGGCCTGACCCCATCGCCCGTGATGCGCTATTCCTCAAGGCGCTCATTGCACGCGCCCAGGGCCAGGACGACACCGCACGCCAAGTCCTGGGGGACGTAGCGATGCGCTGGCCCGACTTCGAGCTGGCCCGAACAGCGTTGGCCGACAAAACATTTGGGATACGGGTCGTCGACCACGCCACCATCGACACCCGCGAGGACCCGTGGGACCCGGCTACCGGGCGCACCCCGGAACAACGCCAAGACGACCAGCACACCGACGACGCCCGCAAAGACTTGGCCGACGCCGAGCAGACCCTGAAAGCGATGATCGGCCTCGACGAAGTCAAGCAACAGGTCCGCTCGCTCAAGGCGTCCACGGCGGCGCGAATACTGCGTTCCCGCAAAGGATTTCCCACCCCGGCGGTAACCAATCATCTACTGATGATCGGGCCGCCTGGCGTCGGGAAGACAGAAGTGGCCCGAGTGGTAGCGAAAACTTTTTGCGGGCTGGGGATTCTACCCAAACGGGACGTTTTCGAAACCAGCAAGGAAATCCTGGCCGGCCAGTACGTCGGAAGCGTCGAAACCCAAACCCGCGAGTTCCTCGCCCAAGCTATCGGCGCGACAGTGTTTTTCGACGAATTCGGAGAACTGCTGCACGGCGGGTACGCCGGGGGCGACCCGATCGGGCAAGGCATCATCGGAGCCATCGTGCCGTGGATGGAAAACAACAGAGACAAGGCTGTTTTCATTGCTGCCGGCTACCCGGCCGCCTGCCGCAAGGTCATCGAATCCAACGGCGGCCTACAAGGCCGGTTCGCCACGACAATCGCATTCGAGTCCTACCCGCCCGACAAGCTCATCGAGATCGCCCACGCAATCGTCAAGCGCAGCAGCAACATCGTTGAGCCCGGCGCGTTCGAAAGCGTTCTGCTCGAACCGTTCACCAGGTTCTACAACGAAGTCACGCAATCACCGGACGGAGACACCGTCCGCACCATCGATGACCTCAACAATGGCCGGTATGTGCGCAACATCATCGAAAAGGCGCAAGCGGCACGCGATCTGCGGGTAATGGACGGCCACGGCCTTGACGACTTCGACCTTAGCGACCACACGTTCGGTGAATCGATACCCGCCAACGACCTACTGCTCCTGACCCGCGACGACGTGTGGAACGGGCTACAGGACGCCACGCCACCCAGATTCCGTAAACGGTTAAACACCCGTTAGTTTCAACCACGCTCGCGAAGTCGCGGACGGGCTAAAGCGGGCGAAAGCCCTTGCGCCAAGACCAGTTCTCGAAGCGGGTCACGCGATCACGAGTCGCACTACGGGCCGCTTGATCGAGGCCGCTGAAGCCATCGAAGATGCCTGGTCTTGCGACAACGATCCGCCGTATCTGACTTGTCACCTGCCGGACTCGTTCACGTGAAACGCCTTCACGGCGAGCGATCTGATCGAACGTGTAACCCTCTAGCCGCGCGAGCAGAACCCTATACGCTCGGGCGGCGGACCGAGGGTCCTTCAGCTCCTTGGCGAGCGCATCGGCGATGGCGAACAAGAGCCGGCCGGCGGCGATCGAGTCGGTGGCCCGCTCGAGGTCCGCATCGGAGCCTGCGTGTCCTTCTACGAACCGGCCCACCCAGTCGCACGGGATCTCCGCGGGTCTGCGATTCATCGTTTCGGTGGGCGCACGTCGAACAAGGTGAGTTGCACGGGCTTTCGCGGTGCGCGCGCGGTACGCGCTGTGCGGCGGGCCTCTGCGTGGGCGACCGCGTCGATGGCGGCTTGGGCGATTGTCGCGTACGTGGGGGAATGCTCGCTGTCGGCCACGGTGAGGGCGTCACGCAGCGAGGATGGAACCATGGGCCAGTGGACCTGACACATGAACGTCGAATCGGTGGTCTTGCAGCCCTTGGCTTGACAGCGCGTGGTAGTCATCGGTGAGCCTGTGTTTAGAGCCCGATGCTGTTGTCGTACAGGGCAACTGCGGGTAGGTCGCGTTGCGTGGAAAGGTAGTTCTGCAGCCAGGCCTGTGCATCGGCGTCGAGGGCGGATGCTTCGTCCTCGGTGTGGATGCTATCGGCGCCGCACGCACCTGCGCGGCCGTCTAAGGCGAGTCCTTCGTAAAGGAAGAACCGTGCGGCGACCACCTCGGGTGGGGTTGCTGCGGGGTCAAGGAGCGTGGTAGCTGCGCTGTCGATCGCAGCCATGGCGTACTGGGCGCGACGGGAGTCGTCGCCGCTGAGGGCGGCCTTTCGCGCGAAGGTGATGTCGTCTCGTGCCTCGTCGAGGGCTTCGCGGGCCGTGGGCTCGGTGCTCATTTCCACCTCCTGATGAAACAGTACGTGCACAGTATCATGTTTACTACTTGTTTTGGCTGCTTTGCTCTGTCAAGATGAAGTGATGAGCACGTTCTGCCTCCTCGTCCCGCCTAGTCTGGGCTCGATACGAAATATGACGGAGGGCCTATCCAAACGAGATGCGCTACAGCTCTTTCAATCGTTAATGGGGGGCACCGGGGCGAGCCAGTGTGCCAGGTCATGTCATGGCGCTGCCGTATCACGGCATCCGTCTATGAAGCAGGGACGTGAACAGGTCCTGGTGGCTGGTGGCGGCGCGAACGTCGCGCTGGCTCTTTCAGCGGAGCTGCAGTCATGACCGTGTGCGCCGGGCCTACCGCTCGTGGGGCGCGGGTGGTGCAGCACACAATCTTGACCCGGGACGGAGTTGCGCTGGCGGTCTATGACAGCGGTCCGGTGGATGCCGATCGCACAGTGCTGTTGTTGCACGGACTGTGCCAGGGCTCGCAAAGCTGGGATCTTGTCGTTGAATCGTTGGGGGATCGGTTGGGGCAGGCCACGCGAATAATCCGTTACGATCATCGCGGTCACGGGAATTCGGCCCACGCACCGATCCGGTCTTATCACACCGAGCAGCTCGCCGATGATCTCAGCGACGTCCTGACTGCGATGCGGGTGCGCGGCGAGTTGACTATCGCCGGTCATTCCCTTGGAGGTATGGCCGCGTTGACGTTTGGCGCCAGGCCTGCGCATCGCCAGCCCGTGCGCCCGCACGGCTTGATCCTGGTAGCCACCGCGGCAGGAGACCTCGGCCACTATGGGCTGGGCCGTCTGCTCAGGACTCCGGCGCCCGATATTTTGGCTGGCTTGGTCGCCCATACCCCCGCTGGAGCTGTCGAACGCGCGGCTCGCAGCGCGGCACGTCCGCTGTGCGAACTGGTCGGCCTTTGCCGGGGGTGCGCGCGTGTCGAGCGTGCCGTCCTGTGCGCGATGTGCAGCGCCGCACTGGCCTCGACGTCGCTGAGTACCGCGGCGGGATTTCTGCCCGGTCTGCGCGGCTATGACCAGCGCGCCAAACTGGGCAACATTGGTGCGCTGACCACGGTCATCAGCGGGGATGTCGACGTGCTGACCCCGCCGGCGCATGCGGTGCTGATGGCGGCCGGTATCGCCGGTGCCAGACATCGTCGAGTAGGCAATGCCGGGCACATGCTCCTGCACGAGGCGCCACGTGAGGTCGCCGACGAGATCGCCGGGGTCGTGGCGATGGGCTCGATCGTGCGTCGTGGCCAAGCTGAAACCGTCGGTGTCCGATCGTTGGCCGGGTAGCTGTGAGCGCTGAGGAGCTGCGCGGGCAGTTAGTTGACGCCCTCGCGACGGCCGCGGGGCCGATGACGACCACTGCGGCCCGCATCGCGGTTACCGAGCACCGTGGCCAACTTGGGCGCCGAGCGGTGGTCGCCGAGGAGGTTTACCGGGCATTGCTCACCCTGCAACGACGCGGGGTGGTGCGTAGAGTGCACGGTCAGCCGGGCCGCCTGGCGCACTGGGCATTGGCGCACAGCGACGAGCCGGCGGGTTGCCGATGAGCGCGTACTACCAGGGGCCCGTTGGGCACTCAACGCACTCGAAAACCGGTGGGAAAGCAGCATTTTTGGCCTGCCTATTGGCCGGAGAAGCCGCGACCTGTCTGGGACTGTTAGCGAGCTTCGATTATGTGGCGCAGGTGGAAAACCGCGTCATGACCTGGCCGGCGCATCACGGCGAATGTTGCTCGCACAACACGTCACTGCCGCCCCGATCCGACGCGAGGGTTATCGCGCGGCTCCCGGGCGTAGCTGCTGGCGCCGACGGTACCGAACTGGCTGGGCGTTGCACGGACTCGGCACGAGCGAATGCCTCTTCTTGCGAGCCGGTTTCGAGTGCTGGTAGTGCCCGCAACGACGAATTAGCCCAGAAGGAACCCCAGCGGTGAGTGCCTCGATCAGTGCTCCCAGCCACCGCAGCTGGCTTCACCAACTGCTCAGTGGCAGACCGCATCAAGAAGTGGCGACTGAGCGCGGCGGAATATACTTGCGGCGCTGGTTCTTAGTGCCCCATAACCGGTTTGTGAACATCTATCTGCACAAGTTCGTCGGTTCTGATGATCCACCGGCGCTGCATAACCATCCATGGTGGTTTGCCAGCGTGCTGCTGTCTGGAAAGTATTGCGAGGTGACAGAACGGGATTCGCGGTGGCGGCGAGCGGGCCGACTAGTCTTTCGGCCCGCCAGGCACCGGCATCGCGTCGAGCTGGCTCGCGACGACAGCGGCCGTGAACAACCCTGTCTGAGCGTGGTGGTCACCGGGCCACACCGGCAGGCCTGGGGTTTCTTTTGCCCGCGCCGTAACGGCGAATGGCAGTTCATCCCTTGGCGGAACTTCTCCGGCGGTGGGTGCGGCGAATCTGAACGCGACACGCCCGAGCGTAACTCGTACCCGACACGGTAGTTCTGATAGTCAAGGAGATTCGCTGGTGGGTAGCACGAGTGCTCCGTGTGTCGGGCAGCGAGCCGCGGTGGTTGTCGATCTCGACAACCACGCGGCAACTGCAGATCCGGCAGCGGGAACCGACTGCCGTTGCGGCACTCCCGCCGAGTTTGAGGCAACCGAGGGTCACCACGGCTACAGGGGGCCGGGATGTTGATCGGTGGGCTTGTCTGTTCGTTCGTCATTGGTTTGGGCTACGCGGCGTGGGAAGACACCGCGGCCGGGCGAAGGTATGGGCGGCACGTCAGGCTCGTTTTCAGCGTCGTGACGTTGGCTGGGGGGATCGTGATGGTCGCTGCGCTAGCCGTGATGGTGAGTTGCCTGGTGTTGGGATATGGGCGAGCCCCTTTGGCGGGCAGTGGGTTTGGACAAGAGGTTGCCAGGATGGCTGCCGACGGCGTGGCGGCGGCCGTGTCGCTGATGATGATCAGCTGCATCAGAAGATTCAGGCGTTACGTGCGTGCGACGAACGTGGGAGCCAACGTCGCAGGCCGGGTGAACAACTAACTGACGAGTTTTTGGGAGGACGTCGATGATCACAGAACCATACGTGCGCCCGCAGACACCGTATTGCGGTTTTATGCGGCGGTTCGTCAACGGCCGCGAAATGCTTTATGTGCCACGGACAGCGGCTCATTGCTTGATCAGCGCCCCGACCGAGTCGGGCAAGTCGCGTCGCCTGCTAGCTCCGGCGAGCACGTTATGGGGCGGGCCTGTTGTGCAGGTGTCGTCTAAGGACGACGTCATGCAGAACACGATGGAGCGGCGGTTCGGGCCGAAGGGGTTGATCGATTTCCGGCCGGTCGTCAGGCCGGTCTACCCGGACGGTGTCGAGGCGATGGCTTATGACCCGACCACGACGATCGATACACCGTTGCAGGCGTTGACGATTGCCGAGACCATCATGCAGATGGCGACGGTGGGTATGGGTTCTGGGGCTGACCAGGTTTCCGACGGTGGTGTGTGGGAGTCGCAGGCAGCGGGCCCGCTGGCGGCGTTTCTTTATGCAGCCTCCCCGCAGGGCAATCGTCAAGGGATGGAATGGGTTCTGAGGGCTGTCGACAACCTCGATACCACACCGGAGGGCGCCAGCCAGCCTGGTTGGCTGCAGGCAGCTGCTATCTGCAGCCGCTACGAAGTGCTGGCGATCGGCATGACCCGCATCTTGGGAATGGAGCCGCGGCAGCGGGACTCGGTCGCGATCACTATGCGTAAAGCGATTACCCCGTGGCTGCGCACGGCGTTGATGGCGGCCGGCACAACAGATCTGACGAAAGTGTTCGATCCGTCGTTTCTGGACCAGCCGAACGCCACATTGTTCGTGCTGGCGCCCGCCGATGGCACTGTGGCGGGTGCTGCGGTTACCCTGATTGACTCGTTGGTGCGGCGCTGGCGGGAGAAGACGTCGCAGCGAGAGCAGATGCATCGGTTGTTGCTGGCGATCGACGAGCTGCCCAACACCGCACCGCTTCCGGGTCTGCGGCGCATCGTGGGGGAGGGCCGTGGGCTGGGCATCAATCTGCTGGCCGTGGTACAAGACTCGTGCCAGAATGACACCGTCTATGGGCCGACGTATGCCCAGGAGCTGCGAGCAATCTTTCCCGCCAACATCATCATGTATGGCGCGCACGAGGAACTGTTGATGAATCGGACCGAGGACTGGTCCGGGCTGACCTTTCGCCGCACCGAAAGCTACGGGCAGGCCGACGGGCATAAAGGGCTTAACACTGATTTCGGGCCGTCGCTGAAGTGGCAGGAATTACTTCCCCCTGACGCTGAGCACGCCCGCCTGTTGATCCGCGGTGGCCTGGGCCATTGCGTGGAAATTCCCGATTGGACCCGTTTCAAGGCCCACTACGACCAGGCCTGCGCCGCGCTGCTGGCTCGCGCCGGCAAGACGTCACGTCACCCAGGCGCCGGGGCCGCGCCACCCGAAGGTGTTGCGGCGCAGGGATTGCGGTGGCTTACCCGGATGATCGGGCGGTAAGGGCTGTGGCGCCGCCGGCCGACCGGACAGCACGGCCCCGCCAAATCCGGCTGGGTGTCGCGGCACTGGCCCTGGCTACGGCCACCACACTTACTGGTTGTGGCGGGCTGCCGGCGGGGGCCGCACACGGCCGTGCCGGCAACACGATGCCCGCCGACGGGCAGTACAGCCTGATCCAGGAGCCCCAAGACACCTACGCCCCGATCACAGCGCTGATTGACAGCGCGGCGAAGTCCGTGCGGATGACGATGTATCTGCTGGCTGACCCGGCGATCGAGAAGGCGCTGATCGACGCTCATCGACAGCGGGGTGTGGCCACGACCGTAGTACTCGACCGCGCTTTCCACGGCCAGCGCGCCAATCAGGCCGCCTACGACGCGCTGCGGGCGGGCGGAGTCAACGTGGCCCGGGCTCCGGCGGGAACCATCGTGCACGAGAAGGCCTTGGTGATCGACGACAAGACCGCGGTGGTCAGCACCGGCAATCTCGATGCGCACTATTACGCCACCGCTCGGGATGCGGCTGTCGTCACCACCGTGCCTACACAGGTAGCCGCCATTGCCGCGACGATTGACGCAGACTATGCGCAGGCGGCCGCGGGGCAGTTGTCGCGAGCGGTCGACGCTGCTGGTCTCGTGTGGTCACCAGCGGCGCGGGCGGTGTTCGTGCGCGCTATCAGCGGTGCGCGCCGCTCTGTTGACATCACCACTGAGGAGTTCAAGGATCGGGCGGCCGCGGCGGCGGTTAGCCAGGCCGCGCGGCGTGGTGTCGCGTGCCGGATCGTCCTCAACGCTGATGCCGCAGCCACGGCGGCGGTCAGCGACGTCGAACACGCGGGCTGCGTCGTGCATACTTTTGCGACAAAGCCGGGCGGGTTGTACGTGCACGAGAAAGCCCTTGTCATCGATGGGTTTTCGGTGCTGATCGGCAGCCACAACCTGTCGACGATGAGCCTTACTGAGAACCGGGAGCTGTCGCTGCGAATCGATGCCGGCGACGCGCCGAACGTGGTCGCTGCGGTGCGGGCGCAGTTCGACGCGGATTTCGCCGCAGGATCGGCGCCGACGGGTGGCCCGTGACGGTGCGCAGAACGGGCAGAATGCTCAGATGTGCATCGTGGAGCTCAGTGTGGGCATCGGGGGCGCCGGCGCGACGGTGAGCCGGCGGTTGGGTGATGGCTGACCAGGGTGGACGCCGTCCGCGGCGCCTACGTCTGCGCCGTTATCAGCGGGCCGCGGTTGATGTCGTGGACGCACGCCAGGAACGGGCGCTGATTGTGGCGGCCTGCGGCACCGGCAAGACGTTGATGGCCGTGCACGCCGTGGCCAAGCTGCTCGATGGCCGGCCCGGCGCAGTGCTGGTGACGTTCCCGACGCTGGGGTTGCTCGAACAAACCTATCGGACTTGGCAACAGCAAGCCCGGTTTGACTTCGCCGCGCTGGGTGTGTGTTCAGCGCACCTGCGGGACACCGAAGACATCCACAGCGACGAACTGTCTATCGCGAGCACGACATCACCACAACGGGTGGCTGCGTGGCGGGCCGGGCTAACGGGTGTGGGTGTCGCGTTCTGCACCTACCAGTCGTTGGCGGTGATCGCCGCTGCCCACACCGAGCATGGTATGGAGCCGTGGTCGGTTGCGGTGTTCGATGAGGCGCATCGGACCGCGGGCCTGCAGGGGAAACCCTTTGCCGCGGCGCTGGATTCGCGGAAGATCCCGTCGCAGCATCGCCTGTTCTACACGGCAACCCCGAAGGTCCACAGCGGACCACGCACGCGGGCCGGCAAGCCGCGACGGCGCACGGTGGCGTCAATGGACGATGCCGACCTTTACGGCCCGCAGGTGTTCACCCTGCCGGCGCGCGACGCGATCGAGCAGGGCATCCTGTCGCCGTTCAAGGTCGCGGTGATTGCCGTGTCGGACAGTGCGGTCGCGGCCGCGCTCAAAGACTTGCGGCTCGTTAGCCTGGCCGCCGGCGACGACAGCGTGGCGCGCGCCGATCATGTGGCGGCTGCGATCGCTTTGACCCAGGCCGCGGCGGACTACCAATTGTCCAGTGTGCTGGCGTTTCACAACACGATCGCGGCCAGCGCAGAGTTTGCGACCACCTTCGCGCGCGTTCACACGCTACTGACCGCGCAAGGTTTGAACCCCGACGGGAGAGCGGCGGCGATCAGGCACATCGACGGCACCACCACGCTGCGCGATCGACTTGCCGCCACGCAAACACTGGCAGTGCCCGGCGTCGACCAGTGGAACGTCGTCACCAACGCGCGGTGTCTGACCGAAGGGATCAACATTCCCGCCCTGGATGCGGTTTTCTTCGCCGAACCCAGAGCGTCGGAGGTTGACGTGGCCCAGGCGGTCGGGCGCGCTATCCGCAAGAACCCTCACCACGATCGGCCTGCACTGATCGTGCTGGCGGTGACCGTCGATGATAGCCAGGACGCGGAAACGGTGATCGATGTCAGCGAATTTCGCCGCACGCGCCAGGTCCTCAAGGCGCTGCAAAGCCATGACCCCAGTTTGAGTCGAGACCTGGCTGCGGTCCGCGAACAGCTGGCCGACCCCGATCTTGGCGAGCAGGAGGACATCAAAAGCGACATCCTCGATATCCATGTGCCTACCACGCTTTCACGACGAATGATCAAGCAGTTTTTCCAGGCGTTTAGCATTCACACTGTCGATGCCTTGACGCGCCAGTGGGAGGAAAACTATTGCAGCCTAAAGCGATTCGCCAACCAGCACGGGCACTGTAACATAGCGAGGAAAGATCGCAGCGAAACCGGCAGCGCGCTGGGAACGTGGATTCAGCATCAGCGTGGCCTGTATGCGCGCGGTCGGCTGCTGGCCGAACGGATCGAACGACTCGAAGCGCTGCCGGGTTGGTCGTGGAACCTCACCGAGGCCCGTTGGGAACAGAATTTCGCTGCGCTGCAACAGTTCGCCGCCAAACACGGGCATCCCTTCCCGCCGTTCAGCTATCGCAGCGCTGAGGGGTTGCGGTTGGCGGCGTGGATCAGCAATCAGCGGCGGACTCTGCGCAAAGATCCGTTGTCGATGAAGCGCCGCGCACGGTTTGAAACTCTTCCGGGCTGGACGTGGACGCGCACAGATACCCGATGGGAAGACGCGTTCAATGAGCTCGCCGAACACATCGATCGCACCGGCGAGCTTTGTGTTCGGCCGCGTACCGCCTTAGCGAACTGGATGCAAAGGCAGCGGTCGCTGTATCACAGGGGCGATCTTGATGCCATGCGAGCGCGGCGCCTCGCGGCGCTGCCTGGCTGGACGTGGAATCCGCTCGACACCGGCTGGGACGACAACTTCGCCGCCCTGCGCGACTACGCGGCGCGCACGGGTCGGGCCCGACCTCCGCAGTCCTACACGACCGACTCCGGGTTTCAACTGGGACGTTGGGTGTCTGATCAGCGGCGCCGGCGGGGCAAGTTGACCGAGGAGCGGCGCAAGCAGCTCGATGCGTTGCCGGGGTGGACGTGGAACGCTAGCGAGGCGCAGTGGGAGGAGTTCATCACCGCGCTGCGGGCCTTCGCCGCCGAGCACGACCACGCCTACCCGCCGCGGGACCCGACACGTCCCGAACTGGTCAAGCTGAATCAATCCGTGGTCAGTGTGCGCAGGCCAGCCCGGCGTAACCGGCTCAGCGTTGAGCAACGCCGGCAGCTGGAGGAGTTACCGGGCTGGTCATGGGAATACCGCCAGAAATCGACGTGGGAGACCAGCTTCGCTGCACTGGTGGCGTATGCGGCACAACATGGGCACGCCACACCACCCAAGGACTACTGCACCCCTGACGGGATCGCTCTGGGGCTGTGGGTCCACGAAATGCGCCAACCTTCGCGGCGGCGCAAGCTCGGCGCCCGCCAGTCCGCACGCTTGGAAGCCTTACCCGGATGGACGTGGTAGCGCGCGCTTAGTGCAGTTGCGATGGTGAGGACCAGGCGGGTGAGGACACGGTGTGCTCGACGGCGTCTTTGATCCCGACGCCCACAGCGCCGATCATCCATGCGGTCCCGATCGCGCAGACCGCCGCGGTGGCGCGGACCAGGTGCAGTGACTGCAGCGACTGTGTGATCTGTGTCAGCGGGGTCATGTCGACCGGCGGGTGCGGGTCGTCGGTGTCGAACACCGGCGGCGCGGTCAAGTCGTCAGGGCCCATGGGGATGGTCAGGTCGACCGGCAGCGGCGCCGGAGTGAGGGGCCACCAGCTTGCCGAGCCGTCAATGGCTAACCAGCCGTTGAGGATTCCGTAGATGCTGGCCGCGGCGAAGGTGGCCGGGATTTGGGCCAGCACGTAGGGCGGCGCGATGGTGCCGATCAGGCTGTCATCTGGGCTGTAGAGCAGTGCGGTCAAGGTACCGATCCCGGCGGCGGCCGCGAACAGGGCCGGGATCGGGTAGGCCCGTAACCGGCCTGGAATGAACTGCACGAGGTACTCGTAAAGCAGCCGCCCGGCGAGCCAGCCGACGGGGGCAAGCAGCGCGCAGAGCCCGACGACGATGCGCTCCACGATGATGTCCACCGTCGACCCGTTACGCGCCCAATGCGGATGAATCACGTTGTCGTCGTAGGGATTTGGGCGCGCTGCGGCGGACATGCGGACCCGCTTGCGGATCTGGCGGTTGAGCAGCTCTGCGCGACGCTTCTGCATGTTCCAGATGCCGGCGTGCTCGGCGATCCATTCGCGGCGCAGTTCGTCGTACCGATCAGGCGTTATGTGACGCATCAGTGTTCACCTGTTGTTGTTTGTGCTTTCCTGTGCCATGATCAACACCCATAGAGGTGAGAGTAACTGCTGTTGACCGCATTGTCTCTAGGCAGTTGAGGAAGGGGTGACGACCATGGTCCCAGCGGGGCTATTCATCCTATATATGCTGTTCATATGCGGTTTAGTTGCGGTAATCGCTCATTGCGCGGGTCCCCGGACCGCACCGGGAAGGCGCGGCAGCCCGGCGGGCGCGCTGGGCGCGCTCCTTCAAGAGAGTAAGCAACACGGGAACACCTATATGGCGCCGCCAGCTGTTCACATGGTGCCGCCGGCAGCCGCGTGCTGGCCGGGGGTGTGGGTCGGGCCGGTCGCTGCACAGCCGGTGCTGGACCACGGCGGCCTTGACCAGTACCGGCTGGTACAGCGCCGCCGACCATCGAACATCTGCGCGCGTATCACCACCCACGGGGTGCTGCGATGAGCACCGAGGACGTGATCACCGATGAGCAGTGGGGCCAGGCCCTGAACAGCTATGGCCAGGACCAAGTGCCCATCGGCGACGACGACATCGGCGAGGTGGACGTCGCCGCGTTGATGTCTGAGGACGACGTCGCTGCCGAGCCGGTCGCTGACGCAGCCCCGGCTGGCCCTGATGACAAGGTCGCCGTCCCAGGGCGCTTCGACCACAAGATCCTGTGGGGGTTCGGCAGTCTGGTTGCGGGCGGCGTCGTCGCCGCTTTGGTCGGGGCGATCATGTTCTACTCCCACGATTCCCAGCCGGGGCCCCCACCAGTGGGGTCGCTGAGCGAACCGCAAGCGGTCGCCGCGGCCAGGCCATCTCCGACGGCGCCGGCGTCGGCTGGCCCAGGGGTGGATCGATCACTTCCCTACACCGCAGATGCGCAGGGTAGCTGCGCGGAGGGATCGACTCCGGCGCAGACGATGTCGGGCATGGATCCGCACAACGCGTTTGTGTGTGTCCGCGGCGGCGGTGACGGGCAGGTGATCTCGATCGACCTGGGCCGCACCTACGTGATCACCGCGATCTCCCTGACCCCGGGCTGGACCGGGCTCGACGCGAGCGGGGTGTCGCAATGGTCGCAGCACCGGGTTGTGACGATCGTTCAGTATTCGTTTCCCGACGACCCGAGCATTCCCATCGTCACGCAGAACACTCAGAACGTTCACGGTGACGCGGTGCAGCCGATCAAACGAGTTCTGGCCTCGCGTATTCGGATGCTGATCCGTTATACCTCACGCCCGCCAGCAGACCCGGCGACGACTCCGCGATCCCCAGCACCTGGTGTCTTGCCGGGCCTGTTCGGTGACCCCGGAACCCCGCCGCCGACGTCGACGGCGCCGCTGGAGGGGTCGGCCCGCGGCAGTGGCGACGGCTCGGACCCGGTAGACGCGACGTTCGCGATTAGTTCCTTGAAAATCATTGGGCACGAGGCGGTTTAACCATGTTCGGAGATACGTTTTTGCATACGGCTCAGCTTGTGACGGCCTCGATGTCGTGGGGCGTAATGGTCGCCGTGCTGGTGATCGCGGCCGCGGCAATCGCGCTGTGGGCGCGCACGGTGCTGACGGCACGGCCACGGCGGGCCCAACGGGTTGCGGCGGTCCTTCCGGTCACCTCCACCGGCGAAGCGTTCGACTTCGCGGACAGCATCCTGGCCGCCAGGACGTGCGATGTCCCCCGCTTAGTGGGCGTGCCCCCCGGTGTCGATCACGACATGCTGTGGCGCGAGGTGGCCCAGCGGCCTTTGACGGCGCTGGTCTACGCCGCCTCGCAGCAGCCTCGGCCGTTGGCGTGGCTTGAGGACACGGTGCGCCAACTGGGCGGCGACGATCACGACGGGGGCTGGCGGGCGGCCGTCGAGGCTGTCGCTGCGGTGGATTCCACGTTGTACGAGTGGGTCAAGAGCGCCTCGGCCATGGAGCGGCGCCAGCGCGGCAGTGTCGCGGTCGTGATGCGCGATGCAGTCGCTGAGTATGCGGCGGGGCAGCGATGAAGCTGAACAGGACGTGGCAGGGACGGGTGTCGTCGACGTCGTCGACCACGCGTCGGGTCGCAACCGTCGTGCTGATCGTGCTGGCGGCATTGAGTGGACTGCACACGTTGTGGCAGTTCCTGTTTGGCGAGCCAACCGATGTGGTGGAGCCGGCCCGGGTGGTGGTGAACAAGTCCGCTGTGGTGTCCGCGCTGGCCGAAGACTACGTGACCACGTGGTTGACCGCGACCAGTGCGACGGCGGGTGCGTTGACTCAGTTCGCGTCAGTGAACGTCTCCGATCTGCATCTGCCGTCGACGCCGGCGGTGGTGATCGGAGCCCCGACGGTTGTGGCGGTCACATTCGAGGGGAGCGCGGGCAAAGGCGCTGGCGCTGAGGTGTTTTCGGTGGTCGTCGGTGTCAACGAACGGCCCTATGAGTCGGCGACGCCGACGCGAGCTCTCTACCGGGTGCCGGTGTTGTGGTCGCGGTTCGGTGCGCGTGCAACGGGCCTACCGTTCCAGGTGCAAGGGCCCGGACCTGGCGCTGATCTCAAGCAGGCCTACCCCACCACGCTGGCGCCGGCTGATCCGGCATTTCAGGTGACCTCCGGGTTTCTGTCCGCCTACTTGACCGGGATTGGCGACGTCGCCCGGTATGTGACAACGGATTCCATGCTCACAGGTCTTGGTGCACCTTATTTGGCCCGCAGGGACGAGAATGGCAACCCGCTGCCCATCGTGACGGCGGTAACGGCGACCGCTCCGGTGGCCGCGCAGCCCGCCGACGGCCAAACCGTCCAGGTGCTGGCACAGGTCACCGCGCAAACCTCGCAGTACGCCAACGTGGCGATGAGCTATCCCTTGACGCTGCGGGGCGTCGGTGGGCATTGGTCGGTGGCGGGCATCAACCGCGCACCGGTCTTATCCACTGACGACGAACTGGTCCCGGTCGTGCCCACCACACCTCGGCCATCGAATTAACCACCCCAACAACATCACTAACGAACGGAGCGCACAACCATGATTGCCACCACACTTGCCGCCGGCGACCTGTTGACCGCCGTCCCCTCATTCTTTAACGACTTTCGCTTCCCGGGCGCCATCGCGTTGATCATTTCCGGGATTGGCGGCGCGATCTTCGGTATCCACAAGGGATTCGCGCACGCCGCCGGCAAGCTGATCGGCGCCATCGCGCTGGGCGCGCTGGCGCTGGGAGCGGTCGGGTTGACCGTGTCGTTCCACGAGACCGTCAACAAGCACGGCAACGGCATCATGTCCGGCGGATACGGCGGGTAAAGCGGCGAGGCTGCACAGCAGCACTTGCAGGGGGTCTATGACATGGCAGAACAGCGGGAGCAACTGACGGCGAAGTCGTTCGCCGACGTGCTCAATTTCCCGATTCGCTTGGGCTACCTGGATAATCACACCAGGATTTGGCTCGGTCCGTGGGGTGCCTGGGATGGCGCGGCGGCCATCATCGGCGCCGGCACCACTGGCTGGGCGATGTACCAGTGGTTCGATGCCGGATATGCGCGATGGATCTGCATGTATGGGGTGCTGGTCACCGCAGGGCTCACCTACCTGGCCCGCCAAATCCCCATCAGCAGGCCAACACCGCGCTACCGGCTGCTGTGGCTGTTGAACTGCTTCATCGGCACGCAGTCGCGTGCCGACATCGCGGGCAAGGGTGACCCGTGGAAGTCACCTCCCAAGGCCGTCATCGACAATCTGGTCTTCACCAAAGGCGGTGTCTACGCGGACTTCATTCTGGCTGAACAGGCGAGCGGCATGCAGCCTTTCGACCTAAGAAGGGTCAAGGCAGCAGAACACCGCCCGCTGGTGCGTCAACTTCCTTCCGGGGCCGTGTTCTGGGGAATGTCACCCAAAGTCGACCCGAATCGGTTGCTGCAGCGGATGCTGGCCGGCCGTGAAGACCAACCGCGGTGGCTGCGCGAAGTTCGCCAGTGGGCAGACTACGTCAACGAAAATCCGTTCTATGAGCCGGTGTTCGGCGTGCGTGTTCCCCTCGATGCCGGGCTGCAGGGACGCACCGCGGCCGGTGGTCTGGCCAAGTTGACCTCGACCATCATTGGCCGCGACCAGGATGCCCCCGATAGCCTTGAGGCGCTTCGCGACCTCGCGGCCCAGATCCAAGGGAAAATCCCGGCGCAATTCGTGCCGACACCGGCCACGCCCCAGCAGATTTTGTGGCTCTACGAACGGCACTGGACCCTCGGCGCACGAAACCGGCCCTTTCCGCACGGACGGGGAGGACCTCGGCGCCTGGGTCCTGATGATTTCGCGTCGATGATGCCCGTCGAGTTCGACGAGGGTGACCAGCAGACCCGCAAACAGCATCGCTGGTGGTGGCGGCGCTGGTGGCCGTCGTTCGCCCCGCTGCTGGTGCTGCGAGGCCCGGCCGGTGCGAGCTATCAAACGATGTTGGCGGTCGCCGAGTTACCCAGGGGCGGGCTGAGTTTCCCGGGCGCAGAGATCCTGCAATCGGCCTACGACGTCGACATCGACGCCGACGTTGACTGGTATCAGCACGTCGCAGCGGTGCCCCGGGAGCGGGAGCTGGCCGCGGTGGAACGCGCGCAACGCAATCTCGATGATCAGTCGTTTCAGACATCGGGAGCGCGTGACGCCGATCTCGTGCGACGCTATGCCTGCGGCGAGGAGTACGAGGAAGCGCTGAGCGCAAGCCAGCTCGAACGCGGCGTGCATTCCACAACGGTGCTGGCGGTGGGGGCCTCGACCGGCGCGGCCCTCACCGACGCTGTGCAACAACTCAAAACGCACTTCGCTGAAGAGTTAGGCACCGTGTTGTCGGCACGGTGCGGTGCGCAGTCGGCGCTGTGGCAAATCGGGGAGCCCGGCAGTGAAACCAATGCCCCGCGTAGTCAATTCAAGCAGCCCACCACCACCGAGCAGTGGGCACGCTACGCCCCGCTGGCGTCTTCACCGCTGGGACACGACACCGGTATCTTGTTCGCTGAAAACCTGGCGACGCGCCGGCGGCGGCCGGTGCTGCTGGACTTCGAGGGCTTCAAAGACCGCCGCGGCGCGCCGGGCATGCTGTGGCTGGGTGCCCCGGGAGGCGGAAAGTCTGAGTCGTGCAAAGGTGTAACGGATGCGCTGTTGAAGCGCGGTCACCAAGCCTCGATCATTGATCCCAGCGGGGAGTGGATTCGCGCCCTGGCGCATCACGGTGACCGCGTCTTAGTGATCAGTCCCTACACCAGTCGATGGTCGCTGGATGGCCTGAAAATCTTTCCACGAGAACAGGCCGTCGAGCACACCCTGGATCACCTGCTGCCGATGATGGGAATGGACGCGGTGTCCCCGCCTGCGCGCCAGTTGGGTCGCCTGCTGCGACGCGATGACGGCGTGGCTCACAGTCTCGGCGGCCTGGTGCGCTACTTCAAGAACCTTGATCGAAAGGCGTACGCCGAGTACGAGGAACTCGCAGACAGCTTGATCTATTTCTCCGAAAAAGACTATCTACGGGCGATGTTCGACGAGTCACTACCGGCGCCGCCGATCGGCGAGCGAGACGCAGTGATTTGGCATATGGCGGGCCAAGAGTTGCCGACCACCTCTGAGACTGACGAGCTGCACCTGTACAAGCGGCAGTCTCCGCGTGCCCGTGCGGGTTTGGCGATCTACGGCATGATCGCCTCGCTGACCCGGCTGTCCTACACCGGCGCAAACCGACGCCCTGGGGCGTTCGGCTTTCTGGTCACCGAGGAAGCCCGCGAATATTTCGCCTCGCCGGTTGGCCGCAAAGACGCCGAGCGGATGGGGCTGCAGGGCCGCAAAGAGCGCTACGGGCTGCTGGCTATTTCCCAGTACGTCGAGCATTTTGACGGTATCGGGATCCAGAACTTGCCGATGCGGGTCATCACGCCGTTCAAGCCTACTGAACGCGACTACGCCAAAGCGTCGTTCAAGCGCCTCGGCATCGACCCCGACGAATACCCCGAGGTTCTGCAGACCCAAATTCAGCCCGGCCGTGGATTGGCCTACCTGTTCGACGACTTGGGCCGAGTCGGGCTGGTGAACCTGCTGCAGCGGGTGCAGCCAGAACTCAGGGCCGCGTTCGACACCCGCGACATGGACGCACAGGGGCAGTGGGCGGCATGAGAGAACTTGTTGCCTGCTGGCTTTATACGCGGCCCCGGACACGGCGCTTGTGGTTCATCCTGCAGACGATTTGGGGTGCGTCGCTAACGGCGGTCGCGACTGCGCCGGTGGCCACCGCCGATACGTTGGGTGCGGCGTGGTCATTCACCGGGCTACATGACAGTGACGGCGTGCCGATCGGCCAGCATTTCGTGTCGCTGCCGCCGTTGATGGAGATGGTTGGCGCCAACGGCCCAGAATTCGGGGTCAGCCCGCAGTCGTGGGGGCCGGCGATCATGTCGTCGCTGGATACCTCCATCACCTATGCCCAACTGCATTTCCTATTGGCGTGGGAGACAGCGTTTCTGATCGGTGTGTGCGCGATCGGAATCTGGTTAATCAAGTTCGCGCTCGGCGTGTTGTGGCTGGCATGGCTGGGCGCGATCGCAGAGCCGCTTGTGGCGACCATGAAGGCGATGATCCAGCGGATGCACCTGCTGGAGGGCGGCATCTTGGTGTCCGTCGTTGTCGGGGGAATTGTCTGCTTGACAACAGGTTTCGGCTCGGGCGTCGGCATAATCCTGGGCGGCGTTGTCGCTCTGGTGCTGTTTTGGGTGTTTCTTCGCGACCCCGCTGGCGACCTTGTCAGCGACCACGGCATTTTGGGGATGGGCCGCTCGCTCGGATTTTCCCTGGCGCAAGGTGTTTACCACAATGGGCCGATCACGGGCGGCGGCACGAACGCGCAGTTAGACACGCTGACGTCGTGGATGGTCGACGTTTTGGTTCGAGACCTGGTGGAGCTGGTCAATTTCGGGCAACTGATCGATGACATCCCCGGCTGCAGCTCCGTCTACACTGGTGCACTGCTGCGCGGCACCGATGCGGCGCAGGCCATCAGGGGGTGCGCTCCGCAAGCCTATAACCATGCTCTGCATCTGGATGCCAGCACCGCGGGGCTGTTTTTCATCGGTAACTGCTGTGTGCTGGTCATTCTGTTCGCTCTGGACTACATGGGCGTGGAAGCGTTTCGGGTCGGGTTCAAAGCCTTCTGGAATGTGTTCATCGTGGTGCCGGCCGCCGCAGCGGCCGCATTCCCCGGCCCTGCACGGCAATTCGCGAAGAAAGCAGCCGTCCGGGTGCTGCTACACGGCGCCGAGATGATGGCCGCGACCGTCGGGCTGGGGATCTTGGTGTTGATCCTGGCCGGGGTCACACGCGGCACACTGCCCGGAACGATCGGCATGACGGCGCCGCTGGCCAAAGTTCTGGTAATGATGCTGCTGGCCGTCGTCGGTGCGCTGGCCTTCCGCTTTGCTCTCCTACGCGCCTTCGGCGACCACGGCATCCCGGGCCCGGTGCGGGTACTGCGAGGCGGCTATCGCCTCGCGCGCGGGACGGCCCGCACGGCCTATGACATCGACTCCGGTGCGCGGGCGATTCATAGGGCTGGCAGCCGCCTCAAAGACCTCAAGAAGCGGCGGACCAACCAAGCCCAAGGACAAGGCCAAGGCGAACACGGTGGACCCGGGCTCAAACCCCCGGGCCGCAAGGGACATCCACCGACCACCGGACCCGGACGCACCGGCGGCGGTCCGCACGCAGGCAGCGCACCAGGGCCGACCCCATCACGCCCGGGCGGTGGCGGCCCGGGAAGCGGCGGGCAGCCAAGCAAACCCTCGTCACCCGCGCCCGTCCCCAAGACGCCAGCACCGGCGGCCAGTGGCGCAGGCCGTGCTGCGGCGGCTAGTGGCGCAGGCCGGGCTGCGGCGGCTAGTGGCGCAGGCCGGGCTGCGGCGGCTAGTGGCGCAGGCCGGGCTGCGGCGGCACGCACCGCCGCCGAGGTGGCCGCGCCAGAGGTCGCGCTGCCTGCGGCGGCCGCGGCGTCGCTGGCGCACCACGCCGCCGGCGCGAGGCGCCACCACCGCGACACCTCGAACGGACATGCCCCTGGGCGCTCGGGGTCGGCTGCGGCAACGCCGCCCACACAGCAAGCCCCTCCACAGGGGAACGGCGGCAGCGAGCGGGCACAAAAACCTAGCGATTCGACGCCACCAGCGCCCGGTGAGCAGCCGCCGCGGCGCATCACGCCCAGCCCCTAACGACACACGATCTCGCGATGCCACCGACAGGGAGGACCACCATGACGATGACCGACACCCAGGCGCACCCCGCGCCCTGGGCGCACACCGTCACCGATCTGGCCCCTCAGCCCCGCATGCAGCGCGCAGGCGCGCCACCGCCGCGCGGGGCGGTATCGGTCAGCGCCGGAACCCTATTCGCCAACCCGTTCCACACACCGGCCATGAGTGAGGACCAACGCGTCGGCGCGATGATCAAGTACGCGGTCACCCTCGCCGGCCAACCGGACAAGCTCGCCCAGATCAGCGCGATCGGCGGCCGGGACCTGGCCTGCACGTGCGCGCTGGGCGACCCCGGATGCCATCGAGACGTGCTGCTTGACCTGGCCAACCCTCCGCGAAACCCGTATGCGGCTCAAGGACGCGCCATGGGCCTGACTTTGCGCCGCCCGTGGGCGTCGCTTCTACTCGTTCCAGAAACGCTGAGCGGCAAAACGATTGAGAACAGGACGTGGTCCACCGACTACAGGGGCCCGGTGCTGATCTACGGCGGCACCCGTATCGACAACGCGGGCATCACCGCCGCCGAACGGGTCGGACTGGACGCGCGTTGGCATACCAATCAGCAAGGCTGGCTGGGGGCCGCCGCGCTGGTGGACGTCCACCGCGCACGCGGATGCTGCCGCCCATGGGGCCAGCCACGAGGCCGCGACGACGTCGCTGTCTATCACTGGGTGTTCGCACACCCGCATCGCCTTGCCGACCGCACCTGGGGCCGCGGCTTCGTCGGTATCCGGCCCACGCCTTGGTCGGTACTGGTTCGGCGTAGCCTACTCACCGCGCGATCTGCGCAGACTCGTTGCAGCACAAGGCCGAGCTGGTGACGACGATGTCTGTGTATTACCACGACGACCAGGTGACGCTGCACCACGGTACGGCGCTAGATATCGCCGCCCAGATGGAGACCGGCGCGGCCAACTGCATCGTCACGAGCCCGCCATACTACGCACTACGCGACTACGGCGTTGCGCCGACGGACTGGCCCGAGGCGACCTTTACGCCTATGAGCGGCGTGCCTGAGGTGACCGTTCCTGCGATGCAGTGCTGCCTGGGTCTGGAGCCCAATGTGCTCGCATACGTAGCGCATCTGCGACTGGTGTTCTGCGAGCTGCGCCGGGCGCTGGCCGACGATGGCACGCTGTGGCTCAACCTCGGGGACAGCTATGCCGGATCGTGGGGAAACCAGGGCCACGATCCCAAACACGCTGATCTACACACCCAATACCGTGGTGCGCAGGCCTTACCAAAGTCGAGGCGCACCGGCTCGGTCAAGATCGGTGGACCGCCCGCGAAGAATCTATTCGGTATTCCCTGGCGGGTTGCGTTCGCGCTGCAAGACGATGGCTGGCTGCTTCGCAACGCGATCGTCTGGCACAAGCCCAACGCGATGCCAGAATCAGTGCGCGACAGGCTATCTGGCCGCTACGAGACCGTGTTCTTGTTCGCTAAACGTCCGAAGTATTGGTTCGACCTCGACCCGATCCGGGAGCCGGCAACCACGACCCGCAAAAGCGCGCTGACGTGGGACCGGGACTTCGACGCGATCCCTGGCCGGCGGCCGCAGCACCGCCCCGGTCGGACATGGCACGGTCTGCACGCCCCGCAGCCACACATGGATGCGGGCGGTGAGCGCCACAGCAGCCAACATCTGGGTGGACGCAATCCCGGCGATGTGTGGACGCTGCCCACACAGCCCTACCCGGGCGCGCATTTCGCGGTCTTTCCGCCCGCGTTGGCGCAACGGTGCATCCTGGCCGGTTGCAAACCGGGCGGCACAGTGCTGGACCCGTTCAACGGCAGCGGCACCACGGGACTGGCGGCGCAACGCACCGGCCGCCGCTACATCGGCATCGATCTCAACTGCGACTACCTGGACCTCACGCTGAAAAGCCGCCTCAGACAGGCAGCTCTCGGCTTCGAGGAACCGGCTTGACGCATCGGTTAAGGGAACAGGAGCGATGGCCATGACGATACCGAGCACGTTCGACGTCGCCGGCAGCGTTGTTGACGATGTGCACGCCCCGGCGGCCCAGCAGCTGCTGAGTCGAGCGAAAGCTGCGCGGCTGCGGCCGCTGTGCTTGTGCCAGCCGCCGGGGGTGCAGATGTATATCGCCGCGGCCGGACACGACCTTATTGTCAAACGGATGCCCGGCACGGCGGCCGCGCATGATCATCGGTGTCGCTCCTGGCTGCCGCCGGGCGAGCTGTCCGGTTACGGAGCCGTGGCTGAGCGGTCTATCGTCGACAACCCTGCCGATGGCACAACGGCTCTGCGGCTGGGGTTTTCACTGTCGAAGGCCGGAAATCGGGCTGCGCCTGAACCTTCCGATTCCTCGTCACACAGCGTTGAAGCTGATGGCAACAAGCTGTCGCTGCGTGCTGTGCTGCACTACCTGTGGGATGAGGCGGAACTGACTACTTGGCATCCGGGTTTCGCTGGACATCGCCCGTGGGGGGTCGTCTACCAGCGTCTGCGCGCAGCCGTGGACGGCAAACTTGTCCGCAAGAACCCCCTGTCCATGTCTTTATTTGTGCCCGAACCGTTTTCGGCCGACCGCAAAACCGAAATCGAGCAGCACCGGATTAAGGCATGGGCACCGGCGCGACGTCAGCCGGGAAAGCCCACCAAATTACTGATCGGGGTGGGCGAGATCAAGGCAATCGAGCCGGCCAGTCATGGATTCAAAATGCAAGTCCGCCATCAGCCTGGGCACCCCTGGTTCCTCGATCAAGACCTGCACCGAAGGCTCACCAAGCGGTTCGCCACCGAACTCGAGCTGTGGCAGATGGCCGCCGCCGGCGACGTGCGGCTGGTAGCGATCTGCACCTTCTCGGTGTCGGCGGCCGGATACGCCAACGTCGAACAACTGTCGCTGATGACAACCGACCGAAACTGGCTACCGTTCAGCGGCGACGCCGACCGCACCCTGCTGATGACCGCGATCGACGAGGAACGCTCGTTTCGGAAAGTGTTGTCGTACAACGGCAGCGCCACCGCGCTGGCCTCGCTGGTTTTCACCGACACCACGCCGGCGATAGCCGCTTTCATCGACCGTCCTGCCGGGTGTGAAGCCGATGGCGATGCGTCGCTCGCCGGGCTGCCGGTGTGGAACTGGCGTACCGACGAGGACATGCCGGATCTGCCGTCACCAATGTCCTAAGACACCATCGCGCGGCCAAAAAACCGTCAACAACAAAAGGAGATTCTCAATGACTGCGCTTTTTGACCCCGACGTCGACATCCGCGATCGGGAAGACCGTGAGGCCGAGGACCGCGAGGCGTTGCGGAGAGAGGCCCGGCAACAAGCTCGACGTCGCGCGCGCCAGCGGCGCGACAAGCTTGCCAGCAGGGTTGATGTGCTCGACGAGCTTCGTGTCGGACAGGCCGAACGTTTGGCCAAAGCCCCAACAATCGCCGATGTGGCAGCGTTTTTCGGCATCAGCACAGGTTCGCTGGTGACCATCCTGCGCTGGCACCGCGACGAATTCCTCGAGGACGGCTGGGTGGCGGCGAATCGATCCGGAGATGACTTGTGGACTGATCAGGCCGTCGTGCGGGCGGCGCTGCTGCTCGACGGGGTGAAGTCGGCGGTCGCGGCAGAAATCAGGTATCTGCTCGACGTTGAGGGGCTGCCTGTCGCGTTCAGTAGCCGCGGTTACCGGATCAAGCAGTGCGAGAGTGTGTTTGAGCGGGCGATGGCGGTCGTCGGTGACGTGCACGGCGAATCCTCGCCGGTTGCCGTCTGGCGCGAACTGCAGCACATGCCGCGCTACGAGCTGCAGGCGCTGGCGGTCGCACTAGCGGCGTTGGTGCCCGACGACATCCCCGGGCTAGGGGAGTACCTCCGCGAGCTCGCAGGCGCTAGCGACAGCATCGCAGCAGGTCTCGCGCTGCTCATCCCTCAACGGTCGCCGCTTTTTACGCGCCGCCGCGCCGCGGGCCGCGACCGCCCTTGCGCGCAGCCAGGCGGCGTTGAGGTGTATGCGCAGCGATGACGGCAGCAGACACCAGGCCAACTGACGAAGGGGACCGCGGCGGGCACTCTCACCCGCCGCTCGCCAACCCAGCCGGGCACCGCAGCTAACTCTCGTACCCCATTTTGTACGGATTCGGGAAAGGACATCATCGGCCATGGCAGACAGCATCCGAGTGCACCCCTGGGCAGTGCTGCTCATCCGCGTCGCCGCTGTGATGATGGCCATCTTCGTCGGGGCGGCCAGCTTCAGGCTGAGTTTCACCGCTCTCGCCGACGTGGCCACCCGGGGCCACGTGCCCGAGGGGCAAGCCTGGCTATGGCCATGCACCGTTGATGGAGCCACACTGCTGGCCACATTAGGTGTGGTGGTGTGCATGCACGATCGCCGTGAACGACGCTTCTTTTGGGCCGTCTTGCTGGGCGGCTTACTGGTCAGCATCGTCGGCAATGATCTGCACGCAATCTTGCCGCCCCGACAAGAGCTGCCCTGGACGCTGCGGGCGGTGGTCGGGGCTGTCGCGCCGGTCGCCGTGGTGGTGTCGATCCACGGACTGACGATCCTGTTGCGGGTGCGCCGCATCAAGACCGAGCAGAAAGCCCAAGAGCCGCGGGCGGCGACGAATCCGGGTCCGTCGGCGCCCGCGCCGAACACCGCGCACAGCGCCCTGCAAGGACAACACAGCTCGACGCTTGCCGCGGCCCCTGCGCCGGCCCGCGACCGCATCCCTTCGGGATCGTCGTTGCAATACGACGACCTCACCGACAAGGTTATGCAGCTCATCACACTCAAAGACGTTGATGCCGATCAGGTTTCGTCGGTTCTGAAGATGAGCTACGAGATGAACCTACCGAACCGAGACATCGGGCGCCGCCTGGACATACACCACCACACAGTCGGCAAGATTGTCGACGCGAGCGCGCAAGTCCTGCGCGAAGAACCACTCGCACAGGTCTCATAACACAACAGGCGGCCGGCACCGGCGACCATCGCAACTAGCATGAACGTGGTCTATGGCGAGCCAGACGCGAGCCACAGAGCCGAAAGGGGGTAACCGATGCCCATTCATGTCGACGCCGAGGGGCTGAGCGCTGCAGGGGGCCAGTTGTCGGGGACGGCGCAGGCCCACGCGCCGGCAGCCGCCGAACCTCCGGGTGCAGACATGACGTCGCTATCCGCGGTGAGCCAACTCAACGCCGCATCGACCGCCTTGGCAGCGCTGCTGTCCCATGGCTCAGCGGTACGGGAAGTCGGCGCGTTGGCAGTGTCGAACACGGCCACGTTTCTGACCGCTCAGGATGACCTCAACGCCGCGGGCATCGCCAACGGGGCAGATCCGGGCATGGCCACAGGGCTCATACCACTGCCGGATATTCCCTCACCGGACGTGCCGGCGATTCCGCCAATGCCGGCCGCGCTGGCGCCGCTGCCTGGCGAAGCCCACGCCCAAGCGTTGTACGGGGGGCCAGGATCGTCGAGCTTGCACGTGTTCGCCAACCATTGGCAGCAGGCGGCGTCTGAACTTCGCCAGGGGGCTGACACGACCACACAGGCCGGCCATGCGATCGACGTAAGCTGGCATGACGGTAAGCAGCGCGCCGGGGCAAATACCCGCCTGCACGGTGAATGGTTATCCCAAATGGGTGATCACGCCGAGATGCTGGCCAGCCAGGCGCGCAGCGTGGCCACCAGTTTCGAGACCGCTAAGCACAGCACACCGAGCCCGCAGGAGTTTGCGCAGGCCCGCCAGGAGCTGCAGAGCGCGTTGGAGCGGTTTTCGTCCAGTAGGGGCGCCAATGCCGCTGAGGTACAGCAGAAGTCACAGGAGCTGGCCTACAAGCAGACCCAGGCGACGTCGGCGGCGACCACCTACCACTCTGCGGTCAGCAGCAGCGGTCTGTCGTCGTTGGCCGAGTCGATGAAACTTGCGCCGCCGATCGCTGGCGGGGCGGCGACTGACTCGTCCGACGTCAAGGCCGTCGACTGGAAGCCTGGCGATAAGCTGCACTTCCCGATCATCCGCGGACCCAATGGAATGGGACCCGCGCAGCCGGGATACGGGCCTGGCTGGGTCGAACTTGGCCCCGGCTCAGGCAATTTCGTGCGCGAAGATGAGTTACCCGGTTTGAAGATCCAGGAGCCAGGGGCATTAGGCCCGGCCGCGGTCGCCGACAGCCACGGAAACATGGTTCCCTATATCGAACTGGGCAAAGGCAGCGGCGCGTGGGTGCCGGCGAGCGACCTTCCGCATGCGCAGTTCAAACCCCCCGGAGCACTCGGCCCGTACGGGTACGAGCAATATCTGCCCGGAACCGGCATTTGGCTGCCAAGGACCGATATCGTCCCGGATCCAGCTGACCCAGCACCTCCGAGCGGAGCCACGCTGCCCGCCTGATGCGCAAGGGCAGCCAGCCGCCCGGGTCGAATGCGCTGGTCACACCACTGGGCGCGGAATCCCGAAGCACAGGTCGTCGCGGATCGACAGGTGCGGATCGCTGGATGCAGGCACCCCCGGGTCCTTGGGGCCCAGGATCATCGGCAGTGGCGGGGGCGGCGGCTCGACGGGGACGTTCGGAGGAATCATGCTGACGGGTTCTTGAGCTGGCTGATGGTGCTCGCTCTCAAAGCGTTGCGTGAAGTCCCTCTCCCAGCGGATGCGGTCAATCGCAGTCAGCGCGCGCTGCCGTGCAGCGGCCATCTCCGCCGAGCTGTTGTAACAGTGCGGACCGGGGCGCAATAACTGATCGAGATTATCGTCGGCCGTGGCTGGGCCTTGGTCGGGCCACAATGTCCAGGCCGCGCCGACGATCAGGGCCACTACGGTCGCGATCACTGCGCTACACGCGACCGCCTCCCAGACCACCGAGCGTTTCGCCTTCGCAACTGCCGCCTTGAGATCCTCGAGTTGGGTTGCGAGTTCCTCGATAGTCGGTGGGTCGTGCGGACCCTCGGGATCTTGGGCATCCACGTCGTCGATGTCGTCCATGTCATCGATGATCGCCGATAGGACTGACACTTTCGCCTCAACCAGACAAGGCCAGCACCGGGGGCTCTGTCATCAGCGTGTCGGGCCCCCGCCACCCGGGTGCCCAGAAACAGACATGATGCCTGACGCAACCGGCGCAACGCCGCCGTCGATCAGGCCGGCGTCCCGGGCGGGCGGGTGCGCGCACGTTGATAGGCGGCCCGGTACTGCTCGACGGAGATATCCAGGACCCGCGCCAAAGTGGCTGCGTTGGTGTCAGTGAGGCCCTGGTCGCCTCGTTCGATCCCGCGCAGCGTATTGGTGGCAATGCCGGCCAACGCCGCCAACTGAGGCTGGGTCAGCCCGCGGATCACACGCCAGTCTCCGGGGTAACGCTCCTCAGGCTCAATCGTCACGACGTCGGCGATCGGGGCGTCCAGTAGTGCCATCACCCGCACCAGCAAATCGACCTGCGGAGTCCGTGTCCCTGCCTCCCACGCGTGAACCGTCGAGTGCGCCACGTCGGCCAATCGCGCCACCTCAGACACGGTCAGCCCGCGGCGCAGACGCAAAGCGACGAACTCGGTGGGGTTAAAGCCGCGTAGAACACGCCTGCTCATCGCGCCGCGCGCTGGGCTGCTTGGACCATGAGACGACATTGGCTGAACACTTCCCAAATTGTTAATCCCGCTCGAATTAACGCGTCGTTATAACGTAGAGTATTCGTTAGGGCGATCCTGCGCCGACTCCCGCCCGCCCGGGACATTCCGGGGTATCACCGACCACCGCGGCGCGGAGCTGATCACGCTAGTTGCTTTGGCATGGAAGGGAATTCAAATGTCGTTTGTAAGCGTAGTCCCCGACGAGCTGTCTTCGGCCGCGGCAGATATCGCCACGATCGGCTCGACCATCGGTGACGCGAGGACTGCGGCGGCCGGCCCCACAACAGCGGTGTTGGCGGCCGGCGGCGATGAGGTGTCAACGGCCATCGCGGGACTGTTCAACGACGTCGGTAACGAATTTCAGGCCCTCACCGACCAGGCGGCGGCGTTTCACCACCAGTTTGTCCAAACCCTCACCGGCGGCGGCTCAGCCTACGGCGCTGTCGAAGCCGCGAACGTCTCGCCGTTACAGACCATCGAGAACCTCGTCAACACCGCGCCGGCAGCCGCGCTACAAACAGCCGAAAATCTCATTAACACTCCTGCGCTGCAGCCGATCGAGAACGTCATCAACACCCCCACTGAGATGCTGTTGGGACGGCCTCTGGTCGGCAACGGCGCCAACGGCACGCCCGCTAGGCCCAACGGGCAGCCAGGAGGACTCCTCATTGGCAACGGCGGCAACGGCTACAACGGCGCAGGTGGCAACGGAGGCTCAGCAGGTTTACTCGGCAACGGCGGCAACGCCGGTAGCGGTGCCCCCGGGGCTGCAGCCGCATCGATAATCGGCAACGGCACCAACGGCGGTCCAGGAGGCACGGGCGGCGCCGGCGGCCTGCTGATCGGCGACGGCGGTGCCGGGGGCACCGGAGGGACCGGTGGAGCTGCCGGGTCACTCGCCGGTAGCCCAGGAGGCGGAGGGCCCGGTGGCCTCGGTGGCGCGGCGGGCCTGCTGGGCCTGCCCGGCCCTGGCGGAGGCACTGGACCTTCAGGCAACCCAAGCATCGCCGGCACGATCCAAGGCGACGTGCAAGGCGCCCTCGGCGATATCGGCGGCGTCTTTGTCCGCGGCGTCGGCGGGATCGTTCACGAGTTCGTCGGTGGCGTCCAACACGCGGTCGTCGGCGTCGTTTCAGGCGCCGAACACCAGCTTCTCAACGACTTCGGGCTGGGATTCCTCGATCCCGGGACCGGCGGGATTGGGCTGTTCAACGCCGGCAACAACGACTTCGGGTTCTTCAACTTCGGCAGCAACGACACCGGCATCCTGAACTTCGGGCCCAACCAAAGCGGCGTCTTCAATATCGGCAGCGGCAACGCCGGCGACTTCAATATTGGCTTCCACAACAACGGCACCGCCAACTTCGGATTCAATAACGCCGGCAGCCTCAACCTGGGCGTGGACAACACCGGCAGCTACAACCTGGGCCTGTCCAACATCGGCAGCCTGGAGCTCGGCTGGGCCAACACCGGCAACCTCGGCCTCGGCTGGGCGAACACCGGCGCCAACGACCTCGGCATCAAACTCAACGGAGACGACGAGATCGGCATCAGCCGTCTCAATCTGAATCTCGCCAACCTCTGAGTGACTTCGATCGTAAATCTGAACGTCGTTTGATCGTGAAATTGGGCGTCGACGCCGCGACCGCGGCGGCACACGTCAACGACCTCCCGAGGGGGCCTCGTAGTGGTGTAGCTTTACGCGGCGAATTTTGCGCACCGAACCTATACCACAGCCGCGTGACTATCGCCGTGCCCGCTTCACTGGCACCCGCCGCACCCGACGGCCCTGCCAATTGTCGCGAACGGCAAGGCCCTTGCAGCGACACGGGTAGCGGTTAGCGTCGGCGAGCGATGTATTGGGTATTGCTGAATAAGGCGACCATGATGGTTGGATCGTTCACCGCGCGTCGCAGGAAGCCATAGTGAGCATCGATTTGGTCTGCGGGAGCACCGATTTCGTTCAGATATGCTGGCGCGCACTGGTCGAATCCCAAGGCGTGAACGAGTTTGGCTTCCGCAGAGGCTGCAACCGGCTGGTAGCGGTCGCAGCGCTCAATGGTAAAGCCGGTTCGATCGAGAAATCCTTCGATGCGCTCGGCGACGTCGTAGGCCGCCCCACGCGCTCTACCCAGTGCATACCACCAGGGACGCCACACGTCGCTGTCAGGACTCTCGGGGAGGAAACGCAAACTACCGACGTCGGCGATCTCCCATAGCAGTGCGCCGCCCTCGGTGAGCATGTTGGCCATCGCGAGCAGGGCGCGACGAACATCACTCACGTGCATGAGCAGAAATCTGCTGTAGACCCAGTCGACGCGCACGCCGGCGAGCGGATCGTTCTCAACGGCGGCTTCGACAAAGGTCACGTTGCGACGATGGGCCAGCGCTGCGCGGGCGATTCGCAGTTGATCTGGCGACGCGTCCACGGCGTACACGGTGCCGGTATCGCCGACGCGGGCAGCGATCCTGTCGGTGACCGCGCCATGGCCACACCCCAGGTCCGCGACCGAGTCACCGGCTGCGACGCCGGCTGCTTCGAGAAACGCTGCGGAGTTTGGATCATAAAATCGCCCGAGGAGTTTGAGCCGTCCGGCGTCGGCGTCGCCGACCTGCATGCTGTAGCCACCCTCGGCCGACGTAGCAAAGTCCTCCACAGCCCACCAGCGTAATGCCCTGATGGCGCGCAGCAGTTCGTGCAGACGGGGTGCGTCCTCGCTGTGTGTGTAGGCGTCGAGCCAGTTGGCGAGTTGGGCGACAAGCTCAGGAGCCATGGGCGAAACCTGGTGCGCCATGGCTTGCAACACGGTGTCGATCGCGGTGTAGGAGTCCCCTGAACCGAGCGTGGCATAAAGCTGGGCGCGGGCGCGGTCGCTGAGCGAAGCGCTTATCGCATTAGCCAATTCCCACGCCAGCTCAGCTTCAGCCCAGTTGTCCACTTCCTCATCTTCGTTGGCCTGAGCGGTTTGTGCTGGGCGCTGATTGTGTGGGCACTCCATGAGTTTCGTTATCAGCGGCGGGCTGACGCGTGGCCCGGATCTGCTCGGCAAGGATGTCGGCGTGGCCTGCGTGGCGGGCAACCTCGGCGATCATGCCCAGGTAAATGAATCGCAAGCTCACCGTGCCGACGAGGTGGTGTTCGACGGTGTCGTCTAGATGGCGGGTCACTGCCAGTTCGTTTGACCGTTGACACGCCGCCTCGTATTCGGCGATCACGCCGGCGAGGGTTTCGTCGTCGGCAACGTGGAAACTGCCGTCGCCACCGGTGGCGGGCCCATCGCATGCCTCGATGCTCATGCCTGCCAGCGTTCGTTGAAACCAGATGCGCTCGGCTGTAGCGCAGTGCTTGATCAGTGAGATGGGCGTGGTCAATGAGGGAACCTGTTTCTCGCGGGCTTCGGTGTCGGAGAGGTCTTCGACGGCGCGAACAAGTTCACTGCGGTTCAAATCGAGAGTGTTTTCCAGCAATTGTCGTTCACTGCCGGTGAACGGACGACCAGGATTGAGTGCAGCGGTCATTGTGAACTCCTTTGTTTCCGTGGTGTTTTCACCCGTCCGATTGTTGGGTTTGTAGGTTCCTGCGCCGGGCAGGCACGGGTACTCACCGGTCGATTTGGGTGCAGTGCATCATCGAGTCGACGAGCGCGAACCAGCGAGCAGCGCTGGTGCAATGAAGGTGCGGGTTCTGCGTGGCCGGTCCCGCGGTGCAGACGCATCGCCGTGACTTGCCGTTAGCCCAGTATGCCCGACGCCCGACCTCGGTACCCTAAGAAGCCGTGCAGGCGCTCCGTAGCAACGACACCCGCTGGCTCTTGGCGGGATACGTCGGTGTTGGGGGCTTCTTTGTCCAGGAGGTGCTCCTTCGCCGGCCCGGTCCAGCCTCCAGCCTGGCCGCGTCGCGCGACGATGAGGGCACCACACGGACACTCCTGACATCTTCCGGTCTCGCGTATGGTTTGCCCCTGGCGCTGGGCCGACTCCGTCTGCCGATGATGCCGCCGGCAGCGGCCGCCATCGGGCTGATCATGCAAGCCAGCGGACTGGCGTTGCGGGTGTGGTCCATGCGCACACTTGGCGCCTTCTACACCCGGACCCTGCGCACGGCGCAGAACCAACACGTCGTCGACACCGGCCCGTATCGGATGATTCGTCACCCCGGGTACACCGGTGCCCTGTTGGTGTGGATCGGCTTAGCGCTTGCCTCGCGCAGTGTGCCCGCGACCGTCGTGGTCGCTGCACTGATGGGACGGGCCTATCAACGACGCATAGCCGCCGAAGAACACCTACTACAACGAGCCCTGCCCGAATACGGCGAGTACAGCCGCCGAACCAAGAAACTCATCCCGCTCACCTGGTAAAGACTGCCGTGATGTCGGCGGCGCGTAGAACCAACAGCGTCGACCGGATAACGTGGCCGCTTATAGCTCTTGGCCTGCAGTGTTTTCGCGGTCTTGTCCAGTGTCGGTGATGCGGTCCCAGATTTGGGTGTGTACACGGTGTGCGCTGGTGTGTTGTTGGCGTAGTTGGCGACGGCGTTGCAGGGCGGCGACGATGTCGGTGTCTCGTAGGGCGGGGTCGCAGCGTTCGGCTTGATCGAGGATGGCGTCTCGATCGGGCTGGGCGGCGCGGCGTGCTGGGGTCGCCGAATCGGTTGTCAGGGTTAGCGACCAGGGCAGGTCGTGGTGAAGCAGTTTGAGCATGGGCGCTGAGGGTGCTGGTGGCCATCCGTGGTCGTCACCATCGACGAGGATGAGCCGGGCGCCGCTGTCGGCGGCGTGTTCGGCGAGATCGGCGAGGACTTCGGGTTCGGCGTGGCTGGCGCGGTCGACCACGATGGTGGTTTGGTTGTCGAGTTCGTCGGCCTGCGTGGCGATGCGGCGGTGCAGCGTGTCGATGCTGGGGACGGTGTCGGCGAGGTCGCGACCGGCGATGCGGGCGGCGCGCTCGGGGTCCGGGCTGCACCACAGGATCCGGCGGTCGGCGATGCGGGCGGCAGTGTGCAGGACATGCAGGGCGTCGAGTGCTTCGTCGCCGGCGGCGTGCACAGCGGTTACGGTGAAGCCGCTGCGGGCGACCGCGTCAAGCCTGTGAGCGGTGTGATCTGACAGAGTGGCGGCGGCCTCGGCAGGGATGCGGAATCCGCGTTCGATGCGGTAGTCGCCGCAGGCTGTGAGCATGTCGATTTCGGTGCGCAGCGCATCGAGGTGTTGGTGGATGTGTTCGGCGTTGCGGGTTTCAGCTTGCGCGAACGCTTTGGCGGTCGCTGTTTCGGCGCACTCGAGTGCAGCGGCGAGCCGGGCGCACTCGGCGCGCGCGGCCTTGAGCGCGGCCAGGTCTGCGTCCTCGGCGCGTAGACGGGCCGCCTCCACGTCGTCTGCGGTGACGATGTGCTCGGCGCCCCCGGCCGCCTCAGCGCGGAGGCGCATGGCTTCGGTGAGCTCGGCATGGAATTGTTCGGCCGGAGTGCGCCTGGGCAGTTGCATGAGGGCGAATTTGACGGCGGCGCGGGCGAAGTCGATGTCGATCTCGTCGGCGGCGGGATCAGCGCGTAGCTGGGCCAAGCGGTCGCGTTCGTGTTGTAGGTAGACCTCTGCGGCGTCGTAGTGCTGCTCGGCGTCTGCCCAGCGGGCCATCACGTCTTGGACGGCCAGCATGTATGGGCGGTCGCGGTCAGCGCGTGCGCGCAGCTCGAGAAGCGAGGCGTCGGCGGCGCGCATGGCCGGACCTTGGCCGGCGATGACCAGCGTCTGTTGGCGTTGCAGGTCGCGGCGGGCGGCGTGGTATTGGCCGCGCAGGGCGGTCACGTCGGCGACCACGTCGGCGACGGGTCGGGCCAGGGGGCGCGCGGTGAGCATGTCTTCGAACGCCAGCGGCTCGTCGGCGTCGCCGTAGGTGGCGTGGTCGAGTGGGTCGGGCGGTAGTTCGTCGTAGAGGTCGGGGGTGATGAGGTTGCCGCCGTAACCGAGGCCGAGTTTTTCCAGCAGCGCATCGTCGGAGATGGTGCGTGGGCGTGCATCATTTTCGAGCGGAGCTTGCTGAGGGTCGAGGTGGGCGAGTTCTTCGTGTTCTTCGGCGCTTAACGGTGCTTCGTCAGGGATGGGGATGTCGATGTGGTCGTAGGGGTGTTCACCGGTGAACAGGTCGATGGAGTAGGTGAGCAGTTGGGCGTATTCGTGGGGTTGGATCGGGACGGGGTTGTCGTGGTCGACGTCGCGGAGGTGGTCGTAGGCGACGTGCAGCAGGTCCAGGGGGGTCCAGCGGGTGGGGTCGGCGTTGTCGATCGCGGCGACCAGGCGCGCGAAGGCGGGGTCAGCGGTGATGGTTTCGGCCATCGCGGTGCCGAACACGGTGGCCAGGTCGGACAGCCACGCGGGCCGCAGGTAGGGGGTGTTGGCTTCCAGGACCGCGGGCTGGAGACGGCCGGCGAGGCGCCACCACAGGGCGGCGCCTGGCATTTGGTCGGGCAGTGGGCCGTCGTCGGCGGCGTCGTTGAGTAGTTGGGTGAGGTCGATGTCGGTGCGGGCGACGTTGGCCAGGTGCGTGGCCAGCTGCGGCCAGTAGGGGTCGCGGCGCACCCGCGGGTCAATAGCGTCGACGAGGGTGTCGAATTGTGCGGTGAGCGGTGTGGTGCGCCCGATCGCGGCGGTCACGGCGTCGTGAAGGACGGTTTGGATGCGCCGGTCTCGCACAGCGTATTGGTCGGGCCCGGTGAGCCGGGTGTCGGCGTCGTCGACGTCGTGGGCGGCGCGGAAGACCGCGATTTCAGCGCGCAGCTTGGGGTTGGCCGACAGCAGGGGCCGCGCCCAGGCGGGCGCGGTGGTGGCGTCCCAGTCGGAGGCGGTGTCGCGGATCGAGGCGGCGAGCTCGGTGACCAGGTTGTGCCGGGCGTGCAGGTATGCCGCCTGGTCGGGGTCATCGAGCAGGCCCGTGGGCAGGTCGGGTAGCCAGCGCAGCGGGCCGCTACCGGCCGAGTGGGCGCCGCTGCTGTCGAGGCGCCAGTCCAAGACGGCGGCCGGGTCGTGGGCGGTATCGAGTTCGCGACGGGCGACCGCGTCCTGTAGGCGCGCGATCGGGTCATCGCCGCAGACGGCGATCGTGGCCAGATGCATCCGCAGGGTGGGCCAGGCCGGCATGCGGGTCAGGCCGGTGTAGACCTGGTCGGCGGCGGCGTCAATGGCGGCCATCTTGGCCGGGCCGAGGGTGTTTTCGGCCAGTGCGCCGACCGAATGGGTGTACATGCGGGCGGCCTGGCCGAGGCGGGTGAATGGGTCGGCCGCGACGCGGGCCGCCGTGGTGGCCGAGACCTGGGCGCCGTCGTGGGCGAGCACCTTGGTCAGGACCTCGATGGCGGTGTCGGGGTGGGTGGCGCGGGGGGTCAGGATGTTGTGGGCGTCGGTCTCGGCGGTTTCGATGTAGATGTGGTTCTCATCGGTCGCGCGGCTCATGGCGACGTAGAGCTGTTGGCGGGTGAGCTGCTCGGAACCGATGACGTGGCAGGTGCCGGTGCGGGTGCGTGATCCGATGGTCATGCCTTGTGCGGCGTCGATTGTGGAGGCGTAGCCCAACGTGGTGTAGGCGTTGACGTACCAGGCGGGCAGGGTGACTTTCTGGCCGGTGTCGAGCCGTGAAACCGCCAGCGCCCCATTGGGTTTGACCGCGTCGATGCGCCAGCGCTCTCCGTTGCGGACGTAGTCGCCGCCACGGCCCAGGCGCAGCGTCCGCTTGTTTTTTCGGGTAGCGACGATGTCACCAGCAGATGCTTGCAGGCCGTCGGCGAGGGTCGTTTCGCGTAGCTGCGTGGCAGTGCGCGCGGCGTTGACAGGATCGGCGGCTAGCGCTTCGAGACGGTCAAGGCGAGCACGTTCGTTGAGCTTGGTGACGATGGTGTTGAGCGGTGCCAGCATCGTGGAGTCGTGTCCGGCTGCGATGTCTGCGGCCCAGCGGGTGTAAGCGTCGTCAATGATCGTCTCGCCTGAGCCGACGTGGATGCGGCCGGCGTCGGCGTAGAACGCCAGCCCGGACGGGTCACCTTCGCGCAGCGCCAGGCCCGCTTGGGCTTCAGCACGGGACTTGAACCGCACCACTTCGGTCAGGTTGAGCGCGCCGTAGGTCTGCTCGATGTCGCGCAGGATGCCGCCTGCTGAGATGGACGCCAATTGGCGGTCGTCGGCGATCATCTTGACGCTGGCGCCCCTGGCCTCGGCGGTGGTGATCACCTCATCGAGTTGCAGCGTTCCTGCTTT
Source organism: Mycobacterium nebraskense (assembly GCF_002102255.1). Taxonomy (GTDB): domain Bacteria; phylum Actinomycetota; class Actinomycetes; order Mycobacteriales; family Mycobacteriaceae; genus Mycobacterium; species Mycobacterium nebraskense. Next base: position 111,627 of record NZ_LQPH01000164.1, read on the forward strand.
TCCGGCCTCATCGACGATGATCAGCGTGTTTTCGTCGATCGCGTCGAACCACTTACGGGCAGGATCGTCGGTGGCGTCGGGGCGATGCAGCAGCCAAATGAACTTGTCGATGGTGTCAGTCGAGGTGTTGATGTCGTTGCGCAACACCTGCGCGGCGTTGGCGCTGGGGGACAGGCCCAACACAGTGCCCCCGGATTCCTCCCACGCCCGCGAGAGCACCGACATCGCCGTGGTTTTACCCGTTCCGGCCGGGGCCAACGCCAGCTGAACGCGCGCCCCCGAGGTCGCCATTTCACGGACCATGGTTTCTTGGCCAGCGTTCAATGTGCGTCCGCGCTCGGCTTTTTCGGCCAGCAGCGCCATCTCGACCACGTCGTGTTCCACGCGCCGACCGTCGGTGCGCCCGGCGGCAGCAAGAACACGTTTTTCCGCCGACAAAATCGCTTGACTGGTGAACAGGGCGGTGCCGTGCGTGCTGTAGACGCTGGCGCCATCACGGCGGCGCAGCACGTTCGGTTCGGCGAGGTCGGAGTCGCTGATGCGGGCGTGTGCAACGCTGTTCGGCTCGGCCAGCGCGGCGGCGGTCACGGCCTCAACCAGGCTGTGATCACCGGCCCACCCGGCGGCGCGCACGACCCGCAACGCTTCGGCGTAGACGTGGTTTTGCTGCCAACTCGACCGCGATTCCGACACGGTCTCGATGACGAACGCGGCTTGCTGGGCGATCCAGTCGTCGGTGATCTCAGCGACGTCGCGTCGCCGCGGCATCCGAACCTGGGCGAGCATGCCCGACAGGGCTTGTTGGCTGCCCAGAGTCTCAATGGCTTGGCTGCGCCACTGCTGGCGCTGCTCGGCCAGGGAGCGTGGCTCGTGTTTGGCGGTGCGGGTGTCCAGGGTCGCGCGTTGATGCAGGGCAATGGCTTCAATGGTGGTGGGTTCGCGGCCGTGGTCGACTTGAAACTTCTTGGCCAATTCGGTGTAGCGGGCTTTGATCATGACCCGCCGCGAGGAGAAAGCCTCGTTCAATTCGGTCGGGACACCCACGATTTCGCGGACCGGGCGCTTGCCGCGTTCAGAGGGAGGCTGTTCGGCGAAGTGCAGTCCGACTTGTTCGATCGACAGCGCTTCGATGCGGGAGTTGTAGAACTCGGAGGCCGACACGGTGCCCTTGAACAGAGGACGGCCATCGAGGGCCAGCCAGCGGTAAATGCCGTCGTGCCCGCGGGCCCGGACTTTGGTGGACACCGCGAGATGGGTGTGAAGGTCGGGGTCTCCGGCGCGGCTGTCGCGGTGAGTGAAGGCGGTCGCGATGACTCCCTCGACGTCGACTTGGGCCACGCCTTGGGCGCCCATGCGGGTGAATGCCATGTTGTTTTCGATGTAGTCCAGCGTGTCGGCGACGGCCTGATCGTGAATATCTTCAAGGGTTTTCGCCAGGTCTCGGGGGGCAAGCGCCCATAACACCGAGAAGCTTTTCACCGGGCTGAACGTGAAGTCGTATCCGGCGGTGGAGGTGGTCTGATCGCGCGACTGGGTGGCGATGAAGCCGGTCAATTCGCGGTCATCAAGTGGCGGGCGGTCGTAGGTTTCGGCGAACAGGTCACGGGCAATCGCGGTCCGCATCTGCGCGCGCAGGTTTTCCTCGATCGGGGCGTTCCACGCCAGGCTGTTGGACAGGTTGTGGTCGCGGTAGGCGACGGCCAGGCGGCGCTGCAACTCGGTAGAGGCGTCGTTGATAACGAACGGACGGCCCAGGCTCACAGCTGCTTTCGCAGCGGCCTTGGGAGCTCCCATCGTCTTGATCAGGTGCTCGGCGATGGCACCGGCGTTAGGGTGCAGTCCAAGTCCGAAGAGGGCCTTCATTTGGTCCTCGTTGACTACCGAGCCGGCCTCTATACGCCACATCTGGTCTTCGACGGCCGTGGCCCAGGTTCGCGCCGGTGGATCGGCCAAACCGGGCAGTCCGCGACCCACCCAGCGCCCCGCTGATTCCCCCTTCTCGGAGTAGTAGTCGCTCAACGATTTACGGCCGCGTTCGGTGGCGTCGTGCGCGGCGGTTTGGCGGATCAGGTACAGGTACCCATCACCCGCTGTGAGCTTGTGAATGCCCATCATGATCGCGCCACAGGTCTACGCTAAGGCGGTGTCCTTACACCTTCGGCGAATCTCGTTTCGGGCTACCACCCAAGCGGCCGTTACCGTTTCGTGACCTAAGTGCAAGAGGTGTGTGGTGCGTGAGGGGGGTCGAAACAGGGGGTGCAGGTCAACAGTGGTGTGTGTGGTGAGGAAACGGAGCTGAGAGGGACACGAGAGACGAGGGGGAGAAGTGAGCAGGAGAATGACAGGAAAAGGGGGATCAGCAAACAGGGGTGAAATGGGTTGGACGACAAGGTGATGCAGGCGGCAGCCGGGGCGCGGCGCTGCGGGGGTGATGTGCGGCCGACGAGATTTCGGAGAAGCGTCAGGGCGTGGCCTTACGATGGTCGGCATGGAGAAGACGACGAGCCGCAAGCTGGCGCGTAAGCGGCTGTTGGAGGCACAGCAGGAGGCGGCGTCGGCGCGTGAAGCGCGCGAGCGCGCCAATCTGAGTGATCTCACCGAGTTCACCGTGCGCCTGGCAGAGGTCGACGCGGTCGACGAATGGTTGGCCGGCCGCGTCGAGAAGCTGAAGGCGGAAGCCGCAGGGAAGCGCCAGGCGCACCGTCGCGCCGCCGGGAAGGCGTTGCACGCCATGCGGTTACGTGGTGAGACTATGGCCAGTATCAGTGCACTGACGGGTCTTAGTGTGAGTCGGTTACGCGAGTTGATGAAGTCCTCTGCCGAGGACAGTGCTGGCGCGGCGGGGGAGCCGGAACGTCCGGCGGCTCAGGTCGTTCCGTTGCCCAACCGCGTGCCATCCGACGTCGGTGACAGCACCGCGCCCGAAGGGGCCGTGGTCGCCCAATAGCGCTGGCCGCAGACGAGGTTGGGCGACGGCCGTGAGTCAGGATTGGGCGCGCCCAACAGCAAGCGGCTCGACGCGAATGTCCGTCACCGAGGTGTGGGTGGCGATGAAAGCGGCTGCTGCACAGGGCGCCTGGCGGCGTCACGGACACGGAGATGCCGGCGACTGATCGGTGGGTGCTAGCCGAGAGCGTCGTAGTGGGCGGCGGCACGCTGGCCGAGCACCCACGCTGTAAGGGTAGGGTCGTCGGGATTGGCGGACAGCTCAAGGTACCCGTGTAACCAACCATCGACGATGTACTCGCGCCGAATCCAGGTGTCGAAGTCGGCCGGGTCGATGCGCTGCAGCGTCGCGACCGCCCGATCGAGCTGGGCGCGGTCAACGCCGTTGGACTCAGCGTTGACGTAGTGGCCGGCGGTGGCGTCTCCGAGTGATCGCGCGGTAAGCAACTGCCGGGCGAGCTCGAATGTGTAGGGCCGGTTGAAAGTCATGGCAGCACCTTTCGCGCGTCGGGGAGTAACGCGTTGGCTTGTTCACACAGCGTGGTGAGGTAGGTCCAGGCGGCTGCTCGCGGGTCGTCGGCCAGCTCTGGGTAGGTCAGGTCGATCCATCCGGCGGTCAGGCCTGGAAGGTCAGGGTGGCCACGTGGGCGCACGATGAGCACATAGCCTGGGCCGGGGTCATCGTCGGCGGCGATCACCTGTAGCTCAAGCCGCTGATCGCCCACGATCGGACCCAGGGCGGCGGCTTCCTCGACGAGCTCGCCGAGGGCTGTGGCAGGCCGCGCGAAGCGCCCGGGTGCGGGAATGTCATGTTCGAGCGTATCGGCGCGCAGGCTGATCCAGTCGTCGAACGCGGCGGCATCGACACGGAACGGGATCAGCGCGGCGGGGCCCATCACAGTGCCGCCCGCGGCGCCGGTTCGATGGTGGCTGTGGCGGTGACACCGTGATGGGCAAGGCTGACCAGATCGTAACTCTCGTGGGCGGCGGTGATCTGGTTGAGTTGCAGGTCGGTATCGGTGGCGGTCACATAGACGGCGAGCGCGGCCCGGGCCGTCGTCCGATCGGGGTGGTCGGTGACGAGCACGGGCAGGGTCCTGGTCGGGGCGATGGTCAAGGTGTGCATGGCATGTTTCCTTCCGTGTATGAGGTCAGGCGATGTCGGCTAGCTCGAGCAGGGACAGCTGTGGGTGCTGGGCGCCGCGGGCCTCGGCGATGATGTCGGCCATGGACAGGTCGGCGCGAAACCTGTGACCGGTTGCTGCCTCGACAGCGGCGTACTGGTCGGCCAGCTTTGGGTTGAGACGTGCCGAGCACACGAGGTCGGCACGGGAGGCCAGGACGCAGAATCGGCACGAGAGCCGGCTCATGCCGGCGGCGTATGCGGGGTGGGGGCGGGTGCCGGCTATGGCGATGCGATCCCACACGTCGGTAACGGTGAACTGGTGAATGGGATACCAGTCGTCAACGTGGCGGCGCCCGTTGGATGCTGACGGGTTGTGCGCGTAGGCAACTCGTCGTGCACGCGCCCGGCTCTCTTCGGCCCGTAGGCCCATGATGTTGAGTACTCGCACGGGCCGGCCGCTGACCCGGCCGCTGTCGCGCAGCTCGGCCACGAGCTTGGTCATGACGGTGCGAATGGGTCCGCGTTTGTGGTCGCTGGTGCACCACCGGCGGGCCGCGTCGGGCCACATTCCGCGCGCGGCGACGCGCGCAAGGATTGTTTCGGTGTGGCCGTCGTCGGCGGTGCGGCTGGTCAGTTCGAATCGCAGACCGTAGTGGGCGGCATGCTCAGCGGCCAGGTCGGGCACGCCGTCCCATTCGGCGTCGCCGAGGTCGGCGTGGACGGTTACGACCCGATCGAGCACCGCGGCGGCCCGGGCCTGGGCGACGACGACGTCGAGGCTGGCTTGAGAGTCCTTGCCGGCGCTGATGTTGACCAGCAGGATGTCGTAGGCGGCGAGCTGGGGTGCGGGGCCGTCGCTGACCGTCGCGTGGGCGCTGGCGTCGGGATCTGCGGGGCGCAGTTCGGCGGCGCAGTTGAAGTCCAGGGGCAGGGTGGTCATCATGTTCACCGGCGGGTCTGCGCGGTGGTGGGCGGGTCGATGACCAGGGTGGCAACTCGCGTCGTGGTCGGCGGGCTGGTCCAGATTCCGTAGACGCCCGGTGCTTCCTCGACGACGCGGTCTGCGGGCTGGGTTGCGTGAATGTATGCCTGCGCGGCCTGCAGCGCGTCGGCGAAGTCGGTGTGATCGAACGATTCCCACATCGGCAGCGCGTCAGGTTCGTCTGGGTCGGTAATGGTGGCCGAGTAGCACATTGCGGGAAGTCTTTCGGGCTCGCTCAGGCCGGCTTTCAGGCCGCAATTTCGAGGGGCTGGTAGTTGGTTGCCGGTTGCGGGTGGTGGTGTAGAGCCGCCAGGCGATGATGTCGACGTCGATGCGGCCATGCATGCGGCGGATCGCTTCGTCGCGGTCGCGGCCGCGCAGGTGCATCCGCATGCCATCGACGGCGACCTGGGTGATGGCCAGCTCGTCGATCTGGGAGGCGCTGGCTGCGCTCATGCCGACACCGCTACCGCGGTTGCATCTGGCGTGATTACCGCCCGGTTGATCAGGCCTTTGATGCGGTCGGGGCGAAAGCCCGACCAGTGGTCGTCACCGGCCACCACCACGGGGGCCTGCAGGTAGCCGAGGGCGATCACGTAGTCACGCGCCTCGGAGTCCACGGTGATGTCGACCTTCTCGTAGGCGATGCCCTGCTTGTCCAGCGCCTTGTACGTGGCGTTGCACTGCACGCAAGCGGGCTTGGTGTAGACGGTAACGGTGCCGCTCATAATGTCCTCCGAATTAGGCATCAGCAAATCTATTTGATGCATCTAATATACCTCATTTATGCAGGCCATGCACCATTTAATGGAATATTCTTAGAATCTTTTAAGCAAGTCGGCTAACATTGGTTATGTTGTAATTGGCGACCGATTCGTAACGGCTGAATGGGCATTAACGGATGGGCCTTTCTCCTTTTCCAGGCTATTTCGGAAAAGTTGGTAATGGAAGCTGCAGCGATAATATGAAGGCCAGGCGCTATGACGGGTTGTCAAATAGGGCGAGCTGTTGGCTGGGCCGTACTGCAAAAAGCCGCCTACGCCAGGCCAGGGCGTAGTCCAGGCAGTTCGCGCAGGAACTATGGGTGTGTCCGGTCAGCGGCGGTTCGCGTCGCGCCTGGTATGACCACGCAAGGCTGTCGCACGTCATTATTTTGCGACCGTAGATCTTCAGTCCGGCTGCTTTTACTCCGAACGCGTGGAGCGGCATTTCTGGGTAGCGATACAAGATTGTAGAAATTACGGCGTCGATTTGATGGCTGGCCTGTCTGCGGCATACGGAGCCTACTCCGACGATGGGATATTGAGTTAAGTTAATGCCGCGTGATTCGTACACATCGAGACAGCGGAGATAATCGTCTGGCAACCATCCTTGGATAACGGGCATGTAAGGGTTGTCGTAGGGTTTGCCGTCCCAGAGTTCCTGGAGTTCGACGAAGTTGTCGACGGTGCGGCGTTGGTGTTCGCCCACGGTCAGGCCGGTCTTGGCGAGCATGTCCGGCTCGCACATGAGATCAAGCGGTGCAGCCCAAGAGAGCTTGCCGATCTCGTCGTCGTATCGACGGACGGCGCGGTGGTACTGGCGGACGGTGGTGCGCCACTGGCCGTAGAGCGACAGCTCGGAGAAAGCGCCAGAGTCCAGCGCCCATTCGGCGGCCGCGCGGGGGAGGGACTTGCGGCCGGCCAGGCGGCGGTGGGAGATGAACAGGGGCACGCCCGCTGTGGCGAGCCAGTGCGGTTGGTGCGAGCCCAGGTAGAACGTGTTGACCATTGGGGGGTTCCGTCTAGTAGTGGTCGAGGCCGACGTGGACGGTGTGGGTGGCGTCGTCGCCGAGGTGGTGGTGCTGCGCCGGGGGTGGGGGAGGCTGGGTCACCCCACCCCCGGGGGAGCTGACTTCAGGCGGCGGCCTGGCCGTGCAGTGCGGCCCGAAGCCGCGCGCCGATCCATTCACCGACTGCGGGGGAGACGGCGTTGCCGAATCCGTCGGTTTGGTTGCGGGCGCTTCCCCATACGGTGAAAGTGCCTTTGTGGTCGACGAAGTCGACGTCGAAGCCGCAGCCGCGGCCGATTTCGTGCGCGGCCATCATGCGGAAGTAGCAGTCCTCGAGTTGCAGGTCGGCGAGCATTGCCTGCCAGTGGGCGCTGAGGACGGCTGTGGTGTCGCGGGAGGTCAGCGTGCCCAGGGGGTCGGTCATTGGGTGTGGTGCGGTCTCGACGCCTTGGCTGCCGTTCTGCTTGTACCAGCCGGAAAACAGCACACCTTGGGTGATGGCCGAGCCGACGACGGTGCCGAGGGGATCACTGGCCGGGTGCGCGCGGTATTGGGCTTCGTCGATCGAGCCGTTGTTTTTGATCACGCCTGCGGCGGTGAGCACTCCGGGGATCTGGTCGGAGGTAACGGTGGGCATCGCCTCGGCGTGGTTGGTGGGAACGGTGTTGCGGCGGAAGGGGACAACCCCGCTGGACACGATTCCGAGCGTCTCGGAGCCGCCCTGGGTGGGTAGCGGTTCGTCGCTGGCGCGCGGGCCGCCCTGGTAGTTGGTGACGGCCAACAGCAGGGCCTTTTCGTGGGTGCTGGTGACGGTGTCCATCGGCAGGCTGATGTGCTTGCCGTCGCCGTTGTGTCGGTGTGCGGCCAGGGTCTGTCCGGTTATGGCGACTGGCGGGGCGATCAGGCCGGTGGCGTTGGTGGCAGTTTGAGCCCAGAGCGGTTGGCTCAGGTCGCGGCTGCGGCAGGTTGATCCGGGCCGCTCGTAGGTATTGCCGGCGGCCGCGATCAGGGCACCCGTCGACAAGATCGCGGTCTCTTGCTGGCTGGTCTGGGTGGCCAGCGGCTGCCACGGGTGACGCTCGCTGCCGTGGACGGCCTTGGCGGGCATCAAGATAGCGGGGAAGTCGGCGAAGCGTTGGCGGCACCGCTCGGCGCGGGCCATGGTTGCCGGGGCCAGCGGCTTGGCGCGGTCACCGATGCGCGTGCCCAGGTTGGTCAGGTCCATGGCCGCCAGCGACGGCGTCATGCGAGGGAGGACGACGCCTCGGCACGATGGGCAGCGGTAGTCGTACTGCTTGCCGTAGCGCACCGAACCGGTGGGAGGTACCCCGGTTCGCCACGTCCATACCGCGGCGACGACCTGGTCGCAACGCGCGCACCACGTCGCCGGGCGGTGGTCGAGATCAGGGGTGGGGATCCGGCGGTCCCAAAAGGCGATATACAGCCGGTCGCGGCTCTGAGGTACTCCGAAGAACATGGAGTTCAGGTAGAGGACGCGGTGTTTGTAGCCGAGGTTGTCGAATTGCTTGAGCCACCACCGGTAGGTGGAGCCGTCGCCGACCTTGCGCTTGCCGGGAATGGCTGGTCCCCAGGAGGTCAGTTCGGTGGTGCATTCGATGAGGATGACTCGGGGGTGGTGTTGGGCGGCGTAGTGCAGGACGCAGTTGGCGGTGGCGCGGTCGCGTTCGGATCGGCTAACACTTGCCTCGAAGTCGGGGTCGTCGAGGTCGAATAGCGACAGACCCTGCTCGTAGGCCTTCTTGGTGTTGGCTTGCGAGTGGTTGACGCAGGAAATTCCGGCGGCTAGCAGGTCTGCGGCAGGCAGGTCGCGCGCGGAGTGGTAATCCGCCGATTCGGGGTCGACCAGGTCGGCGATCCAGTGTTCGGCATCAGGGTGGTTGGCCTCGTGAACTTCGATCTTGTAGCGGTTGTGGTTGGCGGCCATGATCGTGGTGAACCCGGCGCGTTCGATGCCTTGGGTGAGGCCGCCGAAACCGCTGAACAAATCGACGGCGATCAGGTCGTCGTGAGCGAACCTGCGTTGCCGTGTTGCGGGTCGGTGCTCGGCTGTGGCGCTGGACGTCGAATGCATTGCGGTAACCCCTTTTTCCGTACCTGGACCCATCCCAGGGTGTTATCTATAGTCTACACCATGAAGTAGACTATAGTCTACATATTGGCGGGGTTTGACCTGGCATATTTGGTGGGCGACCAGGCCGTTTGCGCAGGCCGGATTCCTTTGCGGGGCAACGCATTGGGCTACCGGGAAGTTGGTGGGCACTTGCGGGCGGGCGGGCAGCCGAACCGTAGGAGGTCGGTGACCCGAAGCTGGACGTAGACCTGCTCGACGGGTCCCAGGCGGGCCAGGCCCAGCGAGTCATGTATCCGGCCGGCCACGGTCGGCGGCAATTCTTGGAAGGTGCTGACACGGGCAAGCTTCCCGGTGGCCACCAGCTCGGCGAGGTAATGATGGGCCTGGCACGCCAGCTGGTCGATGGTCAGCCAGAATTCGAGCGGATACCCGGTGACGTCGGGTAGGGCCTCGTGGCTGACGTCGGTGACCGCGACGTAGGTTGCGTGGTCGTTGACGTAGCGAACGCGGGCCACCGCGGCGCCGTCGCCGGGTGCGGCGCCACCGAATGGTGAGACGGTGGCCACGTAGGTCGATGTCATAGCTAGCTCCTGATCTGGTAGGCGGTTTCGTTGGTCGCGGACAGGCTCGGCTTAGCCGGGCGCGAAGAGTTCGAGCTGCACGGCGGTGGGGTCGCCGATGCGCAGGGCGCGGAGCAGGACGTCGTCGAGCTGGTCGCCGATGTGGCGGGCGCGGGCCCGGTGTGCGTCGGCCTCGTCGTGGCTGGGGTGATAGCGGGTGCACGGGCCGCTGTGCGCGTTGGGGGCAGTGGTGGACCAAGGGCAGTAGCACCAGTCGTATGCCCGTGCATTCTCGGCCTGGTCCAGGTCTCTGACGGCGATGAGTTCGGCGCGGATGTCAGCGGGCAAGCCACGGGCATAGGCGTTGATCTGCGCCTTGGAGATGACGACGCGGGCCTCGCCGTGCCCGGGAGAGGTGATCTTGCCGCTGCGGGTGCTCCAGCCGGTCATCCACGCGGGGCCGCCGTGAGGGTGGGTGTGCCCCCACGCTCCGGACATGGACTGCATCAGGTGGTCAGTTCCGGCGGGTCCGATGAGGCAGTCGCGAATTGCCCAGCCGCCCATGAAATACAGCAGCCAACGCTGGTCGGTCGTGAGGTCAGTCATCGACAGGGCCATCGGTGTCGGGGTCGCCGTCCCATAGCGTGCTGTCGTTGAGATTGACTCGCAGGGGACCTGCTCCTGGGTTGGTGTCAACCTGGATGACCGGGACGCCATCGACTTCTGACACGAAGGCGCTGACCAAAACCTCGGCGCCGCCGGGAATCTTGACGACCATTGCGTCCTCGTCGCGAGTGATCTGCATGTACGTATCTCTTCCTTGTCGTTTACGGGCTGGACGTGAAAGTCGGTGGGGTAGGCGCGGTTCGGCCGCCAGCAGGCCGCTTAGCGCCAGCTTGCGGATTCGGTTACCGAACGAACGTCGGAGGACTCCCGGGCCACCACCGCTTCGGTAATGACACCGGCGTTGCCGACCTCGTAGCCGAACGCCTGGGCCAGATCGTGGTCATCGAGTGCGGCGTATTCGTTACGGATGGCCGCGTCGATGCCGGTTTTGGTTTGGGCCAGCAGGTTCAAGGCTTCTTCGCGTGTAAAAGCTGAGTGGCGCACCTCAGTGATTTCGCGGTCAACGTAGATCATGGGGCCTACTCCTTCGTGCGAGACTCGAACCGTGGATGTTGCTTATAGTCTACATCCGCTGTAGACTATAAGCAACATCAATCGAGGGGTTGAGTAACCGAAATGCCCATCACTGCAACGCAGTACAGTCCGAAGCGGCTGGCCGGACTCGATAGCCATGCGGCCGAACCATCGGTGGTGCTGTCGTTCGGCCTGGGCCTGGACAGCACGTCGCTGCTGATCCGATGGCTCACCGATACCTCGTCACGCGACTTCGCCCTTGAGGACCTGGTGCTTGTCACCGCGATGACCGGGCACGAGAGCGCGGCGACGGTCGATGCGATGAATCGGCTTGTCCTACCCCGCTTGCGCCAGCACGCGATCCGCTACATCCAGACGGCCCGCTCGCAACGCAGGACCAGCCGCGCCGGAGACGGCATCGTGATCCGCGACGACTCACGCACTCCGCAGCAGCTCCACGCCGGGGGCCAGTACACCCTCGGCGATGAAATGCTCTCGGCGGCAACGATCCCGCAGCGCGGCGGATCTAGAATTTGCAGTGTCCACTCCAAGGGCGATGCACTCGATCCCGTCATTGCACGCATTACGAAGGGCCGCCCCTATCGCCATGCACTCGGCTTCGAAGCCAATGAAGCCGCCCGGGCCGCCAAAGACCAGTTGCACGACACCGAATTGCGTCGTGGCTGGTATCCGCTTATAGACTGGCGGTGGACCAGATCGCATTGCCGCCGCTACTTGCTCGACGTTCTCGGTGAGAGCGTACCCAAGAGCTGTTGTGGCTTTTGTCCGTTCGCGATGAGCACAGCCGCGGGCCGGGCCCAGGTGGTCGAGCGCTACCGTCGAGAGCCACAACTTGGTGCCGACGCGATGTTCCTCGAGCATCTCGCCCGCAGCATCAACCCGGCACAGACCCTCATCGAGGGCAGCAGTGTCGCCGACCTGGTGACCGAGTCCGGCCTGTCAGAAGTCAGGGACCTGTTCGAGGCAGAACTGCACAACCGCGCCTGGTCGATCTACGAAGTGCGGCGCGTGACACGCCCGGGCAAGGACGGCCGGCGCGACATCGTTGCTCGATCCCTGCGCATTGTCGCAACGGGTAGTCGGGCGGCGATGACCGATCAGCTGGCCTCACAGCCCGGCCGCTCGGTGCGCGGCCAGGACGGGATCGTTCGCCACGTCTTACGGGATCGCCGCCGCGACGGAATCGATCACCTCTTTGTGGCCGCTCCAGCGGGAGCGCAGGCCAAGCAGCGCACCGGCTTCGAACAGTGGTGGCAAGAAGCCACAGCCGACAGCCTGTTTTAAACCGCCCGGGAGCGGGAGCCCGGCGCGTAGACTATGTGCAACAACGGAATGGGGCGGCGGAGATGGTCGAGACAATGCAGATTAATGACGAGGCCATTCAAGCTCGGGTCGGCATGCGGATCAAGGCCCGCCGCGAGAAGTTGGGGCTGTCGCAAAACGACCTCGGCGAGCTCAGCGGAACTCACCGGACCTACGTCAACCAGCTCGAGAACGGTCGCAAAAACGTTACGGTCGGCACCCTGGCGCGGATAGCGAGCGCTCTTCGCACAACTCCCTCAGCGTTAACCCAAGGCATACTTGACGGCGGCCACGAGGCTTCTGACTGACGACCGCCGCGTTGCCGGTTTCTCTAGGGTTGAACGGCGCAGGTGTCGTGATCGGTTCGCTCTCAATCGAATTCGCGGTTATCCGGCTCGGTCTCTTCGTACGGTTCGACGACGGAGAGGTCGGTCGTGATCAGCTGCGGGTCTAGCAAGAGCGGGACTGTCAGGCGCGACTTTCCGTTACTGCTGGTGGCCGGCATGAGGACCGCGGCCAGCCAGCCGCCGTCGCTTCGCCGGATCCACGCGATCTGGCGCGCGAGCATGTGGGCTTCGACGCGCAGGCCGAGAGATCTCACCCAGAGCGGCAGTTCGTCGGCGCGGACGTGCGCGGTGCTGGGCAGGGCCTCGGCGGCGTGGACCGCGACCGGGCGGTTGGTGCGAAAGAGGGTTGGGTAGGCCGGGTCCGATACCCAGCGTTCGAACATGCTTTCGCATATTACGCCTCTGTCGCGGCTAGGTCCGCCGCGTTGACTCGTCAGAAATGCGCGCGAAAGGGTGGGTCGTTGCCTCACCGGAAATGCGCGCGTACGCCCAGTGGATGGGGTTGACGTTGGCAGAGCGCAGAGCAATCACCGAGACGGTCGCGATCCGCTACCAGCAGGCGAGCAAGCGCGCTAAGAGTCGGATTCTCGATGAGTTGTGCGCCAATACCGGGTGGCATCGCAGCCATGCCCGCAAGGCCCTCAAGGCCGCACTGGTGCCCACGGTGGTGATCGCGCGCAAGCCACGGCCGGTGACGTACGGCGATGATGTCATCGCTGCGTTGATCCGCTGCTGGGTGGTGCTCGACAGGCCGGCGGGCAAACGGCTTGCACCCATGCTCATAGAGCTGGTGGCCGTACTGCGCTACTTCGGGGAGCTGATCATCGATGACGCCACCGCGGAGTTGTTGGTGTCGATGTCGGCGGCCACCATCGATCGCCGTCTGGCCCCAGAACGGGCCAAATACCAGCTTCGGGGGCGTGTTGGGACGAAGCCGGGATCGCTGCTCAAAAGCCAGATCCCGGTGCGCACCTGGGCCGAGTGGGACGACGCTCGACCCGGGTTCGTCGAGATCGATCTGGTCTGGCACGACGGCGGCACCCGCGGTGGGGGTCATGCCTTCACCTTGACGGTCACCGACGTCGCCACCGGCTGGACCGAGAACCGCTCGGTGCCCGACAAGAGCGCCAAATGCGTGCTGGCAGCACTCAACGGCATCGCCCGCAAGATGCCCTTCCCGATCGTGGGCGTGGACTGCGACAACGGATCGGAATTCATCAACGACCACCTGCTCGACTGGTGCCAAGGCCGCCAGATCACCTTCACCCGGGCGCGGCCGGGCAACAAAAACGACGGCTGTCACGTCGAGCAAAAGAACTGGACGGTGGTGCGCACCGTGGTCGGCTACCACCGTTACGACAGCCCCGCAGAACTGTTGCTACTCAACGAGATCTGGCAGCTGCAGTCCAAGCTGACCAACTACTTCTACCCCCAGCAGAAGCTGATATCCAAAACCCGTCACGGCGCCAAGGTGGCCAAAAAGCACGACACCGCCGCCACCCCATTTCACCGCGCAATCGATCACCCCACCATGACCGTGGAACGCATCGTGGCGTTGACTCGCGACTACTCGCTGATCAATCCCGCCGCCACCCAACGCCAAGTTCACGCCCTGACCACCCAGCTGCTGACCCTGGCCACCAGCAAAGCCGGACCCGGCGCCCAAGCTCAAGTCAACAAGCGCGCACGTTTACGTGAGGCAACGAATCCGCCTTCGCGCGCATCTTGACGTGAGGCAACAGGCCGCATCCAAGCCCTGGGGCCGAGGACCGCAGACTGAGACTGATGCCCTACCCTTTGTGGGTTCAACCCACAAAGGGTAGGATAGTGATATGAGCGAGATGATCCGTACCGACAGCCGCGGCCGCGTCACCCTGGTGGGTCACCCGGACTCGACGTACTTGCTACGCGAAGAACCCGACGGCGTGCTGGTGCTGGAACCGGCCGTAGTCATGTCGGCGGCACAGGCGAGCTACCTCGCGCTCCCGACTGCCGACCGCACGCGCATCGAGGACTTCCTCGACGACCCGGCCACCGCCGTGAAACGCACCTATACGCGGCGCCGGTAGCCGTGCCCATCGAGTACGCACCTGAGGCCGCCGCGCAGCTCGACGCGCTGGAGCAATCTGCCGACGACCAGACTTGGGACGCGATCTGCGATGTGCTCGAACTGATCGACCAGCACCCGGACAGCGCGCAGGCCAGGCGGGAAGAAATTACCGGATCAAACGGCAAGAGAATGTGGAAGGTGCCCGTGCGGTCCCCATCCGTCGACAGTCTCGCCGTCCTATGGACGCGCGGCTCCGCTGGCGACTATGTGGTGTTCGTCGGCGTTATGCCGATCGCAAGGTAGCGGCGCAAGCAGCCAACCAACCGCACAAGACTTCTCGGCACGGCCCAGCTGTCCGTTCTCACCGAACCTGGGGCAAGATTCTCATCGAATCGGGGCGTGTGGGCTTCGGTGGCCGCCGGCCAGGCCGTACCCGAGCGAATATATACCGCGATGCGTCGTGTATATACTGGGCTTGTGGGAAAGCATCTGATCGACATTGACGAGAAGGCATTGGAGATGGCTCGCGCGGAACTGGGAACTTCTACGATCAAAGAGACGGTAAACGCGGCTCTGCGCCGGGCGACGTCGCACCGACTACAGCATGTGTCCGCCGCGCTGGACGCATTGGCCGCCGCACCGTCCGAAGATCGCGCTGAGGCATGGCGCTGACGTTTCTCATCGACACCAGTGTGATCAAACGACTCGGCCAGCCCAGTGTGCGGCAAGCGGTGGAACCGCTCGCGGCTTCGGGCGAGGTCGCGAGGGCCCGTATCACCGATCTCGAGGTCGGCTATTCGGCGAGGAATGCGGCCGAGTGGGACCGCCTTATCGCGGCATTGGACGCATTCGAGCCGGTTGAATCGACCGAATCGCATCATCGTCGCGCACTTCAGGTGCAACGGCTCCTCGCTGAGCGAAGCCAGCGGGGCCGCAAGATCCCTGACCTACTGATCGCCGCCGCCGGCGAAGAACACGGACTGACCGTCTTGCACTACGACTCCGACTTCGACCTGATTTCCGCAGTGACCGGCCAGCGGTGCCAATGGGTGGTGCCATGTGGGACTGCCGATTAGAGCGCCCTGGCCCAGCTGAGGTACCGAGAGGATTGACTGGCTCGGTCGCGGATGTCGCGTTGCCCCACCGAGTCCGGAAGCACGCGTGCCCCAGATTCGCTGAGAATCTTGCCCCAGGTTCAGTGAGAACGGACACCAGCGCCGAGGTAACTGACGCTGAAATTCGCGCTCACGGTTCACGTCATTACGTCACCGTGACGAATCGGATGCGTGTCGCCCCACGCGAAATGTCAGCCGGAACAATGATTTCCGATCATTTCATGCATAACGGTGATTATGCATGAATTATAGGCCGGGCTCCTTCCCAATACCGGATCGCGAGACGAAAAGCCAACCACGGGCGGCATGCGGAACGCCGGCTGCACCCGCACCCACGGCGGACACCGGTGACCCTCAGGAACGCCGGTCGAAGCTGCCTCTTGGTGGCCGGCGCGAAACACGGCGGGACGCTGACGATTTCGGCAACGCTGGCCGTTGCGCCGGCACATGGTCGATACGTCACTGTGACGCTTCAATCGCCAATCACGCTGGGCGCGAGCATCTTCCGCAACGTTTCATGGTTTTCATAGATAATCTACATTATTCATGAAGAACTGCCGCATATTTCATCAGATGAAACAATCGCGTATCTGACGGCCCGGCCGGTTGGACGAATCTTTTCACATGAACGCTGGCTTTGAACTGGGGATTTGGTATCGCTGCGACCGTGGCTGCGGTGGTTGTCGTGGTGGTTCTGCCGCAGCAGCAGAACGAATCGCTTCCGGAGTGCTGTACGGACCTGCACCGATGTGGTATTGATTCAGTAGGTGATTCAATGATTCATCGAATGAGACCACCGGGGGGTCGTGTTGGGCGTCGACAAGAGTGGCCGCGTCTACGTCGTGGGCGCGGTTCCGCTGCTGCATCCCGAGGTGCAGACGGTGCAGGAGATGCTGGAGGGCTGGCGTAACCAGCAGCTGTGTCGGAATCTGGCACACGACACGATCGAGGATCGGATCCGCCTGGTTGAGCGGTTCCTGGCGTACACCAATGAGTTTCCGTGGACGTGGACGCCGGCCATGGTTGAGGAGTTCTTCAGTGACCTGCGCTCGGTGAAAAGGCGTAGGCAGTCGACGATCCGCGGTTACCAGAACGCGCTGCGGCTGTTTTGTTCTTATGTCAGCGATCCCGATTACGGCTGGGATCGGGTGTGCGAGCAGCGGTTCGGCACCCACCCCGCCCAGGTGTTTTTCGAATGGAACACCGCCGTGCACGTCCAAGACAACGAGCAGGCTCCGACCAAGCGGGCGTTCACCAAGCGCGAGCTGCAGGATTTCTTCGATCATGCCGACGACCGGGTGGCGCTGATCGCCGCGTCCGCCCGTAAGGGCTGGCTGCCGGCGTACCGCGATTCGGTGATGTTCAAGCTGGCCTACTCCTATGGCCTTCGGTTCAACGAGCTACGCCACCTGCAGACGGTGGACTTCGCCCGCAATCCGCACGCCCGAGAGTTCGGCCGCTACGGGCTGGTCCACGTGCGCTACGGCAAGGCCAAGAAGGGTTCGCC
Organism: Mycobacterium nebraskense; assembly: GCF_002102255.1. Classification (GTDB taxonomy): domain Bacteria; phylum Actinomycetota; class Actinomycetes; order Mycobacteriales; family Mycobacteriaceae; genus Mycobacterium; species Mycobacterium nebraskense. The sequence continues at coordinate 128,586 of NZ_LQPH01000164.1, forward strand.
GCACAAAAGGCGCAGTGTGCTGACAGTCTTCGATTGGACACCCGAGGTCATCGGCGACTGGTTGGCCTATGGGCAGCCCAATATGGACGACGGTATTGACCTGTTTCCCAGCGAGCGCGGCGCGCTGGTCTCCGAAGATACGCTGCTGCGGCGGTTTCGGCGTTACTGCACCGACCTCGAGCTGTCGGCCGGACTGGATTTGCACTCGTTGCGCCGCTCCTATGCCACCCATCTCATTGAGGATGGCTGGGACCCGATGTTCGTTCAGCTTCTCTCGAGCCCGCACAGGGGTGTCCACGACGTGCAACACGCACGTGGCGTTGGCGGCGATCTTCGTGGCGGAGGTGGTTATCTGCAGCGGTCCATCACGCAGATTCCACGGAGGTTTGATGCTTGTGCAACGGGTACTGATGCCCACTTCGTCGCTTGAATCCTGGACGGTCCTCGGCGACGGAGGCGGCTCGGTGGAGCCAATCGAGCGCTACCTGGCCTATCTGACCGACATCGAGCGGTCCCCGAACACGGTCAAGGCCTATGCGCACGACCTGAAGGACTGGTTCGTCTTCCTCGACGCTCGCAGCCTGAACTGGCGCGAGGTCCGATTGGAGGATCTCGGGGAGTTCGTGTCCTGGCTGCGGCTGCCGCCGGCTGGCCGGGCTGGCGCAGTGGTGCTGTTGCCCTCGGCTGAGCATCACTGCTCTGCGGGAACCGTCAACCGGAAGCTGGCGGCGATCAGCGGCCTCTACACGTTTCACGCCCGGCACGGAGTCGACCTCGGCGACTTGGTCACTGAACTGCACCCAGGTCGGCGCCGGCGCTCGGGATGGAAGCCGTTCCTCTACCACCTGAGCAGCGGCCAGCCGGAGCGGCGGCGCACGATCAAGCTCCGGACCCCGCGTCAGCATCCGACCATTCTGACCGCCGGTCAGGTGCAGGCGATCCTAGATGCCTGCATCCACCTGCGGGATCGCTTGTTGTGGGCGTTGTTGTGGGACACAGGGATTCGGATTGGTGAAGCGCTAGGTCTGCGTCACGAGGACGTGGCCGCTGCCGAGGGTGAGTTGACGGTCGCGCCGCGATCCAACGACAACAGGGCGCGCGCCAAGTCGGCGACACCGCGCACCATCCCGATCAGCCCGCAGCTCATCCGCCTCTACGCCGACTACCTGCACGACGAATACGGCGATCTGGACTCCGACTACGTGTTCGTCAACCTCTGGGGCGAACCGTTCGGGCACCCGTGGGGCTATCCCGCGGTCTACGACCTGGTGTTGCGGCTGCGCCGGAGCACCGGCATCGACTTCGATCCCCACTGGTATCGGCACACCTACGCCACGCGTTTGCTCCGCCAGAACACCCCGATCGAGGTCGTCAGCACGCTGCTGGGACACTCCTCGATCGCGACCACGATGGACATTTACGGGCATCTGTCCGTCGAGGACGCCCGCCGGGCTCTGGAGGCGGCCGGCTTCCTGACCGGGCAGGAGGTGCAGTGGTGACCGCGGCAGTCCCGCCGCTACCGTCGGCTGCGGCTCCGGGCTTGCTGCGCAAGCTGGTGGCCGCGGTTCGACCGGAGTTCCGGGTGGACATCCTCGTTCCCGAGCGTGGTGCGCTGGTGTTCGACACCGCGCCGTGCCGGGTGCCGGGCTGCGTGCGCCAACCGCGCACCCGCGGGCTCTGCAAAGGCCACTACGTCGGTTGGCAGCAAGAAGGCCGCCCGGACATCGACGTGTTCGCCACGACTGCAGCACCGGAAGGGCTCGGGCGCAAAGAGCTCACGGTCTGCGCCGTCCAGGGCTGCCGGTACGGAGGTGCTCGCCGGGGTTTATGCCCACGCCACCAAGGGTTTTGGGAACGGTCCGGCATCGCCGACCGAGACGTATGGCTGGCTGCCGTTGCTCCGGTGGATGATCCCGATCATCCCGTCTGCGCGTTGTCCTATTGCACGCTATGGACGCAGGGACGGTCGCCGTTCTGCGTCAATCATCGGTCCCGATGGGCAGCGGTGGGATGTCCCGACATCGACGAGTTCATCGTGCTCTGCGAGTCCTATGGCGACGACCGGTTCGACTTCCGACCGTTCGGTGATCGCCGACAGCTCAAATTGGAGATGCAGTACGCGCTGCAGTGCCGGCACGATGAACGCCAGGTCAAGACTCCCGCTGCCGTCGCGCGTCCTGTCATCGCACTCACGGCCGCCAGTGGGGTGGCCTCGCTGCTGGACTGGCCGATGGCACGTTGGATCGAGTTCTTCGACGCCAACCACGCTGCGCAACACGGCCAGAACGGACAGCTGGCGTTTCTGCGTTACGCCTATCGCTGTCTGGAGGACCTGCACTGCGGCAGCGGGTGGGAGGCCGAGTTCCCGCGCGACGTGTGGGAGCTGCACCGGCTCGGCGTCGAGGGCCGCAAGCGGCTGCGCTTCGACGGCATTGCGCAACCGTGGCTGCGGGATCTGGCCAAGCGGTTCGCCCGCTGGCGGTTAAGCATCGGACGCAGCCCCAACCAGACCTACATCGACGTCCAGGCGGTGACGCGTTTGGCCGGCTTCTTGGCGTCCCCGCCGGTCGACATCACCAGCCTGGCCGGCATCAACCGCGCGGTATTGGAGCGCTACCTGGCCGACCTGTCCACCGACCCCCGGGCACTGCACTCCCGCAGCCGCGACATCAGCTCGCTCGGTGCGTTCCTCGACGCGATCCGCCGCCACGAGTGGGACCACGACCTGCCCGCGAGTGCCGCGTTCTATCCCGACGACTTCCCCAAACCCGCGAAACGCCTGCCCCGCGGGCTGGCCGAGCACATCATGGCCCAGGTCGAACAGCCCGCGAACCTCGACGGATGGAACAACCCCGAGAGTCGGCTGCTCACGATCATCCTGATGCGCTGCGGACTGCGCGTCGGTGACGCCACCAAGATCGCCTTCGACTGCGTCATCCGTGGCGGCGACGGAGCTCCCTATCTGCGCTACACCAACGGCAAGATGAAACGCGAAGCTCTCGTCCCGATCGACGAGGAAGTCGAGCAGGCCATCGCCGAGCAACAACAGCGGATCCTGCGCCGCTGGACCAACGGCAGCCCCTGGCTGTTCGCCGCTCCGAAGATGAACCCAGACGGCCGCCGGCCGCTGACTACGCCCTCCTACCGCGGCCAGCTACGGGACTGGCTGGCGCGCTGCGAGATCCGCGACGAGCACGGCCGTCCAGTGCATCTGACTCCGCACCAATGGCGGCACACCTTTGGAACACGGTTGATCAACCGGGACGTGCCGCAAGAAGTCGTACGGGTGTTACTCGATCACTCCAGCGGTGAGATGACAGCTCACTACGCCCGCCTTCACGACACCACCGTCCGCCGGCACTGGGAGTCCGCCCGCAAGGTCGATGCCAGGGGCCAAACCGTTGCGATCGACCCCGACGGCCCACTGGCCGAAGCGAACTGGGCCAAGCAACGGCTCGGGCGCGTGACCCAAGCATTGCCCAACGGCTTCTGCGGGCTGCCAGTTCAAAAGACCTGCCCGCATGCCAATGCTTGTCTGACATGTCCGATGTTCGTGACTACGCCCGAGTTCCTGCCGCAACACCACGAACACCGTCAGCAAGTCCTGCAGATCATCTCCGCTGCCGAGGCGCGCGGTCAGTTACGCCTCGTCGAGATGAACCAACAAGTCCTGGGAAACCTCGACACCATCATCACCACACTCGAAACCGACTCCGGTTCAGAGGAATTGGATTCTGCTGATGCGGGCTGACAACACCCGGCACCTCATCGTCGCCGCCCGACAACGCCACGAACTCACCCGAGCCAAGGCGATCCAGGCATTGAGGACCCTCGACGCCGAAGGGCGCCCGGTCACCTTCGAGGCCGTGGCTCAAGCAGCGGCGGTGTCTCGGTCCTGGCTCTACGCGCAATCCGACGTCCGAGCTGAGATCGAACGGCTTCGCGCTGCCCACCGTCGAGCACCCGCGACACCGGTCCCCGCGCGGCAACGAACCTCGGACGCCTCACTGCTACGCAGGCTCGAAGCCGCCAACCAGCGCAACCGGAAATTGGCCGAGGAGAACCGCACGCTCCGAGACCAACTCGCCCGAGCACTCGGCCAGCAGCGCACCGCATCCGAAACCACGTCAACCCGCACCCCCCGGAAACGTCTCAGCTCGATAACGATCGGTCCCTGCTTAAAGGCCTCCCCCATGACCCCACCTCAAACGTCGACGACAACGTCCACAACGAAACACCGCAGGTCAAAGCCCCGAATAGGCCAGCGGCTCAAGATAATGCAAGACCAAATGGGCCACGAACACGCCAGCACCACCGCGCTTTACACCTGCGTCTCTAGCGATTTCCGCACTCGCGCCCTGCGCCGCGCGCTCGACGCCACCATCGCCGACGCTCTTTCGTTGGGCGAGGAGTCCTCATGAAGCGACAAGTCGACTATGCCTGGCGGCTCGCCGAAATCATGGCCGCGCACGGCATGCACAACACTACCGACCTGATTCCCCGCCTTGCCGAACGCGGAATCCAGCTGTCTCGACCGCAAGTGTATCGAGTCGTTCACCAACGGCCAGAACGGGTTTCACTGCAAATGATAGCCGCCTTGTGCGACATCTTCGGCTGCGGAGTCGAGGACCTGGTCACCGTCACCGCCACCGATGTTCGCCGCAAGAAAACCGCCTCAGCCAGAGCCGCGGCCTCTGCTCCCAACGTCGTGGATCTCAACAAATCCGTGCGCCCGCGCCGGGCCCGGGTGATCCGCGATGACCAATAACCGTAGCGGCCATGGTCGCGGACGCGGACGACCTCACGTCAAGGGAGAAATCGCGTGTACACGCTGCGGCCGCATGTCGGTCCAGAACCGCACCCCCTCCTGGCCCTGCGAGCAACTGTGCAACAGCTGCTTTTACACCGCGATGCGCACCCACGGCGTCTGCCCCCGTTGCGGACACGATGGCCTGCTGCCTGGACGCGCCAACCGTACCGATCCCAAGCCGGTATGTCTGACATGCGCGAGCATCCCCGAGGACTACCGATGTCGCACCTGCGCCACCGAAGGCCAGATCTACCGTGGCGGTCGATGTGCGCGCTGCGCCCTGCGTGATGACCTGACGGCCCTGATCGTGGACGGGGCCGTAGATCCGGCCACGATGAGCACGATCGTAGAAATCCTCTGTGGGGTCGAGCGACCCGAGAGCATCCTCACCTGGAAACGCTCTCCCAAAGTGCGGTCACTGCTGTCGAGCCTTTCGAGCGGCGAAATTCCCCTTAGCCACGACGGCCTCGACGCCGTCAGTCAAGGCACCCAAGAGGTTTCGCATCTGCGCAGCCTGTTCGAGCACCATGGTCTACTCCCCCACCGCGATGAATATCTAGCACGTTTCGAAAGCTGGCTTACCGCCAAACTCGACACCATCGCCGAGCCGGCCATCCGAGCTCCCGTTGAACAGTTCGCCACCTGGCATCATCTGCGCCGGCTGCGCGGCAACTCCACACCAGGGCACGCCTCTGAAAGATCGATGCTATCGGCCAAGCAGCAAGTGACCGAGACGATCAAATTCCTCACCTGGCTGCACGACACCCACCATCGCACCGCAGCTGACTGCCTTCAGCAGGACCTCGACGAATGGCTCGTCAGCGGACCCACCACACGCCACAAAACCCGCGCGTTCTTCGCCTGGGCCAAGAAAAGCAACATCAACACCACTGTGCGATTCGTAAACCAACAGCCCAAGCACGTTCCTATGCTCACCCAGGAGCAACGGTTGACCTGGATCAAGGCGCTCCTCAGCGGCAACCCGGGATCCCTTCACTATCGAGTCGCCGGCCTTCTGCTCCTGCTCTACGCACAACCACTGGTCAGAATCACCGCACTGCCAGCCACCGCGGTCGCGGTCACCACCAACGACGTGCGCATATCCCTCGGGAACGAACCCGTGCCGGTGCCGGAACCCTTCGCAGGCATCCTTGTCGAGCTAGTACGCCGCAGACCCAACCTCCGAACGGCTGGCGGTGGGATCGCCAACCCGTGGCTATTCCCAGCGCAACGACCCGGGAAGCACCTGGACGCAATCACTTTGCAGCATGACCTCACCCGCGCGGGAATCAGTGTTCTCGCTGCACGCAACTCGGCGCTGCGCACGCTTGTCGCTGAGATGCCCCCTCCTATCGTGGCCAAGCTTTTGGGCTTCAGCGACAACTGCACCCAGCGGCACGCCCAACTGGCGGCTCAACCCTGGTCGCGGTACGTCACCTAGCTAACGGCCGAGCGTCGGTAGCTCACGATGTCGGAAACTTGGCGTCAACACGTCGATTTCGACCAAATACGACGGAAACGAATATGCAGCCTCACCGGTAAACCACGCTGCATTCTTTATTCTGTTGTGTGGCACAGTGTTTTACTTTCACCAGACGCCGACCATTGGTCTTATGTGTTCTAATCTGGTTGTCTCCTAGACGGTTTCGTGTTCATGCGGTTGCGCATCTCCCTGGTTCTCATTCATCATATGAATCATTTGAGCGGGGAAGCATGGGGTTGTGCCTGGCCATCGCCGATTGTGGCCTTGAGCCGCTCCCCCGGCGGGGGAACGGCGGCCATCATGGCGCGCAGCCTGCCTACCTGGTTTTGTCGCCAACCGGTAGCGTATATCCCGTGCAGCGTGTGCTCGATATCGACGTTGATTTCTTTGTTGAGCCGACTGTGTATGACCCCGACGGTGATGATGATCGCCCCGACCCCGCCGAGCACACTGTGTGGTCGGCCGCTGAGGCGCTGGGATTTCTACGGGAGCGCTGCGGTCTCGTGGGTCGAGGGCCTGGGTTTCTCACAGAAACCCACGATCAACTATTCGGGTCGTGGCGCAATGCGATTGCTGCTGGCATTCTCAAGCCGCCGTTTCATGTGACACATGTCGATGGGCATGCCGATCTCGGGCTCGGCTACCAGGGCCATGAATACTTGATGACCAACCTCCTATTCCAGGCGCGGGCGGCGCGCGCTTACCCAAGCCCATCGCCGGGCGAGCAAGGACTCACCCAGGGAACCTGGCTCCTCTACGCGATCGCCTGCCGCTGGCTAAACGACCTGACCTACGTGCATTTGGACAACGAGAACGGCGGCGCTGAAGCATTCTCGTTCATCCTTAATACCTTGAAGCCGGGCGGCGATGCGATTCAACTCAGGGCAATGACGCCAGAAGCCCTGTCGCACTGGGCACTCAGTGGTTACGCAGATGACTGCGAGTTCGCCCACATCGAGCCTGAAGTCCCCTACGAGGTCTGCCTGTGGAGCAAATGGCAGGCCGAACAGCCTTACGATTTCGTCTGTCTGACCCGATCTCCGCAGTACGCACCGCTCACCGCCGATCCCTTGTACGAATTGATCGCCGAAACGTTCATCGACCCGATCGCATAGTCGTCATCCGGGTTGTTCCGGCGCCGAAACCTGTGCTGCCGCCATGCCGTCTGGACGGGCGCTCTCCCCCACCGACTCGCTGAGGGATCAAGATTCCTGTCCGGAGGAATACGGCCGAATCGAATATGGCGGGTTGCCAGTAAATGTCGTTCTGCCTAAGCCGATCTCACTCCGCTTTGGATGACGGTAGGTACCGGATGAGTGTTTCATCACCGGTGTCGGTTGCGCCCCGAAAAAGGTACTGTCCGAGTGCCGTCCACAAGCGGCGTTCCTCGTCGGGCGTTTGCGGAGAGGCGACGCCTAGTGCATTGAGCAGATCTCGCCGATGTAGGTCGTAGACCGAGCGGACGAGGTCTCCGAACGCGATCGCAGCGCTGACCGCTGAGCGGTATGTCAGGAACGACAGCAGGGCAGCTCCGAGAGCGCTCGGAATCCAGACCGCACCACTGAGCTGGCCGTTCATGCCCATTGCGGCCGCGATGACCGCGGTTACCGCTGACAGCGTCGCGACCACGACGAACTGGTCGATCGCCCTGCGGCCGTCGTCGACGATGGTGCGGACCGCATCGGGCAGCAGGAGGTATTGGCGTGGCCAGAACAAGACACTGTCGAGTCCGTATCGTTCTCGGCTGTAGTTCTCAGCAGCCAGCAATGCATTTCCCAGGCGTGTGGGCAGGAAATCATTTGTGCTGGAAGGGAACTCGCGGAGAATCCGGGTGGAGTCGGAGGTGTCGTCGTCGTCGAGCCGACCATAACGGCGCTGTTCCACCCAAATGCCGGGTTTGCGCAGCCAGTGGGGCCGCCAGTAGCCCTCCCACCACCCTACGAGCCTGTCCACCTGCGTGCCGATGAGGACGGCGAACAGCAGCACCGCTGCCGCTGCTGACGCGACGATGAGCCACCGCTCCGGATTTGGCACGGTCCGTGCGAGCTCGCGTACGGCTGCCCAACTACCAGCGGTCACGACCAGGGCGCCCACTGCTGTGATGAAGCCGAGGCTTGGGAGCAGCAGACCGACGAGGAACCGTTTGTCCAGGAGGTCGGCGGTTTTGCCGAAGATGGTGCTGAGCATCGTTACCAGACAAACAAGTGGTCGCTGAGTTGGCGGGGGTTGCCGCAGGGCGGCATCTGCGGTGGCCGCTTCGCGAAATGCTGTGTCCACCCGCATAATTCGTCAGTCTCGTGGTACTGGCAGTATCGGACGATCTTGGGCAGTGTGATGGGGCCCGGCAGGGCGACGCCGCGACTGGCATAGCGTATGCGGAACAATTGGTTCTTCAGCTCAGCGGGGGTGGACACGCCGGCCACGCGACCAGAGTCGACGACCACGATTACCGTCGGCTCAGGGTCAGGTTCTTCGGCTAGTTCATCGGCCACATCCAACACGGCGCTGAAGGTTGAGCGTGCGTCGACGACAATAAATCCGCGCACCCGGCGGGCCAGGTCTTTCAGCGGTGTGAGCGGCGCGGCACGAGAAATCGTGCCAGGTGGGAACGCTGCTGTGGGATCACCGGAATTGTTGATCACGACCACCCAGTGGTCTGGCGCCACCACTGTCCCGGCCTGGGTTTCCTGTCTAACGGACAAGGCAGGATAGAGGCGCGCCTGTGCCAGCTGTCGGTCTGCGCTGACCATCGGATCTCCCGCCGCTCGATATTTGAGTGATGGCTGCCGCTCTTGAGACCGCGGGCGTGATCCGGCAGCACCAGTGGGTGCTACCGGATCACGCGGCCCGCGGGACCTTCTAGACCTGCTGCTGGATGGTGCCGCCCGGATTGCGTTTGGCGGTCGCATTCGTGACAAACTTCCCGGTCGACGCCGAACGGTTGACCGTCCGGTTGTTACCGGTGCCCCGACCGACGCGCTCGGTGGTGGTCTTACCCGGCCACCGCGCAACTGTCGCCTTGCTGACGAACCGGCCGGTGCCGGCGCTTCGATTCACTGAACGGGCCATGAACGTGGCCACTCCTTTCTGGCAGTGCCCGAGACCAGGGAGGACGATCCTCGTGGATCATCTGGGGCTCCGTTACGCTGTTCGACAGCCACCGAGGTGTGGTGCCGGGACGCGGTTCTCGGGCGAGGGCGGGGCCGCCGTGTCAGCGGTCTCGCCTTCGTCGTCTGCATTGACGACATCTCGTTGTAGGGAGACCCGCTCAGCTTCCCCGCAACTTTTCTGGTGGAGGATTTCGCGCCGCACGGATCTCGGCGGACCGCCGTTTGATCGCGGCGGCGCGCGTTGTGCTGACCGTTCTTCTGGCCGCGACACTGCTCTTGGTGCCTAGCGAGGACTTGGCTACTTGGGACTTGATGTCGCTCATGCCGACCCCGTTCCTTCGATCTTGTGCCGAATCTGTTTCTTGGCGTAGGCGATCATGCTCTCCACCGCTTTCTCTGTTCTGCCCATTCGAGCGGCGATCTCGCGCAGAGTGTATCCGCGGGATTGCATGGTCAGCGCGAGTCGCGCGTCTTGCCGGGTGACACGCTCGAGGGCCTGTTCTGCGGCAAGTGTGCGCAGCACGTCGGATTCGACGTCGGTGAGGGCCGCCTGCTCCACGGCGCGGACATCGGTGTCCTCCCCGAGGAGGTCGCGGCCTTGTTCGGTGAGCCAGCGATTCATCACTGCCACGAATCGAATCAAACACTGGCCGACGAAGAATGTCCGCAAGGACGCCCCGCGTACGGGGTCCCACCTGCCGGGCAGCAGGACACGGTCCCGGAAGTAGAACAGCGCTTCGGCCACGGTCTCGTCGGCGATCTCATCGACGTCACCGACGCCGAGATCGACCTCTTCGAGATTCGGGATGTGCCGGAGCTTCTTCTCGCGGCAGCGCGCCTCGATGACGCCACGGGTCAACCATCCGGCGATGATGGCGTGACCGTAGCGGGCCAAGACCGTCTCGACGTAGTCGTAGTCCTGACCGGCGAACCCCTGGCGGCGCAGGCCGGCATAGAGTGCCGTGTCTGCGGCGAGCCGGTCGACCTGCTCAGCAAGGGACAGGTGCTCCGACTGGAGCCATTCCTCGATGGCGGACCCAGGCGCCCCGACCTCAACCGCAGGCAACTCCGCGGGACCATCCCCGGTGCTGACCACGGCCATCCTCCGATCGCTAGTGTGAGCTCGACCTGTTGTAGGGCCAACTGCCCGCGCGCCCCGCAGCGCACTCGACCCATACGCGTGGTGCCCTTATGCGGTAAATATGCATCATCATAGATAGAAATTTACCAGGCGCGTCACTTCAATACTCAGCATCTCTTAACTATACTGGAAAGTGTGACGGCATCGGTGGGAAAGTATTACCAGTCTGCAGATGGTCTTGAACGAGCTGTAGTAGATCTGGTGCGGGTGGGAGCTCGTGGCCATGGCCCGGGTGTGCGCCAGCTGGCCTCGCGCCTCATGCGCACCGTCCCACCTGGCGTCGATGACGAAGAAGCGTTCCGCACGGCGATCCACGAGGCGCTGGCCGCGGTGGGGCAAGGCACCGAACTGCGCTTCACCGATGCAACAGTGCCCACTGAGGCCGACAGCGCGCACCGGCTGGCCGAGGTGGACCACCTGCCCAATGGCGATGGCTTAGTGCTCGACGAGAAGGTGATGGACCAATTGCAGGAGGTGGTCGCCGAACGGCGATTCCGCGATTTGCTGCATCGAGCGTCGCTGAGCTTGACCCGCACCGTTCTGCTGAGCGGTCAACCCGGTGTGGGGAAAACGATGGCCGCTCGCTGGCTTGCGCAAGCTCTCGGGTGGCCGTTGGTAACCCTGGATCTATCGTCGGTGGTCTCCAGTTACCTGGGGACCTCAGGACGCAACATCAAGGCCGTCTTGGACTATGCGAAGTCCGGCCCGTGTGTGCTGTTTCTCGATGAGTTCGACGCGATCGCTAAACGCCGCGATGACGACACCGACATCGGCGAGCTGAAACGAATCGTCAATGTCATCCTCGTCGAACTGGATCGGTGGCCAGACAGCAGCTTGCTGGTCGCCGCCACCAACCATCCTCAGCTGCTCGATCACGCAGTAGGGCGACGATTCGACCGCGCGATCGAACTGCTCCTTCCCGGAATCCATGAACGGCGACTTCTCTTGCACGGCCTTGCTGTCGGCGTCGACGACATCGATGGCCGCGTGGTCGATCTCGTTGCCGAATTGACTGAGGGAACCAGTGGTTCGGATCTGACCCGACTATGGGAGCTGTGTCGGCGCCGAGCGATTCTGCGCGCCGCATCAACGACGGACATGCTCATTGAGGAGCTGGCTCGTCGAACCGGGGATTCAGGTCCCGGACGTGACACCTTGTTCGCGGCGTTGAGTACCCGCCTTAACCTGTCCAATCGTCAGATCGCGGCCGTGGCAGGAGTGAGTCACCCGACGGTTGCCACGGCCATCAAACGTGCCCGGGCGCGTGGATGACCACACCACAGGCCACATCGCAGCGACCTCTTCTCGTCAACGGGGAGGCCTTGAGACTCGAAGGAGTCGAGGCGCCCAGTGCGGCTGGCGGGCCGAAATTCGAGCCGCGCACCGCCGACGACGCACGAGAGTTGCTTCTCCCCCAGATCAATGTGGTGGCGGCATCCGCTCGCGCTTTACCTTCCCAGCTACGCGCCCCTGATCGACTGTATGTGGAAGCCAAACTCCTCCCGAACTATTTGGCCGCCAGTTATTTTCCCGCTGCCCTACTCGCGCAGATCGGGGCTACACCGGTGGGTTCGCGCGCCGACACCGGACTCTACGTGACCGCGAGTAAGCAGCAGGAGGCGCAGACTCGCCGGCTTATATTCACCGTCTCCGACGACGGCCTAGCTGCGCTGCAGTCGCTCGTACAGACGCGAGGCGGGAATCGTACGGAACAGCAGGCATTTTCCGAGATCCGCAAGCTCGACGAAATTACCGTTCCCCGACCCGAGCAGGTGCTGCGCAGGCTGCCGACTCGGCCCGAACATACCACTGAGCAATCCGTCTGGGAGGCGGTGCTTCACCCGGCGACCGCACGATCGGGGGAGGCCGTCGCGCTCGACGACGAGACTCTGGGCCGGTGGGTGTCTTTGGTGCAGCGACAGGGCGGCCAGGTCCATGAAGCATTCATTCGTCGGGTTGGCGGTCTCACCTTCGTGCCCATCAGCGCGGCCGCCGCCGACGTCGATGAATTGGCTCGCTTTAACCCGCTGCGCGTGTTGCGTCCGATGCCAGCGATCCGGCCCCGGCCCCGGTTCGGGCTGCGCGCGGTGGAGCGGGTCACTCCCCCGTCGACCGCGCAGCCCGCATCCACCGTCGCGACGGTGGCAGTCTTCGATGGGGGCGTCGATGGCGGCCAATCAGCGTTATTCCCCATTGGCACACCGGATCTGACACCTGAACCACCGGACGCAGACGACTTATCCCATGGTACCGGAGTGACCGCAGCGGTGCTCTACGGCCTGCTGGAACCCGGTCAGCAGGCGCCGCAGCCACCGCTGCCCATCGAGAGCTACCGTGTCACTCCATCACCGAATCCTCATGACCTGGAAGGCTATTGGGTTCTAGACCGAATCGTGGAGACGGTCCGGCAGAACGGACACCGGATCGTGAACCTGAGCCTGGGGCCAGAACGCGCCGTCGAAGATGACATGGAACCTGATCGCTGGACCAGTGAACTCGATCAGCTGTCTTGGGACAACGACGTATTGTTTGTCGTCGCGGCTGGCAACGACGGAGATCAGGATCAGGCGACCGGCCTGCACCGGGTGCAAATCCCCGCCGACATGGCCAACGGGCTTGCCGTTGGTGCATGTGACGCTCCGAGCCCCCACCGGCCCTGGGCGCGCGCCCCCTACTCGTCGATGGGACCCGGCCGTCGCGGCAACCGCGTCCAACCTCTGGGAGTGCAGTTCGGCGGCGCGGACAACCGCATGTTCAACCTCCTCACCGCCGCCGGCGACTTTCTCGAAGCCTCCGGCACAAGTTTCGCCGCACCGGTCACCACCCACGCTCTGGCCGATCTCACCACCAGGCTGCCCAGGGTCAACAGCAGTGTATTGCGAGTCTTCGCCACCCACTTTGCAGAACGCCCACGCCGGCACGTCAAGCTCCGCGACGAGGTCGGATACGGGCGCCAGCCACTCACCTATGAGGGGCTCCTGGACTGCGATCCCAACGAAGTACACGTTCTGTTCGTCGACGAGATCATCCGCGGCGACCTACTCGCCTATCGTTTACCCGTCCCGGACACCATCGCCGACGACCTCAAGGTTCAACTCTCACTCGCCTACGCGTCGCCGGTCGATCCCACCCAGCCCACCGAATACACCAGTGCCTCACTGGAAATGCTGCTTCGACCTCACCACCGCATGCACAGCTTCCGTTCTCCTGCCGACGTCGACGCTAAACCGATCGTCGCTGATATCGGGAGTGTGTCGGCAGGAGAACTGCTCGCTGCCGGCTGGGAAGCCAGCCAAGAACCCATCACTAAGCAACTCGGCGCCAAACCGAGGTCGGGTGAAGCCCAGCTCCGCGATAGCGGGAAGTGGGAAACCATCCGCCACCACCGGTTCACACTCAAGAACGATGAAACCGCAGCACCACGACTTGAAATCACCTACGTCGCACGTCGCGCGGGCGCACTGGACAACGCGCCCACCAAAGTTCCTTTCGCTCTGCTGATGTCGATAACTGACACCAGCAAATCCGACACGTTCTACGACACTGTCCGTCAACAATTCAGTGCGCTGCGCCCACCACAGCGCACCCGAGTACGACTTCGCGGCCAAGCATCAAACCCCGTCTGGTACTAGCACTCAAACACCGGTGGCGCGGAGAACTGAATCCCCTGGTTCTGTCGGACCCTGATTGATCTTGTGGTGCAACATCATTCAACTACTGGCCCACAGTCTTAGCTGCCGCACCGCTCCTTTTGGTGCGAGTGGTTGAACCAAATCATGTTGAGCCGGGCTTAGTAACCTCCATGCCGAGTCCGGAAAGAGGAGCCGAGGGGCACGACGCAATCCTCGATGTACATGGACGCCTGGACGCGATCGGGCTTGGACTAGGTGGATTGCAGGCATGCTGAAGCGGACATGACCTCCAACCGCGGACTGACGTCGATGAGGACAATACGACGGAATCGAATATGCGGCTTTACCGGTACTGATCTGCATATTGCAACAGTTGAATCAACTCCCTCTGTTGGGCTGACGGCTGGTACGTTTTCTCCGCGAGATTCTGCTGAGCAGCGGGCGACGACGACGTCGCCGCAGGGCATTTGTAGGTGACTGACCTGCGATGCCTTGGATCAAGTGACAATCCTCTTGGATGCAGTTTGTCGTTTGATCTGGGGTAAATAGGCTTTGATGGCTTGGCTGGCTGCCGTGACCTTAGTCCCCGCGGCTGCCGTCGGGCGTTTTGTGTTGCCCCATGAGAGGTCGGATTTGCCCGGCGCGCACGCCGTTGGCGATCACGACAACTTCGGCAAGTTCATGGACCAACACGACGGTAGCCAGGCCGAGGGTTCCAAACACTGCTAGCGGCATCAGCACTGTGATGATGGACAGGGACAGCCCGACGTTTTGCAGCATGATCTGGCGGGAGCGCCGGGCGTGGTCGAATGCTTGGGGCAGGTGACGCAGGTCTTGGCCCATCAGGGCGACGTCGGCGGCTTCGATCGCAACGTCGGTTCCCATGGCGCCCATGGCGATTCCCACGTCGGCGGCGGCTAGGGCAGGTGCATCGTTGACGCCGTCGCCGACCATCGCGGTGGGTCGCTGAGTACGTAGCTGTGCGATCAGGCGAGCCTTGTCTTCGGGGCGCAGTTCGGCATAGAGGTGCTGGATTCCGGCTTGGGCGGCCAGTGCCGCCGCGGTGGCGTGGTTGTCGCCGGTGAGCATCGCGACCTGGTAGCCGCGCGCGCAAAGTCGGGCGGTGACCTCGGTGGCTTCTGGACGTAGTTCGTCGCGGACGGCGATGGCACCGAGTAGTTGTCCGCCGCGTTCGACGAGAACCGCTGTGGTGCCGGCGTGTTGCATGTGTGTCACGTGATCGGCGAGGTCGGCGGCATCAATCCAGCCGGGCCGTCCCAGTCGGCTGGCTTGCCCGTTGAGGTGCCCGGTCAGCCCGGCCCCGGGAACGGCGTGCACGTCACTCGCGGCGGACACCGGCGCCTGGGTGGCGGCCAGGACGGCCGCGGCGAGCGGGTGTTCACTGCGGGTCTCAAGCGCGGCTGCCACCGCCAGCACCTCCTCGCGGGTGGCGCCATTGGTGGTGGCGACATCGATGACGACGGGTCGGTTGGCGGTCAACGTTCCGGTTTTGTCCAGGGCGACCGTGCCGATGGTGCCCAGGGCTTCTAGCGCGGCGCCGCCCTTGATGAGGACGCCGAGTTGGGACGCGGCGCCGATGCTAGCCACGACGGTGACGGGTACTGCGATGGCGAGCGCGCATGGGGAGGCTGCGACCAGCACGACCAGTGCGCGTTCGATCCAGATCGCCGGGTTACCGAACACGCCGCCGGCCCCAGCGATCAGCGCTCCGGTGATGATGATGCTGGGTACCAGCGGTCGGGCGATGCGATCGGCCAGGCGCTGGCTGGCGCCTTTGCGGGCTTGTTCGGCCTCCACGATGTGCACGATTCGCGCCAGCGAGTTGTCCTCGATGGTCGCGGTGACCTCGACCTGCAGCACTCCGGACCCGTTGATCGACCCGGCGAACACCTCGTCACCGAGTCCGGCTTCGACCGGTACCGATTCGCCGGTGATCGCCGAGATGTCTAGGGCGGTGTGCCCGGCACGGATGATGCCGTCGGTGGCCAGGCGTTCCCCGGCTTTGACAATCATCTGATCGCCGATACGCAGTTCGGCTGTGGTGACTGCGGTTTCGACACTGTCGCGCAACACGGTGGCTTGATCGGGTACCAGTGCCAGCAGGGCACGCAAGCCGCGCCGGGTGCGCGCCACCGCGTATTCCTCCAGGCCCTCGCTGATGGAGAACAAAAACGCCAGCATGGCGGCGTCGCCGACCTGACCGAGTCCGGTAGCGCCGAGCACGGCGATGGTCATCAAAGTGCCGACGCCGACGCGGCCTTCGGTCAGTCGCTTGACGGTCGAGGGCACAAACGTCGAAGCGCCCACCGCTAGCGCCACGACTTTCAATCCCAGTGCCACCGGCGCGAATGGAGTCAGCCACGCCGTCATCAGTGAGGCGCTCAGCATCACCCCAGAAAACGCGGCGCGGCGCAGCGTGACGACGCCCCAAAGCCGCTCCGACGCAGACTGATTTGCGGTGTCGTGATCACAGCAGCCATCGCTTCTGTCCCGCGGTCGTTGCAGACCCATGGCAGCTGGCTCACCTGATCGCGTCCGCTCACTCCAGTCGAGGATTCTCTGCAGTGGGCCGGGATTGCGCCCATCACCCGAGTGCGGCAAACGCGTGGGCACCGACTCCGCAGGGATGCGGTGAGCGGCGGTGATCGCGGACAAGATGGCAGCGGTGTCGGAGCGCTCGGGCGAAAACCAGACCACCACCGATGCCGTGCGGGGATATGCCTGCACGGCATCCACACCGGCCACCTTGGCGACCGTGTCCTCGATCGCGACAGCCCGCACCGCGTCGAACTGAAACCAGTCGGCGCGCACACGTATCCGTCCCGCACCCGCGGACGCGACGACCAGCGGTGGCACGGTGTTGGTGGAAGCCTTAGCAGTCAGCACCATCAGCCTTCCTCGTGGATACGGCCATCCCTGGCTTCGTCACAGGCGGCCGAGGACTCACCCCGCCATGGCGAAACGGCGGGTCAGTCAACAGCAGTCGTCATCGTGGGCTTTGGCGCCAGCCGGTGGAGGGGCATCGTCACCGATCCGTTCGCGGGCCTCGGCGACCACGTCGGCGACTTTCAGCCGGGCCGACTCCGCGGCCATCTCGGCGCGCCGGGCTCCGCGCAGGCTCCACTCGGTTGCGGTCACCGCGGCCCGATGCGCCGGAGCGGTTCCCACCGCCTTGCGCAGTATCTCGTAGGCGCTCACCCCGACCAGCCCGGTAAATACCGTCCCGGTCGATTTAGCCACGAGTCCATGTGAAAGCACTGCTAACCCTTTCTGTTCTGCGATCTCACTACGATTGAGCGACTGCGATTTTCGAGGGCACCGGATCGCTTCCGGTCATCGACCAATGGGTATCTCGACCACCCCCGAGGTGGCGTGTTCGTCGGCGCAGGGCTGGTCGGTATCCACCGCGAGAACGACCTGGACCAACTCGCCCAGGGCGCGGGCGAGGTGATCGTCGGCCAGCGCATAGCGAACCTGCCGGCCCTCATAGGTGGCGATGACCAGCCCACAGCCCCGCAAACACGACAGATGATTGGACACATTCGACCGCGTCAAACCCAGGCGTGCCGCCAGCTGCCCTGGATAACAGACCCCGTCTAGCAGCGCCACCAGAATCCGGCACCGCGTCGGATCCGCCAGCGCCCGGCCCAGCCGGGCCAACGCCGATTCGCGCCTCTCACACGTCAGCATAAGCCGAACAGTACAGTGGCTACTGATACGACAGCAAGAGCTGAATTGTGTTTGGGTGAACGGACTCGGGCCGCGTGCCCAGCAGCGGTGGATCCGCGTGGCATCCCTAACCGCGAAGCGCGCGGTGTCGTTGTGGCGGTGATGCAGTCGTGCGTGGCGCTGCGCAACGGCATTCCCCGCGGACGTGGCCTTTGAAGTCCCCACTGGTGGGCAAGTAGAGATCCCCTGTGGTGACCAGATGAGGGCCCCTCCCCCGTGTTCGTGTGTCGATCAGAAATTGCGACCCCGGTGGTGACGGTGAAGGGCGCCAACCGCTCATCGTCACCACCGGGGGACGCTTATTGAAGTCTGCGAGGCACCGCATGGATGTCGGCTCCGGTTGAATGCTGCGCAGTTTCTTCCGGAATCACCTGCTCAGTTTTCGACCGGAACCGACACATGGACATCCTTTCTGCCAATCAACAAATCGGGTTCGACTGCCTGTCCTGTCTAGAATGGGTTCCTGCACAACAGAATCTGTTTGCCTCCCACCAGCGGCGATGAGCACGGGGCGTTCCTGCGGTGGCCCTCACGCACTACCAGACAGCAGACGTGCCAGAATGCGCCTGTCGATGTCCGGTACCTGGCTGCAGATGAAACCATGACACCCGCAATTAGGGCATGGCGCTCATGAATACCTACGCAAACGCGGGTTGTCGAGCGCTTTATGGGCCAAGTCGGCAACCTCGTGTGCGCAGCCCCAGGAGAGGATGACGCCCGCGCCACCGTGGCCGTAGTTGTGCACAATCTGGGTGCCGGGTTCGGTCTCGAGCCGCACACCACCGGGGCGGAATGGTCGCAGTCCCACCCGCACCGGGTCGAGGTCATCGAGTTGGGCGCCCCGCAATTTGGGCAGGAACTCGGTGCAACGGTCAAGCATGCCGCGCAGCGGCGGATGGTTGGCCAGGTTGAGCTCGGTGTCGTAGTGTCCCGGTTCGACCAGTCCTCCCAGGAAGTGACGGTCGATTCCGCGCGGCACGATGAAGATCCCGTCCTTGGTATCAGTGTCAGTATTGGCTGCTACCACGTGGGCGGCGGTCACGCGTGAGGCGGAAGTGCCATCATCGACTATTCGCAGCAGAGCGCTCCGATGTGCTTCGATGGTCGGGTCATCAGCCAACTCACGGGCACCAAGGCCAGTACAGTTGACGATCACATCGGCACCGTAGTCGGCGCGTAGCCGCTGCTCGTGTTCGATGAGCGGCCCGTGGATGCGGAGTTGGACGGCCGTGACGCCGGCTAATTGGGCTTTATGGGTCAGCCAGTCCAGATACCAGTCGGGGTCGATGGTGAGCGTCAAATACGAGTAGGCGTCTACCAAACCGGCATCCGGGTTGACACCATACGAGTCGATTAAGGCAGGGTCGCGCACAAATCCGCTCACAAACTGTTGAATCGCAACCATTTTGGCGTGCTCGGCCGGATCGTCCTCGATCCGGGAGGAAAAGTAGAACACCGCCGGCCGCGCCGTTATCCGGGTGCCCGGGTCAGCAGCTAAGTGGGCGAAGCGGACATAGGAGCGCATCGCCCAGGCGGTGGCGCGGGCCGCCGCGGTCTGATTGTGGGAGCAATCGCCAAGCGGCGGCGGCCATTCCCACAGCACACCCGCCACCGCGGCGACCGGGTCGATGCCGAAACGGTCGGCGACCACCACAACCCGCCAGTCGCGGCGCGCCAGCACCAGCGCGGTGGTCCATCCATTAACTCCGGCCCCAATAACCAGGGCCCTCGGCTGGCTCAGCGAACGCATAACCGCTTCGGGGCGATAGGTACGGGCAGACATCACACGTGAGGCTCCTTTTCGGAATCGAACGCCGCGCGATGGATGACGGCCAGCCGTGGCGTCAAGCACATGGCGTGGCGCTGAGCTTTGAGGCCGGTTGGGCATCGCTTCGCTGGCGCGTGTGGCGAACTGCGTTGTGACACAATCAAAGACCCGCTACTGGAGGCCGACGGCATCACGGAATCGGTGGCAGGCGAACTGAATAGGTTTCCAACGTGGTCATCGCTGATCGCGGTGCCGAACGGTGGCGTGCTGTTGGGTTATATCGCGTGCTCCGAGTCTCGACTCGGGTTCGGCGGCGTGATACGGCATGAAATTCTCCTGATGACAGAAGCTGTGATCGAGGCACCACACTTTGAGAGGTCGCTTCGGCGATCTCAGTCGCGCCGATGATGTGTGTCCGCGCCGGTAGACGCATGGGTCAGCTGGATCGACGCTCTTATTCGAAGGTCACTCACTGTGCCGGCGGTTAGGCCCGGACTGCGGGACAATAGGTAACCGTCAACCAGGTATGTGGGCTACCAGCAAATGCACAGCCTCGCGAAATTCGACGTTGACTACTCAGCGTCGCGCGACACAGAGCCGCGTCAAGACGACTTGACCGGTGCCGGGCGCGGAGGACCCACGAGGGGGGCCCCGCCTAGTTTGCCGTACGGCACCGATCCAGGAGCCAAGGAACGCCGCCGCCAGCGTCCCGAGCGCCAGAAAGCCAGGCGCCCAGGGCGATAGAACCGCGCCCGTCGACAGCTCAAAACACCACGGTGATAACCTGTGCTCGCCGTGCGTGTGATCGGCATTAACCGCACTACTGACGGGAGTGACGACCGCATGGGCCGCATCAGGTGCGCCATTTAAGTGCCACGCATCTTCGTCGACACCGCAACCAACCAGCCAGACCAAGGCCGCGGTGACGATAATCAATCGCACCAGCGGCTGTCGATTTAGATCGCTGCGCACAGTGCCGTCCAATGTAGCAGCCGATCGAGCCCCGGTGAACATACGCGGTGGGTGTACGAGCAGGCGCTAATGGCCACCGCCGTGGAAATGTCAGTGTGATTCGGTCCGTTCTTCCATTGCCTTTCTATGCGAGTTGGTGCAGCGGACCCGATCGCCATCGTGTACGTCGCTATGCTCGTCGACATGTCGTCCATCAATCGTGACGTGGATGTCGACCCTCCACCGGATGCGGTGCAGGTCGAACAGTGGGAGGGACCGGCGGGAAACCGTTTCCGCTTTTTCAAGGGCACCCACCGCGGATCACGGGTTTCCCTCGTTATCATGGGATTTCAGCTCGCCGATGGGCGCGTGGAGAAGCGAGTGGTTCATCTCGATGGAAGTCACGTGGACCTGACCGTGCCGGATATCGATGCATTGATCATCAACCTCGCTGCTGCCCGGGAAGAGATTCTCCGCTTAGAATCTGCTTAGCTGGCGTCAAGACGGCTCGCTGTCAACCTGGTCGCGACTAGACAACGAACATGCGGCACGCGGGCAAAACCCTGCCGCGAGAAGCGCCAGCGCGTACAGCTTGGAGCCTGTCTTTTTTTGGGTCATAGCAGCGGGGCGACGAAGTGGGAGGCAGCCGACGGTCTGAGGACGGCGGTGATGGTTGTCAAGCGACCCGGACAAGGCAAGAGGTAATAAGTTCATCGGTCGGCACAATGCCCGAAAGCCAGGTGCTAGCCAAGGTACGCGGAATTGTCGGGGTCATCCGCGCGCTTCACCAGGGACAGCACCAGGATGGTCTGCGATTGCCCTTTGGCCAGTCGGGCGCACACGATATGAGCCATCGTTATCGACGTATTGGCGTCGGTGACGGAGTCCACGACGCGTGATTGAAGGCGAAAGTTCGATCGGCCGTGTGCAGCCGCCACTTGCGTGGGATCGCTACGCCGGCCTGCAGTCGCCTCGGGTTGCTGGTTGCATGGGACTCGCATTTGGAGTACACCCGGTCGGGTGGACGTCATCGCGCCCGATAAATGCCAGCGCGATCACCTCGAGCAACGTCTGTTCGGAAAGAGTATTGCGCTGCATATGGGCTAGCGGACATCGATTTTCGTTATCCGCTGGTTGAGGCGGCGATCCGCTCGACCGAACCGCGCCGGCGCATCCGCGCCTTGTCTTCGGGTGGCAATTCATCGCGGACTGCTATGGCGGCCTGGATAACTCCGACACGTTGCCGAAGTACGAGCGTCAAGGCGGGCGACGTCGTCAGTCAAACGGACTGGTGCGATCCAGCCGGACTTACCCGTTGTCTCACCGAGCCACCCAGTCGCACGAGCCAGTGCGTGGCTGCGACCAGTGACCACGTCCTCGCCGGAACGGATGCCGACCGCGGTGGCAGTCAGGATGGCATGCTCTGCGGTCGGCGCAGTGACAGTGCCGCCGCTGGGGGGGATCGAAGGCCCGGTGCGCGCCGGATCAGGGCGACTGCGAGCGGGTTACAAAAAGGACACCAACGTTGCAGCATCGGACCTCGGCGTTGGAGAGGCTGCTACATTTGACGGCATTGTGCGCACCAACCTACTTCGACGGCCATTGCTGGGATGGGCCATTGCCATCGCAGCGGCAGTTTGGCTGCTGGGCGGCACCGCTACGCACGCGTGGCATGCGGCTATCACGGTTGATTCGGCCCATGGGTGGGCCAGCGCGGCTAGTGGTCCATTGGCCGTTAATGCAGATCACACGCATTGCGGTACGGGGTTGTCGCCGTGGTGTCCCGAGTCGGCGGCAGTGGCCGACCTATCCCGCTCGGCGAGTCCACTTCTTATCCTGGGGGTTCTCGGGGCGGTAGCGACCAGCAGTGTTTCGCGCTTCGGCTTGGACCGCGCCCAGCAGACCTTGCGGGGTCCGCCGCGCGGGCCCGCCATACCCATCACCGGTCACGACCTGTTGACACGGTTGTGCCTCGCACGGCGCTGATGTATCGGCGTCAGATCGTTCGACGCTGAACCTCTCCGGTGCCGTGCCCGTTCAGCGGTTGCGCGGTATCGCCGGAATCGGTCGCCGACGTGCAAACACGTTGAGTCCCGCTCGAATTGGACTGCGTCGAGTCATCTGACATGCGCCCTTACTGCGCAGCTGTGTAATCGGCCGCGCTGAAATCACTGAAGCGACCCGGCCAGGGGTGTAGCGCTTCGCTGAAAAGCCTATCTCGTTCAGGAGAACTCAATGACTTATCACGCCGTCGAACCCGCATCGTCAACCGCAGCTCGCCTTATGAATACGGCCCCCCTACGGGGTTCATATTCGAACCACCGAGCAGCTTCACGTGTGCGGGTGGTTCTCGGTGCTGCCAGCATCCCCGCACAAGTGATCGCCACTGCTAGAACTGCAGACCGCTGAAGCTTGCCGGGGACTGTGACATGGATTTTGGAGCGTTAGCACCGGAGATCAATTCCGCCAAACTGTATCTGGGTCCGGGTACGGGAACGATGTTGGTCGCGGCCGGCGCGTGGGACGTGCTTGCCGACGCACTGCATTCGGCAGCTGCCTCTGTCGGGGCGGTGATTTCTGGGCTGGCTGATGATTGCTGGCGTGGTCCGGCGTCGGCGTCGATGGAGGACGCGACCGCGCCCTACCTCACATGGTTGATCAGCACTGCGGCTCAGGCGGAACACACGGCGACCCGGGCCCGCACGGCAGCGATTGCCTACGAAACGGCACTGGCAACGACCGTTTCACCGCAGGTGATTGCCGCCAACCGCCGCCGCTTGACCTCGCTGCTGAGAACAAACGTCCTGGGTCAGAACGCACCGGATATCGCAGTCACCGAGGCTCATTATGGCCAGATGTGGGCGCAGAATGCCGATGCGATGTACCGGTATGCGCGCAGCTCGGCCCTCGCCGCGCAGCTCGAGGCGTTCGTTGCTCCTCGGGTCGGATTACCGGCCGCCGCGAGGCAAGGCTGCGCCGACGGCGAGTCGTCATCGATGACCATGTCAGCCATGGTTGGCGCCGATTCGCGTGTGCTCTGCGCCGTGCCTGGCGTGCTGGAGCAGCTCGCATCGCCAGCCGGCTCGTCGGCGGCGAGCCCGGATTCCGCGACGGTGAGCTTTGCTACGGATCAAACGGATTCCTCAGGACCGGGCGCGGCCTGCACGGCGTTGTCATCACTGGTCTCGCGAGTGATGACGGCGCTAGCCGGAAGTGCGGCGTTGGAGGGCTCGCAGACTAAGGGCCGACCGGTGTCGGTGCGGGCATGGTTCGCTGGCTCCCATGCGGGCGGGAGGCACCGACTGAGCCGGCGCGGCGATCGTGGCGAGATAACCACCACGAACGCCGGGGCAGCGGCCATTGCGGGGAAGTTGTCGGTACCGCAGACGTGGCATTCCACCGCGATGCCAGGGCGCGCTGAGACCGGTTGTGGAGCAACGAAATTCATCCTCCCCAGCGAGGTACCCGCCGTGACCGGGCGCTGGAGCTAGCCATGGCCAATCATCCGCAAACCGCGATCCCGAACCCCGTCATGTCGTGGGTTGCCCATTTGCGACGAAAACCGGATACCGCAGCCGGTTTTCAGGCGTTGGACGGTCGTAAAAACCTCAGGTGGTGCACTGGCATCAGCTGCGTAAGACCTGCCCCGAAGGCGTCGGCAACCCCAAGGATCCGCATTCTGGCGCCACCCAACGCGCTCAGCGTGCGCATCGGGCGGGCGTTATGACACAGAGTGAATCGGCACGGGGGCCCATGACTACGGAACCGAGCGGTTGCGCCACAACGACTATCGTCGCGGCGGCCACGACACGTTTTCGCGACGCACAGTGGCACCGGGCCGCCCGGTCGGCGCGATGGCTAGCGTTGGTCAGCTTGGTGCTTGTAGTCGTCGATGGGGGGGTCGCGCTGTGGCAGGGCGTGTCAGTAGGTTCTATCGCACTGAGCGCGTGGGCGCTGGGCAGCGCGCCTGAGGCGATGGCCAGCCTCATCGTGATCTGGCGGTTCAGCGGCTGGCGCACCCTATCCGACACGGCCGAACTGCGCGCCCAACGCGGCGTGGCGGTGTCGTTTTGGCTCAGCGCCCCCTACATCACCGCAGAATCCGTGCATCACCTGCTGCGGGAGCACGTAGCACACGCCTCGGTAATCGGTCTCGTGGTGGCCGTAGCCGCAGTGGTGCAGATGCCGCTGCTGGGACGCGCGCAGCACAAACTCGGCGCGGCGTTGGGATCTGCCGCCACGATCGGCAAAGGCATGCAAAATTACTTGTGCGCCGCGCAGGCGGCCGGGGTTTTGCTGGGTTTGGCAGCCACCTTCCTATGGCGCGGCGGGTGGTGGTTAGATCCCGCCGTCGGGCTGGGTATCGCCGGGATCGCGGTTTGGCAAGGTGCCCGGTCGTGGCGCGGTGAGGCGTGCGGATGCTGAGACACAACGCGGGTGAACACTGCCGGAACACTCGACCGCACTCTTGCTCATATCAGGATGTACGCATACGTTACGGTCATGAGTCGGGTAATGGGGGCATGACGATGAGCGGAGGCCACAGCCACACACACGGCAACACCTCGGCAGATTCCGACCGGCGGTGGCTCGCTGGCGCGTTCGCGGTCATCGCGACGTTCATGCTGGGCGAAGTGGCGGTAGGTGTCGTGGCGGGCTCATTGGCGTTGCTCTCCGACGCGGCGCACATGCTCACCGATGCCGCCTCGATCGCGCTGGCGCTGTGGGCCATTAGGTTGGCTGCGCGTCCGGCGGCGGGGAGGATGACCTACGGGTGGCGGCGGGTGGAGATCTTGTCTGCGCAGGCCAACGGCGTCACCTTGCTTGTGCTGGCGGGCTGGCTGGGCTATGAGGCGATCAAGCGACTGGTTCACCCGCCCCAGGTCACCGGCACGCTGGTGCTGGTCACCGCGCTGGTTGGTGTGGTTGTCAACGTGGCTGCGACGTGGATGATCAGCCGGGCAAACCGGTCCAGCCTCAACGTGGAAGGCGCATTTCAGCACATCCTCAACGATCTATTTGCCTTTATCGCGACTGCTGTGGCCGGGGTGGTGATTGTGTTCACCGGGTTCGGGCGGGCGGACGCGATCGCCACGTTGGTCGTGGTGGCGCTGATGATCCGGGCTGGCGTCGGTTTAGTGCGCGCGGCGAGCCTCGTTTTCCTCGAGGCCGCGCCCAGCGGGATTGAACCAGACGTCATCGGTCAGGCGATGGCCGACCATGACTCGGTCGTTGAAGTCCACGACCTGCACGTCTGGGAAATCACCTCGGGCACACCTGCTCTGTCAGCACACGTGATTGTCGCTGCGGACCACGACTGCCACGCCACCCGAAATGACCTGGCGCAGTTGCTGGCTCACGAACATGGCATCTCCCACACCACACTGCAGCTCGACCACGAAATATCCGAGATCGGCGATCGTGGCATGGGAGCAGCGTGCGCCCCTTGCGACGACCCGCACGGCCCAACCCACCGCGCTGTCGGCACATAACGCACGACCAGACGGCACAACGCAGCCGGAACCCTTACCAGCGCGCAGATCGGCCGACGCGAAGCTGCCGGAACAGCGGTTGTGCGCCACTCGCAAAGCCACGGTGAAGCGCCGATGCCGCTGGATTGGCCTTGCAGAGCATCCAGAAGCACCCGCGCAACTGCGGACGCATCGACTTGCAGCAACAACAAAATGGGGAGGACGGTCATTTCAATGGACGATAACGAGATCGAAGACAAGAATCGCCGCCGCCAGTGCCGGAGCTGTGCGAGCCAAACCATTTCGCGATCACGGCTTACGGTGACCGTGCACCACTGCGCGGACTGCGGCGAGCTGCGGACCCTGGACTGGGCTGAACCTGACCCGCTGATCGACCCGGACCCTGGACGGGACCAGCATGCGACGCAAGCGCCTGCACGTGGTGCCACCATCACCTCTGAAACCCGGTTGTCCTGGGTGCTGGCGGCGCTGGCGGGATTGATCGGAGCGGCGGCATTTACCCACTCGGCCGGTTATTTCGTCACGTTCATGACGGGCAACAGCGAGCGTGCCGTCTTGGGGTTCTTTCGCGATGAGCAATGGCTGTCCATCGCCGCGGCTCTGGTATTGGCGTCGTTCGTCGCGGGCGTGGTGGCAGCTTCGCTGTGTCGACGACATTTCTGGCTGGACCATCCCCACGGCCCCACCGTGCTCACCGCGCTGTCGCTTCTGGTGGCTGCCGGCGTGGATATCGCCATCGACGGATGGTCGACCAGCCAGGTCTCGTTCGTGCCCGTGCTGTTCGTCGCCTTTGGCATCGGTGCCTTAAACACCTCCTTCGTCAAGAGCGGAGAGGTATCGATACCACTGAGCTACGTCACCGGCACGCTGGTCAAGATGGGCCAGGGTATCGAACGTCACATCAGCGGGGGCGCCGCGACGGAGTGGCTCGGATACTTCCTGCTGTGGTCGGCCTTTGTCACCGGCGCTGTCATCGGCGGCTGCATCAGCTTGGTCGTCAGCGGGTCCCAGATGCTGGCGATCGCAGCACTTGTGTGCACAATCACCAGCGGTTACACCCATTTCCACACCGACCGTCGCGCCCTGCGCGAATAGACCACCGCGAGGTGCATGCGCCGACCTAGCCCGAAGTTACTGCTGATTACCCACACAAAAACCCGTGTTGACCTTGGGCTTTACGTTGTACGGAGCCGAGCTGTTCTGGCTACATCGCCAAAATGATCATCGGAGCGGGCGGACCTGCGGAAAACGGTTGGCATCGAAAGACATACCAGATCACCGAAGGTAGCCAGAATTTCTGGCTACTCCGAAACCGCCTTATCCTGCATCTACGCAGTTCAGAAGACCTTTTCGAGCGACACGCGGAAGTAACTTCGGCCTAGCAGACGCCGGTCCACCGTAACGGTGGCCGAGCCACCGGATTCGCCGCAGAACGGACCTCAAAACAGCCGTGTCGCCGATCGCCCAGCGCACGTCGCGGATTCACTCGCACGCACCAAGCGCCGAAGCACACAGGATATTCATAAACACGTAGCAATATATTGATGCTACAATAGGTGGGTATTAGCAGAACCAATGTGCTCGATACGAGCCGGCAACGAGGAGGGCGACGATGCTTCCGCACGCGCTATTGGGTAAGGCCGCTGCGGCGGTGGTCACCGGACTGGTGGGTGTGAGCGCCTACGAGGTTTTACGTAAGGTCGCTGGCGCGGCGCCGATCCGGCGGACGACGGTTGCGGCGGCGGAGTTGAGCCTACGCGGAACGCGCCGCGCTGAGGTGGCCGCGGAATCGGCCAGGCTGAAAATCGCCGACGTGGTCGCAGAGGCGCGCGAACGCATCGGCGAAGAGGCCGCCCCACCGGCGGCCACCGCGAACCACGACCACGACCACTGATCGCTCGCCATGACTGTTGTCGAGGACACCGCCGCAGAGATCCTTTCCGATGCGGCCGGGCGGATGCGCCTGTATGTGCCGTGGGTCCGTTCGGATTCGCGCCGCGCCGTCGCGGTCGAAGACGCAGTCGACAAACAGACCGGTGTGCGGGCGGTGCACGCCTATCCGCACACCGGGTCGGTCGTGGTGTGGTATTCCCCGCGGCGTTGCGATCGCTCGGCGATCGTGGCGGCCATCTCCTCCGCTAAGCACGTGGCGGCCGACCTGATCGCCGCGCGCACGCCACGCTCGGCCGACGTGCGCAACACCGAGGTACTGCGTCTTGCGATCGGCGGGCTGGCCTTGGCCCTGCTAGGGATCCGGCGCTATGCATTCAGGCGGCCGCCACTGCTGGGCACCAACGGCCAGCTCGTGGCCACCGGAGCAACGATATTCATGGGCTATCCGTTCTTCCGCGGGGCGCTGCGTTCACTTCGCTCCGGTCGCGCCGGCACCGACACGCTAGTGACGGTGGCGACGGTGGCCAGCATGGTGCTACGCGAGAACGTGGTCGCGCTCACCGTGTTGTGGCTGCTTAATATCGGTGAATACCTGCAGGATCTGACCCTGCGACGCACCCGGCGCGCCATCGCTGACCTGCTGCGCGGCAGCGCCGACACCGCCTGGATCCGGACTGCCGACGGCAGCGAGGTGCAGGTCCCCATCGATACCCTGCAAGTCGGGGACGAGATCGTGATCCACGATCACGTGGCGATCCCGGTTGACGGTGAGGTCCTCGATGGGGAGGGGGTGGTCGACCAGTCGGCGATCACTGGGGAAACCCTGCCCGTGAGCATGGTCGTCGGCTCGCATGTGCACGCCGGATCGGTGGTGGTGCGTGGGCGCCTCGTCGTGCGCGCCAGCGCTGTTGGCGCTGAAACCACGATCGGGCGCATCATTTCCCGCGTCGAAGAGGCCCAACACGATCGGGCCCCCATACAAACGGTGGGTGAGAACTTCTCGCGCCGGTTTGTTCCGATTTCGTTCATCGTGTCCGCGGCGACCCTGGTATTTACCGGGGATATCCGGCGCGCCATGACGATGTTGTTGATCGCATGTCCGTGCGCGGTGGGCTTGTCGACTCCCACGGCAATCAGCGCCGCCATCGGCAACGGGGCTCGCCGGGGCATCTTGATCAAGGGCGGATCGCACCTTGAGAAAGCCGGCCAGGTGAACGCCCTCGTGTTCGACAAGACCGGAACCCTGACCGTTGGACGGCCTGTTGTCACGAATATCGTTGCTTTCCATAAGGACTGGCAGCCCGAAGAGGTTCTCGCCTATGCGGCCAGCTCGGAAATCCACTCTCGGCATCCGCTGGCCGAAGCGGTGATCCGATCGACCACCGAGCGCCACATCACCATTCCGCCGCATGAGCAATGCGAGGTGTTGGTTGGGCTGGGGATGCGAACCTGGGCTGATGGGCGGGTTCTGCTTTTGGGTAGCCCCTCGCTGTTGCGCGCAGAAAAAGTGCGGGTCTCGAAAAAGGCGACCGAGTGGGTCACCAAGCTGCGCCGCCAAGCCGAGACTCCCCTGCTATTGGCCGTCGATGGCACACTTGTCGGCCTGATCAGCCTGCGCGACGAAATTCGGCTCGAGGCCGCCGAGGTGCTAACGAAACTGCGTAGCAAAGGAATTCGCCGCATCGTAATGCTCACCGGTGATCATCCCGACACCGCCGAGGTCGTCGCCCGCGAGCTCGGAATTGACGAGTGGCGTGCCGAGGTGCTGCCCGAAGACAAACTCCAGGCGGTACGCCAACTTCAAGACGAAGGCTACGTCGTCGGGATGATCGGCGACGGCGTCAACGACGCCCCAGCACTAGCCACTGCCGACATCGGCATCGCGATGGGTCTGGCCGGTACCGACGTCGCGGTGGAAACCGCCGACATCGCACTGGCCAATGACAACCTGCACCGTGTACTCGACGTACCCGATCTGGGAGCACGAGCCGTCACCGTCATCCGCCAGAACTACGGCATGTCCATCGCGGTCAACGCTGTTGGCCTGCTGATGGGCGCCGGAGGTGCACTCTCACCGGTACTGGCCGCAATTTTGCACAATGCGTCCTCAGTGGCGGTGGTCACCAACAGCTCACGACTCATCCGTTACCGCCTCATCAACGGCCAGTCGCCGACTACAAACGGGCGCGTGCCGACACCACGTGAAGTGAGTCCCAACAAGAATGATTCGCCGCTTCCCACCAATGCCTGACGGCGACTGTCACTGATCGGGCCGCGGAACAGCACCGAGTCTTTGGTTAATTTCGGTATGAGTCGGGAAGGCTCATGAACCACCGACGCCAATTCGGTGCGCCAACCGCGGACGTCAAGGCCTCTAATGGTCCGGCCAAGCCGCACGGTTGCGTGATTGGCGCCGTCGCAGCAGTCATTGTGACCGGACCCGTTCGGTTGCTCGAAGCAGACGGGAGTCATCGAACAAGTGTCCGGCGTTGGCGTAGCAGGCAGGTCAGCGGCTTTTCGGTGTCCGCTGCGAGGGCGAGCCGTGGCATCTCAGATCGAAGGAAAAAGAGAGGTGCCCGTCTCGAAATCGAACGCCGGTCTGATGGCCTGCTGAGCCGGATGTCGGTGTGGACGAGCCGACCCGGTAAGACTCAGCCGGCTCGAGCTGATTGCGTCCGTCGATCGCTTCCTGAGTGGCGTGAACCAATAGGTCCCCGACCGCACTGGCCGGGCCCCTGGGCGTGGGGGTGGTGAGACCGCCGATGATGGCAAGCAGGTTTTTCCTCGGACGCTGCGGTTCGTTTCGGTGAGGCGCTGTTGACCGTTGCGGTCAGCCTGGTCGATCAGCGACCGAGTGTGGTCGAGTTGGCGGTGATGCTGCGGTAGGAACTCGGCGGTAGTTGACGAAGACTGGGGTAGGTCAGACACGAGTTAGCGTATGGGCAGCTCTGCGGCAGCGGCAAGATGCAGTATCCGCTGGGGAGGGGTCATTTCACGCGAGCCAAGTTGTTTTCATTCGGACGTAGCGCCCACGGTTGGGCTAGCAGGTCTCGGTTGACCGCTAGTGACCGCGCGGCACTAGCGCCATAGTAATGGGGATGTGTCGGTGCTGGAGTTGGTCGTGCATCAGCCCGAATTCCGCAAACGCGAATTCAGCACTTTGCCCACCATCGGGCGCGGTCTTGGTACCAAAACTTCGGGATCAATTACGCGACATGGCCAAAAGGGCTTGGCCTCGCGGGATATATCACGATTTCCGCGGCGATTCCTCACGAGGGCTTGGCGTTGAGGGCATGCGACTCGAAGCTGACCCACACGGCGCCGGCACTCAACGTTGCCGCCTTGACTCGAGCCGCCGTCGCCGGCGTCGCCATCCCGCCCGACTCGGGCCCCCCGCACTCGGCGCACGAAGGCCGGTTGCCATTCGTAGGTTTGCATACATGGTTGGTTAACCTCGTGGCCAATGAGTGCCGTTAGCCTCACATTGTATTGGTTGCTACAGCCGGTCGAGGAGGACAATGGACGGCAACCGCGGTTCAACGGAGGCAACGGAATCGGGGCTGCTGTCTGCGGGGTGGGTCGCGCAGATGCAGGTCGTGCAGCGCCTTGCGTGGCGATCGATCAGTGCACCGGCTGCGGCGTCATACTTCCCGGTCGGGGGGAACTTGAGCAGCTCATCGAGGCCCAGGGCAAGTTTTTGCGCCGCCGTGCCGCAACCGTCGGGCTCTTCCGCTCCGCAGGACTCGGCTCGGCTGAGGTACCTCGAGCGGTCCTGTCAGGGAGGCTTTTGGGGCGGGTCGCTCGGTGAGGGCAATGGTGTGGATTACTCGGGAGGTTATCGTGGCGGGCACCACTAACCACCAAGCCAAGCCGGGGCCCGCGGCCGATGTCGGCGGCGGCGCACACCACCATGGCCATGATCACGGGCATGAGATGTCCGCGGACGCAGACCGCAGGTGGCTGGCAATCGCGCTGGGCCTGATAGTGGGGTTCATGGCGACCGAGGTGATCGTCGGGCTGGTCGCCAATTCGCTGGCGTTGATCTCCGATGCGGGCCATATGTTTACCGACGCAGCCTCGATCGCGTTGGCGCTGACGGCGATTCGGCTGGCTCGCCGTCCGGCGCAGGGTCGCTACACTTACGGGTTTCAGCGGGTCGAGATCCTTTGCGCGCAGGCCAACGGGATTTCCCTGCTGCTGCTGGCGGTGTGGTTCCTGTACGAAGGGGTGCGCCGACTAGTCGCCCCGCCGCAGGTTGCCGGGCCGCTGGTGTTAATTACTGCGGTGATTGGGATTATCGTGAACATCGCCGCCACGTGGGCGATCAGCCGCGCCAACCGCAGCAGCTTGAACGTTGAGGGAGCTTTTCAGCACATCCTCAATGACTTGTATGCCTTCATCGCAACCGCCATCGCCGGTGCGGTGGTGTGGCTGACCGGTTTCACCGGCGCCGACGCAATCGCCGCACTGGTGGTTGCAGGGTTGATGGTCCGTGCTGGATGGGGCTTGGTCGGCAAGTCGGGGCAGGTCTTTTTGGAGGCGGCCCCCGTGCATCTGGACCCAGCCCAGATTGGCGCACGGTTGGTGGCAATACCGCAGGTAGTCGAGGTTCACGACCTGCATGTGTGGCAGATCAGCTCGGGTCAGCCGCCGCTATCGGCGCATGTTCTCGTCGCCGACGACGCCGACTGTCACGTGGTCCGCGCGTGCATCGAAACGCTGCTACACCACGAGTTCGGGCTTGAGCACACCACTTTGCAAGTCGACCACGCTTCGGATGTCCGCGCCAGCGGCGAGCACTGCGCTGCGTCACACGGGCCGGTGCACCGTCGGTGATGCCGGGAACCGGCGTGGCCAAACCGAGCCCGTCGCCGGGCTCTCGCCTCCGGGCTTCGGCGTCGCCTGGGCGCGGGCATGGTGGTGGTCACATCCTGGTTCCGAGACTGTGTAGGGGACAGCCATATTGCGCTTTAGGAGGTGGGTGTCGGGCCGGCAGCGCGGCACGCTCGAACCATCTCGACTTTGTGAAAGGCACATGGTCACCGCGACGGTTGCG
Organism: Mycobacterium nebraskense; assembly: GCF_002102255.1. Lineage (GTDB taxonomy): Bacteria > Actinomycetota > Actinomycetes > Mycobacteriales > Mycobacteriaceae > Mycobacterium > Mycobacterium nebraskense. The sequence continues at coordinate 161,672 of NZ_LQPH01000164.1, forward strand.
ATCCGTGATGGCCATGGCAGCCATCGCCATAGCGAGCGCAATGTGGGTGCTCGTCATCGGCGGGCATTCTCAACCGCGGCCCGAATCATCTGTATCTGATTCGCCGCCCATGATGGTCATATCGGCGGGTAATGCATTCACGATCAGCGCCGACCATCCACGTTTTGTTGACGGCGACTCATCGGGCAAACATCCTGAGGCGCTCGCTGCCGCAGTGTTGCCGAATTCGTCGTCGACCGCCTTGGCTGCGCTGGGCGTCGTGGTGGCAGTGGTCGCAGTCACGGCGTGGCTCGCTCAACAACTGGTGCGGTCCGGGCGCGGCCCCCCCTGTGGGTTCGCTATCGCACTTGCCGGCCGAGATCTGTTGACCAGGTTCTGTCTGGCTCGTCGCTGAGTGGTCAGCGTCAGGCCGTCGTGCATCGCACCACGGCCGGCGATCGCTGCCCATGTCAATGGCCGCGGGCTAGGTCGCGGCTGCACCGCAGAAAGCGACGATCCTGTGAACAACAACTTTGTCCTGTCCAACAACACCCGCACGCATGATCTGTCCGTCGACAGCCGCGAACCACACGTGGTGTGCCGCCCTTGCTCGGGGACCCACCACCAGCCCGACGGGTTGGTGGGCAACACCCCGGTGCTGCGGATCTCCGCACCGCTGACGAGGGCCGGGCGCGGATTTTGGGCCAAGTTGGAGGGTTTCAACCCCGGCGGCAGCATGAAAGACCGGCCCGCGGTGCACATGGTGCAGCGGGCGCGCGCTCGCGGCGAACTGCGCCCGGGAGCCCGCATCGTGGAATCCACCAGTGGATCGCTCGGGTTAGGGCTAACCCTGGCCGGCATGGTGTATCGGCACCCGGTCACCGTGGTCACCGACCCGGGCATGGAACCCATCGTGCAAAACATGCTGCGCGCCTACGGCGCCGAGGTCGATCTGGTCACCGAGGCGCACCGGACTGGGGGCTGGCAGCAAGCCCGCAAAGACCGTATCGCGCAGCTGCTGGCCGCTGATCCTGATGCGTGGTGCCCCAATCAGTACAACAACCCCGACAACGTCGACGCCTACCGGCCGCTGGCCCTGGAGCTGGTCAACCAGCTCGGGCGTATCGACGTGCTGGTGTGCTCGGTGGGCACCGGCGGCCACTCGGCCGGGGTGGCACGGGTACTGCGCCAGGCCAATCCCGACCTGCAGGTGATCGGGGTGGACACCATCGGCTCGACCATTTTCGGTCAACCCGCGACGAGCCGACTGATGCGCGGGCTGGGCTCGAGCATCTACCCCCGCAACGTCGACTATCCGGTGTTTAGCGAGGTGCATTGGGTGGCCCCGGCCGAAGCCGTCTGGGCGGCCCGTGCCCTGGCGGCCACCCACCACGCCAGCGGCGGCTGGAGTGTGGGTGCGGTTGCCCTGGTCGCGGGCTGGGTCGCGCGCACCATGTCGGCGGATACCACCGTCGCCGCGGTCTTTCCCGATGGCCCGCAACGCTATTTCGACACCATCTATAACGACGACTATTGCCGCTACCATCGCCTGCTCGATCACCTTCCTTCCGACGAGCCGGCCACGATTGAGGACCCGACCCACCAGGTGGTGCAGTCCTGGACGCGGTGCACCACCGTCGTCGACCCGGCCGGGGTGCTGCGCTAATGGCGTTGCTTGCGCAATTCCGCGGCTTCGACCGGCCCGCCCGGATGCTGATGATCAACCAGTTCGGCATCAACGTGGGTTTCTACATGTTGATGCCGTACCTGGCGGCCTACCTCGCCGGCCCGCTCGGGCTGGCGGGGTGGGCCATCGGACTGGTCCTGGGGGTGCGCAACTTCTCCCAGCAGGGCATGTTCGTCGTGGGCGGCACCCTGGCCGACCGGATTGGCTACAAGCCGTTGATCGTGGCAGGCTGCCTGCTTCGCACCGGCGGATTCGCCTTACTGGTTGTGGCGCACTCGTTACCGGCCGTGTTGATCGCCTCAGCGGCCACGGGGTTCGCCGGCGCGTTGTTCAACCCGGCCGTGCGCGCCTATCTGGCCGCCGATTCTGGTGGTCGCCGCGTCGAAGCGTTCGCGGTGTTCAACATCTTCTATCAGGCTGGAATTCTGCTGGGCCCGCTGATCGGAGTCATGCTGGTGGCCATCGACTTCCGCGTCACCGCAGCAGGCGCGGCCGCTGTCTTCGCGGCGTTGACCGTGGCGCAGTTACTGGCGCTGCCGCAGCATAGCCCCGATCCGGCACCGCAGACCACATCGGTCCTCGGTGACTGGCGAGTGGTCATCGCCAACCGATCGTTTTTGCTGTTCGCCGCGGCGATGATCGGGTCCTACGTGTTGTCTTTCCAGGTCTACCTCGCCCTTCCGCTGCAGGCGTCGATCCTTTCGAAGCGCTACCAATCACTGTTAGTGGCAGGGGTTTTCGTCGTTTCGGGTCTGGCCGCGGTCGCCGGACAGCTGCGCATTACTGGCTGGTTGGCCGCCCGCGGGGGGGCGGCGCGCAGCCTGGCCGTCGGCGTGGCGATCCTGGCGGCCTCGTTTTTGCCGCTGGCGGTCATCCCCGACAGTTCCCGGTTCGGGATCGTTGCGGGGGCCGCCGCGCTGCTGCTCTCGGCGGCCATGCTCGCCGTGGGCTCGGCCGCGGTCTTCCCGTTCGAGATGGACACCGTCGTGGCGCTGGCCGGGGGCCGGCTCGTGGCCACCCACTACGGGTTTTACAACACCATCGTCGGGGTGGGGATCCTTGCCGGCAACCTGGGTACCGGCTGGCTCCTGGGTGCAGCGCGACAGCTCGGCGTCGGCCAACTCGTATGGGCAGGATTGATTCTCGTTGGCCTCATCGCCGCTCTGGCTCTGCACCAACTCGACCACGGTCACCATCTGGATACTCAATGCGCGACGCAAATCCAGCATGGCCAACCAGCGAAACCGCGGCCATGAAACAGGCGCCCCACCGGGTCCAACTCGAACATTGGCTCCCCCGATGCCCCTCGCTGACGATGGCGTCGAACCCATGGTGGTTGGCGTGTACCTCGCCAGTTCTGATACCCAGAGCGGGTCGGTGACCCCGATGCCATCAATCCCGCCGCTGATCGCCAACGCGGTCGAGTTGACCCGCGCGTCTGCGGGTGCCCTGATAGGCGTCATCGCATGCGCGTTAGCGTTCAACGCGTCGATGACCATCCCGCACGCGGCTCTTCCAAACCACGCCAACACGCGGTTACCTCATGCCGGTAACAGGTACCGACGCGCGGATTCCCGACGCGTCCAGCCGCTTCATACACCGTCTCGTCTGAACGGCGGACTACCGCTTCGGTGCTACCATCGGAGCATTGTGGGGTTAAACCGCGATGCACCCCTACCGCCACGGTCAAGAACCGTAGTAGCCGTGGCAGTTGTCGCCATGGCGCTCACCGTGTGGGTGCTGGCCATGCTGTCCCACTTCGGGTCGTTGCAACCCGAATCCGCTGCGCCGCGCCCCTCTCCGCCCTCGCTGACAGCGCTGGGCGATGGGTTCACGGCCAGCATCGCTGCCCCACAGCTTACCGATGACTCATTAACCGCGTGCCACTACGCGTTCTCGAACGCCGTGCTGCCAAAATCGTCATCCACCACTTTAACCACACTAGGCGTCGTGGTGGCCGTGGTCGCCGTCGCGGGTTGGCTGGCGCCGCGTGTGGTGGCGGCTGGGCGGGGTCCGCCGTGTGGGGCCGCCGCTTTCCTCACCGGTCAGGATCTCTTGACGCGGTTGTGCCTTATTCGTCGCTGATCGGTCAGCGTCAGGCCCGTTTCGCTATGCCACGACGGCCGGTGATCGCTGCACCACGTTGACCGCCGCGCACTGTGTCGCGGCTCGGATGTAGAAACGACGAGTCATGACCCAGCCCTACGCTGCTCACCGACACCGGTAAGAGCCACTTCGTGTGACGTCTAACCCGGATAGGTATCGCCGGTCGCACACATAGTCGGCGGCGCCTCGCTGTAGAACCCAAGCAGCGTCCGGTTTTCGCCGAGTTGGCCGAATCGGGAAGCGCCCCAGATGAACTCATCCCTAGACCTTCAAAACCCTCGGAACGGAAAGCCCATGTCCTTCGTTACCACCATGCCCGACATCCTGGCGTCGGCGACCAGCAACTTAGCAGGCATCGGTTCGGCGATCAGCGCCGCAGACGCGGCAGCGGCCACCCCGACCATTGCGGTGATTGCCGCCGCGACCGACGAGGTATCGGCACAGACAGCGATACAGTTCGCCGCGCACGCCAGCCTGCTTTCGCCGGTGAGCACCCAACCCGCCGCGATTCACGACCAGTTCGTGGGCGCGATGGGCGCCAGTGCCGGCTCGTATGCGGCCACCAAGGCCGCCAACGCGACCGCAGCCAGCTAAGGAGTAGCAATGGATTTCGGGGCACTGCCGCCGGAGATCAACTCCGCCAGAATGTATTTCGGTCCCGGTGCGGGACCGCTGCTAGCGGCCGCGGCAAGCTGGGACGGGCTGGCCGCCGAGGTGCGGTGCGCGGCAACGTCTTACACCTCGGTGCTCTCAAGTCTAGCCGGCGGACCGTGGCTGGGACCAGCGTGCGCGGCAATGGTGACCGCGGCCGCACCCTATGTGGCGTGGCTAAACAGCACCGCCGCGCACGCAGAGCAGACAGCTGCGCAGTCCAGAGCCGCGGCCGGCGCCTATGAAGCGGCATTCGCGATGACGGTGCCACCGCCGGTGATCGCGGCCAACCGGGCCTTGTTGATGTCGTTGATCGCAACAAACATCCTAGGTCAGAACACCCCGGCGATCGCGGCCACCGAAGCACACTACGGCGAGATGTGGGCCCAGGATGGCGCCGCGATGTATGGCTACGCCGCCTCGTCGGCGGCGGCGGCGTCATTGACCCCGTTCACCCCGCCGCAGCCGTCCACCAACCCGGCCGGAGTAGCTGCGCAGGGCACCGCCATCGCCCAAACCGCCGGCACCTCAGCCGCGACGAACACACAAGCGGTCCTCTCACAAGTGATTTCGGCGGTACCCGGGGCACTGCAGCAGCTTGCCTCGCCGATGTCGCCTCCCTCGTCCACATCGTCTTTGCCGTCGCTGAGCTCGGCACTGAACTCGGTGAATCCCGCCCTGTCCAGTACAAGTCAGGTCGCGTGGATATCGGCTGGGCTGATGTCGAACGCGAGCAAGATGCAGGAGCTGATGCCGGCCGTCAGCTCCGCCACCACGGCATCGGGATCGGGTCTGGCGGGCAGCCTCGCTTCAGACCTGGCAGGCGGGCTCGGTTCGGGAACGCTGGGATCAGCAGGTCTGAACGCGTCAGCTGCCGGCGGCAGTGGTGCGGCTGTGTCTGCCGGTCTGGGCCGGGCCACGTCGATCGGGGCATTGTCAATACCGCAGAGTTGGGCCGCGGCCACCCCGACGATCAGCCCCGCGGCCACAGTGCTGTCAGGCACCGGCCTAGGCGCTGTCCCCGACGCCGCCGGCGGCCCGGGAGGAATGTTGGGCGGGGTGCCATTGGGCGCGGGTGGGGCCGGGCGCGGCGGGGCAACCGGTCTGGTGCCCGACGCCCGCTTCCTGCAACGCCCGCCCATGCTGCCGAGCTGGCCAACCGTCTGATAACCGAAGACATCACACGAAGCCAACAGTCAAACCGCGAGGGGCAGAGGAGGTGGAAACGCCTGGTGCCTGTTTTGGAGCTGGCCGGTTGCAGCCGGTGAGGCAGTTGACCGAGGAACTTGCTGATCAAGTTTCGTTGCGTGGACGTAACCGTCCCTGTGATACGCCATTGCCAGGCGAGGACGCGCGCACCACGCAGCTCCGGGCCAGCGGCCGCCCATAGGCACCAACCGCATGTGTCAACTGCGGGATAAGGACGGTCACACCACCCCACGATTTCATTAGGCAGGTCGGGGTGGACCGCTTTTCTCGATAACAGGGCCAGCGCCGGCAATGATGTTTAGGTGCGACCGAGTTCGATGGCTTTGACCACCAGCAGGATTGCGCTGACGACGAGATACCCGCGCAGTGCCACCATGCCCAGCTTTGTGCCCGCCGACCACCGGACCGGTGCGAGCAGCGTCAGAGGCGGCATTCGCCATGTGCTCCGGTCGGCACTGGCTGGTGCGCGTGAGATCGGTTCGGGCTCACCCGATTGCGGTTCTCGGCGGGCAAGCAACCGCAGAACCGAGATCGCGGCTATAGCGAGCAAGACAAGCCCGGTAGCAAGGTGGCCGGTGAAATCGACGATGTCGAGGCGGGGAAGCAGCGTGCTGGCCATCAGTATCCCCGACAGCAGCAGCAGGACACCGACGATGAGGCCGGCCACCGCGTTGAGCCACGGTCGATTCACCCACGGTCCCAAGACTTCTCGATCATTGCACAGCAGCAGTAAAAAGACCGTGGCGCTGGGCAGCAACAGCCCGGCCAGGGCTTGCACGGCGGTGGTGATCAAACCCAGCGGTGCGCCGGGGATCAACACGATCACCGCCGCGAGCATCACCATGGCGGTGTAGGAGAAGTAGAATTGTTTGGCGTCGGAAAAGCCGCGGTGCAGCGAGTGTTTGAGACCCAACACGTCGCCGAATGCATAGCTGGTAGCCAGCGTTACCGCGGCCGCGCCGAGGATGGATGCATCGAGCAACACGATCGCGAACAACGAGCCCAGGGTTTTATCGTAATCGCCGAGCAGACGGGCGACAGTACCGGCGTCGACGAACCCGCCGCGGCTATTGGTAGCGCGCGCCGCCCAGTCGCCGGTGATGATTAGTGCTGCCGCTCCGATCACCACCACGAAGGCACCCAGCGTGGTGTCGCTGCGTTCGTAGCCGATGAAGCGCGGCGTGATGCGCTTATCGACGACGTTGGACTGCTGGAAGAACAGCTGCCATGGGGCGACCGTGGTGCCGACGATGGCGATGATCAGCAGCACCCCGTCCGAGGTGACTCCGCCCGACACCGCGGGGACGATGAGCGACGTGGCCGCGCGTCCCCAATCCGGATGTGACATCAACAACATGGGGATCTGCAGCAAGGTGATGATGACGAACACGAACATGGCGCGTTCCCAGCGTCGGAAGCTGCCGGTGGCCATGATCGCGATGAGCGTGATCGCAGCGGTCGGCACGACCGCGTACTTGGAGACGCCGAAGTAGTTGGCCGCCAACGTGATTCCGATGAATTCGGTGACCAGTGTGAGGAAGTTCAGCAGGAACAGATCCCCCACCGAGAACCAGCCCCAGCCGCGGCCGAAGCGTTCGTTAATCAGCCGGGCATGGCCTACTCCGGTGACCGCTCCGAGTCGGACCACCATCTCCTGGTTGACGATCAGCACCGGAATCAACAGCAGCAGCACCCACAGCAGGCTGTAACCGTGGTTCTGTCCTGCCTGCACGTAGGTCGCCACACCGCCGGCGTCGTTGTCGCCGACCATGACGATCAAGCCGGGGCCGATGATCACCAGCAAGGTCGCCAGGCGGGCCTTCAGGGTGCGCGGACGCTCCGTTTCGCTGATCCTGATCCGTCCCAGCGCACCTTCGATGTCGCCCAGGTGCGCGCTGTCGAGCACTGCGACGCCACGCAGCGCCGTTGCCTGCGACACCTTGTCGACCGAAGCGCTGCCCTTGGTGCTCACGGCTGATCACCGCCGCCGCCGCTGGTCCATGCCGAGTCGTCGGTGGCGGCGACGCCGCTGATCTCGCGCATCGGGTGGGGGGCGGGTTCTCGTCGACGCCAGTCTTCAGGGATGATGGCCTCGAGCACATCATCGACGGTGACGACGCCTAAAACCCGATCTTGGTCGTCCACGACGGGAATGGTGTACAGGTTGTAGTCGGCCATAAGCAGCGCGACGTCGGTCAGATCGGCATCTGCGCTCACCAGGACCGGGTCGCAATCCATCAGCGCCGCAACAGAGTCCGCCACATCAGCCTGCAACAGCGTTATCACCGACACCACGCCGGCCAGCTGCCCGCGTTCGTTGAGGACGTGCATCTTGAGCAGCGCCTCGGGCTGCAAGCCTCGAGCACCACCGATGATGGCAAGCGCCTCACCCGCTGTCGCCTCCGCTCGACACGAAACGATGTCGACGTTCATCAGGCCACCGGCGCTGTCGGGATTGAACCCCATCAGCGTGATCACCTTGGTGCGCTGCGGTGCGGGCATCAGGTCCAGAACTGCACGGCGCCGAGACTGACGCAGATCGACGATCGCGTCGGCGGCGTCGTCGGCGCGCATCCGCCCAAGCAGGGCAGCGACGTCGGGGTCGGACATGTCGTCAAGCAGCCGACTGGCCTTATCGGGGTCAAGCTCCTCGAAAACGTCGGCTTCCAGTTCCGGGTCGCTACGCACCTGGCCGAGGATCTCCCCGCCCTCAACCGTGTCAGCGACTTCGAGCATGTCAGCGATCTGCGCGGGCTTGAGCATCCGCACCCGGCCGGACACCAAGCGCACCGCCAGCGACCCCACGTCACCGATCAACGGTTCGAACGCCTTCCAGTCGCGAGCGGGATGGCCGCCAGACGTCTTCAGCAATCCGAAAAACCGCGGCGGACGGCGGGTGTCCAGATGCGCCAGCACCCAGCCGTCTGCACGGTGTTCGAGTTCAACATCATAGGCGCGCAACAATTCGCCCGCGGCAACATCAATCAACCGATGCCCGAGCACGTCGCGCTGCAACAGCACCTCACCCTCGCGACGTTCGAACCGCCGCAGGTCAACCTCGTTGGTCCTCAGCGTTATCCGGGCCGGTCCATAACGCTGAACCGATCCGCTCCCGACAAACACCCGCCGACCACCGACTCCAACCACGATCCCGGTCACCAGCGGGTAGGTATCTGCTCCTCGCAGCCGGACAATGATGTCCTCAACCCGGCCCACCACCTCGCCCGACCGCGTCTCAACCGGTGCCCGCAACAACTCAGACAGATGAATCGACGCCGACCCGACACCGGCAGCATCGCGCTCGCTCGGTGAGTTGCACATCGCAGTCCCTCCCTCAACACACCAGGGTGTGCCGACTTAGTCCGACCACACCGAAAACCAGACACAGCTGCACCGCGATGAGCGGCGTGGGCTATCCCTCAAAAATGAATCAAATATTAATACATAGCAATGTCTGCATGCAAATAGGTGGCAGAGGATTTTGAGCCGGCTCGTCTTGGCTGAGGACATCCCGACGGTAGTGACTTCGTGCTCCAACAGGGGGACAGGCGGGTCGGTGGCCTGGCGAACCGCGGATTATGTCGGTGGTCGTACCGGCCGGCCCGTCGCGGCGATAGCCGTCGCATCGTTGCCTCGAGTCGTAACGCGGTCGGGTGTCTTAGGTTGACCCGCAAGTGCTTTGATGCGTCCGGTGCACATGCGATGACGATCACCTCGGTGAGCTTGTGCACGAGCACCACCGCGGCCAAGCCGAGGGTTCCTGAAGCAACGCCCGCGGCATCAGCACGGTGATGATGGTCAGGGTTAGTCCGACGTTTTGCAACATGATCTGCCGGGAGCGGCGGGCGTGGTGTAGTGCAGTGCATGGGGCAGGTGACGCAGGTCTGGGCCCATCAGGGCGACATCGCGTTTTCGCTGGCGACATCGGTTCCCATGGCGCCCATCGCGATCCCCAGGTCCGGCCAGCGCCAACGCGTGGACTCAAGTTGCGGCGGCGAGCACGTCGTGACACTGCTCGCGATCGGGACTGGCTTGCGACGGACGGCCCCCAGCCCAGCATCCAGCCGCGGTCGGAGTTCATCGATGATGCGGCTAGACATCTCGTAGACGGCGGCCCGGATGTGTGCTCGGAGATCGCTTGTGAGAGGTGAGCACGCCGCTTGTGAGACGTGCGCGAGTCTCGTCAATCAACCACACGCCGGCAAGACGTTCCCGTCAGCGCGCCGCCGCAAGTGCGGGCGGCCACGCGACAACCAACTTCGCGTCCATACGCGTCGACCCTTACCGCACCGGGCGATTCCGCTGGAAAACTCTAGGGGCTGCCCACCAACGAGGTAGCCTCGCCGACTTCTCGACGTCAGGACAACCCCACTCGGGGAAGGAAGCGTCCGACCGTTGCAGTGTATTCGCGGTAATGCTGACCGTGCACGGCGCGAAGGTAGGGCTCTTCCACAACCCGGACCTGCACCTCAATCGCTGCGACCAGCAGCGCGAAGCCGGCGACCGCGAGCGGATTCGGAGTCATGAACACGATGCCCAAGGCAAAAATGAGCATCGCAGTGAAGATCGGGTTGCGCACGACTGCGAACACACCCTGATGCACCAATGTCGTTGTCTCGCTGGGATCGACCCCGATCCGCCAGGACTCGCCCATATCGTTCTGCGCGTAGACCGTCGCGCCGCTGCCGGTCACCGCGAGCACGACGCCCGCTGTCTGTATCCAACTCGCGTTCAACACATCGAGCGGGGCAAGCACGCCGGCCAATTGAAGCAGCGGCGCCGTGACACCGGTGACGATAGCCGCGACGAACCCTGTGCCGGCGATCCATTCCAGCGATCCAGATCCGCGGCTGATACCGCGGAAGCCGGCCGATCCGGTCGTGCGCCACTGCCGCCAACTACGCCACCCAAATCCGAGCGCCGCGAACACCAGATAGAGCACAACCGCAGCGACAGCCATCACCGATTCCTTACCCCGAATATGAGTAGCAGATCAAAACATTGGGATCTATGTATGCGAAAGCCGAGTTGTCGCCGGATGGCGTCTCGGGTGAGGTCGCCACCCGAGCCGACATATCCTTCCGCTGTGGCTCATGGGCCCCGGCTTGTTCGGCAACGAACCCAAACCCAGCAACATTCACATATGCGCATTCTTGCATTTTACGCTAGGCTGGTGAACGATTGCAGTTCTAGTTGAGGAGGGCCACGTGAAAGACGAGCGCGGATCGACCGAGGCGAGGGAGTCGACGCTGTTGTGTCCTCGGTGTGTGTCGCAGATGTTGCCGGTGCAGCGGTTTGGGGTGACGATCGATCAGTGCACCGGCTGCGGCGGCATTTTCCTCGACCGGGGAGAACTTGAGCAGCTTTCCGAGGCCGAGGGCAAGTTTTACGCCGCCCAACAGCAACCCCAGCAACCGCCGCCGGGGGTGTACCCTGCCCAGCAGTACCCGCCGCAACCGGGGTACATCGAAGGTCCCCGCCCGAGAGGCTTTCTGGGTGGGTTGTTCGGCGAAGGCTATTACGGTGGTCGCCACGGAGGATATCGTGGCGGGCACCACTAACCCCGGGCTTGGTGCCGGTGCCGCACCGACAGCCCGGGCGACCGATGGTTGGTCATGATCACGGGCATGGGGCGTTGTGACGAATTCCCCACCTGGCCACACACCTATAATCACCGCGGCCACACCGCAATCGGGGGCCGCCCACCCACCAGCTGCGTACCTAACCCGTCAGGTCAGTACAACTAGTCTAGGAGCGTCTGGGATCCGCTGATTAGCAGGCTGATATAGCCACCGACAGCGGCACCAGCGATGAAACTGAACCAGAGCAGGAAGTGGCCCAGCCACTCCGTAACATCTGCGCCGCTGAGATGCCGCGCGATCCCCTGCCCCATTTTGACCAGTGCGCCGGTGACGTAGCTCAGTGGAATCGACGCCTCTCCGTTCTTGACGAATGAGGTATTCAAAGCGCCAATCCCAAACGCAACGAACGCTACTGGAATGAACGAGACCTGATTGGTCGACCATCCGTCCACGACGATATCGACCCCGGCGGCCACCGCGAGGGACAGTGCCGTGAGCACGGTCGGGCCATGCGGGTGCGCCACCCAGAGGCGCCGTCGACATAGTGACGCCATCACCACACCACCGATGAAGGATGCCAAAAGCAGTGCAGCACCGATCGAAAGGCCTTGCTCCTTGCAAAAAATCCCAACACCGCGCGCTCACTGTTACCGGTCATGAAGGTAACAAAATAACCGGCCGAATGGGTAAATGCCGCCGCCCCGATTAACCCCGCCAACGCGGCCAATACCCAGGACAATCGTACTTCCCGTGCGAAAACCACACGAAACAGGGCATCCCTATGGGGATTCCCCCGGCCCCGCCCGAGGAGCCGCGGCGGCGTCTACACCCCAGTCCAGTGCAGCCCAGTCCAGGCTCACCGACTGTCCGCAGCCCTGCACTCGCGAATGGTCACCGCGAACCGTGAAGGCAGGGCTTCGCTCTCGCAGCCCCGACATGAGTGTGATCACCTGAGTTGGCCCCGGTTTGGCCGGTTGTCGTCACGAATGTTGGCCCCGTTCGGGTGGTGATTTCGTCTGCGTGTGGGGTGCGGCGTGTCGTCATCAATGTTGGCCCCACCTTTGGTTGCGATTTTCATGTCGGTGTTTGTTGACGTGGAGGTCGGGAATTGGCGAGGTCGCGCGTGGAGGTCTTTGAGCAGATTCGTAGGGATCATTGGCTGGACGGGCTGTCGATCCGTGAGTTGGCAGAGCGGCACCGGGTGCATCGGCGCACGGTGCGCCAGCGCTGGCTTCGGCGTTTCCGCCGCCGCGCAAGCAGTACCCAACACGGCCGCGTCCGGCGATGGATCCTTATGCGGCAGTGGTTGATGCAATTCTGATCGCTGACCGGCAAGCGCCGAAAAAACAGCGCCATACCGCGCGCAGGATTTGGCAGCGGCTGGTTGCCGAACACGGCGCCAGGTGTTCAGAAGTCACGGTCTCGTAGTATGTCACAAGACGGCGAATCGAGTTGGGCATCAAGCCCATTGAGGTCGCGGTTCCCCAGATGCATGCTCCGGGAGCTGAAGCCGAGGTCGACCTCGGGGAGTTTTGGACCCGTGTTGGTGGGGTATTGATGAAGTGCTGGATGTTCGTGATGCGCCTCTCGTGCTCGGGGCGGGCGTTTCATGTCGCGTTCACCACGCAGGGCCAAGAAGCGTTCCTGCAGGGACATGTGTTGGCGTTCAACCATTTCGGTGGAGTCCCCGCCCGCATCCGCTACGACAACCTCAAACCGGCAGTGGTCAAGGTACTCAAGGGCCGCAACCGCACCGAATCGGATCGCTTTGTCGCGCTGCGAAGCCACTACGGCTACGACTCGTTCTTTTGCCGCCCGGGCAAAGAGGGTGCTCATGAGAAGGGAGGAGTGGAAGGCGACATCGGCCGATTCCGGCGCCGTCACCTTGTTCCCGTGCCGGATGCCGCGTCGTTGGCGGAGTTGAACCGCTTCATTGCCGCCGGTGATCTTCTCGATGACACCCGGGTGATCACCGGGCGCGCCTGCACGGTCGCCGAGGCGATCGCCGCCGAACTCTCGTCGTTGCAACCGGTACCGATCGAGGCCTTTGATCCGGCGTTGATGCTGCGCAGCCGGGTCGATCTTCGCGCCAGAGCGTCAGTGCGCCAGTGTTATTACTCGGTACCGGCCCGCTATGCTGGCCGCCGGTTGAGCGTGCGGTTGACCGCCACCACCGTGGAAGTTTTCGACGCCGCCCAGCTGGTGGCTCAGCATGAGCGGGCGGCGGGCCGCTATGTCGAAGTGTTGGCACTGGATCACTACCTCGAAGTCCTCAAGACCAAACCCGGAGCGTTGCCGGGGGCGACCGCGCTGGCCCAAGCCAAAGCATCGGGAGCGTTCACTGCCACCCATCAGCGGTATTGGGATGCTGCTCGCCGGGCACGCGGTGATGCCGCGGGTACCCGCGCATTGATCGAGATCCTGCTAGCACACCGCACCGTGGCATTGCCGGCGCTGACAACGGCGATGAACACCGCCGTCGACACAGGGCTGCTCGATCCTCATATGGTGCTGATCGAGGCTCGGCGCCTGTGCACCATCGCTAGCCGAGGCGAAGACACGGTGTCAGTCAGGGCATGGTCACGCTATGACCGACCCGCACCCACCTTGGCGGGGTATGACGCCTTGCTGACCGGAAGCGAGGGCTGAAAGCGGTGAGCGCTCGGAGCGATGAAGCCGCGCTGGCCTCCATCGGCGCGTCCGCGAACTACGCCTGCCGACTATCCGCGCCGAAGTCGCTCGGCTCGCCGAAATCGCTATCCGCGACCGCCAGTCGTATCTGATTTTCCTAGCCGAGTTGTTAGCAGCAGAGGTCGACGACCGTGCGGAGTGCCGCCGCACCCGCCGCATCGCCGATGCGAAGTTCCCACGGTTGAAACGACTCTCAGAGTTCAACGTCGATGCGGTCAAAACAATCGAGCCCGCACAACTAGCGGCATTGGCGTCCGGGAACTATCTGACGGCCGGCGAGCCGGTGGTATTGCTCGGTGACGACGGGACCGGAAAACCCATCTGCTGATCGGCTTGGGACTGGCGGCCTGCGAGCAAGGCCGCAGGGTCCGCTACGTCAGCTGCGCCCAGCTGGTCAATGAACTCGTGGAAGCCGCCGACGAACGTGTGCTGTCGCGGGTGGTGGCCCGTTACGGCAGGTTGGACTTGCTGCTGCTCGATGAGGTCGGCTATGTCTAAATCGATCCGCGCGGAGCCGAATTGCTGTTCCAGATCATCACCGAACGGGAGGAACGAGGCCAGTATCGGGCTGGCGAGTAATCTTCCGTTCAGATGAGTGGGGAGCCGTGTTTCCCGACCCACGCTTGGCGATCGTCGACCGCATCACCTTCAATGCCCACTGAACTACCCCGGGTTTAGTTCCGATCCTTATAGGAGGATTGGAAGCTATGCCCCGTCAGTATTCGCCGGAGTTTCGGCAGCGTGCGTTGCGGTTGTTGGACACTGTGATGGAAGCCTCGGAAGTGTCGGAGTTCGAGGCCATAAAGTCTGTGGCCAGCAAACTCAATATTTCGGAGGAGTCGGTGCGTCGGTGGCGACGCAAGGCCCAAGTCGATGCTGGTGAACGGCCGGGCATGACCAGCTCTGAGCATGCCGAGATCCGTAAGCTCAAGCGCGAGAACACTGAACTGCGCAGGGCCAACGTTATCTTGCGTCGGTTCGGTCGTTCGGCAGCGTGAGCAGGGTGTTCTCGTTGTGGACGGTGTCTGCGACAGGTGGC
>NZ_LQPH01000165.1 GCF_002102255.1 Mycobacterium nebraskense
GGTGGGGTGGGTGTGTGGGTGGCGGCGACGGTGGGGGCGTCGAGGGTTGCTGCCCAGGGCAGGTCGGTGTGCAGGAGTTGTAGTAGCTGCGTTGAGGGTTTGGGGGGCCAGGTGTCGGTGGTGGTGTCGAGCAGGATGACACCGGCTTGGGTGTGGTGGGCGGCGGTGATGAGGTCGGCGAGTTGGTGGGGGTCGGCGGCCGCGGCGTCGTCGATGATGAGCAGGCTGCCTGGTGGCAGTGTCCAGGTGCCGTCGCTGATGTGGGTGTGGGCTTGCTGGTGGGTGGTGGCGGTGTCGGCGAGGTTGAGGTCGGTGGCGGTGTCGGCTTGGTGTTGGGTGGGGCTGGCCCACAGGATTTTTCGTTCTGCGGCGTGGGCGGCGCGGTGCAGGGCTGCCATGGCGCGGTCGGTGTCGGGGCCGGGTAGGGCGCGTACGGGGGTGACGGTGAATGGCAGGCGTGCCAGGGCGGGCAGGCTGGTTGTGGTGGCTTCGGTGAGGCCGGCGAGCTCGCTGGTGGGGATGTGCAGGGGCCGGGCGGTGTTGTGGCTGGTGCAGGCGGCAAGGACGGCCAGTTCGTTTTCGATGATGTCGATGTGGTCGCTGATGTGTTGTGCGGTGCGGGTTTCGGCTTCGGCGTAGGCGCGTGCGGTGGCGGTTTCGGCGGCGTCGAGGTCGTGGCGTAGCTGGTCGAGCGCGGCTTGTTTGACGGTGAGGGCGGCGTCGTCACGTCGGCGCAGGGTGTGTAGGTAGGCGTCGACGTCGGCGTGGCTGAGCACTTTGTCGGGGCCGCCGGCGGCGGCGGCGCGGGCGGCCCGGGCGGCGGTGATGGCGGGGTAGTGCTGCTCGGCTGGTGTGGTGGTGGGCAGGCGCGCGGCGAAGAAGGCGATGTCGAGGGTGGCGGAGTCGATGTCGAGGGGGTCGGCGGTGGGGTCGGCGGCCAGCGTCTGGTAGCGGCTGTGCGCCCAGGCCAGATCGGCGGCGGCACGGTCGTATTCACGCTCGGCGTGGGTCCACTGTTCGGTGGCGGTGAGGACGGCGTCGAGGTAGGGGCGATCGGCGTCGGCGCGGGCACGCATGTCCCGGATGCGGTCGCGCTCGGCGAGGGTCGCGGGCCCGTTGCCGCGCACTATCTGGTCGCGGAGTTGTTCGTATTCTTTTCGGGCGGCGGCGAAGTCGTTGCGCAGCGCGTGAACGTTGGCCAGTGCCGGTGCCAGATCAGGTGGCGGCTTGCGGGTGGACAGTTCGTGAAATTGCAGGCCGCTGAATTCATCGCCGGCGGTGGGCGATCGCGGGTCTGGTGGTGGTTCGTGCTCGGGGGGTAGGTCGACGGAGTCTGGCCAGCGCGGGGTTTCGACGTCGGGGCTGGGTACGCGCAGGTCGGCGT
>NZ_LQPH01000166.1 GCF_002102255.1 Mycobacterium nebraskense
ACGAAGCGGTGGCCACGACGACGGTTGTGGCCACCGCTTCACCCTGCCCGCTTGACAAAACTTCTCCCATATCAGGTCGCCGCCAGCGACGCCTGCTCGCCGATCACATCACCGACGTCAAACTTCAATGGTTGCGCGGGAAACGTCATACGGCGCAATCCTTCCACGACATGTCCTGTACACACATACATGTACGTCCGCAGGCAAGGAGGCGTCTTGACCTATCTGTTTCTCTTCTGCGCCATCTTCACGGAAGTGATCGCGACCAGCCTGCTCAAGAGCACGGAAGGCTTCACGCGACTGTGGCCGACCGTCATATGTCTGACCGGCTATGCCATCTCTTTCGCACTCCTGGCGCTGTCGATTTCGCGCGGCATGCAAACCGACGTCGCCTACGCGTTGTGGTCGGCAATCGGCACTGCCCTCATCGTGCTGATCGCCGTGTTGTTTCTCGGCTCGACGGTCTCCGTGGCGAAGGTGGTCGGGATCGGGCTGATCATCGCCGGCGTGGTCACGCTGAACCTGTCCGGAGCGCACTGACACCATCAACGCCGTTCCGTCGCCAGCCCGTGAGCTGGTGTTTACGCAACAGCCTTCAACTGCGCGCCTGGTGTGCAAACATCGCTGCCAGACTGACGGTTCGCCACCCCGGACCAATCGGTGGGGTGCTGCGGCGACCTCAAGGGAGTAGGACTCACCATGACCGATGTCGAGCAGACACCCTCCGACGGAGTCGCTCCCTCGATGCGGGCCGATCTGGTTGAGCACTCTCGCACCGGGATGAGCGCGGCCGCGTTGCAGCGGGCCATCAACGACCACCTGCGGTACTCGATCGGCCGCCCGGCCGCGGCCCGGCGGCCCGAGCATTACTACCGAGCGCTCGCACTGGCCGTGCGTGACCGCATGCAGGACCGCCGCGTGGTGTCGACGCAGACCTCGCTCGACCTCGGCCGCAAGGTGACCTGCTACCTGTCGGCGGAATTCTTGATGGGTCCCCAGCTGGGCAACAACTTGCTCAACCTGGGCATGGAGCGGGCGGCGCGCGAGGCGCTGGCGTCGATGGGCCAGAACCTGGACACCGTCCTGGCGTGCGAAGAGGAGCCCGGCCTGGGCAACGGCGGCCTCGGCCGGCTGGCCGCGTGCTACCTGGACTCGCTGGCCACCCTGGAACGCCCGGCGATCGGCTACGGAATCCGTTATGAGTTCGGCATTTTCGACCAGGAAATCCACGACGGCTGGCAGGTTGAGCAGACCGACAACTGGCTGGACCACGGGAACCCTTGGGAGATAGCCAAACCCGACGTCAACTACTTGGTCAGGTGGGGCGGCTATGCCGCTCACTACACGGACGACGCCGGCCTGGACCGCGTCCGGTGGGTGCCGGGGCGGGTGCTGAAGGGCGTCGCCTATGACACGCCCATCCAGGGTTACGGCGTCAACACGTGCAACGTGCTGACGTTGTGGAGCGCGCGGGCCGTGAAGTCGTTCGCGCTGGAGGCCTTCAACACCGGCGATTACTACGGGGCGGTCGAGGACGAGGTCATGTCGGAGACGGTCACCAAGGTGCTCTATCCCAACGACGAGCCGGAGGCGGGTAAACAGCTGCGCCTGCTGCAGCAGTACTTCTTCGTGTCCTGCTCCCTGCAGCACGTGCTGCACATCATGGACGACCTGGCCGACGTTTCAGTCAAGGAACTCCCCCAGCGTTTTGCCTTGCAACTCAACGACACCCATCCATCGATCGGCGTCGCCGAGCTCATGCGGTTGCTGGTCGACGAGCGCGAGCTGGACTGGGGCGAGGCGTGGGAGATCACGGTCGCGACGTTCGGCTACACCAACCACACCCTGCTGCCCGAGGCGCTGGAGACCTGGCCGCTCGAGATGTTCGCCGAGTCGCTACCGCGCCACCTCGAGATCATCTACGAGATCAACCGCCGGTTCCTCGACGAGGTGCGCGCCCGGTTTCCCGGCGACGAAGACCGGGTCGAGCGGATGTCGCTCATCGGCGAGAACGGCGGCAAGAACGTCCGGATGGCACACCTGGCCACCGTCGGAAGCCACGCCATCAACGGTGTCGCCGCCCTGCACTCGGAGCTGCTGAAAAGCAGTGTGCTCAAAGACTTCTACGAGATGTGGCCCGAGCGGTTCAGCAACAAGACCAACGGCGTGACGCCGCGCCGCTTCCTGGCGCTGGCCAACCCTGGGCTGCGGGAATTGCTGGACCGCACCGTCGGTGAGGGCTGGCTGACCGATCTGGAGCGGCTGCGCGGACTCGAGCCGTTCGTCGACGACGCCGCCTTCCGCCGGGAATGGCGCGACATCAAACGCAACAACAAGACCCGGCTCGCCAAATACATCCACTCGGTGGCCGGCGTAGAACTGAACCCCGACTGGATGTTCGACGTTCAGGTCAAGCGCATCCACGAGTACAAGCGCCAGCATCTCAACGTCCTGCACGTTGTGGCGCTGTATCACCGGCTCAAGCAGGACCCCAGCTCGTCGATTCCGCAGCGGGCCTTCATCTTCGGCGGCAAGGCCGCACCCGGGTACTTCATGGCCAAACGGATCATCAAGCTGATCAACGCCGTTGCGGAAACCGTCAACGCCGACCCGGACGTCAACCGGTTCCTGAAGGTGGCGTTCGTGCCGAACTTCAACGTGCAGAATGCCCACATGATCTACCCGGCCGCCGACCTGTCCGAGCAGATATCCACCGCGGGCAAGGAAGCGTCCGGCACCGGGAACATGAAATTCATGATCAACGGCGCCCTGACCGTCGGCACTCTCGATGGCGCGAACGTGGAGATGCGCGACGAGGTAGGTCCAGAGAACTTCTTCCTGTTCGGCCTCACCGAGCAGGAGGTCGAGGCGGTCAAGTCGGGCGGATACCGGCCCGCCGACTACATCGATGGCAACGACGAGCTGGGCGCGGTGCTGGATCTGATTGCCGGCGGCACGTTCTCGCACGGCGACACCGAGGTGTTCCGCCCGCTGGTGGACAACCTGCGCCATGACGACCCCTTCCTGGTGTGTACCGACTACGCGTCCTACGTGAACTGTCAGGAGCGAGTGAGCGCCGCGTGGCAGGACAGGGAGTCGTGGACGAAGATGTCCATCCTGAATACCGCTCGCAGCGGCAAATTCTCATCGGATCGGGCCATCACCGAGTACTGCGACGACATCTGGAACGTGTGGCCGCTGACCGTCAAAATCTGAGAAATCGGCAGATAATCGCGCCGCCTGGGCCTAGGATCTCGCCATGCCGATTCTGGGTAATGCAACGGTCGTCCTCGCGCGCCTGACGAGGTCGACGTCCAATGCGCTGCGGGTCGAGCTCGCCACCCCCGACGGCACCGAATTGGCGCGCGCCCAGCAAAAGGGCGGTGCCGCAGTCCTGTTCGGCTTCAAAAACGGGGGCAAAAGCGAGTACACGCTGTCCGCAGCCACCGGTGACGAACTCAAGATCGCGGTGGCCGGAACGACCACCATCACCAACGGGAACACACCCGTGGGCAAAATCGTCCCCGCCGATGGCGCGGCGCGCCTGGAAGACGGCGGTGGCACCGTGCTGGCGGTGGTGCGGCCGCACACCGGACACAAGGCCGACAGCGCTTGGCATCATCGCTTGTTGTCGCCGTCCGGCGAGGCACTCGGTGTCCTCACCCTGATGACCGTTCACACGGGTTGGAGCGACATCGAATCCGAAGCCATTCAGTTGCTGACCAACCACAACGTCGCCACCCTGAAGGCACCATCGGCGGGTGCGATGCTCACGCTCGCCGCGCCGGTCTATCCACAGTTGGGCGACGTCTTGGCCGCAGCGTGCGTTGACTTCTCGGTGCTCCCCCGCGGGTACATCGAACAAAGCCAGGCCTAGTGGAAGCCGGGCAGGTCCGGCACTCCGCTGGCGGTAAGCCATCCGCCGCCGTCGACAACCAGTGTCGCCCCGGTGACATACGACGCCGCATCGCTGGCGAGGAAGAGCACCGCTTCGGCAACCTCGGTAGTCGAGCCGGGCCGCCGCAAGGGATTCTGCGTGGTGCGATGCCGCTCATCGCCGGTGATCCTCTTCACTCCCTCGGTTCCTGACATCGCCCCGGGCGCAACGACATTGACCCGGACCCCGTCGGGCCCCCACTCGATGGCGCAGGCGCGGGTGAACGCGTCGACACCGGCCTTGGCCGACACGACGTGCGCCTGCAACGCCATACCGCGGTATTGAGTCGCCGCGCTGATGTTCACCACGGATCCGCCGTGATCACGCAGCCATAGCTCGTAAGCCGCCTTCGACACGTTGAACGTCCCCACAAGGTCGATGTCGACCACGGCTTTGAATCCGCCTGCGCTCAGGCCGCTGATCGGCACGGGAAAGTTCCCGGCGGCGTTGTTGACGACGACGTCGAGCCGGCCGAAGGTTCGCACCACGTCCTCGACGACGGCCGTCACCTCATCGTGGCGCCGAACGTCGCAGACGCCATAGGTGGCCTCGATGCCCGCCTCCTGTAACGCCGCAACGGCCGCCTGGAGGTTGGCTTCCTTGCGGCTGCAGATGGCGATCCGGGCACCATGGCTGCCCAGCATCCGGGAAACCTCGAGGCCCAGACCGGTGGCCCCGCCGGTGACCAACGCCACCTTGCCCTGCAGCAGATCGGCCCGGAACGGGCTGCGCCGGGCGCTCACGCCGTCAAGGTTACGTCGCTGGATCATCGGTCGACAGTGGACGTTTTCACGGTCCACCGCAAGGATCGACGTAGCGACCCCTGGCAGGAGGAAAGTGACCTTACGATTCCGTGGGCTTGTTCTGGCCCCGTTAGCCGTGGCGCTGGCGATGCTGCTCGCGCCGTCCGCCTCGGCCGACACCTACACAGATCAGCTGGTGGACAGGTTCAACGCCCAGACGCACGTGGTGGCCGACCTGGGGGCAAGACCGCCGTTGCAGGACCCGGACAGACTGAACGACCAGATCCTCACCAGCCGCTGGACGTGGAGTTCCACGCCGCCGATCTGGGTGGCGGCGGTGGCGCCCAGTCAGACGGGGGTGACCACCCCGGATGCCATCCACAACGTCATCCTCGGACGCAATCCCGCATTCAGCGGGATCATTCTGGTCATCGACTCCAAGGGCTATCACGTGCGTGCCTACAACGTGCCCAAGGCGATCGCGGACAGCGTGGATCCTTTCATGAGCCAGTCGGCCAGAGGCCACCGGAACGACCCGCAAGGCGCGACGAGTGAATTCGTCAGCAAATTGACCAAGGTGGACGTGTCCTCTGGGGGGCCGGCGGCCACCACCTCCCCCGTCGTGCACAAGAACCCCGACCGCTGGGCATGGCTGTGGGGCTTGCTGGTCTTTGTCGCCGTCGTGTTGAGCGTGGTTGGCTTGCTCTGGTTCGCTGTGAGCCGAAATCGTAAGCACCGCAAGGACACAGAGGCGCGGGAGCAAATCAAGCAGCAGTTGATCACCGCCGAGTCGGATATCAGCGACCTCGACAACGCGGTGCTCACCAACAGCGAAACGGACGTCAGCACCGAATCGACGAAGGCCAACGCCAGCCTGTATGACGCCCGAAAGGCCTACGAGACAGGCGACTACGGCGCCGCGCGCGCACACCTCGGGGTGGTGGAGTCCACGGTGGCCAAGGCCAACCAGAAGCTCTACCCCGATCGCCCCGCGCCCAACGTTGCCGCCGTCAACTCGGTGCCCGACGACGACCGCAAGCAGGCCTCGGTGCGGACCAAGAACCCTGACACCGGTGAGTACGTGACGATCAACAACAACAATTACAGCACCACCCCGCAGCCGGGTTATCCGCACTATTACGGTGGCGGCTACAACAACGGGATGTTCTTCTACCCGGGCTATTACCCTTACGCGTTCTGGGGCGCGGGTTGGGGTTGGGCGCTTACCGACGTCCTGCTGATGGATGCGCTGCTGGACGACCATTGGGGCGGCAGCTACGACCGCGGCTTTGAGGCCGGCCGAGACTCGTCGTATGAGGATGCCGGCTATGACAGCGGCCAAAGCGCCGGCTACGAGAGCCAGCAAAGCGATGTCGGGTTCAGTGGCGGTCATGACTCCGGCGGCGACACCAGCTTCGCAGGCAACGACGGCTCGTACTCCGGCGGTGGCGACGTGGACTTCGGCGGCGGATCCGACTTCGGTGGCTCCGATATCGGCGGCGGTGGATCGGACTCCGGCGGCGGCGATTTCGGGTTCTGACCGAGAAGTAGGGTCTTGCGAATGAACACGGACAGGATCAATCGCGGCATCCTGCTCGCCATGGTGGTGATCGGGGCGATCGCTTACGCATTGCTTTACGACCACGCGTCGGCCAGTTTCAAGGTGTTGGTGCCAGTCGGCCTCGCCGTCCTCGTGGGGCTGATCGTCCGAGACGCAGTCAACGCCCGGAAGCGGTGACTCCAGGGGGCCAACGACGCCACGTGTTGAGGTAGCGTTCCGGGAGTCTTCGGTACTCCGGCGGCGGGGCGAAGGAGTGAGATATTGACTGAGGGATTATTCGGTTTGCTGACCGTGGTCGCGTTGGCGCTGGCGTTGACGCTGGCCGCCATTGCCTTCGTATTCGTACGACGGATGGAGAGGCGAACCCCCCTCCCCATAAGCGAAGAAATCGGGAGCGCCAAAGCGGTTGTGAGCAAGTTACGCAAACGCGAACCGATGTCGCCGGACGAACGGGATTACGCGAGGCAAATCGTCGCCGACCGCAGCTCCCTCATGGCGCTCTGCATTCCCGGTGCGTTGTTCATGCTGGGCTGCTTTTACGTGTTCGGCAGCCTTTACCACTTGCACGGAGCCACGCCCTCCGAGCGCACATTCCTCGGGGTGATCCCCATGCTGACCTCGACAAACCTAGCTCTCCGGCTACTCAGCAGTGCACGGCTGAAAAGGCGCCTGAAAACAATCTCCTGAGTTGTTCCCGGGCGTGGCCACAAGACGTGTTTGCCCCACTGTTTGCTGCGGCTGGATTTCGCCGATTGGGCGAGTTGAGGAGTGGCTCGTCTGCGCTGCCGACGGGACCCGCAGGTGATAACGTCCGTCCGCACACCTGGTGTTCGCAACCCGGCCCAGTGCTGATAGCGTCTCTAGGTGCCTATATCAACCAAATTGATATAGGCACCTGGTCTTGCCCGTAGCTCGCGGCAGCCAGGACGGAACGAGAACGCCAGGCCAGAAGGGATTCGGGGAGGTGGACGAGTGAGCCCTCGTTCAGTCGGCAGGACTGTCTTGGGGCGTACCTGGATGCCGTTGGTTGCCGTCGTTGCGGTCGGTGTGGGGCTGCTGTGCATGTGGAAGGTGCATCAGTTCTCGGAACCTGAGCCGGTCATCACCGTCAATGGCCCGCAGGCACCCGAGGAGTTCAACCTCAAACGGATTACCTATGAGGTGTTCGGCTCCGCCGGGCAAGGCGGGAAACTCGTCTACATCGACATCGACGGCCATCCGCATGAGGTTCATTTCACGACTCTGCCGTGGTCCCACACGGAGACCACCACGCTCACGGTGGCGTCCGGCAGCATCTCGGTGCATGTCCATGGCGGCCAGGTGAGTTGCCGGATGCTGGTGGATGGCGTTGTCCGCGACGAACAGTCGGACGACCATCAGGACGCCGACGTCGAGTGCAGGGTGAAATCCGCATGACCGAGCATCGCCTCGAGGAGCCCAGGGCCAAACGCCCCTTCATCCCCAGGATGGTCCGCCTTTTCGCGATACCGATCATTTTCTTTTGGGGCCTTCTCGCGGTCACCACGAATACCTTTATGCCCCAAGTAGAACGGGTCGCAGAAGAACTCGCCGGACCGATGGTCCCGCACTATGCGCCTTCACAGCGGGCGCTGCTGCACATCGGTGAAAAGTTCCACGAATCCAACTCGACGAACTTGACCATGGTGGTCTTCGAGGCGAACCGGCCGCTGGGGGACCAGGACCACCGGTACTACGACGATCTGATGCACCGCCTTGAGCGCGACACCCGGCACGTGCAATACGTAATGGATCTGTGGGGCAAACCGTTCACCGCGGCGGGGGCGCAGAGCGTGGATGGCAAATGTACCTATGTGCTGTTGCGTCTCGCAGGCGACATCGGTCAGATCCAAGCCAACCAGTCCGTGGACGCCGTCCGCGACATCATCAAGAAGGACACGCCACCACCCGGCCTCAAGGTCTACGTCAGCGGCGCGGCTCCACTGGCCTCCGACACGCTCGCTATCGCCAATGCCAGCCTGAACAACGTCACGATCGTCACGATCTGCCTCATCGTCGTGATGCTGCTGCTGGTGTACCGCACCCCTTCCACCCTTTTGGTGCCCTTGCTCGGGGTGCTCATCGAAATGCTCGTCGCGAAGGGCATTGTCTCGACGCTCGGGCATTACGGATACATCGAACTCTCGTCGTTCGCCGTGAACATCGTCATCGCGCTAACCCTGGGAGCGGGAACGGATTACGGCATCTTTCTGATGGGCCGATACCACGAAGCGCGACAGGCGGGCGAAAGCCGGGAGGACAGTTTCTACATCGCGTACAAGGGTGTTGCGCCGATCATCATCGGCTCTGGCCTGACGATCGCCGGCGCGTGTTACTGCTTGACGTTCGCGCGCCTGAACTACTTCCACACCATGGGGCCGGCCGTCGCAATCACCATGCTGTTCACCATCGCGGCAGCGATGACGCTGGGCCCGGCGGCCTTGACCGTCGGCAGCCTTTTCGGGATGTTCGACCCGAGAACCAACACCAAAGGACGTCTCTACCGGCGAATCGGGGCGAGCGTGGTGCGCTGGCCGGTGCCGATCCTGGCGGCCAGTTCTGCCGTCGTCATGATCGGGGCGATCTTCGTTCCCACCTACCGGCAGAACTACGACGACAGGCAGTACCAGCCGGCCAATGCGCCCGCCAACCTCGGTTTCCAAGCGGCCGATCGGCACTTCCCCAAGAGCAAGCTGTTCTCCGAGATGCTCATGGTCGAAACCGATCACGACATGCGGAACTCAGCCGACTTCATCTCGCTGGACCGGGTCGCCAAAGCTCTGATTCGCCTGCACGGTGTGGCGATGGTGCAAGGCATGACGCGGCCCTTGGGTCGGGCGCTCGAGCACGCCAGCATTCCGTACCTGTTCACCACGCAGGGCAGCGGCAACGGTCAACAGCTTCCGTTCAACAGGGAGCAGAACTCCAACACCGATGCGCAGGCCGACATCCAGGCGCATTCTGTCGCGGTCTTGCGAAAAGAGATCGGCTTTTTCCAAAAGGTGTCGGACGAACTACACCAGACGGTGCTCACGGTTGAGGACCTGCAAAGGGTCAGCGACGACATCAGAGACGAGGTCTCGAATGTCGACGATTTCTTCCGTCCGATCAAGAGCTACTTCTATTGGGAGAGGCACTGTTTCGACATCCCCATATGCTGGACGTTCCGTTCGCTGTTCGAGACGATCGATCAGATCGACAAGTTGGCCGACGACATCGCGGACGCGAAGGTGTCTCTCGAGGAGGTCGATAAGGCTTTCCCGCAAATCATCGCCCAGCTGAAAGCCACCGCCGACGATACCGAGGCCCTGCAGTCGAAGTTGGTCAACAGTTACGGATCTGCCGATCTGCAGTCCGTCCAAACCGAGCAGACATTCGACGATCTGATCAACGTCGGCAACGACTTCGACAAGTCCCGCAGCGATGACTTCTTCTACATCCCGCACGAGGGCTTCGACAACGATGACGTCAAGACGGGCATGAAGTTGATGATGTCGCCGGACGGCAAGGCGGCCCGCTTCATCGTCACCCATGAGGGTGACGCCATGGGCCCCGAAGGCGTCGAGCATGTCGAACAGTTCCCCGAAGCGATAAAAACGATCCTGAAAGAGACCTCCTTGGCCGGCGCGCGGATTTACATCGGTGGCTCGGGGGCCAACGACAAGGACATCAAGGAATACGCGATGTCCGATCTCATGATCGCGGCAATTGCCGCCTTCGTGCTGATCTTCTTGATCATGATGTTCATCACGCGAAGTCTGGTGGCCGCCTTGGTGATTCCCGGAACGGTGGCGTTCTCCTACGCCGGGGCGTTCGGGCTGTCCATACTCTTCTGGCAGCACCTGATCGGCCTGCACCTGCACTGGCTGGTCCTACCGCTGACGTTCATCATCCTGGTGGCGGTGGGGTCGGACTACAACCTGCTGCTGATCAACAGGGTCAAAGAGGAGTTGCACGGCGGAATTCACACGGGTCTCATCCGGGCGCTCGGCAGCACGGGCGGTGTGGTGACGTCGGCCGGCTTGGTGTTCGCCTTCACCATGCTGGCGATGCTCACCAGTGATCTGCGCACCATCGGTCAGGTGGGTTCGACGGTGTGCATCGGCCTGCTGCTCGACACGCTGATCGTGCGTTCGTTCGTGGTGCCGTGCATCCTGCGAATCCTCGGACCGTGGTTCTGGTGGCCAACTTTGGTGCGTAGCCGTCCAGCGGTGGTGCGCTAGCCGGCGCCCTTTCCGTTGTCGACACGATAGACGGCGCCGTGAACGGCCCCCGCAGCGTCGCTGGCCAGGAATGCAATCACGTTCGCCACGTCGAGGGGCTGCATCATGCCGCGCGGTGAGGCCGTGCGCATGATCAGGTCGTAGTTGGGGTTGTCCGGGGCGCTGAAGTGTTCGAGTTGGGGCGTGAGCATGCCGCCCGGACATACGGCGTTGACGCGCAAGCGGTCCGCGGTGTACTCCACCGCCAACGCGCGCGTGAGCCCGATGAGCCCGTGCTTGGCGGCGCAGTAGCCGGCCGAGTACGCCTGGCCCTCCACGCCGGCAATGGAGCTGACGTTGACGATGTTCCCGCCTCGCTCCAACAGGTGCGGCAGCGCGGCCCGGCAGAGGTAGAACGGCCCGTTCAGGTTGACCGCGAGGTCCTCCGCCCAGTCGTCGTCGGTCATCGACTCCGTCCGGCGCATCTGGTGTCGCCCGGCGACGTTGACCAGGACATCCAGCCCGCCCAACTCGCGCACGCAGTGCTCGACCGCGTCGCGGCAGGCCTGCGCCGAAGCAACGTCCACCGATGCGTAGGAACCATGTTGGACGTCGGCGAATACCTCGGCCAAGCGTCCCGCATCCCGGCCGACGCCGAAAACCGATGCGCCCTGACGGGAAAACAGCCGGGCCGTCTCAGCGCCGAGGCCCGACGATGTTCCGGTGACCAACGCGATTTTGCCCTGTAATGCAGACATACCAGTCCTCGTGGTCAATAGGAGCGCATCCGCGCGACGCCACTACGCAGGATCCCGAGGGGGGTGATGAGTCTCGGGCCCCACAGGGTCATCGCACGGCGCGCGGTCAGCAACACGAGCAGACTGATCGCCAGCCGCCCAAGGGCGACCCGACTCGTTCGCCTCTTCCAGCTTGGCGGCGCTGATCCCACGCGTCGACCGAGGCAGTAGCCGACGCATGTTGCCATCGCGAGGGCCGCGATTCCCGCAAGCACCGTCATGATGATGAGCGTTTCGCGTCATCGTCGCGGCGAGGTCACGCGCGAGACACACCTTGGCCACTACGCGGGGCCAACGAGTGGGTGCTAAGCGTTTTCGCTCACGACATAGACGGCGACATACCCGATCGGGATGCCGGTCCAGGTGGCGATGCATTCGCGTGCCGCCAGTTCCACCGCGCCCCGGCGGACGGTGCGGGTGACCCGGCTGATCTCGGGAATCCGGATCATCCACCCGTCAGCGTCGCGAGTGATTTCGATATCGAAGCACTGGCCGACCATCGGACACTTCACGCCGGAAACGACCCGCGACGCGCGGGCGCCGCGCAGCGATTGTCGGCGCAGCAGGGTGGGCTGAATGGGCATGGCTGCTTTCCTGAGTCGCAATCGAACCGCGGGCAAGATTAATGCGCATCCCGGTGAAAACCTAATCGGCCAGGCCATGCGGCTCGTGCCCGAGGCGCAGTCGCTACCAAGTCGTTGCCGGGACTTAATGTTTGAGTTCGAGTGCGATCGAAGGAAGAACTATGCGATTGGTCTTGGTCCGGGCGGTGAGCACGATGGCACCGTTGATCATCGCCTGTCTTGCCTGCCCTGCAGCGCACGCGGACGGTGGCTATGGGCCTGGCTCCTACGCGGTACCCGGCCAGCTCCCCTACGGCACCTACGTCGCCCGCACCAAGCCCGGCGTCTATTCCGCAGCCTGCACCTTCACCACGTGGACCGGCGACGGGAAACTGATCGCCTCCGACAGCGGCCTTCACACGGTGATCGCACAGGTTCAGGCGCCCGCGGTGGCAAAGTTCTTCACCCACGGCTGTACGCCGTGGGTGAAGATGGGGTGAAACCAGGGCCGCGCGTACCACTTACTCCCGCACACATGCGATGCGGTGCCCCAGGCAGCCGTTCACTCCGTTGTGTCGTCGGACTTGCTCAGTACCCGGTCCGCGGTGCGCACAATGCTTCGGTTGAACTCGTACTGTGCATTGACGAGCTTGTCGGCGAATTCGATAGCTGCGTCAACGATTGACTTGCGTAGCGGTTGGACGGCTTCAGGAATCGCCTCATCGACTGTTCTGCGGAACTTGTGCAAAGCCTCACTTGCGGCATGCTGTGCGGCTTTGGCCGATTCGCGCACATCGTCGGCCAGCTCTGCCACCGCGCCACGATCTTCTGGCTCGGTGCGCGCCACGGTCTTGTTGGTGGTCTGCGTCATATCGAATCTCTCTACCTCTGGTGTGTTTGTGTTATCGCCGCGAACGCTAATCGCCTCTGCAGCCCAGCCACATGGGCGAAAGTCACAAAGTAGGGAGGCGATAGTCCGCCGAGGCTAAGGCGGTGGCCTTCGTCGTTAGGAGCGCACGTGGCTCATGGCCCACCGCGCATCTGGCAAAGTGTCCTCGATCACAGAGCACTTATCACTCTGGTCACTCTGGCGGGAGACAGTTGCGCGATCCGCGGTAACCGCTCTGCGGCTCGCCGCTCGCCGCGAAGTTGATTGTGCCCCAACGGCCTCCGCTGATCAGGGACCATGGGTGAAGCCTATCGCCTTGACAGACAATCCATCTCGCCGCGGAACACAGCCGCGGTTTCAAGGGTTTTTGGACTCTTGATCTGCGCGCTCCCGTCGGATGTCCTGAGTCAACGGCCGTCGTGTCGCTGCTTAAGGCGCAGCGGCTTGAGCAGGCCACTGAACGGCTGCGCGCGGGCAATCAGTGGCAGGAGTCCGGGCGGGTACGCGCCGATCGCAGCCAGCCAGCCCCCACAGAAACGGCTTGAAAGCGAATAAGCAGGAGCCGTACCCGCGTGCTGAGCACACGGGTACGGCTCCCTTTCATGCCGTGCCGACGGTTAGAGTGCCCGAACGCCGCTGGCCTGCGGACCCTTGGCGCCCTGGGTAACCTCGAACTCCACCTGCTGATTCTCCTCGAGGCTACGGAACCCGTTGCCATCGATCTCGGAGTAGTGCACGAAGACGTCTGGGCCGTCCGAGCGTGCGATGAAGCCGAAACCCTTTTCGGCGTTGAACCACTTCACAGTTCCCTGTGTCATTTTGTTTCTCCTTGTCAGGATTCCCGGCCGCACTGTGCGGTCGGGTGGCCGATTGATCAGACGGCTGCTTCTCGGCTTGCCCTGCAAGAAAAAAAGAGACGCCCGCACCAAGGTTCTGCGCGAGCGTGTATAGAACACGAACACTTAAAACTTCGACCTGCATTCAGTATAACGGTCGACTGACGAATTTGTTCCTCACCATAAGTTCGAAGGCCGACACCGTCGCGGTGTGGAAGTGTCGGTGACGTCTGAAAACTGAGGTGTCGACGCGGCGATAGGGGTCAATTTTCGGCCCTCGACAGGAAATGAGATCGCACCGACAAAAACCCGCATATGACCTGGTGGAGCTAAGGGGACTCGAACCCCGCACCGAACCTGGGAAAACAGGCTCTGAACTGCGGGTTCTGTCTTCCTGCGTCGTTAGGCCGGCCCTCCGTGTGCTGCGGATATGCCCTGGCGTGTTACGCGACGTAACAGTGCTGGACCCTAATTGACACGTGGCCGAGTCGGCTACTCCAAAGCACCCTCTGGATCACTCAGAACCGCCTCGTAATCGCGCCCGCCGTAGAAGACGCCGATGATCGCCACGGTCTGGTCCAACACAGCGAATGCAATAACGACCCGTCGTCTGAAGCCGATTGTGCGCAGTCCAGACCTGATGTCGTCGCGCGCGCTGCCGCGATGCGGGAATGCGGCCAGCTCCTCGCAGTAAGCGACGATCGCCTCCGTGTAGCGCGCCGCGACTTCGGCCGACCCCGCGGCGGCGATATAGCGGTACAGCTCGGCGAGCTGATCTTCCGCCTCGGGCGTGAAGACGACGCTGAGACTCACACGCTCCCGGCCCGCTCGGCGGCCAGCCGCTCCCGCACCCTCTGAGCAGTGACGGCGCGCGAAGGGTCGGCGACCACGGCGTCGTACGCGGCGGCAACCTCGTCACGAAGCCAGGCTTCAACAGCCTGATCGCGGGCGAACAATGCGCGCAGGCCTTCGCGGATCACCTCACTCTCGCTGGCGTATTCCCCCGAGCGCACCCGCTCGCGAAGCGCATCCGCCATGTCGTTTGGGAGTGTGATGCTCAATTGCCGCGTCGTTCGCATGACCGACCTCCATAGTCCAGTAGGACTGAATCCTACTCCTATCGCGCGGCGCGGGCGGCTGGGTGTTCAGGCGCACCGCGAAACGCGGATATGGCTGTGATCCAGCGAGGATCACGACCATGGCGTCGATTTCGCAGCGGATGGCCACGACCGCACCGCGGCCCGGGCGAACGCCACCGCTTGCGGCGTGACACGCTCTGGCTTCGCGACTCGACTGTCCGATGCCAACAGCCGGAGCCGCCGCAGCACGTCTCTGGTGTTCCTCGTTATGTGCGCGGCCGACGACGTCGTGATCGGTGTACGGTCGCGGTGCTTCCAGCCGATGGCGTCGAGCATGTCGGCGACGAACCCGTCGGGGTCGTTCTCGCCGGCCGCGACCGCGATGAGGAAGAGAAGCCCGGCCTGCTCTTCGCAGAGATCCTTCGACGTGGGCGGCATACGTTCGGCGAGCTGGAACCACAGCGCCGACGGGTCGCTGCGTGCGGCCTTGCCCCGCGCGGTCACCATGAGGCGCCCACGGTGCTTTCGCAGCAGGCCCATTCGCTGTGCGGATTCCCGCAGACGCAGTACTGGGATCGTGAGTTGCTCGCGGTTGCCCATGCCGATCCAGGCGTCGGCGAGGTCGAGTTCGGTGAACGCGGCCTCGACGTGGACCGGCGGGAGGTAGCCGGCGGTCGTCAGCTTGATTCCGTCGTCCCCCACCCTGTCGATCAGCCACGCGTACGGTCGCACCGCGGTCGTGGCGGCATCCAGGTCGATGAGGACCGGCTCCTGCATCGCAACGCCCATCATCCGGCGTAGCAGCCCGCGTTGCGACGTCGTTCGCACAGCGCCGAGCAGATCCGCCAGGGGGCCGGGCAGCTGACCGATGTCCACGTGTCTGTCGAAATCGCAGAGCGCTTCGTTAATTTCGGCGATGTCGAACGGCGTCGTCGGGTACGAATACGGATCGATGTCGCCGAGAACCTGACGGTACTCGATCTCGGTCTCGGGGTCGCCGATGGTCGGGTCCTTAAACGCCTCGATCAGCTCGTATGCCCCGACCCCGCCGCAGTCCTCGGCCGGCCCGCCACGGTCGCCGTGGGTGCATACCACATTGCGCCCAGAGGACGCCCGCGGCTCCACCGCCTCCAGCCGCAGAACAAGCTGCCAGTTGTCGCCGAAGTCGTAGCAGTAGAACATCCGATCGCCGATGTCGGCCAGCACCTCGTCCAGGCGAACCTGTTGCTCGGGTATGCCCATCTCGCCGCTGTCCACGTCGAAATCCATGAGGTAGTACTCGGTGTCGTCACTGTAATAGGCAGGGCCACAGCCGAATCGGTGCAAATGGCTGTCGGTCCAGCCGAAGGCTATCTGGATGATCTCGTGCAAGTCGTCCAGAAACACGTCAGACGCAACCTCCAGCCGCCGCCACGTCGGCGGTGTGGTGCCTGCCAGATCGACCCGGACCTGGTAGGTCATCACGTCCGGGCGCCGGGGGCGGCGCCGAGACGGTGGCGGCGGTCTATCCAACGGGTCGATCACCGGTCACCTCCGCCTTCGCTCAGCGCGGCATACGCGGGCCGCAGGATCTCGACCAGCGGCCGGCCACGCACCCCGACAGTGACATCGGGAAGCTGATCGAGCAATGCCGTCGACAACGTCACCCGCGGGCTTGGCGATGGGATGTCGGCCTGACGAATGAAATAGGAGTCAAGGCAATCGGTAAGCGGCCGTCCCGGCGGCTCGGCACGGTCGGCAGCGGGGCGACCCTCCGACCGGGCAGCCTGCAGATTCGCCAGCAGATCCTCACGCTCGCGTCCACGCCAGGCGAGGATGGCGAATGGATCTTCGTCGAACGACTCGGCCAGCAGGTAGAACGTCGCGGCGAGGTGCTTGCATGGCACCGCGCCATCCGGGCAGGAACAGTCCAGCGACAGCTCCCGGCCGGTCGCTGGGAACAGCGAAAGCCCCAGCCCGGCGAAGACGTCCTCGATATCGGACGGCATCTCGCCGGAGAGCAACGCGGCTGCATACCATGCGTTTTCGGCAAGCACACCCTCCACCTGCGTCCACTCACCCTTACCGAAAGCGCCGACACCGATGCGGACACGGTACGGGCGCACCCGACTGCCCTGCACCTGTGCGGTGACCAGTCCGGGACCCACATCCATCGAGATCACTTGTCCCTTGCGGGCATAGCTGCGCCCGCGCTGGAGTCGGCTGCCCATCCCGATGCCTTCGAGCACCTCGATGAACCGCTGGGACCACCATGTCTGGGCGATCGCGCCGCGGGTGCTGCGGGCTTTGAGGCCGCCGTCGACCGGGCGCGGCCGCGACGGCGGCGGGAACCAGTTACTCACCAACGGCCCCCTCGGACAGGGTGAACAGGTTGCGCAGATCTCCGGTGGACAGCTCCGTCAGCCAGCCTTCCCCGTCACCAACCACGAGATCGGCCAGCGCCTTCTTCTCCTCGATCATGTCGTCGATCTTCTCTTCGAGCGTGCCGGTGCAAATGAACTTGCGCACTTGGACCTTTCGCTTCTGGCCGATGCGGAACGCTCGGTCGGTGGCCTGGTTCTCCACAGCCGGGTTCCACCAGCGGTCAAGGTGCACAACGTGGTTCGCCGCGGTGAGGTTGAGCCCGGTGCCGCCGGCCTTCAGCGACAGCAGGAAGATCGGTGGCCCCTCACCGGACTGGAAGCGCACCACCATCTCGTCGCGCCGCTTCTTCGGGGTGCCGCCGTGCAGGTACAGCACGTCCTGCCCGAACCGCGCGGCCAGGTGCGGCACGAGCATCTCGGCGAATTCGGTGAACTGGGTGAAGCACAGCACCCGGTCTCCCTCAGCGAGGATTTCTTCCAGGATCTCCTCGAGCCGGATGACCTTGCCCGATCGCGCACCGACCGGCGAACGGTCGTGTAGCAGTTGCGCGGGATGGTTGCAGACCTGTTTGAGCTTGGCCATCGCGGCAAGCACATTGCCGTGCCGCTCAATGCCCTCGGTGTTCTCGATCTTCTCCATCATCTCGTCGACGATGGACTGGTACAGGGATGCCTGTTCGGTGGTGAGCTGGCAGTACTGCTTGATCTCGATCTTCTCGGGTAGGTCGTCGATGATCGTCGGGTCGGACTTGAGCCGGCGTAGGACGTAGGGGCGGGTGATCCTGCGCAGGCGCTCGGCCGGTTCGGTCTGGCCGTACTTCTCGACGGGGATCGCGTACCTGGTGCGGAACACCTCGGACGAGCCGAGCAGACCGGGGTTGAGGAAGTCCATGATGGACCACAGCTCGGCGAGCCGGTTTTCGACCGGGGTCCCGGTAAGCGCCACCCGGTGCCCTGCCTTTAGCCGACGCACCGCCTTGGCCCCGCGGGACAGACTGTTCTTCACCGCCTGCGCCTCGTCCAGCACTACCCGGTTCCAGCGGAATCCGGCGAGCTCACCGATGTCGCGACTCGCGGTGGCGTAGGTAGTGACCACGACATCGGTGTCGGCGAGATGCTCGCGCAGCGCGTCGCCGCGCAACCGTGCCGTGCCGTGGTGAGCGTAAACCCTCAGTGTCGGTGCGAATTTCGCGGCTTCCCGTTGCCAGTTGCCGACCAAGGACATCGGGCACAGCAGCAGTGTCGGCGCGGCACCGGGCTCGTCGTGACGTTGCGCGGACTCCAGGGCGAGCAACTGCACGGTCTTGCCCAGCCCCATATCGTCGGCCAGGCAGCTGCCCAGCCCGAGCGAGGACAGGAACGCCAGCCAGGACAGCCCCCGCTGCTGGTAGGGACGCAGCATCGCGGTGAACTCCGGTGGGGGTGCCAGCGGCTGCAACGACTGGGCCGCCGCGCCGCTGAGCAGATCGCCGAGCCAGCCGTCGGCGCGCACCGCGGTGACTTCCAGCGGGGTGTCGGTGTCGTCGGGATGGCTGGCGGCCAGCGCGAGGATCTCGGCCGTGGTCGCTTGGCCGGTGGGATTCTTCGCCAGGAACTCCAGCCCGCGGCGCAGCTGATCGGGGTCCACCGCCACCCACTGGCCGCGCAGCCGGATCAGCGGGGCCTTGGTCTCGGCGAGCGCGGCGATCTCGTCCTCGGTCAAGGTGTCGTCACCGACCGCGAGTTCCCAGTGGAAATCGACCAGTTGGTCGCGGCTGAATCTGCGTGTGCCGCCCACCACCCCGTCGACCGGTGTGGACGCCGACACCGCGAGTCCGAGCTTGCGGCGCCGGTCCCACCATGACGGCAGCAGAACGCCGAACCCCGCCTCATCGAGCCGGGGCACCGCAGTGGACAGGAAGCGGTAGGCACTCTCGGTGTCCAGGGAAATCTCGGACGGACGCGCCGTGCGCAGGGCGGGCGCGAGTTCGGGGTAGATCCGGACGGCGCGCCCGAGTTCAGCGAGCAGGAGTTCCTGGGGCCTGTCCAGCCAGCGGCGCAAGCTGCCATCCTCGTCCCAGGTCTGCTCCGCGGGTACCAACAGGCTGGGGTCAGCCATGGATTGCAGCAGGAACTCCAGCCGCCAGCCGGGCTGCTGCCCCGCCCGCTCCTCAGTTTCGGAGAGCCGGAACATCGCCCTTGCCGGGCCGGGCTCGTCGGCACCGATCGCATCCCACGGCTGCAGTGCCCCGGCCAGCGCATCGAGTTCGCCCGGGTCCGCGTCGAACCGGCCGTCCGGGGCGGTCAGCGCGGTCAGCCAGGCTTCTTGGGCCGGAACGTGTTTCGGGCGGCGGCCACGCCAGGGCGAGAGCAGGTCGATCCCGGCTGGCAACGTCGTTCGCACCGCCGCATCCGCGAAGGCATACAGCGCCGAGATGGCCAGCTCGTGGCCGTCCTGGGTCTCCGGCTCAGCCCGGCATACCGGTGGCATCGCGGCAATCAGCGCATTCAGGGCCACCACGTCGGGACCCTGCACCACCGGACGCCAGAACGCGACTGGCCCGTGTTCGTCACAGGAGAGCGCGGGCAGGACCCGGCCGCGCTCCACCAGCTCCCGCGCGAACGCCGCCAGTTCGGCGAGATACGTCACGGATGCGCCGTACCGCACGTCGGCGGCGGGCTCGTCCAGCGCGGTCAGCGCCGACGCGGCGGGCAGGGACATCACGGGAACCGTCCAGGGCAGCAGAACGGGTTGGATTCTTGGTGCCGGGCGCGGCGTGACCCGGAACAGCTCCGGTGAGTCCAGTGGCGACTTCCGCAACGACGGCAACAACAGAACCGCGGTTCCTGGCTTGCCGGTGTGGATCGGGGCGATGGCATCGGCGTCCGCGGCGAACGGATGCGGGCGAGCCGCACGCAACGCTTCGCTGGGACTCGTCACCGCGAGCGCGGAATCCTCCGCCCACAGGCATAGCCCGTTCGAAGGAGACCAGAACCCGTGCAGGACCAACATTGACGTTTCTCCCTCGTCGGATGCGGCCAGGCTAACGAGCGAAGGTAAGCACGCCGAGGCGCCACGCGGAAAGCCGATAGGGCAGTTCACCGAGTTCGTGACCGGTGGGGGCAGATGGTGTATTGATGCCAGAGGGATGACACCAGCAGTCGTACCATGCCTCCGTGCAGAAGACGACGGCCTGCCTGCCGCACGATCTCAAGGTGGCGGTGAAGCGCGCCGCGTAGCCCTCGGCGGGAAACCGTGTCCAGAGGTCGTGATGTCGAGTTCGACGCTGGGATTGTCTTCAGAACTCAGGATTGACGATTTGGTCACAGGCCGGTGGACGATGTGCGACTTGTCCGCGGAGGTCGCGATTCTGCCAGGCCCGTACTTCGTCTTGATCTCACGCATTATCCCGCCGCCCCTGGGGGCTCACACGCCAGCGTGTCATGGCTGCTGAAGATAAGGGGAGCCCCTCCGCGCAAGGCGGACTAAAAAAACCGGATTCAAGTGCTAATTTCCGTTTTAACGGTGCCACTCAGGACTGGTTACGGACTGCTACGTAACAGTGGACCGAGGGTAGAAAATACCCCTGAGCTGGTATTTCTCTTGTGGAGCTAAGGGGACTCGAACCCCTGACCCCCACACTGCCAGTGTGGTGCGCTACCAGCTGCGCCATAGCCCCAAGTCGTGCCAATCGAAGCTACACCACTGGCAACCGTCCTTCAAAGTTGCTGTTCAGGCCAGCTCAACGTCCGCCTGGGACTCCGCCAGACCGTGCTCCGGATGGATCAGCGTCCGCGTTTCCGGCGCCAGCACCCAACCGACGGCGGCGATCAGCAAAACAATCCCGCTGATGCCGAATCCCCAGGCGAAGCTCAGGTTCTCGGCGGCCCAACCGACCGTCACCGAGCCGACGATGGCACCCAGATCGGACAGCATCTGCACCGCCGCCACCGGAAGTCCCGCGCGCGCCTCACTGCCGAGGATGTCCGCCACCGCGGCCTGCATCGGTGACATGAAAATGCCCGTCGTCGCACCGGATACCGCCGCCGCGACCATGAACGCCGGCAACGTCGACACGGCTCCCAGCGCGGCGGTCGCAACCCCGGACGTCGCCAGGCCGATGATCAATAACGTGCGGCGTCCCATCCGGTCGGACAGGAACCCGCTGGGGACAACGGCCAAGGCGTTACCGGCCGCGAAGGCCGCAAGCGCCACTCCGATGACGCCGACGCTCTTGCCCATGACGTCGGCGAGGAACAGCGGCACCAGCGCGACCCGCAGACCAAACGCCGCCCAGCCAGTCGCAAAGTTGGCCAGTAGCGCCGCCCAGTACGAGCGAAAACGCAGCGCCTGGCGCATCGTCACCGTTGACCGTGTCGGCGGCAGGGGCGCGGCCAGCTCCGAATGCCGCAGGCCGTAGAACAGCACCACCGCCACGCCCAGCATTGCGACGCCGTACACGATGAATGGGGCGGTGAGCCCCCACCCCGCCGTCAGGCCGCCGATCGCCGGCCCGCCGACCGCGCCGATCATGAACGAGGTCGTGAACAGCCCGGCGATTCGCCCGCGCGCGTCGGGCGGGCTGATATGGATCATCAGTCCCAATGCCGAGACATAAAACATCGTCGAACCGACGCCGCTGATGCCCCGAAAAAACAATAGTTGCCAATACGTCTGCGAATAGGCACACGCGATGGTGGACAACGCCACGATCAGCAAACCACCGATGTAAATCCGCCGCTCACCCAAGCGCTGCACCAGCAGGCCGCTGACCGGCGCGAAACACAGCCGGCTCAACGAAAAGACGGTGACCAAGAAAGTCACCGCCTTGATGCTGACCCCGAAGGTATGGGCGAAAGCGGGCATCGCCGGCGAAATGACACCATAGCCCAGCGCGACCATGACATTCGCCCAGCTAAGGATCCAAACTTCGCGCGGCAGCCGCGCCGAACGGGACCCGCATCCCCCCGGGCGGGCGAGGCGGAGGGAAATGGTCACCCAATGACTTTATTAACTACCTCGCGCGCGGCTTCTTGCACCTCTGCCAAATGCTCCGGTCCGTTGAAGGATTCCGCGTAGATCTTGTAGACGTCCTCGGTGCCCGACGGCCGCGCAGCAAACCATGCGTTGGCGGTCGTCACCTTCAATCCGCCCAGCGCGGCGCCGTTGCCGGGTGCGGCCGTGAGTTTCGCGATGATCGGCTCGCCGGCCACCTCGGTCGCGGTCACCTGCTCGGGCGCGAGCTTGGCCAGCCGGGCTTTCTGGTCGCGGTCGGCGGGCGCGTCGACCCGCGCGTAGAACGGCGTGCCGTACTCGGCGGTCAGCTCCTGGTAGTGCTGCGACGGAGTCGACCCGGTGACGGCGAGGATCTCGGAGGCCAGCAGCGCCAGGATGATGCCGTCCTTGTCGGTGGTCCACACCGAGCCGTCGCGCCGCAGGAACGACGCCCCCGCGGACTCCTCGCCGCCGAAGCCGATGGTGCCTCCGATCAGGCCGTCGACGAACCACTTGAACCCGACCGGCACCTCGACGAGCTTGCGGCCGATGCCGGCGACCACCCGGTCGATGATCGACGAACTGACCGCGGTCTTGCCGACGGCGATGCCGTCCGGCCAGGACGACCGGTGCGTGTAGAGGTAATCGATGGCCACCGCCAGATAGTGGTTGGGGTTGAGCAGCCCCCCGTCGGGTGTGACGATGCCGTGGCGGTCGGAGTCGGCATCGTTGCCGGTGGCGATCTGGTAGCGGTCCGAGGTGGCGATGACGTTAATAAGCCCAGCCATCGCGTCGGGCGAGCTGCAGTCCATCCGGATCTTGCCGTCGTGGTCGAGCGTCATGAACCGCCAGGTCGCGTCGACCAGCGGGTTCACCACCGTCAGGTCAAGACCGTGCCGCTGGGCGATCTCACCCCAGTAGTCCACGCTGGCGCCGCCAAGCGGGTCGGCGCCGATCCGCACCCCGGCCGCGCGGATCGCATCGATGTCGACCACGTTGGGCAGGTCGTCGACATAGGCGCCCAGGTAGTCGTGGCGCTGAACGGCCTGCAGCGCCCGGGCCAGCGCCACCCGCTTGACCCCCGAACCGTCGCGCAGAATCTCGTTGGCGCGCTTGGCGATTGCGTTGGTCGCGTCGGTGTCCGCCGGGCCGCCATTGGGCGGGTTGTACTTGAAGCCGCCGTCCGGCGGCGGGTTGTGCGACGGCGTCACGACGATCCCGTCGGCCAGCGCTTCGGTGCGACCGCGGTTGTAGCTGAGGATTGCGTGGCTGACCGCCGGTGTCGGGGTGTAGCGGTCGCGGGAGTCGACGACGGCCACCACATTATTGGCGGCCAGCACCTCCAGCGCCGACACCCATGCCGGCTCGGAAAGGCCGTGCGTATCACGGCCGATGAACAACGGCCCGGTGGCGCCTTGGGCGGCGCGGTATTCGACGATGGCTTGGGTGATGGCCAGGATGTGGGCTTCGTTGAAAGCCCCGTTGAGCGCCGACCCGCGGTGTCCCGACGTGCCAAAGACCACTTGCTGGGCGACGTTGTCGGGATCGGGCTGAACCGAGTAGTAGGCCGTCACCAGGTGAGGCAGATCGACAAGGTCTTCGGGCTGGGCCGGCTGACCGGCGCGGGGGTGGGCCATGGTTGTCAATTCTGCCCGCGGCGCACGTCGCTGACTTGTCAGGTACTTTTCTGACGTCCCGGATTCACCCACCGTAAGTCCTTGCAAGGGGAAGGGGATCACGCGTGGCACAAGACTATCGCGAGTTGGCCGCGGTTTTCGCCGGCGGAGCGCTGGGCTCCCTCGCCCGCGCCGCCTCGGGCACGCTCGCCGCCGGCGACCCGGCGAGGTGGCCGTGGCCGACGTTCACGGTGAACATCGTCGGCGCCTTCCTGGTGGGATACTTCACCACCCGACTGCTGGAGCGGTTGCCGTTGTCGAGTTATCGGCGCCCCCTGCTGGGCACCGGATTGTGCGGCGGGCTCACCACGTTCTCCACGATGCAGGTCGAGACGCTGAGGATGGTCGAGCACGGCCATTGGGCGCTGGCCGCGGGCTACACCCTCACCAGCATCGTGTTGGGACTGCTGGCGGTGCACTTGGCCACCAAATTGGTGCGCCGGGT
Organism: Mycobacterium nebraskense; assembly: GCF_002102255.1. Classification (GTDB taxonomy): domain Bacteria; phylum Actinomycetota; class Actinomycetes; order Mycobacteriales; family Mycobacteriaceae; genus Mycobacterium; species Mycobacterium nebraskense. The sequence continues at coordinate 24,085 of NZ_LQPH01000166.1, forward strand.
ACGGATCCGCGGATGACGGCCGGCGCGGTCACGACGGCTGCGTTGTGGGCAGCGGTCGCGCTGATCGGCGGCATCGGGTCGGTGCTGCGCTTCGTGGTCGACCGCGCGGTGGCCCGCCGGGCCGCCCAGTCCTTTCCGTTCGGCACATTGGTCGTGAACATCAGCGGCGCCGCGCTGCTGGGCTTTCTCGGCGGCCTGGTGTTGAGCAAGGAGGCCGCCCTGCTGGCGGGCACCGCGTTCGTCGGCGCCTACACCACGTTTTCCACCTGGATGCTGGAAACGCAGCGGCTCGGCGAGGAGCGTCAGGTACGCGCCGCGGTCGCAAACATCGTCGTGAGCGTCGTGCTGGGTGAAGCGGCGGCCGTCCTCGCGCAGTGGATTGCCGAGCAGCTCTGAGTCAACCGCGGGGAACGTCGTCGGGCGTACGGGGCAGCACGTAGAGCGCCATCCGCCGGTTCGACATATCGTGCTCGCCGAGGAAGACGCAGCCGCCCCGCTCGCAGAATGTGCGCGCCAAGACGTTGCGGTGGTCGGGATCGAACATGATGCGCCGGCATCGCGGATCAAGGCCCAAGATGCTGCCCACCAGATAGGGCAGCAGGTAACTGACGTGTCCCCGCTTGATGTAATCCAGGTCGGCGACCGCGACGTGCAGACCCAGATCGTGGGGATCGTAGTCATAGCGGTCAGCGATGGAATCCTTTGCCGCTCGATACAATTCGATATACGCACGGGGCATCGCATAGAGCGTTGCGATGAACGGCCGGGAGAAGCCGCCTTCGAGTTGCGCCCGCAGATAACGACGCCACCGCGCCACCGGCCAGGCGGACTCCCAAGCTTCGACCAGGTGCGGCCGGTTCATCCACTCGGCGATCATCTCGGCGTCGGCGTCCGGGTCGGCGAGACGCAACCCGTACGGGTCGGGCAACCCCGGTATGGGCGGCGGCGGGACGGCGCGCACCTCGTCGGGGATGTCGGTCAACTCCCGCGGCAGTATGGGATCGGGCTCACGCGGATCCACGGTCGAACCTACTCACGCGGGTGCCGCCATCATCCACTGCTCAGCCAGCGCCGAAACCCATTCGACCGCCGCCTCGGGCCGGTCAGGGGGCGCCTCGACCAGGACCAGTTCGTCAACGCCCAACTCGGTGAGGGCGGCGATATCCCCAACGCTCGGGGCGCGCAGCGCCACCGACAGCCGCAGCTGCCCAAAATCGCGCCCCGCCTCGGCACATAACTGCTCCAGCTTGGCGACCCGATCGTGCACGGCCTCCGGCCCATCGATGTTGAACCCGTACCAGCCGTCGCCCCAAGCCGCCACCCGCCGCAGCGCCGAATCGCTATTGCCCCCAACCACGATCGGCATACGACGATCGCGTACCGGCTTGGGGTTGACGCGAACGGAGTCGAAGCAGACGAAGTCACCGTCGAAGGAAGCGACGTCGTCACGCCATAACGCGCGCATCGCGGCAACGTATTCGGCGGTGCGCGCACCGCGATGGGCGAAGGGCACTGAGAGCGCGGCGAATTCCTCCCTGGACCAACCCACACCGACCCCCAGTGTCAGGCGCCCACCGCTGAGCCGATCCAAGCTGGCGGCCTGCTTGGCCACCACCACCGGATTGTGTTCGGGCAGCAGAAGCACACCCGTCGCAAGCCCGATCCGGGACGAGGCGGCAGCGGCGAAGCTCAGCGCAATCATCGGATCAAGCCAATCCGCTTGCGCCGGAACGGCGATGACGCCGTCGTCGGAGTAGGGATAGCGAGACGCGGGTCGGTCGACCATGACGACGTGCTCGCCCGCCCATAGCGTGGCGAAGCCGCACTCGTCCGCAGTTGACGCGACGGCATCGATCACCGCGCGGTCAGCGCCGGCACCAATCCCCAGTGCGTGCAATCCCAGCCGCATCGCACGATCGTCTCACGCGTTCAGCGGCTTTTCAGCAGCTCCGCGAGGACGGCCGCCTGGCTGATGTCCAGGTCGCGCGTCGCGGTGACCAGGGTGACGACGCCGTGGCTGGCCAGTTCGCGCAGCTCCTCCAGCGCCGGGCTGTCGCGCAGTTCCGACTTGTACCGCGCAGCGAATTCATCGAACCGCTCTGGCCGGTGCTGATACCACTCGCGGAGGTCCTTCGACGGTGCGACGTCCTTGCACCAGGTCCCCACCCGCGGGTCGTCCTTGCGCACTCCCCGCGGCCAAACGCGGTCCACCAGCACTCGCCGGCCCTCCTCAGGGGCGACGTCGTCATAGACCCGCGCCAACCGTATCCGGCTCTTGGCGGTCACACTTGCCAGCGTAGCGGCGAGTTGTCAGTGGCCAAATCTATTATCGAATGTATGTACTGCTTATCTGCTTAAGTGGACTTACGCTGGTCGGTGTGGATTTTGCTGGTGTGAGTCCGGTTGGCGGGAT
>NZ_LQPH01000167.1 GCF_002102255.1 Mycobacterium nebraskense
TCTTTCATCACCTGCGAACCGACGAACAAAACCGTCAACAGCCTTGCCACCCGGCAGCGGCTTGACATAGGAGAAACGTGTGGCGCCACAGCGCCACGCCGCACGGCACGGGCGAGATCCGCAGGTGCGTCCACGTCGCTGCCAGCCAGGCGTCGTCGTGGCGATTACGTACCCAGACCCTCGACAAGTCATAGGGGTCGTGGTGCACTTCCACCGCCAGTTGTGGGCATCGACATTGTGCGCGCCGTCGCAGACGCTCCCGACTCGGCATCGCCGATTGATGCCGTCGCTGCCCTGTCGGCCTCGAAGCCAGACTCTCGTACTTTGAGCCCATCACCCAGTCGGCGGCGCGCCAATGCCAGGCTGTTATTACTGCCAACACGGGGCTTCAGGAGCGGGACTAAGCAAGTATTCCGGCCTCGCCGCAGGGATAGCCGATGCGTTGTGCTAACGCGGCGTGGGCGGCCTAACCGCGAATCTGACTGCAATGGCAGGAGTCGCGGTTTTCGAGGTCGCCGTCGAAGGAAGGCTGGATCGACAGCACCGATGGCCGCGACCTTGCAAAACACATCCGCGAGTCATGCCGCAAACTCAAGGCGCTGGCCTCGGGTGGCTGACCTGCGCAATGGGCCTATACCGGCATGTCGGCCTAGAAACGCAGCCGCTGGCACGACGTCGATGGATGCAACTCGACCTGCGTGGCGCCGCCGAGCAAAGCGACTCCCGCCCCGATCATTTAATTCTGCGGCCACTAACGACGGTCAAGGTTAGCAATACGATGGAAATGAATATGCGCGGTTACCGGTTAATATCACTGTTTTCACCTGAACTAACGTGATCTAGCCCTCTTCCGGTACCGGCGGGCACCTCGCGGCGGACCGATTCGATCAGCTTGGTCATGGCTTTCTTGCCGCGACGCGGCAGAACGTGCATCTGCCACGTAGCGTCGAGGCGAAAATGCAGCCGATGCGTGACCGTAACGGTTCGAGCGAACCCCAATAATGGGGTGCGTCAGGATATTTCATCCTGGATGTATCCGGCGTGAGCTGGTGGAGGTATCACGTCGCTGATCCTGCACGGGCGCCGAGGGTGGCTTGCATGTCGGGTTTCATCGCCGACAACTGCGCACCCCAGTAACCCCAGCTGTGTACGCCGTTGTGGTCGATGTTGAACGTGGCGTTATGACCGCCGGCCCCGGTGTAGGCGTTCTGGAAAGCGATGTTGCTTTGCAAAATAACCTCTTCGATCACCTGGCCGGGCAGGCTTCCCTGGCCGATGGATTCCGACGGTGTCCCGTTGCCGCTGTAGATCCACGATCGGGTGTTGTTGCCGGCCAGGCGCCCGGCCTGCACGGTGGGGTCGTTGCGCTGCCAGCCGGGGCCACCGGTCGGCCCCCACATGTCCTGGGGGTTGAAGCCGCCCTCGTCGTTCATAGCGAAACCGATGTAGGTCGGACCGCTGCCCTGGGAGGGATTCAGCAAGGCCGACAGCGCGCCGGCGTAGGCGAACTGCCCTGGGTGATAGGCCGCCAAGATCAGCGCCGAGGAGCCCGACATAGATACCCCCACCACGGCATTGCGGCTGGACCGAACACCTCTGCTTGAAAGGTATGCAGGCAGCTCGCTGGTCAAAAACGTTTCCCACTTGTAGGTTTGGCCATTTGCCGAGCCGTACCAATCGGCGTAGAAGCTCGAGCGCCCGCCGACCGGCGCGACCACCGATATGCCCGAACCGGCGTAGTCGTTGAATGCGTTGGTTTCGATGTCCCAGCCGCTGCGGTCGTCACGGGCACGCAAACCGTCGAGCAAATACACCGCCGGCGCTCCACCGCTTTGAAATTCCACGGTGATGTTGTGGCCCATCGATGGCGAGGGCACCTGCAGGAATTCGGGTCCAGCCGCCCGAGCCGGCAGCGCAGTGCCGATGGACCCGATCACTGCCGCCAGCACAGCAGCTGCGGTCGCCACGCTCGTTGGTCGCCATCCACGCTGTAGGTCGGTACCCATGGTTACCCTTTCGTCGGGCGGGCGTTTGGCCCGTCAGCCTTTCGCACCGGTCAGATGGCTCAAGCGGCCGCAGCCGATAGTGCCGATTCAACGGTCGGATAGTTCGATAGCAGCGGACGCAGACCGCCGGCCGCCACGATTCGCGCCACGATCGGCTGGTTGCTGACCAGACAGGTGGTGATCCCGCGGCGTCGACAACGTCGTGCCTGTTGGCCTAGCAAGGAAAGTGCGCCACACGATAGGAAACGCAGGTTGCAAACGTCGACCACGAACGGTCCCGGCGCGATGGCGGTCGGACCGATCTTGTTCATCAGATTGTCCCAGATGTCCTCGGTGCCGGCGTCGACCTCGCCGCCCACTGAATGATGACCGCCGAGCCGTTGCGCTCGCTGGTGATCCGTAGTGGCGCGCGCTCATGCGCCAGCCTCCGATGCGGCTCGGCGTCCTGCGCGACTGACGGATGCGACATGTGAAAGACAGGGCTCATAGCGCGCTCTTTTCCTCGCGCGGTGCCCCCCAGCGCCGTGATGAATGACGGGCCGCCCTGCAGTCTGAAGACAGACCTGATCTGACCATTAGAGCAGAACTAGTGCCGTCGTGTCATCATGGCGACGGCACTAATTCGGAACAGAAAATGTTCCCCAGATAGCCGTGGAGGCGACACGGCAAGTGAGCCGAGGGCGCGGGCCTTTGGAGATGGTGGCACCACCGCGGGCGCGCGTTTGGGTGACTTCGGTGTTTAGGTGATTGCTTAAGGGGTTTTGGCCGCGTGAATGCAGGTCGGATAGCCCGGTAGTGTTGTGTCGCAACGTTTGTCGTGCTGCAGTGCCGGCGGGTGTGATCATTGGTGGCCCGGCCGCGGCAGCGGGGTGTGCTGATGTCGAGGTGGTGTTTACTCGCAGCACGGGTGGACCGCCCGGGGTTCAGAGGCAACAGCACCGATGCGGCCAGAATTGCAGCAGCTTTGACGCGCGTGATCGGATTCATCGTCTCGCCACCTTCACCGTTCGTCCACAATTGACGGTCCTAGGAAATGCCCGCCATCCCCACTTCAAACACGCATTTCGGCCGCGACTGACCTACTCCTTACCCCCTGGGGTCTTATCCGACTAACACGCGATCACACTCGACGCCTACAGCGAAGACCTCAGCGTTTCGCTGACGCCAACATCCGGAAAAGAGCCTGCCGACGAGAGCGGTGGCGTCCCAGGAGCGGTGTAAAAGTGGTCTGACATAGGTTCCGCTCGCTTGCGTTGATGATCCTATGCGGTGG